>DHVZ01000075.1 GCA_002412925.1 Anaerolineales bacterium UBA5195 | reverse complement strand
TCACCTAATTTTGGCGAAGGTATTGAATATCGATAAAGGTATTATCCATTATATAACAAGAGGTCAAGTACTCTCAGTCGTTTATGAAAGCTTTGAAGAAGTTCACCAGGCGGATCTGAACCCAGAAACACCCCAAAAGCTAATCTGGCTGCTTCAGGGCCTGCGCATGCGGTTTTTTCGTAAAACGCGCACCTTTTTCGAAGCCGGAACGTAGATCTCTTCGGAGGCTCAAATGACTACTACTCACAAACAACAAATTCCCTGGTATCTCTGGCCGTTCTGGGCCATCTGGAAACTGGTTGCCACCATCGTTGAGATGGTTGGCCGTTTCGTTGCCATCCTGATTGGACTGGTCTTCATCCTGGTCGGCATACTCGTCAGCCTGACGATTGTTGGGGCAATTGTCGGCATTCCGCTGGCGATTGTCGGCCTGCTGCTGACAATCAGGGGTATTTTCTAAACATCGGAGAGGGCGCGTCGCACTTCCCTACGCAGCAAAACGGGCGGCCAATTATTGGCCGCCCGTCGCTTTCAGCGGGGATTTCCTCTCTCGAAACCAAAGACTGAGACGGGTGCGGAGCCTGGTCAAGGCTGTTTTAACGGGGGTGAGGCGCAGCACAAGCAAAACCAACGCAATCGAACCATACAGCAAGGGCTGGAGGAGGTTGCCTTGTAAACGGAACAAATCGCCCTTGACCGAGAGTAAAAAATGCAAGGCCACAATGGGCGCAATGATGTAAACCAGCTTGTGCAGGCGCTTCCAATTTTTGCCCAGGCGCTTCATCCAGTACTTGAAGGAGGTCAACGCCAGTGGGAGCAGCAGCAGGAAGGCCAGCGCGCCAACCAGGATGTACCACTTGCTGCCCACGTCGCGCAGGATGGCATTCAGGTTGAAGCCGTAATCCAGGCCAACAAAGAGGGTCACATGCAGGGCGGCATACATGAAGCCGTAGTTGCCAAGCGCCTTGCGGCGCTGGGTCAGTTCCTGCCAGCCCAGGATGGCGGCCAGCGGGGTACAGGCCAGCGAAAAGAGCAAAAAGGTCAGCGCATGGATACCGGTCTGCTGTTCAAGTGCCTGGATCGGGTTGGCGGTCAGGTTATCGGTAAAAAAATTGTAGACCATCAGCGCCAGCGGCGCCCAGCCAGCGAGATGGACGAGAGTTTGGAGCGGGGTCAAACGGGATTTTTTCATCGTTTGTGAATTTCTTTCAAGATGAATCGAAGGTCGAGTAGACGGTGATTTTCCGGCGTATCGAGACCTGAATCGCTGGTTTCGACACCTATACTTGCGTTAGGTGCAAGTGTACGGTCGGGAAAGCACCGCCCTACTCAACCAGCGGTTTAATAATTTTTCGCTAAATCCATGCCATCATACAGCGAGGCAACCTGTTCGGCGTAACCGTTGAACATAAGGGTTTCACGACGTTGGAGTTCGCCAATCCGTCTTTCAGTGGCCTGCGACCAGCGCGGATGGTCAACCTGCGGGTTGACGTTGGCGTAGAAACCATATTCGTCTGGCCCGATGGCACTCCACAAGGTGGAGGGCTGCTCCGCGACCAGTTCGATTTTGACGATCGCCTTGATCGATTTGAAACCATATTTCCACGGCACGACCAGGCGCATCCCGCCACCGCTTTGCGCAGGAAGTTCGCCGCCATACAAGCCGGTGGCCAGGAGGGTCAGGTCGTGCATGGCTTCGTCCAGGCGCAGGCCCTCCTGATAGGGCCAGGGATAGAGCCGGTCGTGTTGGCCGGGCATTTCCTCGGGACGAAAAACCGTTTCGAAGCGGACGTATTTCGCGTTGGAGGTCGGTTCGACTTCCTTGAGCAGTTTCGCGAGCGGGAATCCCAGCCAGGGGATGACCATGCTCCAGGCTTCCACGCAGCGCAAGCGGTAGATGCGTTCTTCCGGCTGGAACTTGCTGACCAGGTCTTCCAGGGCGTATTTGCGCGGATTCTTGACCAGCCCGTAGACCTCCACCTCCCAGGGCGAGGTCGTGAACTTCGCCGCGACCCTGGCGACGCCTTCTTTGCTGGTGGTGAATTCGTAATAGTTGTTGTAGTTGGTGATGTCTTTAAAAGAATTAACCGGGTCGCCCAATTCATCGATCTTGCCGTTGAGAACTAATTGCGCCGCGGTGGTTGGCTGGGGTGTGCTGGTCAATTGCGGCGCGCAGGCCGCCAGCGCCACCGATCCGGCGATCACACCCGCCGCTTTGATAAAGTCGCGGCGCGAGAGATAGACACTTTTTGGGGTGATCTCGGAGGATTTGACCGGGACAGATTTGAAATTGTCGCTCATGAATTTGCTCCTGAATAAACAAAGAATACCAGATTAGTCTAAATATTCTATTAATTTTGCGCGGCGGGTTCCGCCAATAAAGCCTGGATGGCGGCTTCAGTTTCAGCATACGAGCCTTCGCCGATCTGGATATAGCGGATCTGGCCGCGTTTATCGATCAGGTATATCGTCGGCCAATAGTGGTTTTTATAAGCCTGCCAGGTGGCGCCGTCGTTATCCTGCGCTACTGCGTAGGGAATCTCCAGGCTGACAACCGCTTCTTTGAGATTCTCCAAATCGGCTTCGCGCGAAAATTCAGGATAATGATTGCCGATGATGACCAGGCCTTGCGCTGCGTACTTTTCATGCCAGCCCCTCAACGAGGGGATCACGTTGCGGCAATTAATTCAGCCAAAGGTCCACATGTCGATCAACACTACCTGGCCGCGCAGGTTTGCCAGACGCAGGGGCGCAGCCACATTCAGCCAGGTGGTATTGGTCAGTTCAGGGGCCGCGCCCAGCTCAGGCAGGTCGGACTTTTTGGCGGGGGTTTCCGGCTCTGGCGCAGTCGTCGGCTGAGAAGTTGGCGGCAAAGCGCTGCTGCAAGCTGTCAGGATGAAGGTTAGAAAAAGAAAGAATGAAACTCGTTTCATGGTTGCTCACCTCGAGTTTCATTCTAAGAAAAAGTTGTTACGAAAGTCTTACGCCGGGATTAAGGGAGGCTAAAAATAAACCGCGTGCCCTCGCCCAACTCACTTTCAACGCGGATTTCGCCGCCATGCGCCTGAAGAATTCCACGGGAGATCGCCAGGCCCAACCCGGCGCCGCCCGTGGCTCGGCTGCGGGATTTTTCGCCGCGATAGAACTGTTCGAATAGGTGTGGCAGATCCTGCGGCTGAATCCCTTCGCCGCTGTCGGAGACGACCACCTCCACCCGCTGCCCTGCTCGCCGCGCCGTAACGTTGACTCTGCCCTGGGCGTTGGTGTGCCGCAGGGCATTCCCAACCAGGTTGTTCAGCACCCGCCCAATCCGGGCTGCATCCATGCAAACCGGATCGACTTCGGGTTCGACCGCCCCCTCGAGACGGATGCCCTGGCGGGCCGCAAGTTCGGAAAAACTCTCGAGCGTATCTGAAATCAGGTCGCTGAGCGAGTTGGGGGCCAGGTCAAGCTGCAAGCCGCCCGCGTCGATCTGCGCCATCTGGAACAGGTCATCGATCAGCAATGAGAGCGAGCGGATATCACGCTGAGCGGTTTTCAGGTAACGCTGGACCGCCTCCGGGTCATCGACCATCCCATCCGCCAGGGCTTCCAGAATCGCGCGCATCGAGGCCAGCGGCGTCTGCAAGTCGTGACCGACCCAGGCGATTAAATCCGAGCGCAGGCGTTCGACTTCCTTTTGCTTTTCCGCCGCTGCCTGAAGCTGACCGGCCATCTGGTTGAAAGTCGCTGCCAGCGAGGCCACTTCATCCGTTCCGAGAACCGGGAGGCGGGTGGACAGGTCGCCGCTTGCGAGGCGGCGGGCCGCAGATTCGACCTTGCTGATTCGTTCGGCCAGCGCGCTCGAGTAGAAATATCCCAAAACCATCGCCATCCCGGCCGCAAAAACCAGTAAAACGACGGCCAGGAGCAGATCGTGCTGGCTGGCAAACATCAGCCGCGCCGTCAGCCAGACGTTGAAAAAGGTCAGGATGCTGGCGATGGCGTAACCGGCGAGCAGGTTCCAGCGTAGGGTGGGCGAATAATTCATCCAGCCCAGGCGGTAGGCCAGAAAACCAGCCAGGCTGGAAACGGAGGCCGTGATCAGCAGGAACTGGGTCATCAGCCCCAGCTCGGCCATGGGCGGAGCCATCAATAGATAGAAAGCGCCCAGCGAAACGGCGAGAACGAGCATCACGCCCAGAGCATAGCGCAGAGCGAGGGAAAGTTGGAAATTTTTCATGGCTCAAATTTGTAGCCCACGCCCCAAACCGTCAGCAGGCGCTCTGGTTTGGAGGGGTCAGTCTCAATTTTTTCGCGCAACCGGCGGACGTGGACGGTGACGGTGCCGGGGTCGATGTATTCCGAAACGCCCCAAACGCGTTCGAGCAGGTGGTCGCGGCTGAAAACCTGGCGCGGATGGCGGGCAAAGAGATAAAGCAGGTCGAATTCTTTCGCGGTCAGTTCAATCGGTGAGCCGCTCAAAGTGACCGAGCGCGCCAGCGGATCGATCAGCAGGCCGCCGAGTTCAAGCGCGCGTTCGCCCTCCGCCGCTTTGTCGCCACCCCCGCGGCGCAAGACCGCCCGCACCCGGCTGACCAGTTCCTGCGGGCTGAAGGGTTTGACGACATAATCATCCGCGCCCATCTCGAGGCCGTTGATCCGGTCCATTTCTTCGCGGCGCGAAGTGAGCATGATGATCGGCACCTCGGAGCGGTTGCGCAGCCAGCGGGTGAGACTGTAACCATCCAGGCCCGGCAGCATCAAGTCCATCACCACCAGATCGGGGAGGCGCTTTTCCAACAGTTCAAGCGCGGCTTGACCATCGCCCAGGGTCTGGACCTGGTAACCGGCGCGGCGCAAATACAGGCTGACTACTTCGGCAATGCTGGGTTCGTCTTCAACCACCAGGATGGATTTTTCGGGCATGGCTTGCTCCTGTTTCAATCATACTGCAAACTGTTCCGGCTGGCAGTTTTGTTCAGACTTTCGTAAGCTTTTCGCAGGAGTTTCGTAAGCCCGGCAGGCTACCATCAAGGAAATTCAAAAAGGAGAAAAGAATGCGAAAATTTCAATTTTTAACCAGCCTGGTCATCCTGACCTCCATCTTGTTGAGCGCCTGCGGCGCAGCCGCCCCAACCCCTGAAGTGATGATGGACAAGCCGACCGAAGCCATGATGGACAAGGAAACGGCCACCCCAGACGCGATGATGCCCAAAGAGACTGCCACCCCTGATAATATGATGAAAGAAACGGCGGCCCCGGATGCCATGATGGAAACCCCGGCCTGGTACCAAGTGGCCCTGACTGATGCCGCCAGCGGAAAGACTTTCAGCATTCACGAACTGAAGGGCAAAGTCATCCTGGTTGAGACCCTGGCGCAGTGGTGTTCAAATTGCAAAAAACAGCAGGGCGAGGTCAAGAAACTGCACGAAATGCTCGGGATGAAAGACGATTTTGTCTCGATCGGGCTGGATATTGACCCGAATGAAAACGCTGCCGACTTAAAAGATTACGTCATGAACAATGGGTTTGACTGGTTGTATGCCGTTTCCCCGGCGGAGGTCTCGCGCGAAATCGCCAAACTCTACGGCGACCAGTTCCTCAACCCACCCTCCACCCCGATCCTGATCATCGACCGCAAGGGTGTGGCTCATCCGCTGCCCTTCGGGATCAAGAGCGCCGACGACCTGTTCAAAGTTGTTGACCAGTATCTCAAAGAAGGCATGTAGTATCATGAAGTAGGGGCGTAGCAATGCTACGCCCCTACACCCCGAAAACATTATGGAAACCATCCTGACATCCCTGACCCTCGGCCTCCTGGCCACCACCAGCCCATGCGTTTTGCCGCTTTATCCCGGCTTCCTGGCCTACATCTCTGGCGGGCAGGAAGGTTTGCAAGGAAAATGGCAGCGTTACCTGCTCGGCTTTTTTGTCCTGGCCGGTGTGCTGACCATGATGCTGGCCCTCGGCGGGCTGATTGCCCTGCTCTCGATCTCGGTTGGGCGCGCGCTCTCGGTCATCATCCCGATTGCGGATGCGATCATCATTTTCCTGGGCATTCTCTTGATCCTAAACATCAACCCCTTCAAAAGCCTGCCACAGATCCAGGTCCCAGTCTTATCCAACCCGTTTGTCAACGCGTTTATGTATGGTCTGCTCTACGGGCCGATTGCCCTGCCGTGTTCCGGGCCGCTGGTGGTCAGTATCTTTGCCTTATCGCTGACTGTTGGTGAAGCCTTGAGCAAACTCAATATCTTTTTCTGGTTTGGGATGGGCTTTGGCCTGCCGCTTCTGGCGCTCTCGTTTTTTTCGGGCGCTTCCCAACGCTGGATCACCCGTCAGTTTGCCCAACACGCGCGTTGGATCAACTTGTTCAGCGGATTGTTGCTGCTGGCGATTGGGATCTATGATTTAGTGCTCAACTGGGAGTTGATCGCGGCCTTTCTAAAATAAAAATTAGGGGCAGGTTTGTAACCTGCCCCTAATTTTTATTTAATCACCCAGATAATCCCGCAGATGCCGGCTCCTGGTTGGATGTCGCAGCTTGCGGAGCGCCTTGGCCTCGATCTGGCGGATGCGCTCGCGCGTCACGTTGAAATAGCGGCTGACTTCTTCGAGCGTATGGTCTTTGCCGTCGATCAGGCCGAAGCGCAGTTCGAGCACCTGGCGTTCGCGTTCAGAGAGCGCCGCCAGCGCGTGCTGCACCTGTTCGCGCAGCATTTCGCGCGCGGCAGCGTCCATCGGCTCGAGAGCGTCATCGTCCTGGATGAAATCCCCGAGTTGTGACGAATCCTCGTCGCCGACGGGGCCTTCCAACGAGACCGGCTCCTCGGCGGAGCGCAGGATGCGGTAGACCTTGGCGGTGGCCATCTCCCAGCGGCGCTGGACATCCGGATCGAGTTGTGTGCCTTCGGCTTTTGCGCGCAAAATGGCCTGCACGTCTTCAGTTGGGAGATAACCCACCTCGAGGGCCAGTTCGTCAGCGTTCGGGTCGCGTCCATAGTGCTGGACAAGCTGGCGCTGGATGCGCAGGATGCGCGTGATCGATTCGAATAAATGCACCGGGATGCGAATGGTGCGCGCCTGTTCGGCGATGGAACGATTGATCGATTGGCGGATCCACCAGGTGGCGTAGGTGCTGAATTTGAAGCCCCGGCGCGGGTCGAACTTATTGACCGCTCGCAGCAGGCCCAGGTTCCCCTCCTGGATCAAATCCAAAAACGAGATGCCGCGCCCCAGGTAGCGCTTGGCCACGCTGACCACCAGCCGCAAATTGGCGCGAATGAGCGCCTGGTTGGCTTCTTCAGAGCGCAGTTCGAGAATTTTTGTGTCAAACTGAAGGTCTTCTTCGGATGGGATATAGCGGTACAGGCTGCGCGCAACCGGGCAGGCCGATTTGTGCTGTTTGCAATATTTCGAAAGCCAGTCTGCAAGTTGCGGCGGAAGCATATACAGGCAGACAAACAAATTAAAGGCGTTGGATGCCAGGCTATTCCACAAGGTATCCCGCCCCCACTGGCCGTTATCCAGAAACGCGCGCAGATACGAGGGAGAGTCGATGTCCCAGCCGTGGCGCAGGGCTTGCGCCGAGGCCAGCACCAGCGCCATATCGGGCACATGCGCGTTCAACCTGGCGGCATCTTCGTCCAGCCGCCGCCAGGCGACCAGCAATTCATCCACAATCGCGCGGTAAACGGTGGTCAGGTGATCGACACCGTGCCGGTCAACGCGGCGCGACAGGTTTTTCAGCAAGCGATAGGCCTCGATCTGCGTCGAAAGGCGGAACTCGCTATCGGAATCCAGTAGTTTTACCTGGCCGATTTCGCGCAGGTACAGCCGCACCGGGTCTTCAGAAAGTTCCTCTGCCAGTGCCGGGTGGGAAAAATCGAGCGGATCATCCGCTTCCAGTTCGGCAACGTCCTCCGGCGCAATGTCGACCTCCTCCACCTCGGCCACCATTTCATCGTTTTCCAGGTCAGCGGCGTCAGGCAGCAGGTCTTTGGGGCTTTTGATCTCAACCTTTTTACGGGGCATAGGTCACTTTCGCCTGTACTCAATCAATTTACGGCGCGCATCGTCCAGGTGGTTCAACATGCGTCCGTACTGCAACATCAACTGCTGGTAATTGGTCGCGCGCACTTCGCCAGTCTGTTGCGCGTCTTCGATCATGAAGCGTAACTGGTTAACACTCTCGCTCAAAGATTGTTGCCGCACCTGTAAAACCTGTCTGGTCAACTCGTCCAAGAGTTTGTCATCCACGCCTTTTGGGGCTGGCTGCGCCCTCAGGCTGGTGAATGTTTCACGTAGGCTCTCATCCAGGTGAGACTCAACGTAATGCGCCTGTTCGGCTTCATCCTGTTCGAGCGATTGCTGGATCAGACGCAGAATCAACTGGTGGTCAGTATACTCGAAATCCAACGCAGAGAGCGCCGCCAGCCCCGATTCTTGCAGGCGGCGGTCAAGGTGTGGCAGCAGTTCTGGGCGGCGCAGCAGCAAAGCCAGGCACGAGATTTCGACGATTTTAAAGCGACTGGCCGGGGGTGCGGCCTGAATCAGTTTCTGCTCCCGGGCGGCCTCGGCCTTTGGGCGCTGCCGCCGCACGGGACTCACCGGAGCCTTGGTCCCGCTTAACGAACGTTCATCCACTTTCAGGCGGCGCGCCAGCATCTGACGGTATGAATCGCGTTCCACCGGGTTGGGCAGGTCTTCGATCAACGGCAAAATCTGGGCCGCGATCTCGCTCTTCACCTTGGCGTCGTTCACATCCCGGTCGCTGACCAGCGTTTCGAGGACGTGTGTCACGATTGGTTTGGCCGCTTCGATCAGCCTGGCCCACTCCTGTGGGTCGCGCGCCACGATTTCGTCCGGGTCGAGTTCGTCAGGCATGGTTGCCACGCGCAGGTCAGCTTGCAGGCGCGCCTCGTGCCGCAGCAGGCCGCGGGCATCGAACCGCAGTTCCTCTTCGCGGTCCATTGAGGCGCGGGCTGCATCCAGCCCGCGCAAAACAGCCTTCTGACCGGCAGTATCCGGGTCGAGCGCCAGCACGATCTTGCGCGTGAATTTCTTCAACAGGCGCATCTGGTCTTCGGTCAGCGCCGTACCCATCGGTGAGACCACGTTCTCGTAGCCTGCCTGGTGAACGGCGATCACATCCAGGTAACCTTCCACGATCACGGCCTGGTCCGCCGCGCGGATCGGTTTGCGCGCCCGGTCGAGGCCATAGAGCAGGCGGCCCTTGTCGAACAGCACCGTCTGGGGTGAATTCATGAATTTCGGAATATCGTTCGGGTCAAGGATGCGCCCACCGAACCCGGTCATTTTCCCATTCTCATCGCGGATCGGGATCATGACCCGGTGGCGGAATTTATCGTAAGTTCGGGAATCGGTAAATTGGGAATTGGTTGATTGGGAATCGGATTGGCGCTCGGTAACCAGGCCAACATCCAGCAAATCTTGGGCGCTAAAGCCTTTGGAGGTGAAATGGTTGAGGGTCGCATCCCATGAGTGCGGGGCGTACCCCAGCCCAAAATTTTCGATCGTTTGCAGGGTAAGATGGCGTTTTTCGAGCAGGTAATCCAGCGCGGTTTTGCCAGCCGGGGTATTTAATAACTGGTGCCGATAAAACGTGACCGCATCCTCCAGTAAATTCCGCAGGCGTTGGTTCGCCTCTTTTTGCTCGGGTTTTTCCGTGTGAAATTCTTCCAACTGCACCCCGGCGCGTTCTGCCAGGCGCTGCAGAGCTTCTTTGAAATCGATCCCCTCTTTTTTCATCACAAACTTAAAAATATCGCCGCCGTCATTGCACTCGCCAAAACAGCGCCAGGTGCCCGTCTCGGGCCAGATGACGAAAGCCGGGGTGCGCGTGTTCGAGTGGAAGGGGCAAAACCCGGTCTGTGTGCGCCCGCTGCGGCGCAGTTTGACCCCGGCCTCGCTGGCGAGGTCGACGATGTCGATGCGGGCTTTGATTTCGTCAATGGTGGACATTTTTTGGACCGAAGATGAAAGACCGAGGCTGGATTAAGGTAGCCATATTGTACTGTGTTTCCAGTTACATCGCTCGCAGCAGCTTCTTGCCAAACCCGGCCGGGTCGCTTTTTTCGATGACCAGTTCCTTCGCGCTGTGAAACCGCATGAAATCGCGCATTGCCCCGGCCAAGTCGGCGGTCAGTTCTTCACTGGGTTCGATGCCCGGTTCGAGGTAGAGCGCCTTGAGCCGCAGTGCGCCGGTCTTGCGCTCCAGTTTCGGGTCGAAACGCCCCACCAGGCGGTCTTTGTGCAGAATCGGCAGGCAGAAATAGCCGTAGACTCGTTTCGGTGCGGGGTAATAGGCTTCCAGCCGCTGGCGGAAACCCCAGAAAGCTTCGTCGCGCCCTTGCGCCCACCACAGGTTGTCGAACGGATTAAGAAAGGTCGTCCGTTCGGCCCGGATCTCGCCGGAGGCCGCCTTTTCCAGCGCAGGCAGGTTCTCGCGCTGGACGATCAGTCTTTCCACCCCATTCAGCGTTTCGCCCTGCACTTCCACCAGCACCCCTGCTTTGACCAGTTCGGCGATTAAAGGGCGAGCCTTGCCCAGTTTCATCCAGGTATAGTCGGCGGCGTTGCGCGGCAGGCAGATGCCCAGCGCCTTTGCGCCGCGTTCCAGCCAGAACTGGTCGCGCTGCTCGGCGGTTGGCTCGCGCTTATCGACCCATTCGGGCAGCACTCGCTCGGTCAGCTCGTAAACGCGCTGGAATTTGACCCGCCCGGCGATCATCAGCTCACCAAAACTGAAAAGGTGTTCCAGCGCCATTTTTTCGGGACGCCAGTTCCACCAGGTGCCGTGCTGGTGTTTTTCGCCCTCAATGTTGTTGGCGCGCAGCGCACCCTCCCGGCGGATGCGCTCCAGGATGGCCTCCATCAACTCCCGGTTGCCGGGCTGGGCCATCCATTCGGTGTACCAGCGATGCCCGTTCTCGCGCAGGTGACGCTGCTGGGGCAACTGGTAGCGGTATTCGTGAATTGGGATAAAACAGGCGGCGTGGTACCAACCTTCGAACAGCTTGCGCTGTTCCTGGTCATTGGCAAGTGTATCGAACAGGGCCAGATCGTATGTTCCCAGCCTAGACCATAAGGTGATGTAATGGGCGCGCGCCACCATCTGGAGCGTGTCGATCTGGACCGCTCCCAACCGGTCGACCGTCTCGAAAACGGAATCCAGGCTGAGGCTTGGTTCGCTCCCGTTGGCGGTATCGAGTCCAGTAGCGTGTAAAGCCAGGGCGCGGAGTGCGGAAAGGGGGTAGATTGTCGTCATGATCTATTTCAAAAATAACAGGGCCACCCCGGCGATTGCCAGGAGTGTTCCGGCGGTGGCCTGCCAGCCGAAGCGTTCCTTGAACACAAAATAGCTGACCGGCAGCATGAAGACAGGCGGCAGTGCCATCAGGGTGGAAGCTACGCCAATTTCGGCATGTTGGATGGCCAACAGCGAGGCTGAAACGCCGATCACCGGCCCGAACGTGGCCCCGAAGGCCACCCAACCCAGCGCGGTTGGATATTTTCGGACGGCGGTAAACGTGTTGCCAACCTGTTTTTGGAAAAATGCCATGCCCCAGAGCGACAGGATGGCCGCCGTCATGCGGATCAGCGTCCCGGCGAAGGGCGGGAAATCACCAACCATGCCCTGTTTCGAGAGTACCAGGCCGCCCGCCTGCCCCAGGGCGGCGAGAATCCCGAACAAGACGCCCTGCGCTGAAAGCTTGACATGCACCTCGCCCGCTTGCAGCGCCGGACGGGTGAGCACCACCCAGCCGATGCCGCCCAGTGTGACCAGAATCCCTGCAAACTGCAGGGCTGTCAGCGTTTCGCCAAAAAAGAGCCAGGCGATGGCGGTTCCAAAGACGGGCGCCAGGCTTAATAGCAATAGGCCGATGCGCGGTCCCACAAGCTGGTAACAGCGGAACAAGAAGGCGTCGCCGATGGCCAGCCCGACAATGCCCGAAAGCGTCAGCCAGAACCAGCGCTCCCCGCCCGCATAAAAGGGGATGGGCTGACCATAGAAAATCCAGTTGATTAACAACAGAGCCGTGAAAGCCAGCGTGACACGCACGCGGTTGATAACCTGCGAACTGACCTGCCGCCCGGCTAAGGAGAATCCAATGGCCGAAAGCGACCAGCACAGAGAAGTAAACAACGAGGCGATTTCGCCAATGAAAGTCATGGAGCTCCTTGAAAATACAAACCGGGAGGCTGGCTCCCGGTCAAAGTATACCCTTCACGGTCACAAAGTGCACTTTTTTTAGGGCCTAAAAAGTGAAAGGCTTGCACAAAAAGCCAGAATATTTCAACGTAGAGATCGCAAAGAGCGCGGAGATTTAAGAAGGTTTTCTCTGCGAACTCAGCGGTTAAATCTTTTCCGGCTTGTCCGGGTTAGGGTAGGAGAGCGCAATTTATGAGCCGCACCCTCGCTGAGTGGTTACGATTCCGCACAAAAAACGCCACCTTTCCCCCGTGGCCGTTGGTTTTCGGTTGCAGGTTGTGAGGGTTCTTCGGGTCGATTAGACGAATGCCCCGGTCCAGGTCTCAAAATGCCGCTCGCCGCGCTCCTCGGCGTCATAGAAGGTCAGGTAGGTCATCGACTGGTAGGGAACGAATTTCTGCGCTTTCGGGTCCCTAACGGCCAGGTCGTAGTAGGAGCGCCAGGTGCCGGAGTTGAAATAAATCTGGCTCTCTTCGTAAGGCGGTTCCCCTTCCGCATCCAGGGGAATGATTTCGTGATGATGGGTGTGCCCGTAGACAACGTAACGGGCCGAATTGTCGAGGAAGGCTGGCTCTCGCAGGGCGTGATTGGCATACGAGATTTCGCCCTCCCACATTTTGTTACGAATCCACAGCATCAAGTCATTGATCGTTTTGAACGAAGCTTTTTTTGAGACTTTGACCACCAGTTCCATGGCATCCACCAGGTCGAACTGGAAAGCTTTATCAGCCTCGCGCACAAAATCGACTTGCAGGAATTCCTCGCTGACTTGATCCCAGATTTTTTTGAGCTTTTTTTCAAGCGCACTGCTCCCGGCATGCTGCCGGATTTGTCCGGTGATCCACAACGACGTGGCCAGCGCCGGGCGGACGTTGGTCAGCATGCGCAGGCTGCTGACGATCGCCTGGGGAAGTTCATCGCCGAATTGCTCTGCCACAGCCACAGGATAACGGTTGAGGACCTCCACCGCAAAGACATCACCCAGGGTGCCAAAATCGCGGCCTCGCTCCCGGTCATAGTTGAACCTGTCGTATTTATCCCCATGATGTCCGTAGACTTTATAACGCGCAAAAACATCCTGCAAAGGCTCATGCTCCGAGATTTCCCAGGGGAAGTTATTGGCCGGATTGCTCAGGCCCATTGCGTCGATCAATTCCTGGCGGATGGCGTCGAAGTCTTTTCCGGGCAGGTGATAGAACCAATCATGGTTGCCGATCATATAATGGATGTTTACCCGCGGCGGGATACGCTCGCGCGAATCAGAATCCGGCGCTCCCTTTAGCGCGGGCGGCAGGCGGATAATCTCTTCTATAGCCAGGCGTTTTAGCATCCCCACGGATAATTGATTCTCGCGCAAGATAGCGCGGGTCACCTGCTGGAGTTTGGCCGCGTAGCGGGGGTTGGACGGGTCGGACCAGGGGCGGAGATAGTCTGCACTGCCTGGTTTTCCGTCGAGCCACAGGCTGGAATGCAGCGGGTCGAGAATATCGCCCATTAACACCAGGTCGATTTTTTCAACCGGCTTGTACTGACCATCGCTTCGAAAGGAGGCGTGATATGCCAGTTCTCCCAGGCGTTCGGAGAACAGGGCAAACGCATTCGGGGAAATGGATTTACCACAGGTTTCGTCGCCCAGGTGAATGTCGCTGACAATGATCAACATAGTACACCTTTGTTCAACGCTAGCTGATAAACGCAGAACCTTACCAAAAAGCCCCTAAAGGTTTTTTCGACCTTTAGGGACCTGAACCGAGTCAATTTATTCTTTACCGCGCTTGCCCAACTGGTGATCGAGCTGTAGGATAGCGGTTTCATGCGCCTCGATGCGCTTCAGGCTATCGACAATCTCCGCAGCGTTTTTCTCTTCTTCCACCTGTTCATCAATAAACCAATGCAGCAAAACCTGGGCAGCGTAATCCTTCTCTTTCAGGGCGACTTCGTACAAATCGTGGATGGATTTTGTCACCAACTGCTCGTGTTCATACACGGCTTTGAAGGCGGCCATTGGCCCGGCCCACTCAACTTCAGGAGCAGCGATGGCCTTGAGCGTCACTTTGCCGCCCCGGTCGACGAGATGTTCAAAAAGCTTCATGGCGTGTTCGTTTTCCTCGCCAGCCTGCGCGTACATCCATTTGGCTGCGCCCGGTAAACCTGAATTTTCAAAATAGGCGGCCATTGAGAGGTACAGATATGACGAAAACATTTCTTTGTTTATCTGCTCGTTAATCGCATCTTGCATTACTTTGCTGATCATATTTCGCTCCTTTTTTGAGATAGGTCTTGCAGGGGGGCTTCCCCGTTGTCTTGCAGAAGGAAGGGTGCCCACGATTCGGGGTCTTCCCATGGAGATTCCCAATTTCATTTTGACAATATCATTATATAACACCAGGCTTGGCAGTCTCACAAAAAGCGAAGCCTCATTTATCAAACTCTTATAAATAGGGTATGTTTAATCTGGATTGAGGTAGATCCACTGAGTTGCGACAATGTTTTTACTTCTCGCAGATCGCCAGCACGGCTTCGACGGGATCGCCCTCCGTCACGGCGCAGACGCGAATGCCGTGTTGAGCCAGTTCCTCGCTGGCGCGTCGCGTCATGGCGGCGATCCCGGCGCGGCTGGCAATGAAGGATACCGGCGAATCAGCCGACAGCCTGACCAGATTGATGATGATCCCGCTATCCTGAGTGCGCATGACCCTTCCCACGCTTTGCATCATCAGCAGTGTGCCGATAGCGTTAACTTCGAAAACGCGGTGCAGGTCCCATTCGTCCAGGTTGATTAACGATGTGCGCGGTTCGACATGAGCGCAGTTGACCAGGATATCGATCCGGCCAAAATCGTCGGTGATATTGTTGACCATGGCCTGCACATCCACCTTTTTGGCAATATCGTGAATGTAGGCGCGGGCGCGGCCCCCAGCGGCGTTGATTTCGTCCACAACGGCTTCAACGTTGACGGGGGAGATATCGTTCGCGGCGACAAATGCCCCTCGCGCGGCAAACGCCTGCGCGATTTTTCGTCCCGCGCCTTTGCCCGCGCCGGTGATCAGTGCAATTTTTCCTGTCAAATTTTCCATTTTATGGCTCACAAACCGGGATTTGGTTCGGGTTGGTGTTGGCGTTTAAACGCAAACCCAAATAGGGGGAGGGGTCATAGGTGTTGCCGATCTCGAGTTCGTTGGTATAGCGGCCAAGCCCATTGTCGCGGACGATCGAAAAATGCAGGTGGACACCCACCGGGTTGTTGGGATCGCCGGAGTAATTGCCCTGATACCCCAGCAATGCTCCAGCTTGAATGTATTGTTCCTCCGTTCCGGGGGGAAACTCAGTCGAAACGAATGAACTGCCACTGGAATCGGCCATGTGGGTGTAATACAGCCAGATTTGGCGGCCCGGGTTGAGCGGGTCATTGGGGACGCGCACGATGACGCTCGATTTCCACTCCGGCAGGCGGGTGAGATAGCCGGGGTAGGCAGCGATGACCGGGGCAACGCCCACCTCGGTCCCGGCGAAAATGTCGATGCCCTGGTGGCGGTGGCCGGGGCGGAAGGAATCATCCCAAAGGAAGCCCGCCATGCCGTTGGTTGGGAAAATAAAGGGAGCGTTTCCGCAGCGTGTTCCGGCCTGGAGAGCCAAATTCTGGTTCGCCGCCGGGTCGCGCAAATAAGCCCAGACGGATTGCCCGCGCGAGGAGGCCGGGCGCAACTGGTGGTACGAGTAAATCCCAAGCCCGGTCAGCAATCCGACAACGATGACGACAATCAAGTTTCTTTGTGGCATGCGCATGATTATATAATACCCACGGTCACAAATTGCGTTTTTCCCGGTAAAGAAAAAAACGCAATTTGTGACCGCTCTGGGAAGACTTGCCTGCCGAACAGAACATCTCGGCTGAGAGCGATGTTGATATTTCTCATATTTAGAATTAACATAACGCCGATTTTCCTCTTTCCGTTATCTAACGGGCGCGCAATATCATCAGGACATACTTTGACCAATACAAGCAGAAAGGAAAATGACCATGTCCCTTTACTTTACCACCCCTTATCGTCTCGCCCGCCGTTGGGCTGCCCGTCCCCAGGCTGAAATTACCGGTCGCCCCCTGCCCGTCGATATCCGTGACGAGGGCGAAGAATATGTTCTGAACGCTTATGTCCCTGGGCTGAAGGCCGAAGACCTGAACATCCAGATTGTGGAGGATGCTCTCTCCATCGAGGGTGAATTTGGCCAGCACGAAGGCGAGTACCTGATGAGCGAACTCCCCGCCGGAGCCTTCCGCCGCACCCTGCGCCTGCCCACCGAACTCGACGCCGACAAGGCCGTTGCCAGCATCGAAAATGGCGTCTTGACCTTGCGGATTCCCAAGGCGGAATCCTCCCGCCCGAAGAGCATCAAAGTCATCAGCAAGTAAGCAGGATTGATCCCTTAAACAACAGAGACGCCGTCATGCGGCGTCTCTGTTGTTTAAGGTAAAATACCACACAACCTTTTTTGTGGAGAAAACCATGCGCGCTCGATTTGCCCTGCTGCTTTCCCTGATCCTTTTGACCTCTTGCACCTTAGGCGCACCCGCCGCAGGTGACGCGACCCCATCCCAGCCTGCCGCCCCGACAGCCACTCCCGTGCCAACGGCTGGCCCTACTTCCACGCCGCCTGCACCGCTGGTCATCCTGGTCGTCCCGGCAGACATGAACGAATCCCAGTCCAAGGCTTACCAGAAGGCCGTCTATGATCTTGCCCAGGCGCAAGGCTATCGTTATGTGGTGCTCAATAAGCTAACCAATGCTGACCTGGAACCCACCCTGAAAATCGTCGTCGATCTTTCCCCTGAAGCAGATATCGCTTCACTGGCGGCCGCCGCCCCACAGACACAGTTCCTGGCAATCAACCTGCCGGGTGTTCAGCCAGGCGGGAATATCAGCGTTCTGGGAGGCGAGGCTGCCCGCATCGATCAGGTCGCGTTCATCGCCGGGTATATTGGCGCAATGATCACCCAGGATTACCACACAGGTGTCCTGCTGGTGAAGGATTCTCCCGATGCCTCTGCCATTACCACGGCTTTTCGCGCCGGGCACGAATTTTACTGTGGGCTGTGCAGTCCGTATGCCGGGCCTTTCGAGGCATATCCACTTGCGCAGGTGGTTCCGCAAGACGCCAAACCAAACGAATACAGCGCTTACGCTGATATCCTCATCCGCAAAAAAGTGGAAACGTTGTTTCTCCAGCCAGGCGTTGATCTTCCCGAATTGCTGACATACCTCCCAACCGTTGGTGTCTTGATGATTGGCACGCAGACCCCAACGAAGGATGTCCCCGGTTGGGTGGTGACGCTCCAGCCCAATTATCTCGAGGCGATGAAAGCGGCGTTCCCTGAGCTTTTGGCCGGACAGGGCGGCAAAGCCTTCCCTGCGCCCCTGTCGTTCACCAATGCCAACCCCGATCTGTTCAGTGTTGGGAAGCAGGCCATTGCCCGTAAAGTGCTCGATGACCTGCTGGCAGGTTTTATTTCGACTGGTGTGAAATAATACTTATTGATGACGCATGACAAACAAAAAACGGGATGCCCGCTTTGGAGCATCCCGTTTTGATACCTGGTTAAACCTTATTTGCCATCAGAAGCGCAGCGGAAACCGGTGCGGTTGTTGGCATCGCCCTTGTATTCAGCAGATTTACTGTCAGCCGACAGCTTGGGGGATTTGGCGTAACCTCGATTCGAAACGCGCACTTCCTTGAAGTTATCGGCCCACGAGCCGCCGCGCATCGATTTAACGGCCCCGTCTTTACCACTCGGCCCAACGGGGTTTTGTTCGCCAGCCTGGCTGTAATATTCCGCGTTGTAGTAATCAGAGACCCATTCCCAAACATTCCCGGCCATATCGAGAATGCCGAACGGACTGGCACCCTTCGGGAAACTGCCTACGCGCGAGGTGTCGCGAACCTGGTAATCATAATTTGCCAGGTTGTTATCGGGGCTTTGGTCGCCCCAGGGAAAGCGGCGGAAGTCAGCGCTGCCGCGCGCGGCAAATTCCCACTCGGCTTCGGTTGGCAGGCGGCGACCGGCCCACGTGCAGTAATTGTCCGCATCCTTCCAGCTGACAAAGATAACCGGGTAATCGGAAAAATCCTGGTTGGCAAAATAGCTTGGGCGCGTGGCTGATTTAACTTCGCGCGGAGATTGGCAGGCGCCGGCCAGCACGCACATCTGATACATGCCATTGGTCACTTCCAGCTTGTCCATCCAGTAGGGACTGAGCGTGACCCCATGGGTGGGATCTTCATCCTTCTGGGCATCACCGTCGAAACCACCCATCTGGAACTTTCCACCCGGGATAAAGACTTGCACCATCCCATCGGCAGAGGAGGTTCGCTCGTCACCGGCTTTACCGGCTTTCGCCGCCTGGGTCGGGTTGACTGTGGTCACTTCAGGAATGGCTGTGGGCAGGCTCACAGCGGTCGGTTTGGCATTTGTGCCTGGCAGCCCGCAGGCGCTTAAAACAAGGGTGAGAGAAATCAAGATCGGGAAAAGCTTTTTCATGGTTGTGTCTCCTTTTTATCTTTGAGTATAGATGGTTTCGCGCAATCTCCATATCACCCAATGGTACGTCTATTTATGGATGGTTTGATATAATCCGCCCAGTTTACCGGAGGTTACCAGGATGAAATTGGAAAATTTTGAGGCTTACCAGCGCGAATCCCGTAAAACGTGGAGTCTGATCCACACCGATCATCCCATTGTCTATCCCACGCTTGGTCTCGTTAACGAAGCCGGGGAGCTGGCCGGGAAGGTGAAAAAAATATTTCGCGATAAGGGCGGGAAAATATCTGACGAAGATCGCAGTGCCTTGAAATACGAACTCGGCGACGTGCTCTGGTACATGGCCCAAATTGCCACCGAGTTGGACTTGTCCTTGCAGGAAGTGGCCGAAGCCAACCTCGAGAAACTGTTTTCCCGTCTCGAACGGGGAGCCATCAAAGGCGAAGGCGATTATCGCTGATGTAAAGGAGCGGAAAAATTGGCCGCTTTTTTTATCTCCAGAACATAAAGCCTTCCTGTCCTAAAATTGCCAGGTTGATGGGAATGCCCACCAACTGCGCAACCAGCCCCACCAGTCGCCAGAAGACGCCGCTGACGGCGGGCAGGTACCAGAAGATGGCAAAGACAACCAGCATGGAGACCTGCCCAAACTGGTCCATTTTTTCCTGTAATCCCAGGCTCAGGTGCGGACGAATGGCCCGGTAACCGTCGAAGGGTGGGATGGGCAGCAGGTTGAACAGAACCGCCATGACCTGCAGCAACCCCAGGAAGGCCAGCGCGGGCCAGATTCCTCCCGCAGTTACCGGCGCAAACCGCAGGAAGGTTCCCAGCAGGATGGCCAGCAGCAAATTAGAAATCGGTCCGGCCAGCGAGACGGCGGTCTCCCATTTGCGTGAGTACAGCCGCCAGGTTTCGATATAGACTGCGCCGCCAGGAAGCCCGATACCACCCATCAGAAGGAAAATGATCGGGAGCAGGATGGAGTAGACCGGGTGGGTATATCTGATGGGGTTGAACGTCAGATAGCCTTTTTCGCGCACCGTAAAGTCGCCGCCGCGATAAGCCACCAGGGCGTGGGAAAATTCGTGTAGGGTGAGTGAGAAAACCCAACCAATCAGTACGATTAAAAAAGTCATTTTGTCTCCTGTTTAATATGGCATTGCGAGCCGGTTTGTGGCGAAGCAATCTTCCGTCAAGTGGGTAAAACTGACCTTTTGGAGATTGCTTCGTTCGCCCTGAACTGTTCGTTCAGGACAGGCTGAAGAACGCTCACTCGCAACGACATCGTTAATTTTAGAATAAGATCTTAAGGTCTGCGCAAATCGGGTATAATCTGCGGCGTTGGGCGCATAGCTCAGTTGGTTAGAGCGCCTCGCTTACACCGAGGAGGTCGGGGGTTCGAGTCCCTCTGCACCCACTCCCGACAGGACGCCGAGCGTCCTGTTTATTATTGATTTTCGTTTTGTTACAGCGGTTTTTTCGACGGAATCCCCGCTTTACGGGGGTAACCAGGCGGCGTGGCGGCAAACTTATCGATGACCACCAGGTAGCGTTCATCGGCCACCCCGGGCAGTTCCACCTTGACCAACTGGCGCAGACGTCCGCCCAGGAGTTCCAGGGCCTTTTCCGCAGTCTGGGTTTCCGCTGGGCCGCTCTCGCCCTTTTGGGCTAACATTCCGCCGCCAACCCGAACCAGCGGGAGCAGGTATTCCGAGAGAACCGGCATGGCGGCGACAGCGCGGGCTACTGCCCAATCATATTTCTCACGATGAACAGAATCTTGTCCCACCTCTTCGGCGCGCGCCGAGAGGACTTCTACGCTTTCCAACCCCAGGGTCTGAACAATGTGCGCGCAGAAACTGGCTTTCTTCCCCACCGATTCGACCAGGGTTAGCTTCAGGCCGGGGTAGAGGATCTTGAGCACGATTCCGGGAAATCCAGCGCCCGTACCCACATCGATCAGGCGGCGGGGAATCTGGTCCTTCCAGGCCAGGGTGCAGGAAAAAGAATCCAGGAAGTGCTTGGCCCGGATACCGTCTACGTCCCGGATGGCGGTCAAATTAAATTTTTCATTCCAATCCAACAGTTCGCGCTCATAAGCCGTCAACTGCGCCAGCTGTTTTGCTGAGAGGCTGAGGCCAAAGAGTTGCTGGGCGTCGCGGAGAAGTTTTTCCATCGCTCAAAATTATACCTGCAAAAAAGCCCCTCTTCCGGGTTAGGAGAGGGGCAGACCTTTGCAAGAGGGTCGGTGGGTTATCCGACAGGCGCGGGCGGAGGGGAAGCCGGGGTTTTCTTGGGGAAGACTTTGCGCCAGAACCAGCGCAGCAGCCGCCAGAGCAGGGCCAACAAAGTGATGATAACGGCAGCCACCGGGATAATCAGGATGATCAGCCAGATCAGGAAATTGATAAAGCCCTGGAAGAAGTTAATCAGCGCCTGTGCGGCATCGCGCGCCTCGCCCTGAGGCTGCCAACCGGCGATTTTGAGCGGCTGGATGGTCTCTTCGGCAACCAGGCGCACACTGATGGCTGAAAGCGCGGCGGCCTGTTCGTAGTAATTGATCTGGCCCTTCAGCACTTCAATATCGCTTTGGATCTGGGTTAGCTGGTTGAAGACCAGCAGCGTGTCTTCGGCCTTCTCAGTTTTCTCGAGAATTTCGTACAATTTGGTCTCGGCAGCCTGTTTGGCTTTCAACTGCGATTGCAAATCCACGTATTTATCAGTCACATCCTCGCCGCTGCGGTTCTCGCTTTGAACTTCGACCGCGTCTGCCTTGATCTCGTTCAGGGCGGCGTCCAGGTCTTTGGCCGGGACGCGGATGCTGATATTGCCATAGGAAACCGAGGTATCCTCGCCGATCGGGGTTTTGCCCATTTTGGACGAAACCACAAACCCGCCCAGGCGTTGCGCCATAGCCCCGATTTCAAGCATCTTGGCTTCCGGGTCCTTGACCACGATGGACAGGTCAGCATTCTGGATGACAATGCGATCCTGGCGGACAGGGTTGTTCACCAGCCCTGTATTTTCCGTGTACCCTGATACCGTTCTCGCCGGGGCAGCGGGCGCGGCCTGGTATTCGTCCATCGCGCCCCCTTCCGCCTTTAACGGGCTTTGGAGCTCGAATGGCTCGGGCGCGGCAGCAATCCCACAGGCCCCCAGGAAAAGGGCCGCGATGGCGAAGATGAAAAGCAGGTTTGGTTTCATGGTGCTCCTCCTTATGAAAAAAGCGAAAGGTGATTTCTGTTCAAAGGACGTGATGCACCGCTAAATTGTTCCGCAAAAGACGAGGGGTTGAGCAGCCGCGTTCTTTGCGGCAGATCGAAACCTGTAAGCGTTAGTTTCGACACCTGCGCTTGCGTTCACACCGCGCAGTTCACAGAAGATATACAAGTGCGCGGACGGAAACCAGCGCCCTAGCCTTCGACAGGCTCAGGATAGCGCTCAACCAGCGTTTACCAGCCCTCCGCCAGGCGCAGGGCATGCTTTTCGGGCAAACCTGCCGCGCGAATGCGCTTTTGGACCGCTTCCAGATCGTATTCCACCCGCCGCGGCTCCCAGGTACTAGCCTGCGGGTCATAGATCGCATAGGATGAACGCGGGTCGCGGTCGCGGGGTTGTCCCACACTGCCGGGATTCAGGATCGCGCGCGGGGTAAGCTTCAGCACTTCGCCCGACCTGGGAATATCCAGTATGACCCGGTCTTTGACGACATCCAGGTGAAACAAGCACTGGATGTGCGAATGCCCTACGAAACAAAAAGGCGTGGTAAAGGCTTCAAAATTCAGCCGCGCCACCAATGTGTTCAAAATGTATTCCCAGACCGGGTCGCGTGGGCTGCCGTGCGCCAGGGTCACATTCTCGCGAACCAGTGTGTCTTGCGGCAGGTTCTCGAGGTAGATCATGTTGGCGGGTGTCACGCTCTTTTTTTGCCAAAGCAGCGACTTGCGCGCCTCGTTGTTGAAGACGGCATAATCCATCTGTCCCAGCACGGCAACATCATGGTTGCCTAAAATGATGGACAGGTTTGGCAGGTCGCGCAGACGTTCGACCACCTCGTTCGGATCAGGCCCGTAGCCAATCACATCGCCCAGGCACCAGGTCTCATCCACCGGGCCGGCATCCGCCAGCACAGTCTCCAGTGCGGTCAAGTTCGCATGGATATCAGAAATCACTAAGACGCGCATATTACTCCAGGAGCGCCGCCACCCGTTCAACAATGGCATCAGCCGCCTCGTCTTTGCCCATCAGCGGCAAAGGCTCGCGCCGGCCATCAGCGTATAACAGGGTGATGCGGTTGGTATCCACGGCGAACCCCGCATCTTCTGCGGAGATGTCGTTCGCGGCAATGAAATCGAGTTGTTTTGACGTTAATTTTGCGCTGGCATTTTCCAGCAGGTCGCGGCTTTCTGCAGCAAACCCGGCCACAACTTTGAGACGTTTCAGACTCCCCCGCGCCTGTGCCACCGTTCCCAGCACATCTGGTGCGGCTGCCAGTTCGATCTGCGGAATCCCGTCCCGTTTCTTTAACTTGTGTTCGGCCACATGCTTGACCCTGAAATCTGCCACGGCTGCGGCCATCACCAGGCCATCGGCGTTATCACAGGCCTTGAGAACGGCGTCCAGCATTTCCTGCGTGGTCCGGACTTCGACCACGTCAGCACCGACGGGCGGTACCAGCCCGGTGGGGTGTGTCACCAGTGTGACAGCCCCGCCCGCATCCAGCGCGGCTTGCGCCAGGGCGTAGCCTTGTTTCCCCGAAGAACGGTTGGTGATGTAACGGACGGGATCGATCGGTTCCTGTGTCCCGCCTGCGGTGACGACAATGCGTTTTCCGGTCAGCTTGCCGCCCCGCGCCAGTGCCAGGCGGATGTGGCCGAGGATTTCGGCAGGCTCCAACATACGGCCCCTGCCGCTCAACCCCGAAGCCATGCGCCCCTCGGCTGGCCCGGCAAAAAGAACGCCGCGTTCCTGCAAAATACGCACGTTTGCCTGGGTGGCCGGGTTTTCAAACATGCCGACATCCATTGCCGGGGCAATAAGGATGGAGCCGCTCATGGCCAGCGCAGTGACTGTCAGTAAATTATCTGCCAGTCCGTGCGCCAGTTTGGCCAGCGTGTTGGCGGTGCAGGGCGCAATCACCAGCAAGTCAGCGCTGTGTCCCAGGCCGACATGCAGGATGTGCGCTTCGCCGCCCCACAGGGCGGCATCGTTAAAGGCTTTCTGCCCGGTGACCGATTGGAAGGTTAGCGGGGTGATGAACTTTTCTGCGCCGGAGGTGAAAATCACATCCACCCGGGCACCCTGTTGGGTCAGTTTGGATGCCAGGTCGGCAGCTTTATAGGCCGCAATTGACCCCGTAATACCCAGAAGAATGTGTTTCCCTGAAAATAATGTCATACATTATCATTATACTTGATACAAATCAAAGCCATGCTTTGTAAATGCGGCGCTATCGATTCTGTCGGTAGGCGCTTCACACGATTATTTGGCCGCGCGGAGTTTGCCTCGCCAGCGCATATACACGTTGCGCAGGCGGGCGAAACCAAGCAAGGCCAGCAGGGCATAGATCACGCGATGACCTGCTTTGATGACCACCACCGGGTTATAACGGAATGCCTGCCAGTAGGCAGCCAGGGCGGCAGCGTATTGGTGACCATCCAGCAGGTAGAACGCGTCGAGGCGGTGTGCTCCGCCCAAAATGCGGGCTGTGTGCTGCTCGAAAACAGGTGAAAACTCGGGGGTCTTGCCCATCCATTCCACAATCCGAAAAGCCTCGCGGCCAAAATCCTCCGTGTTTGCCAGGTTTTTGGCTCCGGCGTGGTAACGAGCGGCGGCAAGTGTCTCTGGGATGTAGACCAGCGATGAAATTCTTGCCATTCGCAGCCAGAGGTGATGATCGAGCAGCATGTGAAAACTTGGGTCGAGAAATCCCGCCTGTTCCAGCACAGAGCGGCGCATAAAAACGGCGGGCTGGCTGATGATTTGGAAAGACATCAAATCCAGCAGGCCAAAGGGTTTGAAGGTCTGCAGGTTGAAAGTGACGGAGTTTTCGTCTACAGAGAGGACATTTCCATAAACCAAGCCTGCCTCGGGGTGCTGGCGGAACGTTTCCACTGCGATTTGGATTGCGCCGGGGAGATAATAGTCATCCGAATTCAGCCAGGCGACGATTTCGCCTTGCGCCTGACGGAACCCTTTGTTGATGGCATCTGCCTGGCCCTTGTCTTTTTCTGAAACCCAACCCGCCAACCGACCTTCGAATTTTTTGATGATTCCCACGCTGGAATCGGTCGAGCCACCATCGATGATGAAATATTCATCCGGCGGCGGCTCCTGTTCCAGCACCGAGCAGATGGTTTGCTCAAGGAAGCGGGCCTGGTTGAAAGAGGGGGTGATAATGCTGATGGTGGTCAAGAGTTTTTTGGATTCCCGGTAAAAGTGCAACGAATCAAGCAGATACACGGACAGGCGGCAGGTTATGGCTTGGGAGGCTTCAGGTCAAAGATCAGATAGCCACTCCCTTGCGCCAAAACCGGATAGTTTTCGCTCAGTTCTTTTTGAAGATCTGGCTGGCGGTTGTATTCATCGAAATCAGTGATCAGGAAGTAAGCTTTCTTGCGGGTGTGCAAGACAAAATCTTCATCGAACCTGCCAACACCCCCAGGTAGGGGCCAAATACTGACATTTTGCCAGCCGTAATAAGCCAATGGATAACCATAATCGGTAATCAGCGCCACGACACCCGGCTGGTGACCGAGAGCATCTCCAATTTCAGCCCAGGAGGCAGCCTGTTGACGATAGTCATTGTTGCGCAGGTTGAGATATTGTTTGATGGTGGTTAGAGAAAGGGTAATGAGTAATAAGACAAGCGTAATGATTTGAAAATAGCGTGAAGGTTGGATTTTTTTCGAGAGAATCGAGTTAATTTCTGCTGCGAATGGCGCAAGAGACAGGGCTGCGATGGGAATTAAGGGCAGGCTGTAGTAATCGTGGCTGGAGATATGGTGGGCAAAGACAAATCCGTAAATGAAGTAGGAAATCCATAGCGCGGCAAGAAAAACTTTTGCCGGTTTATGGGAAAAAACGAGCCAACCTAAAACTGCCAAGGCTGCCCAGAGTACATTCATCACCTCCGAGAGCGCCAGGAACCAGCGCAGGTAAAAGAATGGTTTGCTCCACAGCTCGGGATAAAAGCGGCTGCCAAATTGCTGGCCGAGGAAGCCATTCATGAAAAGTCCGTAATAGAGATACGCGGCTGGCGGCAGGAGGCAAAGCAGGGCAATCACCCAACTGGTCGGATGTTTCCAGAATTGTTTCAAGCTGGAATTGGCCAGGATGGCGCCCAGCGCGCCGCCCGCGATGAAAAACACGGCGGGGAATTTGACAAAGATGGCCAGCCCGCCAGCCAGACCGGCCAGGATGGCCCAGCCCCAGGCGCTACGAAAATCGGGAGATTTCCGACTCCAAATTTCGATACTCCACCAGAAAATGACGACCAGCATCAGCATCAGTGGGTCTGGCTGAAAAGCGCGGCTGGCGGGAATGGCATAAGGCAGGAATAGGAAAAAAGCCAGGGAAGCAAATGCGGCAGGCAGTGAATGAGAGATGTTTTTGGATAGCAGGAATACGAAAGAGGCGGCGATGAGCCAGGCAGTGGCCGAAATGGCGCGAGGGTAGGCGGTATTTTCCTGGCCGAAGCGAACGTAAAGGCCGGCGGCCAGGTTTTCCATCAGGGGTGGCTCGATGGTCGCTTCACCGGAAAACTGGCGGACGGCCAAATCCTTTTGCCAGGCGGGGGCATCGCGCAGGGTCTGGTAGTAGAGTCCGCGCGCCTTGATGGCGGAGAATAATTGCCGGGTGGGGTGGAAATCCAGCAGTGGGGAAGCAAGATCGGAAAAACGAAGAAAGGCTCCCAGGCCGAATAAAAAGACCAGGAGGAAGGCAAACGTCCATTTCGCGGTAAACAGGTTGCGGGAAGTCTGGTTCAAAACAGGATCCACTAAAAGAGCGCGTTATAGTCCACTTTTTCAAAAATGGTCAGTTTCCCACCGACGGTTGCGTCTGCAATCCGACGTCCGGCTTTTTCGTAAGTCTGGCGCGCCAGGCGATAGGCCATTTCGGAGGTTTCAAGGTCGGGAAGCTGCCAGCGGAAACCTTTTCCGAAGTATTGACCGGAAAAGTGGTTGGGGTCGTCGCCGGTGGAGGTGATGGTGGTATTTGGTTTGCCTTTGGTCTCGTAATTGTGATCGACGCCGATAATGTAAACTTCGCTAAAACCCATGTGGAAGGCCAATTGCATCGTGACGTAGGTGACCGTCGCGCCCTCCCAGACCCGCCCGCGGACATCAGAAGAGAAGCGGGGAGAGTCGTAGGTGGTGTAGATGAAGGTGGGTAAATTGGGAGATTTAGAATTGGGGAACTGGTCAGGGTTGAAGAAGCGGCGGGAGCGCCAGCAGAGAAATTTGGGGAGCTCGAGGGCGGCCAGGTCGCTGGCAGTCTGTTCGATGACCAGATCGTTGACCACGCTCAGGTAGGTGGTTTTGAAGCCCATTTCGGGGAACATCAGGTAGATGCGGTTCATCCCAAAAGTGATTTCGCCTTTGAGCTTGCCCAGGTCGGTCTGCTTCAGGCTGGGGCCATTGCCGATGATGAAGGCGCGTTTGCCTTTGTGAAGATCTTTGAGCGCAGCCAGCCGTCGTTTGGCTTCACGCCGCCAGGGATGCAGGTAGGCGGCTGGCAATTGCGGCAGGTCGCGGAGGCCGATGTAGGTATCACGGATGAAGGGCCAGAGGGAGGAGGCTTTGAGGGATTGTTTCATTCAGTACTCAAGCGCGCCGTTGCGCCGCCATCGACGACCATCGCCTGACCGGTCATGAAGGAAGATTGCTCGCTGTCGGCCAGGAAATAAATGGCATGGGCAATTTCGGAGGGCTGGCCCACGCGCCCATTGACGGTTTTGCGCGCGAGGTTATCGAGGCGCGACTGCAGATCGCCCTGGCCGACGTGTCCGCGGCCGAGGCCGGCGCGCAGCATGGGCGTATCGACCGCGCCAGGCAGGATGGCGTTGGCACGGATATTGTCGGGTGCAAATTCAATCGCCATGGCGCGTGTGAGCGCTAACAGCCCGCCTTTACTGGCGGCATAGGCGGCAATATTGGCCGAGGTTTGGATGGCATGGACGGAGGAAACATTGACAATCGCGCCGCCCCCCGCTGCTTTCAGGAGCGGGTGCGCCAGTTTGGCAAAGAGAAAGACCGAGCGCAGGTTGGAGGCCATGACGGCATCCCATTCATCGACCGAGGTATCCACAATCGGCTTGGCAACCTGGACGGCGGCATTGTTGACCAGGGCATCGAGCGTGGGCGTGGAGGCACGGGTTTGCAGGAAAATCAACTCAAGGACGCTGGCATCTGAGATGTCAGCCTTGATAAAATGACCGTTTTCGGGGAAGCCCTCGCCAAAAGGGGCGCGGTCGACGCCAATTACATGCCAGCCTTTTTCGGCAAAGAGAGCAACGGTGGCGCGGCCAATTCCGCCGCCAGCGCCGGTGATAAGAACGGTTTTAGTCATCTGGTCTCCGGGTTATTTGTTAAATCAGCGATCAGTTACGAAAAGTTTCAAGGTGGGTCGAGTCCATGCCCAATCCATCAAGCAGGTTTTTGATCGTATTCCAGTGGACCCGCTCCCAGGCGGCCGGGCTGGAATTGGCGTTGTGTGGGGCGAGCATAACATTGTCCATTTTCAGCAGCGGGCTGTCGTGCGGCAGCGGCTCGGTTTCGAAGACATCCAGGGCTGCGCCAGCGAGATTGTCCGATTGGAGCGCTGCGACCAGGGCAGGTTCATCGACGATCGGGCCGCGCGCCGTGTTGATCAGCACGGCTGTGTTGTCAGCAAAGGAGAGGCTCGCAGCGTTGATCAGGTGGTAACTGGTGGGGTTCAGGTCACAGTTCAGGCTGATGTAATCGGAATTTGCCATCAGCGTGGCGAGGTCTGTCATTTCGATCCCGGTTTCGGCGATGAAGACATGGTCAATTTCAAGGATGTCAGTGCCGAAAATTTTCATCCCAAAGGCGCGGGCGCGGCGGGCGAGGGTTTTGCCAATCGTGCCAACGCCGATGATCCCAAGCGTTTGCTCGTGCAGGGCTTTGCCGGAAATTTTGTCCCAGATGCCGGCTTTCATCGCTTTGTCCATCCAGGGCTGGCGGCGCGCAAAGGCCAGGATGTAACCCATGACGGTATCCGCCACCGGGAGGGTAAAGGCATTCGGAGTCCGTCCTAGTTTGATCCCAAGATGGGCACAGGTTTCAGCGTGGATGGAATCCACCCCTGTTCCCCACTTGGAGATGACTTTCAGGCGCGGGGCGCAGGCTTCGAGCGCGCGCGGAGTGTAGCGGTCATCGCCGCAAAGAGCGCCATCGAACTGACCGGCGTATTTCAGGATATCGGCTTCCTCGAGGCGCTCGGCAACTGTCTCGGGGAGGATTAGGTCAATCCCGTAGTGGTCAAAGACAGGGCGGAAGCGCTCCACAAAGGGGAGCATGTACGGGGCAGAGAAAAGGATTGTAGGCATAGGCTTATTTACAGAAGGATTCCTGAATGTAGGCGAACAGTTCCGGGTCGGAGATGCCCGCGGAGAGGGTGGCACAAACTTGTTTCTGGATGAAAGGGCTTTCGCCCAGGATACTCACAAAACGGCGGAGTTTCTCTGGTTGGCCGAGCGCGACGTAAGCTTGCAGGAAAGGCATCCATTCGATCTTGTCGGAGGGGTAGTAGCCTTCAGCCAGCGCTTTTTCACCGAGAGCGGCGACCTGTTTCCAATCGCCAAGCTGGCGGGCCAGGGCGGCTTTCTGGTAATAATAACACCAGCCGTGAGCGGGTTCGGGACCAAAAAGCTCAATCGGCGGGGTTGGCGATTTCCCCTCGGCCAGAACGTTTTCGATTTTCGATTTGGGCGCGACCAGCAGGATGCGCTGTTGGTCTTTTTCCGACAGTTCGGGGAATTCCCCGTTGATTGCGCGGACACAGCTCCCGGCAGAGGCCTGGGTCAGGACAAGAACGTTTCCATAGTCGCGGACAACGTTATTCCCGCGCCTGAGCTGGGTCTCAGTGCCTTTGCCGCGCAAAACCCGGAGGACATTTTCATCGGTCAGGACCGCAGCCGGGATTTTAATCTCGAGCGGAATCTGGGTTTGCTTTTGCGGCTGATAGATCAGGTTGGCCGGGCCCCAGACAAAATAGTCTTCCTGGATGGCCCCAACCGGATATTCTGCTACCAGCGTGGTTCCGGTCTCGAGCGCAGGGATTCGCCAACTGACCTGCCACCAGAAATCGCGGCGGTTGTGCGTTTCCAGCGCAACCTGGACGGCATTCGAGTAGTGGGTGAGAGTCGCAGACAGAACCAGGAGGCTGATCAAGATTGTGCGAACGTGTCGATGCTCCAGCAGGCCAATCAACCCAGTCGCAACCATGGCGGCCCCAGCGGCGCTGGCCAACAAGTAGCGGGAATAATCTCCAAAGTCAGCATGACGATTGACCATCACGACTGGCAGCAATCCCGCCAGCACAACGAGTGTGCCAATCACCAGGAACTGAATGCGCCAATCGGACTCGTTTTCAGCCTGCCCGGCAGGATTTGGCTTGCGCGCCAGCCACCAGAGACCGGCGAGCGTGAGCACAATCGCCACTGCTGAGATCCCCAGGCCCGTCAGCAGATCGCGCAAGCGCAGGTCAAAAGCGAGCTGATAGACCGGGATGGCCCAGGCCAGGAAAATGGCTTTGAGGCTGTCTTCAGCCAGGACAAGCAGCCATCCCAGCCCGGTCAGCGGGGAACTGAACAACTGTCCAAGCTGGAGGGAAACATCGGTGGCGCGCCGTTCGGTTTCAAAAAAGAACAAGCGCCAGACCAGGAAAACTGCCGGGATGGTCAAAAAGGGCAGCCACAAACGCAGGGCGGATGCGAGCAGGGCTTTAAAAGAATGTCCCTTTTTGGGTATCAAAGGTTGGACAATGAATACCAGGCGCAGGGCTTCAAAGCCGATGAAATATTCCACCAGCGGAAGATAGGCCAGTCCAAGCAAAATCGAAAGTATTGTGTAAACAATCCGAGGGACAAGAGTTTTTGTCTGAATGGCCTGGATGGTCAGCGCAATCGAGACCAGGGCCAGGCAGAGACTCAATAACTGTGCCTGGTAATCGATCGGGTTGACCTGAGATAAAAAGCCGGGATAAAGCAGAAAGAAGAGCGCAGCCACAAAACCGGCTTCCATGCGCCGGGGCCAGGTTTTGACCAGCGCCCAGAAGAAGGCGACTGCGGCGATAAAACGGTAGAGATAGGCCGCCAGGTGGTAAAAAAGCACCCAGTCCCCAAAAACGGAATATATAAATTGCATCACATAGGCGCGGGCGGGGCGGTCAATCCGGTAGATTTCATGAAAGAAGCCGGCTCCCTGAGAGTGGGCATCATAAATCAAGAACCAATCGTCTTTGATGTAGCCCAAGCTGCCGACCAGTGGCAAGTAGGCCAGCGCCGAAACAAAAAGCAGGATGAGAAGTAGAGGCCAGAAATATTTATGGTTTTTCATTATTTGCTCGAACAGGGAAAACTTATCTGTTGCCGCACAGTACGCTACGGATCAATTCTGGATTGTAGCCCTGCGGCCACGGCGCAGTGGCGGATTGCTGCAAACAAATGTACCGGCGCACAGATTTATCAATTTCGTCTGCTGCGCTGGAGGCTTTCTCGATCTGCCCAAGGTTGGCGTAGGCCAGCACGACTGGTAACCATTCCGTTTCGTCGGAGGGCTTCAACCCTTTTTGGGCGGCTTCATCCGCCAGGCGGGCGGCTTCGACGAAGTCCCCGGCTTGCAGGGCCAACCCCATTTTCTGGTAGTAGAAACACCAGCCGTGCCCGGGTTCTGCGCCAAAGGTGGAGACAGGCGGCGTCACGGGAGTCGCTGCCAGGTCGATCAGGTCGAGCCTCGAAAATGCAGCAATCTCCTTGATACGCGGATTTTCATAATACGGCCAGACCGGGTGTTGTCCGTCAATGACATGCAGGCAGGAATTCTGGGATGGCATGGAAAGAACCAGAGGGGCGCCGTAATCGCGCTTGACGTTGACATTGCGCATCGTGCGAGATTCCTTTTTTCCGTCCAGGATGTCGAGCGCCATCCCGTCATACGGGACTTGCCCGCTGACCTGCATGGGCTGGCCGGGATAATATGCCATGTTGAGCGGACCCCAAACCTCGTACTCCTCGGCCAGGCGGTAACCATCGGGCAGGGAGACGATCACGGTTGTTCCCGGTGTGAGCGCCGGGGCGCGCCAGGCAAGCTGCCAGACAACATTCCGTTCGAGGTTCCAGAAGCGGGCATGGTAGGCGGCGCTGTGATAGTGTGTCATCACGGCCAGGAACAACAGGCTGAAAAAGACAGCCCAGCGCGCGGAGCCGCGTAAATAGTACAGGATAGCCCCGGTGACAGCCAGCGCCACCCCCAGCATCGATTGCGTGGTGTAACGATCCCACTGGGTGCTGAAGACAACATTCCGCCCAAGAACAACGATCACTGCTGATGGGATGACAACCGCCACCAACCCAAGCAGCAGGAGATGCTTGGAAAATGGATCATCCGGCTCCGGGTCAGGGTAACAGCGGCGAAACCAGATCAAGTAGCCAGCCGCCAGCGCCAGCACCACCAGTGTTATGCCCAGCCCGGAGAGAAAATCGGTATAACGACCTTCTGCCGTGAATTGGTAAAAAGGCACAAACCAGGCCGAGACCAGCGTCTCGAACAAATCCTTCAGGTAGCCAAACAAAATCTGCAAAAGGCTGTGGAGCGGATTGCTGGCATAATCTGCCAGCAGGACGTCAATATTGGTTGCGCGTCGGGCGCTTTCGAAAAAGAACAATCTCCAGCCGACAAATCCGGCGATCACCAGGATGGATGGGAGCAGGATTTTTGAGGCTTTCCATGTCGTTCCTGTAAGAGCGCCGGAACGGTAGGCGAGACGTTGGGTTTTTGCCGACGACACTTGCACCGCACTGCGTTCATTCGCGATGACATACCAAACCAATGCCCAACGCACAGCTTCCAGCCCGACCAGCGCCTCATAGAGCGCCGCATAAAGCAGGGTCAGTGCCATCGCCGTCAGCGTAAGGGTTGCTTTTAGAAACCAGTTGGATGTCCGAAGGGTGTAAATTGTCAGCGCAATGGAAACAAAAGCGGCATTCAGCGCCAGCAAAACAATCGAAAACGTGGCGGCCACCGGTTGCTGGAAAAATCCTGGATAAAGGACGAACAGCAAGGCAGCAAAAGTGGTCTCCAGCCGTTTTTCTGGCCAGACCAGGCGCAGAATCCAGAAGAAAGACAGACCGGTCAGGATTTTTAAGAGCAAGGCGAGGATTTGCCAGGTCAGGACATTTGTGCCGATAAACTTAAAAACAATTGCATAGACCCAGCCGATCAGCGGCCGGTCAGTCTGGAACAACTGGATGATTCCGGAAAGCCCCAGGTTCGACTGCCCGGTCCAGAGCATGAACCAGTCGTCGCGATAAAAACCAAGCTGCGGGATGAGAATCCCGTAGCTGAGGGCGGCCGCCAGTGCGATCAGCCCACCCGCCAGCCAGGCTTCCGTTTTGGGGCTTTTCAGGCCGTTTGTCATGATTTCGTTTCCCCTTGTCGGGCGCGCATCATCAGGTCCGCAATCTGGAAATCAAACTCCTCGTCGATATCCACCGCTTCAAAGCGGGAAATTTCATACATCAACGGGCGCTCGCCCATCCGGTTGCGCTTGGCGAGCAGGTTTTGACGGGTGAATAGGTAAAAACAGGAATTCTCATCGAAAACGGGAGGCAGGTCCTGGGTTTGGAGCAGGATGGCCGGGTTGTGGTTGATCGCGCGGGTCAGCGAGTCCCAGAGACGGGTCTGAATCCTGGTGACGGAGAACATCGAGTCGAAAGCCGGGTACGCGGCGAGGAATTTCTGCACCGCCGCTGAGATGGTTTCCGCTTTCAGGAGCGGATTGGTGCTGTGGGTCTGGAGGTAAAAATCCGCTTCGACCTGGGCCGTATCATAGGCCAGAATCTCGTTCATCGGGATTTCCGGCGCCCGCAGGTTTTCCGGGCGCCGGATGAGCTTAACCTGCGGGAAGTCCGCGCGCAGGCCGTCCATCACTGGCGCGGAATCGGTATCGACCATGATCGTGGTGATTTCAGGAACAGCGAGCAGCGTCTCGATGATGTGCTGGTAAAGCGGCTTCCCGGCCAGCGGGCGGTAATTCTTGCCAGGCACGCGCTGGCTGTGGTGACGCATGGGGACAAGAGCGGCAATTTTAGTCATGTTCCCCATTATACCGAATTGGCTCAATCTCGCGCTTGGGCGTCTCGACCACTTCCGTGCCGCGCGGGTAGTAGAAGGTCTGGCGCAGGTTCCAAGTCCATTCAGCGGACTGGCGGTAGCCCCGGTACGTGCCCCAGAACTGGTTGAAGCGGAACCAAAAGATGCTGGCCAGGTTAGAGAGCGGGACGCCCTCGCGCGCGGCATGGAACAGATCGGTGGCGATGTTGCTCGTGGTCATGCGGACAAAATCGTAGATGTTGAAGTGCGCTTCGGGGTAAATCCGCTTGAAGGCCATCGCCTCGCGCCGGTAGCGATTATAGATCCCCTTGGGCGTTTCGTTGTGGACATGGATAATTTCTGCAGAAGGGACATAGACCAGGCCATACGATTGGCTTAACATCCATTTTGCCCAGGCCAGGTCTTCCAACCCGGTGAGAGTCTCGTCGTAGGGATGTTTCCCCCACAATTCGCGGCGGATGGCCGCGTTGGCGTTGTTGCAGAACGGATGAGTTTGGTGGTCGTTGCCCGGTTCCCATGCCACCTGGCTGGCATCCGGGAACCAGCGGGCGAAAATCTGGTGTTCGGAGTATTTGCTCGTCCCTGTGCCGCGCTGTTTGCCATAGGTCAGGCCGACAGACGGGTCATCGAAAGGTTCCAGCAGACGTTCCAGCCAGTCGGGATAGACGGGATAAACATGCGCCGAGGCAATCACGATCAGGTCGCAGGTGGCGGCTTGAATCCCCAGGTTGAGCGAACGCCCAAAGGTGAAATCCTGCGGCAGGATGTGGACAATCCTGGCCCCGTAGGATTCGGCAATCGAGATGGTTTGATCCGTTGAACCGGAATCAACCAGGATGACTTCCACCTCCTTGAGCGTTTGCCGGCGGACTCCCTCCAGCAGGCGCGGCAGGTGTTGGGCTTCGTTATAGGCGCGGATGACGAGGGAGCAGTTCATCCCTCACCCCCAGTCCCTGTCCCAATGGGAGAGGGGAAAGGGGTGAGGGGTAAATTACCAATCATTATCCTTTTCATACCCTAACCTTACCAGCAAATCCCCAGCGATTTCCTTGAAAATGGTTTTATGCTCATCTTTGAAGTGCTTTTTCCATTCCCCGGTTTTGCCGGAGCGGAAAGTGGGCGATTTTTTCGGGTTGATCGAGGCTTCGAGAGCCGCGAGAATCGTTTCGCGGGGCGTTGTCAGTGAGACACGGGCCAGGAAATGGTCGATGACGCGGTTCAAGGTTTCGGTGCGGTCGTGGATGAAATCCTCGAAGTGCAGGTTGAGCACTTCGGGGCGGTCGAGCCAGCCCAGGTAAGGAGCGAAACGCCCGGCGATGTCAGGGAATTCGACCGACGAATCAGGGATACCTAAAATGCTGGTCTTCAGCCGGGCGTCGAAACCGGGCAGGGATTGGTAGTAAGCGTGATGGACGTGGTTGGGTTCCATGTCAGTCACGTAGAAAACATGCGAGACAACCACATCGCGTGGGTCGCGGTAGATAAAATAGGGGATAAAAGCGGGCGTGCAGACCCGTTCCAACACCTCGGGCGGGGCAAACAGGTGTGCGGAAGTCACATCCAGTGGGCGGAGCGAATTGAGCCAGTCCAGGGTCTCCGCCTGGGAACGCTTGCGGCCTGTATCCCCATCATATTGGGCGTAGAAGGAGTGCAGGCGGCGCGAAAACGGGGCCACTTGCGAGAACCCGAGCAGGACCTGGTCAAGCAGGTGTGTGCCGCTTTTGGGGAAGGATGAACTGAGCAGGACCGGCCAGCCATTCGCTGGCATGGGCAGGGATACGAATTTAGCCCGCTGGGCGAGTTTTTCGGTCTGGTAGATGGTTTGGCGGAGGATGTTGCGCAACATTTTTGAAAAACCTTTAACCACAAAGGACACGAAGTACTCAAAGGTTTAAGCTTGGTTTTCCTTGGTGTACTTTGTGCCCTTCGTGTTTAAGAATTTTTTTCATCGAGCAGGAATTCGCCGTTTTCGAGCAGACCCTTCGTAACGGTCTGGATGGCGGGGGATTTGAGCAAATCGCGCGGGTCGAACCATTTCAGTTTGGCGTGAGTGGTGCGAATGCCAGTTTCGAGAAATTCGCCGAAGGGCAGCGAGGTGCGGAACAACTGGTAGTACAGGAAACGGCGCGCGTGGCGGCGGAAATCGGCGGGGACGTCGATGGCTTCGGCTGTCAGGAAGCGTTCGAGCGTCTCGGCATACTCGGTTACCGACGGCGGGAAAAAGACGGTCGGATACTGGGTAAAACGGGCCTTCCCGGCACACAAGACGGCCGCGCCCATGATTGAGGCTTCCAGGCCGATGGTCGAGTTGTAGATCAGCACGAATTTCGAGCGCTGGATCAGTTCATACGAACTCAAATGTTCGTGCGGGGGCACAAAAATGACATTCGGCTGCTCGGCTGCTCGGCGGCTCTCAACCCACCCAGCCACTGTTTCAAGACTGGCTTTGCGCAAGCGGGTTTCATCGGGGTGGGCGCGGATAATAAAGAGTGTCTCCGGGTGCGCCTTGGCCGTCTCCAGCACCAGGTCGAGCCAGGCGAACATGTCGGTAAAAACCACGTTGGCATGGGGTTGGCTGGTATCAAAGATAACATTTGTAAAAACCGGGACAATTTGCTTGAACTGCGCGGCTTTTTGCAGGAAGACTTCGTCCAGCCCTTTCATCGATGGCCAAAACTTAATCCCGGCCATCATGAAATTACCCTGGAAGCGTTTTTCGAGATAGGCATCTAGTTTGGCGTTCTGCGCCTCGTTCATCTCGAAATTTTCGGGGATGTCGATGGGATAGATGGTGGCTTCGCCCTCGGTGAAAAACGCGGTGACGGGCATCAGGCCCACCTCATGCGTAATGACTCTCAGCCCGCGCCGCCTGGCCACCCATTTGGCGGTCGCTTCGGGGTAGAACTGACCGTTAAACACGACCACTGTCTGCGGGTTGACCGAGTCTAGGAAGCGCTCAAAGTTCTGAGCTACGTTGAACGCGGAGATGAGGTACTCGCGCAGGAAAAATTTCGTTGCGTTATCATCAATCAGATTATAGCGGCGCAAAATCCAGCGCAAGCCAGGGAGAACGAGCGCGCCTAAAGGGATTGTCGCCGCGAGGGTCGAGTAGCCGCGTAGCGGCGTATCGAGGCCCGGCTTGGCAGGGAAAGGCCATTCGAAGGTCATCAATTCGGCCAACGACATGTTTTTAATCGCTGCTTCGAGTTCTGTGTTGTGCTCGAAGTTAAACCAGTTTACCTGTGTCCCGGTATACAACGTCTTCGCCTGGTAAACGCACGACCTGCACGGCGGTTTTTGCGCCGGGTCATCGCGGTTGGTGCCGAGCACACAGCGGCTCATGCCATGGTCGCAGGCAAAATAAGCCACCGGGACTCCTTGCAGGCGCAGCCCCCAGGAGGTCAGCAGGTGGAAGGCGCTGTTCCAGGACAGGTCGTCGAGGCCGCTGGATGCCTTGAAAAAGGCAATCGGGCGGGTGTCTTTAGGCCGGGGGGCAAGGGAAAGCACCCGCAAGGCTATCAGGACAATGCGGGCGTTGTTGGCATGTCGAACAATGCGACGTTGGATGTTTTGTCGAAAAAAGTCGGACATTTACCAGTTATTATCTTTCTCATACCCCAACCGCACCAGCAAATCCCCGGCGACTTCCTTGAACAGGGACTTGTGCGCCTCGGTGAAATGATTCCGCCAGCTGCCGGTTTTGCCGGAGCGGAAGGTTTTTGACTTTTTGGGCTGGATGGCCTCGGTCAGGACGGCGAGCGCTTGGGGGCGCGGGGTAGGCAACGTGTAACCGGTCTTTTCGACCTGGTCGAGCATCTGGTTCAGGGTCGCTTCGCGGTTATCGATCAAATCCTCGAAGCGGAGGCACAGCGCGGCGGGCTGCGCCAGCCATTGGAAAACGCCTTCATAACGTTGACGAACACTGACCATCTGGAGGCTGTCCTGGTCGATCCCGGTGATGGCTACTTTTAGGCGTGCATTGAAATCCGGCAGGGACTGGTAATATGCGTGCATCCCATGACCCTCGTGCATCTCGGTCGCAAAAAAGACGTGCGAGACGAGCAAATCGCGTGGGTCACGATAGATAAAGTAGTTGACCCGTTCCGGCTGGCACAAAAAGGCAACATTCTCGGGCGTTGCATCCACATAGCCCCAGCCGATGACTCCGGGGCGGGTGGCTTTTAAATCCGTCAAAATATCGTCCGCCGTTCGTCGTCCACCGTCCGCCTTAATCGTGCGAATCGGGTCGGCAGCCACAAATGCGTAAGGCGCGATCTGGCACAAGCCGCCCATGATTTGCAGCAGCAGGTGCGAGCCACTTTTCGGCTTGGCATTCGCAAAAACCGGTGGGACGTCGTTGAACGTCAACCGTTTCCAGCGCAGGGTAGCCTGGAGATACTTCGCGCCTGGGCGAACAAGATGGTAGAGGGTGTCAGAAATTCCCATGTCAGTCACCAGTGAACAGTCACCAGTTATCAGTCATCAGCGCGCTGGGAAAGCCCAACACTGATGACTGATAACTGACTTACTCCTCTTTCTTCACCCGGCGCAGTTTCTTCAGTGAGGACATTTCACTCTGGTAGACCTTCTTGACGCCATCGCCCAGCGCGGCTTCGGTCACGCGGATGTATTTGACCAGCTTCTCGAAACCGCCCGGTTCCACCGAAGCGGCCTGGTCGCCGCCCCACATCGCCCGGTCGAGGGTGAAATGGCGTTCCACCGAACAGGCGCCCAGGGCCACGGCCACCGCCGAGGGGACGAGTCCCACCTCGTGGCCGGAATAACCAATCGGCGTCTCGGGAAATTCGCAGCGCAGGGTTTCGATCATCCGCAGGTTGAGTTCGTCCGGGTCGCAGGGATAGGTGCTGGTGGTGTGCATGATCACCAGGTTATCCAGGCCAACCACCTCCATCCCGCGATGAATCTCGTCCATCGTCGACATTCCGGTCGAGACGATCAGCGGCTTCCCGGTCTGGCGGACGCGGCGCAGCAGGCCATGGTCGGTCAGCGAGGCCGAGGGGATTTTGTAAGCCGGGGTCTCGAACTGCTCCATGAAATCCACCGAGGGCTCATCCCAAACCGAGACAAACCAGTCGATGCCCAGCTTTTTGCAGTGCCGATCGATTTCTCGGTACGCGCCCTGCCCCAATTCCACTTTGTGGCGGTAATCGAGATAGGTGATGTAGCCCCAGGGCGTATCGCGCATCTGCTTTTGCTGATCCAGCGGTGTGCAGACTTCGGGCGTGCGTTTCTGGAACTTGACCGCATCCGCGCCGGCATGGACCGCCGCCTCGATCATTTTCTTGGCAACTTCCAAATCGCCGTTATGGTTGATTCCAATCTCTGCGATGATGTAGGCGGGCTGCCTGTCACCGATAATCTTTTTTCCAAGCTTTATTTCTCGAGTCATTTTTCTCCTAATTTGGTAAATTGGCAGCTTGGTAGTGTAGTAACCCAGGATAACCAATTTCCCAACTTACCGATTTACCGACAAAATCAAATCACACACTTCCCGTACTGCCCCATGTCCGCCGGTTTTTGATGTGACAAAATCAGCCGCGCGGAGCACTTCGGGCTGGGCGTCGGCTACAGCCACCGACCAGCCAACCAGATCGAAGCAGGGCAGGTCATTAATGTCGTTCCCAACGTAGACTACATAGGCCGGGTCAATTTTACGCTCTTTGAGCAGGTTTTGCAGGACGACGGCTTTGTCTTCCAGGCCCACACCATGGATGGCTTCGACCTTCATCTTGCGCGCCCGCGCCGCCACCACCGGGTTGACCTCCGAAGACAGGATGATCACATCCGTTCCCGCGCGCATCAGTTTGCTCATGATCAGGCTGTCGCCGCGGTTGGCGGCCACCATTTCGTAACCATCCTCGCTGACCCAAACGCGGTTATCCGTCAGCACGCCGTCGAAATCCAGCACGAGCAGGTCGATTTTTTGCGGCATGGGGCGTTTGGCGCGTCCCGGCCAGACCATTTCCAGCCCGCCGAAAGCCACCAGCCATTCAGCGCGCATCCAATCGCGCAAATTATCCAGGTCGACCGTAAATTCCGGGTCAATGATCAGCGGATAAATCGTCTTGCCGCTCATCGAGCCGGAGAGAATCGTCTCCCGGCGGATGGCATCGATGTGACCGGTCTGCCAGAAAATCGGAGGCAGGATTTGCCGGGGAGCGTTGTACGGTTCCTCGATTCCATCCACCGCCAGCAGGTTCGCCATCGGACCTTTCTCCCCTTGGGGCAGCCGCCACATTTTATGCGGGTTTTGCCCGGCTGGGACCACGCCCCGCACCGAATCAGCCTCAGTGTTCTCAAGCAGGATTCTCACCGCCGCGTCCACCAACCCTGTGGGGCGGATCGGCGAAGTGGGCCGCAATTGCACGACGACCTCCGGTTTGTAATTTTCGTTCTCGGCCAGCCATTTCAGGGCATGCTCAAAGAGCGGCAGGTCGGTGCTCTGATCCTGCGCGAACTCAGCCGGGCGCAGGAACGGAGTCTCTGCACCCCAGGCGCGCGCCACCGCAGCGATTTCCTCGTCGTCGGTGCTGACGATCACACGCGTCACCAGTTCGGACTGTTTTGCCGAGGCAATGCTCCAGGCGATCAGCGGATAGCCGGAAAAATTACGGATATTTTTGCGCGGTATGCCTTTCGAGCCCCCGCGCGCGGGGATGATAGCAAGAGTTTCAGTCATCAGTCACCAGTTTTCAGTGACCAGTTACCAGTTTTCAGCCATCAGTGTTTTGCCTTTACTAATCACTGATTACTAATCACTGATTACTGGCTCTACCACGCCGTCCAACCGCCGTCCACAACCACGTTATTTCCGGTCATGTACGAGGAGGCATCCGAGGCCAGGAACAAGAGCGCGCCGTTCATTTCGTCCTTGCGCGCCATGCGTCCCAGGATGGTTTTGGCAGCATAGTTCTTGGCAAACAGTTCGTCATGGTTGTTGTAGACGCCGCCGGGGGTGAGCATATTGACGCGGATTTCCGTTTCCATGTAGTAGGCGGCCAGGTACTTGGTAAAACCAACGATCCCGGCCTTGGTCACGGTGTAGTAGATCGGCTTGAAGGCGGGCTGGGAGCCATCCGCCTTGCGGTAGATGCGCTGGTCGGGACCGTTCAGTCCATAGGTTGAGCAAATATTGATGATGCTCCCCTTCCCAGAGGGACCTTGGGCGACCATCTGCCTGGCGCAGGCCTGGGTCACCAGGAAGGTCCCGGTCAAGTTAACATTTAACGCAGCGTTCCACTGGTCAAGCGGATATTCCTCGAATTTGCCGGGGGCGATACCCTTGGAGACCGCGTCCGGATCGAATTTGGGGTCGAGCGCGGCGCTGTTGACCAGCACATCCAGGTGGCCAAAGGTCGCGATAACCTTGGCGACCATGGCATTGACAGAATCGGGTTGGGTGATGTCGGTGGCAATGCCCAGGGCTTTGTAACCGGCCTGCTCCAGATTGGCAGCGGTGGCCGTGCATTTTTCGTGGTTCAGGTCGACAACCACGACAGCGGCGCCAGCTTCGGCCAGCGTCCGGCAGAATTCGGTGCCGAGCTGCCCAACGCCGCCGGTCACAACGGCCACACGGCCGGTCAGATCGAATTTCTCTTGAATTTTTGGCATGTTACATCTCCTGTGGGAGCGTAGCCCCTACAAATCATGGAATTCCATACAAGGTGTCACCCTGGGCTTTTTCCAGGAGGGTCAAGCCTGCTGTAAACTGGGCCACATTCTCCGCCCCGAGCGCATCCTCGATGCTGGTGGTGTCGAACAAGGCCAGGACAGCCCTCCCGGCCAGCAAGTCGGCGCGCATCTGGGCCACATTTTGCTCATAATCCCCGCGCGGACGGTTGTCAACCGGGTCACGTGGAGTCGGCAGCACCCGGCTGGCGCGCCCGGTGACAAGATAGATGGCGGGCGGGCTGTTGGTGTAAATTGCCATGCCACTTGGTAATTTCTTCAGTTCAGCCATCACCATTGAGTCTCGCCATTTCCATGAAGCATAGCCCTGCCCGGCTTCCTGCAAGGTCAAAACCGTTTGTCGAAAGTCGAAGGTCGAAAGTCCAAGAACAAAAACCACGCTGAGAGCTGCAAGACCATGCAAAAAAAGAGAAAGGTTTTCCTTCGAGATCTTTGTGAACTTTGTGGTTAATGGTTTTGCCACTACAGCTACAAAAAGCACCATTAACGAAACATAAATCGGGGCCAGGATTCTCGGCTGGAACTTAGTGCTGGCATCGAAAAAACTCATCGAGAACAATACCGCGCCGAGGTAGGCAAAGATGTAGAGGGCAATCGTAAAAGGTAAACAGGTAGACAGGGAAACAGGTAGATTCGACGATTGGGTGATTGGGTGATTGGGCGATTGGAAAAGCAATTTCCAGGCCGTGATAATAACCCAAACCAGCAAAATCAACGCGAGGCCCAGAATAATCCACTCAACTGCGCCAGCTTTGACCAGCCCGCGCCGCCAAGTCTCGATCGGCATCAGGAACTGCGAGAAATTATAAATCCCCGGCTGGATATTTTCTGCCGTGATCGGGTGGTATTGAAAGGTGCGGTTGGTGACATTCCCGGCAACCAGTTTATTGCGGATGAACCAGGCTGCCAGCGGCGGTACGGCCCCGCCCAGGAACAGGGCCAGGCTGCTGAAACGGGAACGCCAGTTGGTTCGGAGCAATATCAGGGCAACGAGAAAAGTCGCAATCAGGGCCAGGCCGGAGTAACGGGTCAGAAAGGCCAGACCAGTGAGAAAGCCGGTGAGTAGTAACGAGTAACGAGTAACAAGTTCCGAATTTCGAGCTTCGAGCGAAAAATCAAAAAACAAAAATGATAGCAGGCTAAAAAACAAAAACAACGGCTCGCTCATCGCAAAGATGTGGATTCGTAGCAATGATGCGTTAAGCAGGAAAAGCAGCGCCAGCAGAATCCCAGCCATGTGGGACTTTGTCATCCGCCAACCCAGGAGTCCCATCAGACCGATATTTGTACCATAGAGCAGAATGTTCAAAATGCGAGCGCCGCGCAGCGGATCGATCCCCAAAGCGCCAATCACCGCCAAGGTCAGAGACAAAAGCGGCGGGTAATGCGTAATCGCTTCGAGGGAGCTGTCGAGCCAGATGTCGCTGTACCCCGTTCCCTGTAAAATGGAGCGCGCGCCGGCGATGTAGGCCACCGAGTCATTTGCCAACCCAACCCCCGTGGGGGTACAGATATACAATATCGCCATTGCTCCAAGGACAAGCATGGCGAGGGGCATGTAAAACGTCAAGCGTGATTTTTGTGCAGACATAAAAATTCCCTCACCCCACAGAAAACGTGTGGGGTGAGGGCCAAATCTTATTCGTTCAACAAATAGCCTTGCTCGGTGAGATACGCAACCACCTTGCGGGCATTTTCTTCGGGGGTGGCGCCATAGCCCTGGAGCGCAATTTCCGGGCTGACCGGGGGTTCGTAGGGATCATCCACACCGGTGAAGCCCATCGGTTTGCCATCGATCATCGCCTGGCGGGCCTTGGCGTACAGGCCCTTCACATCGCGCTGTTCGCAGATTTCGACCGGGGTGTCCATGTAAACTTCAATGAAGTTTTCGCCCACGAACTTGCGGGCTTCTTCGCGCGCCGCGCGGTAGGGGCTGATGGCCGCGCAGATGACTGCGCCGCCATGCCGGGCAATTTCACCAGCCACGAAGCCGATGCGGATGATGTTGGTGTCGCGGTCTTCTTTGCTGAAACCGAGGCCCTTGCTCAAGTGGGTGCGGACAACATCGCCATCCAGCATGGTCGATTCGCGGCCATATTCGAGCAGGAGTTCGGTCATGATCTGGGCGGTGGCGCTCTTGCCCGAGCCGCTCAGGCCGGTGAACCACAGGCAGAAGCCCTGCTTATGGCGGGGCGGGTAGCTTTGGCGCAAGATTTCGGCGGTCTCGGGGCGGGTGAACCACTCAGGGAGCAGTTTGCCCTTGGTGAGATAGTCATCGCGCACCTGGGTGCCGGAGATGTTGAGAGTCTTCGCGCCAGCGGGGATATCTTTCTGTTCCACGTAGCGGTCTTCATCGGGCAAGTAGACCAGCATTTCGAACGGGACCATTTTGACGCCCAGTTCAGCTTCGTGCTCGGTCATGACGGTCTGGGCATCATATGGGCCGTAGAACGGCTTGCCGGTGCTGTCATTACCAGGCCCGGCATGGTCGCGGCCAACGATGAAGTGATTGACACCGTGGTTGCGGCGGATGATGGCGTGCAGCAGGGCTTCCTTCGGGCCGGCCATGCGCATCGCCAGCGGAAGCAGACTGAGCAGGGTGTCTTCTTTGCTGTAGTAGTTATCGACCAGCGCCTTGTAAGTGCGGGTGCGGGTGTAGTGATCGACATCGCCGGGTTTGGTCATCCCAACCACGGGGTGCACGAGCAGCGAGCCTTTAACCGCGGCGGCGGCACGTTTGGTCAGTTCTTCGTGGATGCGATGCAGGGGGTTGCGGGTCTGGAAAGCGACGACGTTATCGTGGCCCAGTGCTTCCAGACGCGTACGTACCTCGGCAGGTGTCTGGCGCAGTTCGATAAAATCATGGTACTTGGGCAGGTTGACCACCTTGAGCGGGCCGCTGATGCAGACCTTGCCCCAGCGGGTCATTTCGGAGACCATCGGGTGTTTTGAATCGGTCGAGCCGTAGGCCAGCGCAGCTTCGGTTTCGAGATCCCAGTGATAGACCTCATCGAGGGTCATGATCGCGATCACATCGTTGTTGGCATTGCGCAGGACGAGCTCCTCGCCCACGGTTGGCAGTTCTTTTGGGTCGGCGGTCAGGGTGATCGGCAGCGGCCAGAGGGTGCCATCCGTCAGATGCATGTGGTGCAAGACGCTTTCGTAATCGGCCTTGCCCATGAAGGTCTCCAACGGCGAAAAACCGCCGGTGGCGAGCAGTTCCAGGTCGCACAGGGCGCGCATGGAAATTTTGATCGAGGGCAGCTTGGCCGCCTTGGCAAGCAGGTCTTCGCGACCCTTGCCTTCGACTACCAAATTGACCAGTTTACCGCCATACGGGGCGATGAGATTTGCTTTTGCCATTCCGTTCTCCTATATTCAACAACTGAATTTTGGATATTATAACAGGGTTATGAAAACAGATTCCCCACGATTTCCCCACAGCTTGAGCGTATAATTTACCTCATATGAAAATTCTCTTCCGCTCTTTTCCCCAAATCCTCCTTGCCATCATTTTGGCCGGTCTCGGCCTCTACGCTGCCCGTTATATCCAGGCCACCAGCTTCATGGCGGGCGGCGAACGTTACTATGTCCTTTTCGACGATGCGATGGTCTCGATGCGTTATGCCTGGAACCTGGCGCACGGCAACGGCGCGGTCTGGAACCCCGGCGAATACGTCGAAGGGTACACCAATCCGCTCTGGATGTTGTACATGGCCTTCTGGCATTTGCTGCCCATCGCTGCCTCCAAAATCAGCCTGGCGATCCAGGCCACCGGCGCGGTTTTGCTCGGACTCAACCTGGTCTTCATCTATAAAATCGTCCGAACCCTGACGGATGACACCCTGGCGCTGGTTGCGGCGCTGGTCTTGACCGCTTTTTATGCTCCGCTGGATATCTGGGGACTGCTCGGGATGGAAGTCAGCCTGCTGGCGTTGATCCTCTCACTGGCAGCCTGGATCGTGCTGTCCCGTGACCTGTCGCGCTGGGGCCCCTGGCTTTACCTGCTCCTCGGCCTTGGAACTCTCGTCCGCGTGGATCTGGCTGTCCCGTTTGTCTTGATCCTCGGCTTCAATTTGCTGACTGACAAACCGCGCCGCCGTCAGCATTTGCTCTGGGGGCTGGGGATGCTGGTCGGCTTCCTTGGCGCGCAGACACTCATCCGTTACTGGTATTACGGGAACCTGCTGCCGAACACCTACTATCTCAAGATGACAAATTTCTCGACCGCCATCCGTATCGCGCGCGGATTCTGGGTGCTGTTCGAACTGGCCTGGCAGTCGAACTGGGTCGTGCTCCTGCTGCCGCTGGCGGTTTTCGCCTTCCGCCGCGATAAAAGCGTGACGCTCCTGGCGCTGCTTTTCATCGGGCAGGTGGCCTACAGCACCTATGTCGGCGGGGACGCCTGGGAGCATAAAGGCGGGGCCAACCGCTTCGTCTCCACGGCGCTGCCACTCTGGTTTGCGCTTCTGGGCGTGACCCTGGGCAGCCTGAAAAAAGCTATTGAAGCGGAACTCAAGCTGACGGGTGGCTGGAGCCGCGCGGCGACCAATCTCGTCGCGCTGGTGCTGGTCGCTTTCAGCCTGTGGAATCTCAATTTCCTGCTGGCCGATTACAAGTCGATTGACCGCTGGCTGTTACAGCGCAAGCCAGTCTATATCGAAGCCAACGAAAAATATGTCAACACGGCCCTGATTCTGGAAAAAATCACCAAACCTGGCGCGAAAATCGCGGTCACGGCGGCCGGGACGGAGCCTTACTTCCTGCCCGACCGGGTTTTCATCGACCTGCTCGGCAAGGCCGACCCGGTCATCGCCCGCGAGCCGATCAAGGCCCCGGTCAGCCTGTGGGGGTTGGCGGACGTGCGCCCCGGCCACATGAAGTGGGATTATGCCCATTCGATCGGCAAACTCCAGCCGGATGTGATTGTCCAGCTCTGGGAAGGCGATTTCAAAAGCGCCGAGCCGTATCTCAAGGATTACACGGCCATTGAAGTGGACGGCCTGCCATTTTTTGTGCGCAAAGGTTCAACCATGATTGTCTGGGAGCAGGTGAAATAGCAGTTGTCCCGGCAGTTCAACCGCCGGGACAACCATTTTAAGATGGTATTTTTTGACCCGATTTTTATTTCATCGAAGCCAGTTGCCCCGTCCGCTGGGATTCGTGCACGGCGGCGATCAATTTCATCACCGCGATGCCTTCTTCGAGGGTGCAGGCCGCTTGGGCCTGGCCCTTGACCAGGGCAACGAAATGTTTCATCTGCTCGAGGAACATGACATTGCGTTCCCAATCTTCGGGCAGCGGATAGGTCTCCCACTCGCCGCCCGCTTTGATGCCCATCCCGGTCGAAGTCTGCAATGACTCAGCGGAGGCCCGGTAAACGCGGGTTGCGCCGTCGGCCAGGTCCCATTTCAGGGAGCCTTGCGTGCCGATGACTTCGAAGCGATGCGCGGGCGGCTGCTGGTTATAGTCCAGGTGCAGGCTGCCGAGTGCTCCGCTCTCGAAACGCAGGCCGATCTTGGCCGTGTCTTCCACGTCCACTTCGAGGTCGCTCAGTTTGGCCGTGAAGCCCCAAACTTTGTCAACCTTGCCAACCAGCCAGGGGAGATAGTCCAACGAGTGACACTGGGTCAGCACCACACCGCCGCCCATCTCGGCCCGCGCGGCGTAACCCTGGCGATAGTCCTCCCAGGGATGCCATGCAGGCAGGTATTCGCCAAAATGGACGTGCGCCGAGATCAGGCGTCCGATCTCGCCATCCGAAATCAATTGCTTGGCGCGCACCAGCCCTGGATGGAAACGAAACTGGAAGGCAACCAGAACTTTCGCTCCGCTTTTCTGGACGGTGGCCTGTAACTCATCCAATCGCTCCATCGAATGAGAAATTGGCTTTTCTAGCAGGATGGCGCAGCCCGCTTTGGCAGCCGGGATGGCAACCTCCAGGTGCAGGGCGGTCGGGTTGGAGACAATCACAGCATCCGGCTTGTGCTTTCTGAGCGCCTCGGCCAGATCCGTTTCGACGGGGTAACCTGCCAGTTCATCATCGGGGAGGGTTGCCTTGCGGGTGCGATAGAGAACAATATCCTTTTCGCCCAAGGTAATCAGGTTGCGAAAATGTCGGCGTCCGATGGAGCCAAGACCAGCGATTAAGGTTTTCATATTGGGGTATCCTGATGGTGTGATAAATTGGTATTCTGGTAGTGAATGACAGAAAATTTCAAGATTCAATCCAAGATCAATCTGTCAATGACCAATGCTCCGAATCAGAAACCATAATTCCAACCAATAACAGAAACGACAATAATCAAGAGAGCACTTATTGCGACAAGGCTATTCACTATAATGGCAAATAACAACATCTTGTTCTTTGGAAAATTAGCACGGAGACCTTTCAACCCAAAAATAACGCCGATAATACTAGATATAAGCCAGACAGGGAAAATTATTGGACAAAAAAACAATCCAAACGTTCCCATTATTACTGTCAAACTATCGGGTTGATTGACATATAAAAAACTGACTCCAGGCAAACATATGAATATTGCAAATAAAGAGAAACAAGCTATCAAGATGGAGATTGTTGATGGTTTGATCATACTCAATTCTTGCTTTCAGTTATTCACAAATAATTTTCGATCACCACTTGTTATCCTTCTCGTAATTCCATTTCACCAGCATTTCGCCCGCCACTTCCTTGAAAACCTGCCGGTCATGCTGGGTGAACATATTGCGCCAGTTGCCTGCCTTGCCCTTGGGCAGGAACGAGGCAATCGAGTCGTTGCGTTTGGCCTGCCAGACTTCATCGAGGTTTTGGCCCATTTCCTTTTGGACTTCGGCTTCAAGGGCGGGATCGACCTGCACGCCAAGGAAAGCCCAGAGTTTTTGCAGTTCGGCAAAGGGTTGGGCCAGCAAATCTTCGTAGCGCAGGGAAAAGTACGCGCTGGGATACAACCGTTTGGCCTCGCCGTCGATTTCGGTTAAATCATCCACCCAACGTTTGGTCACGCGGCGGATGAAATCGTCCGTAAAAATCGAGCGACGGCCATCGGTGAAGGGCCTCTGGTCGACTTTGAGCGCTTCGATAATCCGGCGGTCCTCGGCGGTCAGGAATTTGGAGTCCTCAACGAAATTGCGGAAGCGCTCGGAGATGAGCACATCCCGCCCATCGCGGACGATGTAGATCAATTTGGCATCCGGGTAAACGGCGTAAGTGTCGCGCACCACCTGTCCGTGGATGACGGACGAGGGGCTTTTATCGCCGACGATCCGTTTCCCTTCGCGGGCGGCCTCGCGTTCCATAATGAAGTCGGCGGCGGCACGCATGACCAGCGGCGAGAGATCGCGTCCCTCGTTCCAGCGGTTGGACTTGCGCGAGAGCCAGTCGGCGGCCTCGGGCGAATCCACGAGCGACTTGAGTAGCGGCGCTCGGGTGAAGAAATGCGCCTGGTAATTGCAGTGGATTTCCGAATGCAGGCGCGCCAGGCGCATCAGGATCGTCGTCCCCGAGCGGGCATGACCGAGAATGAAAAATTTCTCGCGCGGAAAGAATTGCTTGATCTCGGCCACTTCCTCGAGAGTAATGGCCGGGATTTCAGCGCGCTTGCGAATGTTGATATCGCCCTTGAGCAAGATGTGGGCAGCAGCTTTGAAACGGTTGATGAGTAACATTGAATCTCCAAAAAGTTAAAATTTACCAATACGCTTCAAAATCTTCTTCTTTATCCCCAAGTGCTTTTAATGTCAGGTCAATCAGCCATAAAATGCCTTTTGAACTTTGATTAGCCTCAACCCAGAGTTCAGTTCCGGGGATTTTGATAGGAGTTGTCATGTTATCTCGTTGAAGTGAAATATGCGACCTTTTACTGGTTCTTACTTGAATTGCCTTGGCAACAAACTCATCGCCATGTCTTGCAGCTAATTCAGACAAGGTTGATAAAAGCATTTCCCGCCAGCTATCGACCCGATATTCAGTTCCAAATAAGGCGAATCCAGTAGGCTTTTTACCGGTTGGATCTTTGCTCTGATTGATCGTATCATCAGATAAAGCATAATCATTTCCACCAGGATGAAGCCAAATAGCCTGGGCTAAATTAAATAATTTCTTGGCTCTTTGATAGATTATCAATTCTCCCCATACTATTGCTTGGGCAATATCTTTATTTAACGCAAAGTTACTTTGAGCAAACACTTTTCGTTTTTCTAGCAATGACTTGTTACCCATATCAGAGTTACTGCCAGTCAGCGTTAGATTTCCAATCGTATGTAAATAGGCATCATAAACATCAGCGGCTTTTTCCCCTAACAACTCTTCCCAATCTTCATTCAAGGTTTGCGGCATTATATGTTCAATAGTGATTTGCCGATTGGATAAATCGACAGGCTCGTTATTTGTGATAAGCGCTTCTTCAAGGGACTCTAAAATATGTCTACACTTTGTTGTGCCACTTAGATAAATTGGAAAATTAATCCAAGCATCCTGAAATGCTGCATCGTTGGGCCACTCTTTTGTTTTCAATTCAGAAGTGATGGAATTTAAAGGATTCTTTAAATCTGTGGTTTTATATAACCCCAAAAATATCTTATTGAGTGCGTTAGTAGGAATGCGGCAAAAAGACCTTCTTACCACGAAAGACTCGATAGTTTCTAAGATGGCGTAGAAATCATCAAAAGAAATACGATGTTCACGAAAGTCACGATAAAGATTGAGCAAAAACGGATAAGTAGTTTTAACATCCCATCGGTTGATTATTTTTAGGCGTCTTCGCAGTTTCTCATTAGATTCCATGTTCGGGTTAATCAAACATTGGTAATAACCCGAAAAAGTATGCATATCCATAAGCAAATCAACAACTTGTGATGAATTTGCTCCTTTGAGTTTTTGTTTCACTTCATCATAAATTTCATCCAACCGTATTGCTTTTACACTACTTCCATCTTTAATCAAATATCGCCAGATAAATGCGGTTAACTCATTTCCGAGAGTATCTTGCATAGGCAACCAAAAATCACGATATGCCACTTCTTGCTCATCTGCGTCTGTGATACGCATTAACATGTAATTCCGTACAAGATCTGCCTGAGTTAGCGGCTCACCTTTTGCATTTAGACTCTCAAAAATAAGGTAGGGGTTTTCATCCTTATCTAAAACAATCTTCACTACCATTATCTCTTGAATTAAGGTTGTATGCATCTGTTGTAAATCAATTTTTTGCCCGATAGAATCTTTTCCGCTTAATTTTGAACAAAAATAGCGATATGCTTTTACAACGTTACTGCTCTCATCCAAAGAGCCTTTTTGTTGCAAAATTCGAGAAAACTGTTCCCTATCTGTCTGACTAGGAAATAGCTTTAGAATATTGCTTCCAGTTGCCCATTTATTCGTCAAATACAATTCATTTATTTGATCTGCAAGGTTGGAGTTTTCCTTAGCACCGACATCCCTAATTGCGGCAAGTATTAAGAAAAGGGTGGTTATTCTTTGTTGTCCGTCAATCAATAAGAATTTATTTACTCCGGCTGGGGTCATTTCAACCGGCATAGAAACAATGGCCCCCAAGAAATGCTTTTTTTTGTTCGCGTTCGATGATTCGCCATAGAGCGCAATTAAATCATCCCATAAAGTCTTCCAATTATCTGATTTCCAACTGTAAGTACGCTGAAATAAAGGTACAACATACTGCTTTGTACCCTCTAAAATCGGCTGAAGTATAGTTTCGCTAGCTTTCATCTTTGATGCCCTCCTCGTTTGGTAAAAAATTAACCCATCTTTTTTGGAGTGCGCACTCCACTATTGACTTTATCGTTTTCAATTCAATTTCACCAATCTGGCTGAATCATTCTTTGATTTCAAGCACAAGCCAATTCCCATGCCTTCTCAGGAATTTTGTCCCCCGAAAGCGCTTCAAGCGCCATTAAGTTGATCTGTTTGGCATTCATTTGGGGATGTTGTACTTGCAAAGTTTGCTGCATTTCAATCCGTACCTGTTCTGATTTCTCCAACATTACCAAATATCTTGCTCCCGGTGGCATTTTGGCGAGCAATTCCAATTGTGTCCAGTCCACTGGGTCAAATCCGCGCACAATGGCGGAGATTTCATCTGGCGGAAGCGGTCTTTTTTTGTTCATGGAATATTCTCGTTTGGCGCAGGTCTCACGACCTGCGCCTGGGTTAATCCTTAACGATCATCGCTACGGTGACGCCATCGCCGCCTTCGTTGGGATGGCCCTCCTCGAACGAGGTGACCTGGGAATGCCCCTTGAGCGCGGCGCGGACTTCCTGGCGCAGTTTACCCGTCCCCTTGCCGTGGATAATGCGGACGAAGGGCATCCCGGCCAGGTAGGCTTTATCGAGGTAGTTTTCGAGCATGATCAGGGCATCTTCGGCGCGCTGGCCGCGCAGATCGAGCTCCATGCTGACCGAAACCGACGATGGCCCATGGGTCGAGGCCGAGGGTTCAAGGTTCTCTGCCATTTTTTTGATCCGGCGCGTCCGCCCGGCAGGTTGTGTTTCAGTCAGCTGTTCTTCGGCCTCGGACTTGCGGACAATCTCTCCCAGCTTGGCGCGGATGCGCAGGCTGCCGATCTGCACTTCGGCCTCGGATTCGCTCAGGGCAGTGATGAGACCTTCTGCGCCGAGCGTGCGCAAAATCACCTTTTCGCCCAACTTCAATGTGCCAGCCGGCTGGTTTTCGACCTTCGACTTTTGACGTTCGACAGGTTGAATGACTTTCTCCTCGACCGCTTCCATCTTCATCTCAAGCTTTTCCAGCGCATCCAGCGGCTGGCGCAGTTTTTTCAAGTCGGTTTTCAGCCGCCCGAGATTGCGTTTGAGCACTTCCACTTCGAGTTCGGCCTCGGCTTTGGCCTTGGCAATCACTTCGCGGCGTTCATCTTCGATCTTTTCAAGGCGTTCGGCGAGTTGCTGGTTGAGGGTTTCCGTCCGCTGGCGGGCTTTTTCGGCTTTTTCACGCTCGCGGCCCGAGCGGTTGCGTTCCTTGCGGATGTCGTCGAGCAGTTTGTCGGCGCGCAGATTGTCGGGGTCGACCTCGTTCCTCGCGTCGCTGATAATGGCTTCGGAGAGACCGAGCCGCGCGGCAATCGCCAGGGCGTTGGAACGTCCCGGCAGGCCGATGGTCAGCTTATAGGTCGGGCGCAACGTCGCCACGTCAAATTCGAGCGAGGCATTCACCACGCCTTCCACGCTGTGTGCAAAAGCCTTCAACTCAGGGTAATGGGTGGCTACAAAGGTAGTCACGCCACGCTCCAGCAGGTGACTGAGAATGGCGCGGGCCAGCGCAGCGCCTTCCTGCGGGTCGGTTCCGGCGCCGAGTTCATCGAGGATGACCAGTGAACGCGCATCGATCTTTTTCAGGATGCGGATGATGTTGGTGATGTGACCCGAAAAGGTCGAAAGCGACTGCTCGATGGATTGTTCATCGCCGATATCGGCGAAGACATTCTGGAACATCGAGAGTTCCGAGCCGCTCTGGGCCGGGATGTGCAGCCCGCTCTGGGCCATGACCGCCAGCAAACCGACGGTCTTGAGCGAGACGGTCTTGCCGCCGGTATTCGGCCCGGTGATAACGACGGCCCGCGTGCCGGGAGCCAGGTCGATGTCGTTGGCAACGACGTGAGCAGGATCGATCAGCGGGTGGCGGGCTTTGTAAAGGCGGACAACGGACGATGAACGGTGGACGGTGGACGGTTTTTCATCGTCTATGGTCTGTGGTCCGTGGTCTATTAGCGGATGAATGATTGGCTCTGACGCGCGAATCTCTTCCGCATACTTGGCCTTCGCAAAGGCCAGATCGATCTCGGCCAGTGCGTCCACGCCGTTGATGATCTCAGTGCCCTGCAGGCCCACCTGCCCCGAGACTTCGGCCAGCACCCGGCGGATTTCGTCGCGTTCGGCCAGTTCCACTTCGCGCATCTTGTTGTTCAACTCGACGACAGCAATTGGCTCGACGAAGAGTGTCGCCCCGCTCGAGGATTGGTCGTGGATGATGGATTTGATCTGCCCTTTGAACTCGGCGCGCAGCGGGATGACATAGCGGCCCTCGCGCTGGGTGATGATCGTATCCTGAAGCATCTGGGCGGTCTTGTTGTCGCCGAGATAGCGCTGCAGGCGGCTCATCAGCCGTTCGCGCGCCACGCGGATTTCCGCGCGGATCGAGGCCAGCTTCGGGGAAGCCGAATCAAGCACCTCGCCTTTGTCGGAAATCGTGCGCGAGATGGCGTCCACGACGCCCACAGGGGTGGGCAGCGCCAGGGCCAGTTCTGCCAGGCGCGGGAACGGGTGGTTCGGGCGGGGCACAGAGCCATCTTGCAGTTGCTGAAGGTGCTTCTTGCGCTGGTTCTGATGTGGCTTGGTCTGGGCAGCTTGGGGTAAGGGTTCCAAGCTGCTATCGCCCAGGCCCTTATTCAACAGGGCGCGTTTGAGTTCGCGGCACGAAATCAAGGTATATTTGATATCCAGCAAATCCTGCGTTTCAAGCACGCCGCCGCGCCGGGCCAGGGCCACCTTTTCGCGCACATCGTGCGCTCCGCCGATACTGACATCCTGGACGGAGATCAGTTTGCGGGCTTCGGTTGTTTCCTGCTGACGCAGCATGGCGACATCATAGGAAGTGGTCGGTTCAAGGGAACGCGCCAGCGCCGCCGAGGCCGAAAAGTCGCAGTTGGCGGCCAGGCGTTCGAGGATTTTGGGGTATTCGAGAACGTGCAGGGTCTTGCTGTCCATGAGACTTTTCCAGTCTGTTATATGCTGCTTCTTGAAAAAAGACTAAACTTTTTGTGCCAAAATGCGGCAGGTGATGAATGAATTGGTTTAGAAAATAGCGCAGCACAAGTAAAAGAACGGCGCAAAGGCTTATATTTTACACCTTTGCGCCGCTGCTTCGACCCTTTTCTACTGGTTATCTTGTTCCCAGCGTCGGATTGCGTTTTGGAGCCAGATTGTACGATTGGCATTGGGCAGGCGTTGACGTTCGAATTCGATCAACCGTTCGACGGTTTCGCGGTCGCCGCCCACTTTTTTGAGCAAATCGTTGTGCAGCGCCGCCTGTTTGAGCGACTGGTTGAACAACTCCTCCGCCGGATGGGGTTTGCCCGTCAGTTGCCGGAAAAAGTTCCCTATTTTTGCCGATAAACCTGCCGGGTGGGGTTTGAAAGATTCAGGGTTGCGCTCATCCTTATCCTCGGGTTCATACAAGTTGACGCCGCACTTCGGGCAGCGCGTCAGTTCGTAGAAAAAGATGGCGCCGCAGTTGGCACATTCGATTTCGTTTTCAGCGGGTTGGGGATCAAGGCTGGTTGGCATTGTTATTCTTGGGGGAATCTAGATTTTCCTGACCAGATCGCCCACCTGAATGGTTCCCGATTGGATCACCCTGGCGTTGATTCCGCGCAGGTGGAGTTGTTTCCCTTCAGGGGAATTGACAAACTTCTGCGCGTCCACTCCAAAGCGGGCGACGAACTTTGCGCAGCCGGTATGTGGTTGGGCGCTGACCTCGATCACGGCCGTACCAAGCGCCAGGCGTGTTCCAGCCGGGAGATTTTCTGCACTCAGATCCAGATTGACGTAGAGTTGATCGCCAGCCAGGGGCCAGCGCTCCTTGTCCCCGGCCATCAGGGCGATCACGCGGGAATTCATCAAGGTTATCTGCATATCAGGATGGGCAGTTCCATCGGGGGTGCGTTTACTGCCCCGCGTGATCCAATTATCTCCTTCCAGCCCTGATTGCAAATCGAGCCGCCCGGCTTCCAGCGTTTCCCGCTCGTCATCCCTCGGACGGCGGGCAATCAACTCCAAATCCCCCTGATCTCTGGGTGATTGGCGGATAAAGTTCAACCCGGCTTCGAGTTCTGCCATGCTTAAGTGCTTTATGTCTGCCATTAAAATGCTCCTGTTTAAATCTGCGGCTTATCAGAGCGGATACTTTTCGGCAAGTTTCAAGACCGTCTTCCAGCCTCGAAAGGTGGTTTGCACCTTCAGTTTGCGCTCGAAAACCGCATTGGAAAAGGTCGATTCGCCCTGCTTCTTCTTGCACAGCCAGTAAACTTCGCGTCCATGGACGTGGAACTCATCAATCTCGGTGCTCAAACCCATCAGCTTCTTTTGGGCTTCAGCCGATAAGGGTTCGGCCAGGAACGCCACATTCAACGCCTGGGCCGACTGCAGTTTCGATTCGTCGAAAGGTTTGTAGCGGGCGATTCCCGCGATTTCGGTTGTTGTCCGGAGAAAAGTGGCGACTTCATACCCCAAGGATTTGTGCAGATGCGCTTCGATCTGCTTTTGTAAATCACCGGCACTTTCAGCCTCGGCATCGAAGATGACATTCCCGCTCGCGATAAAGGTTTCAACGTTTGAAAACCCGAGTGCTTCAAACAACGCGCGCAGTTCTTCCATTTTAACGTTGTGGCCGCCAACGTTGACGGCGCGCAAGAAGGCGATCAATCGGGGCATGGATCCTCCACTACTTTTCTGGATGCTCAAGCTGTTTGAGCAAGGCTGGTAACTGTCCCAGATGCTCCAGCGAATAATACCCCGCTTGCCCTGTTTCTGGCGGGCTGGCGATTTCGTGCAGCCAGGTCGTTTCATAGGGGATATAGACAGCCTGGCCGCCCAGCTCCAGGATGGGCAAGATATCCGACTTGAGCGAGTTGCCAACCATCAAAAAGCGCTCCGACTTAATGGAAGCCTTCTTCAGCACCCGCTCATAGGTCTCGCGCGTTTTCTGGCTGACAACTTCGATCTGTTGGAAGTACTGTCCCAGCCCAGAACGGGCGATTTTGGTCTCCTGGTCAAGCAAGTCGCCCTTGGTAATTACCATCAACCGGTAACGGCTTGCCAACTGTGGGATGGTTTCTGCGACATGCTCAAGCAATTCGACTTTGGCGCTCAGCATTTCTTTGGCCAGGTCGATCAGCGTCTTGACGTCTTGCCCAGAAAGACGCCCTTCGGTCAGTTCCACGGCGGTTTCGATCATCGAGAGGGCGAAGGCCTTGATCCCGTAACCAAAATGCTGGAGATTGTGCGTCTCGGTCTGATACAGCCGTTTGCCGATCCAATCCGGGTTGTGATAATGAGCTAAAAGCTGCGCGAACCTGGACTGGGCATCGATATATAAACGCTCGTTATGCCAGAGGGTATCATCAGCGTCGAAGGCGATCAGGTCGAATTTAGGCATCGGCTTTATCCTATATCGTCAACAGTCCAGCCACTGTTTTGGCTGGACTGTATTTTACTGCTTAATGGAGAGCGGTTACTTTTTCTTCATCGGCAAAGTTGAGCCGCAATAGGGACAGGCTGCTGCCTGTGAACCTGTCCATTTAACCTCGTTTGAGCGGATTGGACCTCCGCAATGGGGACAGCTTGCGGGCAGCAGGTCCAGGCGATGCTCCGTGCCCACGGGCGCCGGAGGAACGATCAGTGTCGCTGTTCCAGGTGCTACAGGAGCGGCGGGCGGCGTGGGGTTAGAAAACTCCGTTGGGGAGTCAATATCTTCGAAATGTTCAAAGGTCCGGAGCCCAGATGCTTTGAACAATGACCCAAGAATCATGCTTATCCCAATCAAGACCAGGATTCCGGGCCACCAATCTCCCCAAAGCATCAGGACGCCGATCCCGATCATCCAGATTGCGCCCTGGAATGGATAGCCACGATGATGGCTAAACCGTGCTCGATGTCCATGAAATTTTGGCATGCCAGTGATCCTATTGATGAACGACAGAGTATAAACAAGTATACGGAATTTGGAGACTTAAAGTTTCTGTTCCATCTAAAAAACAAGAGCGACCGAAAGAGTCGCTCCTGGTAGGCAGGCTTCGATGCAGAGTCTTACTTCTCCGGGGTCTGTTCCGGGGTTTCTTTGGGCTGAACAGGCTTTTTAATCAGCTTGCTCTTAATTTTTTGCTCTTTTTTCTTCTTCTTTTCCAGTTCTCTCTGGCGTTTTTCGTGTTTGTAGTTTACCTGTGGCAACGGATTATCCTTTCCTTGGTCGTTCTGTGTAGGTGGTAATTAGTACCATGAACATTATCCCACAGAATTGAGCCAGATTCACTTATTCTTTGACAATCCCGCCGTGATAGACCAGTTCATAAACGGTTTCACCCGTCTGGCTGATCCACTCGCGGCCAGTGAAAAACTGCACGCCGCCTTCATTGGTATCGACATAGGTCAAGTCGCCTTCGCTGTGTTCGAAGCGGCCCAGGAAGCGGCCTTCGGCATACATCTTGGTCAGGCTGGACTTGATCAGCGCCCCGGCTTGGGCCGAGGTGATTTTGTCCGGCTCTAGGATGCGGCCAAAATAATTCATCGCCCAGATGACTTTGCCCCGGTAGTAAACCGCTTCTTCGCCGATGAAATCGTTCTCGCCCAGGTAGCTGTCGTGATAGGCCCAATCCCCATCGAAAAACTGGAGGTCGTGCGAACCCAGCCGGTAGGGCAGCAATTTCTGTCCGCTGCCAACATAGGTCGCCTGTTTGGCGCGGATGATGAATTCGTGCAGTGCATTCAGGAGAGTTGGTTCCATGATCAATTCCTATTCATTAAGCGCTGATTGAGTCTTGTGTTGAGCCTGTCGAAACAAGGGCGGTGTTCTCCCGCCCGTATCGAAACCAAGCGATTCTGGGTCTCGACACTTGCACCTGCGCTGCAAGTGCAGGTGTACACCGGAAAATCACCAGTTACCCTTCGACAAGCTCAGGACTCCGCTCGACCCTCGATTTATACGGATTTTTGTGCGGATAACAGCAAAGCAGGGTGTCGAGATATTCCACCCCGCAAAAATACGGGCAGATGGAAATATTTTTAACGGCGCAACGGTGCAGGATCGTCGCTTCGGCGGCGTTCCACGGGCATTGATCCTGCTCCCAGGCAATTTCTGCCTGTGGGGTTGCCAGGTCAATATCCATATTGGCGCCGCTGAGTTTTTGGATGGGATGTGTCATGAGTTAAAAAGTATTTATTTTGTAGCCAGTTTATGCCCGTTCACTTTTTCCATTATAATGCCTCAATATCATATTTCAGAAAGAGTGAGTTTATGTTATCAGCCATTTTTCTCTTGACAAATCCTTATATTTCCAAACAGCTCTATCTTGACCCAGGTTTGGGGAGTTTTATTTTGCAGCTTCTTTTAGCCTCCATTTTTGGGGCGCTTTTCATGGCGAAAACCCTTAGGAAAAAGATCAAGTTATTCTTTTATCGACTGATTGGCAAAAAGGATCAGACCGACCCATCCGATGAAACTGGGGATCCATCAGATGAACAGCGTTAATTTAAGATGAGTATCTCTGGCGATTCACTGTCATATCGGGCATTGGATGCATCCTACCGGGATCCTTGCGGATTCCTCTTCACGCTTGAAGGTGGGTTGTACCGACAAATTAATAAAGCTTATCAAAAACATTACGAGCACCTTTTTTCGTCTGGGTTATATAACAAATTAACATCGGTGGGGCTTCTTATTCATCATCGCGAAGTGTCAATCCGTCCACCTGTGCCGGAACTTGCTTACAAAATCATCGAACCTGAATTAATCCCCTTTATCTCTTACCCGTATGAGTGGGGTTTTGGACAGTACCGAGATGCGGCGCTTGCTACGCTTGAAATACAAAAAATTGCCCTTGAACATGGAATGACTTTGAAGGACGCCAGCGCCTACAACATTCAATTTTCCTGTGGGAAACCCATTCTAATTGATACCCTATCTTTTGAAGTTTACCAATCGGAGAAGCCCTGGATTGCTTATCGCCAGTTTTGTCAGCATTTTTATGCCCCTTTATGCCTGATGGCGCATGTCGATATCCGCATCAGTCAACTTGTACGAATTCACCTCGATGGTATTCCTCTTGACCTTGCCAGTCATTTGCTACCGCTTCGCACTCGTTTGATGCTACCTGAATTGACTCACCTCCACTTGCATGCAAAAAGCCAGAAAAGCTACGCCGGGAGTAAGTCTATTCCAAGTGGCAATTTTAGCCGAATGGCGATGCTTGGGTTAATCGACAGTCTGGAAACTGGTGTAAGACAGTTGCGTTGGAAATTGCCTGAAACGGAATGGGGAAAATATTACGAAGAAACAAATTACACCGATGCAGCCTTGACCCAAAAAGAGCAGCTTGTTGGCGAGTTCCTTGATCTGATTCAGCCAAAGCCCTCCATTGTATGGGACCTGGGGGCCAACACAGGTGTGTTCAGTCAACAGGCTAGTTCTCGAAAAATTCCCACAATCGCTTTCGATGTCGATCCTGTTGCAGTTGAGAAAGCTTATTCGGAAGCCCGGGCTCGTTCCGACTCGTATATGCTTCCTCTTATTCTCGATCTCACAAACCCAAGCCCTGCGATTGGTTGGGGTCATAGTGAACGCGCCTCCTTGTTGGATCGCGGTCCTGCCGATGCTATTCTTGCATTAGCTGTTGTACATCATCTTGCTATTTCAAACAATGTTCCATTAAACAAGCTGGCAGATTTTTTTGCCGAAGCAGGTCGGTGGCTGATCATCGAATTCGTCCCCAAGTCAGATTCTCAGGTTCAACGTTTGCTGGCATCTAGAGATGATATCTTTCCACACTATACCATCGACGCATTTGAAACGGCTTTTCGCCGCCACTTTGAAATCCATCAAGCTGTAGTAGTTAAAGGTACCGAGCGACGATTGTACCTAATGGAAAAACGTTAAGTCAGGCATATTTTTATGAAACATTTTGCTTTTTATCCAATTTTGTTTGTTCTAGCTTACATAAGTTCATGCCTGGGCCAGGTTAAAGGCCAAATCTACCTTGGCGGAATAATCCGGACGATTTTAATTGCGTTTTTCCTTGCCTTAATAATTCTGATAGTCCTCACTCAGACATTCAAAAATATTCATCGCGCCGGTTTAGTTTTTCTCTTATTTACAATGGCATTCCTCTTTTATGGGGAAGTTCTTACCAGCATTAATCGGCTGTTGGGGTTAAGTGCCAATTCCAGCGCTCTTTTTGTTTTAGTAACCCTTTCCGGTTTGTTATTTCTGGCTTCTAGCCAACGCTTTTGGAAATTGATCCACTTTCCTGAAACCCTGACCTATTATTTGAATATTGTTTTCATTTTTTTGCTCTTGTTTCAAGCTGCGCAATTATTTATGGGCTTGCCTGAATTGGTTGGAGGGGAAAGAACTGACGATAATGCTCAGTCTATCAATCAAGCTCCAATAAAATTATCTGGCGATACCCAGCCAGACATATATATTATTGTTGTGGATGGTTATGCTCGAGCGGATGTACTTAAGAATATCTATCAATATGACAATACGGAGTTTTTATCTGCATTAGAGAAACGCGGGTTTTATATCGCCAATCGGTCACAAAGCAATTATATTCAAACCAAGTTTGCGCTAGGCTCACTCCTGAATTTAGATTACATCTTGCCATTAAAGCCATCAGACAATGGTTTTTCTTACTATAATTCGACAATAGCTAATAACCGCGTTTTTTCTCTATTGAAACAAAGCGGATACAAAACCATCTCTTTTGATAGTGGTTATACCTTTTCAGCCATTCACAATGCAGATATTTACTATAGCAAGGTCCTCCCGTTAAGTGAGTTTGAATCTTTTTTGCTGGTAAATACCCCGATTGAGACCCTGTCTAATATTTTGGGGTTAGAGGTCCCAACTTATTTTACATATCGGTCGCACCGTGAACGGATAAACTATATCTTCAAAACACTACAAAATATCCCAGACTTGGCTGGGCCGAAAGTTATTTTTGCGCACATCCTTAGTCCACATCCACCTTTTGTCTTTGATCGAAATGGAAACCCTGTTGAGCCTGGTTTGCCGTATCAAATCTTTGATGGCATGGGAACTCAAGGATCCAAAGAAGATTACCTGCATGGATATCGCAATCAGGTAACTTTTGTAAATAACCAAGTCTTGCATACAGTAGATGCCATCCTGGAAAAATCCAAAACACCCCCGGTGATTATCTTAATGGGAGATCACGGCCCTGGTTCTATGTTCAAAGTGGATATGCAGGCTCCGGGCTGTTTATGGGAAAGAACCGGCAACTTAGAGGCTTTTCTTTTGCCTGGCCATATTTCCGATCCTCAATTGTATTCTTCGATTAGCCCAGTTAACAGCCTCCGCCTTGTTTTTAATTTATATTTCAATGCGGATTTACCCTTGTTGGAAGATAAAACCTTTTTGACCAGCGATGGAGATCCTTATGCCATGAAAGATATCACTCAAGAAAGCCGGGCTACTCAATCTTGTTCATCCCAAGATACACCACCCTAATTTCGATTCCTCCCACATAAAAACTATCCCGATGGGATTATTCTGCCACGTACTTTTCATAATGCGTGGTATTTTTGTGAGATTAAGTGTTCAGCCATTCTTTCAGGATGACCCGCACCGAGCGGCTCATTTCAACCGAGAAATCAGCGCTGAATTTGCGCCAGTACATCAGTTGACCAAAATTGACCGAGCCTTCAACGTATTCCCGTCCGCTAAAGACCAGCTTTTGCCGCTCACGGAACATTTCCTCCAACTCGGGGTTGGACAGCCGCCTGTACTGGTTTTCAAAAACGACGAATTGTTCAGCAAAGCGCGGCGATTGTGGCCGCTCGCTCTGCTGTTGGGTGAGATAGCCGAAACACAGCAGGGCGATCGGAAAAACGTATTTCGGCAGGTTGAACAATTCCCTGTGGGTTTCGTATTGCTCCATAATGTCGCCAATATAGCAGGAGCCAATCCCAAACGACTCAGCCGCGATGACGGCTTGCTGCGCGGCGATCAGCGCATCGCAGCAGGCCAGGAACAGGTCGCCTTCTTCTGGCTTGCGCAGTGGGAGACCTTTCTCGGCGCAGGCTTGCTCCACGCCGCAGGCCAGGAAGTAATCGAACCAGCGTTGGTAATCGGCCAGGAACAGCCAGACCAGCGGCGCCCGGGCGATAAAGGGCTGGTTGTCGCAGGTTTTGGCCAGCGTATTTTTGATGGTCTGGTCGGTCACCTCCACAATCGAATAGAGCATCTGGTTCCCGGCCGTCGGCGCGCGCAGGGTGGCGTGCAGGATTTGCGCTTTCACCTCGGGCTCGATTTCGCGGTCTTCATAAGCGCGGATGGATTTCCGTTTGAGCAGCACATCCATAACTTGATTCATGCGAGTATCTCCTCGTGGGCAATTTCGTTTATTCTATGGCGTTTCTTTTCGTGTGACAAGTCATTAGATGGGTCTTCAGAATTTCCATCAATTTACGGGATCTCATCAGGATGATCCCACCAGATTTGTGCCAAGTGGAAGGTGTGCACGCAAAAGATGTCAGAT
>DHVZ01000076.1 GCA_002412925.1 Anaerolineales bacterium UBA5195 | reverse complement strand
ATGTTAAAACTGTCCGGTAGTCAATCTTTGCAAAGGACATTTTTTTGAAAACCTGCATGTTGCGCATTCCATAGGACACATCCTTCCTGTCAAAAATTTGAAATTGAGCGGCCCCGAATAGACGGGGTAAAAGGCGCGCTTTGGTTGCCTTATGTGTCGCATCCACGCCGCCCTTTGTGAGTAAAATAGTGATATGACAGATATTACAGAGATTTTCAAACCAAAACGGCACAACCTTATTAAGCAAGAAAACGGTAAGTATTCCTGTACCGTTTGTGAATGGACTTGGGATGTAAAGCCCTCTCCCCTTTGGGAATGTCCCGGCTTGAAACGTTACGCCTGGGGGCAAACGCCAAATCATCTGAAAACAGGGAAACAACTGGCAATGATGGGGTATCAGCCTGCCAAACCACCTGAAGGCTGTTTTGCGGATGATACGCGAAAACAGATCGTTTATCTTTATGATGAAACTCAGGTCAAACTAAAAAAATACAGATGAGCGGCCCCGAATCGAACGGGGTAGGGGGGTTACTTTGCTTTTCGCCCCGCGCGTCACCATCCGCGCCGCCGCTCCTGGTTATTACTTATTACCTCGCCCTCAATCATCCCTCAATTTGAGTTATCGACCGACTATCTCACGACGGTGGCGTCCGCTTCCCACGGCTGGGATGAGTATTTACTTACCTGGGCTTCTTTCAGTTGTTAATGTACTGATAAACTGACGTTATCAGTAAGCCCTAAAAAATAAGCCCTTCTAGGGCGCACTTACTGATAAGCTGACGCTATCAGTATATTCTAAATAAAAGCACCTGTCAAGATGACAAGTGCTTTTATTTTAGGTTTCGCCTTGGGTCGTTTTTACTCATCCCCGCCGTTTTTTCTTTGTATTCTTTAACTGCATTCCTGGGAATAAGAAGTGATCGCCCAAAGCGTATACTATCAATCTTTTTCTTGTATACCAATTGACGAACAGACGCAACCGTAAACCCTAAAGCATCTGCAGCTTCTTTGGTGGTCATGAATTCAGCCAAATCAGGCATAAGTTTCAGGGCAGGGATCGCACAGGCAAATTTACGGGTTGAGGTGGAAGGGGAAAGGCGCATCATGTCATTTACTCCATGAAATCAATAGCGCCTTCGTGATACTACGGTATGAGACAAGTGGACCTGAGGGGATTCGAACCCCTGGCCTCCTCAGTGCGATTGAGGCGCGCTCCCAACTGCGCTACAGGCCCAACTTTGAGCCTAAAGATTCTATCTGATGCGGGGGGGAATGTCAAGAATAGCATCGGGGCAAAATTCCTGTACAATATTGATAACTCCATCTCCCAAGAGGGAAAAGATGACTGAATCCACCTCCCGCCCTGTCTATCGTATCACCGACCTGCACGAAGCCGAGCGCCCGCGCGAACGACTGGCCGCGCTCGGCCCGCAGGCGCTCTCGAATGCCGAACTGATCGCCATTTTATTGCGTGTTGGAGTGCCGGGGGAAAATGCCGTCCAGGTGGGCCAGCGCCTGTTGCAAAAATTCGGCGGTATTGGCGGGTTGCATCGCGCGCCATTCAATGAATTGTGCAACCAGCACGGCATCGCCGAGGCGAAAGCCGCTCAGATCAAGGCCGCCATCGAACTGGGCCGACGCCTGACGCTGGAATCACCCGAAGAGCGGCCTACGATCAATTCCCCGGGCGATGCTGCGGCGCTGGTGCAATTTGAGATGGGCGCGCTGGAACAGGAACACCTGCGCGTGCTGCTGCTTGACCGGCGTAACCGCGTATTGGAAGTGGTTGAAATCTATCGCGGTTCGGTCAACTCGTCGCAAGTGCGGGTAGGCGAGGTTTTCAAGGAAGCGGTCCGCAAAAACGCCTCGGGCGTGATCGTCGTCCACAACCACCCGAGCGGTGCGCCAAGAAGCATGTAAGTAAAGAGTTCCGTAACGGAACCCTGCAAGGAGTAGCAGAGTGGCTAGAGGGACAGGGACGAAGATCAGAGGCACAATCGTTTCTGAAGCTCCTTCGACAATGTGGCAAGGGAAGCCCTAAACTTCCCGAGGCTGCTAGCCAGAGTATCGCCATGGTTACGTAAGAAATAGCCGTTTGAAGCGCCGAAGGTTGGAACACCCGCTTACGTTAGGGCGAGGGTGTAGTCATTGGATTGTCTGTCTCGCTTGGACAGACATAATCTCTGATGGATAGGAAACCGGTACTCCAAAATTTCCGAGTTTCCCCAATGACGAGCGAGGCGACGAGCCGAGCTAGGCGTACAGGCTGAGCCTACAGCGATATGACAACGTTACTTACATGAACTTGGGAACCATGTGCATCTCTCCGGCAACGGAGTAGGCCAGCCTGCGGCCAGATGTTGCACATGGGGCGGAGCCTTCGTAGTAGTCCGAGGCAGGGAAAGCCTGCTACATGGCGAAGGAAGGCAGTTGAATTCAAGGCTAATAAGCAAACTAAGACGGAGAAAGGACGTATGAGCCAATCAAAGATGTCCCAAAAGCAAAAGAGCCTGGCATTGGTAGCACAACAGAATCCCGAACACCGCTTCACCAATCTCTACAGTCTCATGCACTGGGACTACTGGATTCTATGTGCAGCCGAAGCTGTTCTGGCACGACCAGGAAGCTCAACGGCAGGTATCGACGGTACGACAAGGGATAATTTCAAGAAGAACTACGAGCAGGAATTTCAATCTCTCGTGGAATCTCTCAAGAACAAAACCTATCAGCCGCAACCAGTCCGAAGAGTGTACATCCCGAAGGCCAATGGGCAGAAAAGACCGTTGGGGATACCAGTTCTCAGAGACCGCATCGTGCAAGAAGCGCTGAGAGCTATTCTTGACCCCATCTATGAAACGGACTTCCAACCCTATTCCTTTGGGTTTCGCAAAGGTCGTTGCACAATGGATGCCATTGCGGTCATCATGTCTCTAGCAGGGCCAACACAAAAGTATTTCTACGTGATAGAAGGTGACATAAAGGGCTACTTCGATACAGTACATCATCGCAAGTTGCTCTCCATCCTCAAACAGCGCATCGCAGATAAAGACCTCCTCGACCTAATCTGGAAGTTTCTCAAGGCCGGTTTAATGGAAGATGGCCTCTTTGCACGCACGGAAACGGGCGTTCCGCAAGGAGGTGTAATTTCCCCACTGTTAGCGAATGTCTACTTGAATGAGTTCGACAAATGGGCAAACGCCAAGTGGGATCTTCCGCAATACGAACGGGCCAAGAGGCGGCAAGCTGGAAATGGCAACTATCGTCTAATCCGCTATGCGGATGATTTTGTTGTGATGAGCAACGACGGTATTGCCGGAGTACAACAAGCCAAGCAGGAAATCCAAGACTTTCTCATGACAGAGCTCCATCTTGAACTGTCCGAAGAAAAGACGCTCCTGACCCATGTCAATGATGGCTTCAACTTTCTGGGACATCACATCCAGAGAGCTATGCCAGAAGGGCGCTGGATACTGCATCTTCGACCGGCAGAAAAGAACAAAGAGCGCATCAAAAAGAAGCTCAAAGACCTGACTACCAGAGGCTGGACATGGATGGATGAATACAGCAGGCTGACCACCCTGAATGCAATTGTGAAGGGTTGGTCGGAGCACTACAAGTACACCAGCCTGCTCGTTGATATTGAAGAAATCACCCGATTTACGTGGTTCAGATACTTGGGCTGGCTTCTCAAGAAACATAAAGGCAGCCGGAAACACAATCTGATTGCTGAAAAGACCAAAATCATCCACAAAAGAACACGCTGGACAGCCAATATACGTGAAGGGGAGAAAGTCCTCGAAGCGTACCAGTGGTTACCCACCCGGAAAGAATTGCAAAGGCAGCGCTACTACCAGAAGGGAAAAGATGGATTTCCTCATCCCTACCTAACGGAAGATGCAAGCCTACAAGACTACCCGATGGGCGAAAACGGGCCAGATGAAGCCATCTACACGGCAATTATCGGGGCAACCAGCAGCCGAGCCTCACGCGATGAGCCGCTTGAAATGGCGGAACTCAAGCTACGGGCAAAGATGCGGGATAACTTCAAGTGTATACGCTGCGGCTCTACTGAGAACCTATGCGTTCACCACAAGAAGGGGCCAAAATCCCACAGCCTCAATAATCTCGAAACACTCTGCCTGATATGCCACAAGGCTGAACACGGCTATCGCCAAGCCTAGTAATTCAATGGAGAGCCGGATGAGGCGAAAGTCTCATGTCCGGTTCGGAGAGAGGGCTGGGGAAAACCGCGTGGAGCAATCCATGAATGGCGTCCCTGTCTCTACTCTACGCGATCCCACCCCCAGCCCCGATGATGTCGCCGTGACCCGCGCCATCGTTCAGGCCGGGAAACTGCTGGATGTGGACGTGCTCGACCACCTGGTCATCGGCCAGGGGCGCTGGGTTTCGTTAAAGGAGCGCGGATTGGGTGCGCTGTGAAACGGCAAGGAGGATACCCTGCAAAGCAGGGCTTAGCAAAGAGGGAAGCAAGCTAAGAGTCGAACCTGGTTAGGTCAGACCGAAAGGAATGACTGAACACAGCATCCAGGTAACGCGGATTGAGAAAGGCCAGACACTTTCAAGACGACTCCGCAACGGCTGATTACAACGGTAAAGACTGAATTGTCTGAACTCTAGTTTCCAAGGAGGTTACGCTCCTCTACGGGAAAACTGGCTGAAACCCGTATCTCGCTTGACAGCAACAATTCCCAACCGTGTTGCTGTATCTCTCTCGGCGGGGCTATGCCATAACGAATGGTGGTAAGGAAACGAACGGAGTACCTAAAGTAATCTACTAAGTCCACTCCATGTACGGAACACAGGATGACCTAAATGGCGCGAGCCACATGGTCACGGAGCCTCAATAGTAGTCGTGGGAGCAACGCCCCACCAGGGAAGCTGGGAAAGCCAGCTACAAGGCGAAGTGAGGCAGGTTAGTCATATATCTTTTGAATGGAGAGTTAGCCGGATGGCCCACAATCATAAATTCATAGATATTGTTCACAAGCTGGGAACAAAAGGATACCCCCTAACCGGTGTATACCGCAGGATTCAGGATAAGGAACTGTTTCTTGCTGCCTATGGTAAGTTGTATGCCAATCAGGGAGCAACAACAGCCGGAACCGATCCAGAAGACACTGTCGATGGCATGTCTGTAGGGCGCATCGAAGAAATCCTCACACAGTTGCACAATGGCACTTACCAGTGGAAGCCGGTGAGACGTGTAGAAATCCCAAAAACAAATGGTAAGACCAGGCCTCTCGGTATCCCTTCTTGGAGTGACAAGCTTCTTCAGGAAGTGATCCGCATGGTTCTTGAAGCTTACTATGAGCATAAGTTTTCAAAACACTCACATGGTTTCAGACCTTATCGGAGTTGCCATACCGCTCTCAAGCAAATCCACCACAGTTGGAAAGGAACCAAATGGTTCATCGAAGGCGACATCAAGGGATGCTTTGACAATATCGATCACCAAATATTGCTGAATATCCTGGCCCGAGACATCAAAGATAATCGCTTTCTCAAGCTGATTCGCCAAATGTTGCAAGCAGGTTACTTGGAGAAATGGCAGTACCACGCTACCTACTCAGGAACACCGCAAGGTGGAATAGTTAGCCCGATACTCGCCAATATCTTCCTGAACGAACTCGATCAGTACATCGAACACGAGCTAATCCCTGCATACAGCAAAGGTGAAAAACGCAAGAAAAATCCAGAATACGATCGCATCAATGCACGCATGTACCATGCTAGAAAGAAAGGCAAGAAGGAACTTGTCAAAGAACTGGAGATGCAACGACGCCAGATTCCAAGTGGAGTTCCTTCCGACCCGGATTACCGATGGCTGCGATACAGCCGCTATGCAGACGATTTTCTCCTGGGGTTTTCTGGCCCCCGCATCGAAGCTGAAGAAATCAAGCAAAAAATCGGTGACTTTCTGAAAACGATCAATCTGAATTTATCAGAAGAGAAAACGCTCATTACACATGCAACTACTCAGGCAGCGCACTACCTTGGTTATGAAATTCAGGTTGTGATCGACAACAACCAAAAGACCAAGCAGGACAAACAGCATACCAGGCACATATCTCGCGCAATCAACATGCTGCCTGTATTATCAGTTCCCGAAAAAGTGGCTCGCCACTGGAAAATGAAATACACCAAAAACGGAAAACCAACCAACCGGCCAGAACTACTTCAATGTTCCGACTTTGAGATTGTGATGACCTACGGGAACGAGTTCCGGGGAATTGTGAATTACTACAGCATGGCGTACAACGTTGCCGGATGTTTCTACCCGGTGAAATACATGTTCATGGAATCGGCTGCTCGAACTTTGGCAAATAAACACAAGCTGACCAGAGCAAAGGTCTTTGCCAAATACAAGCGAACAAGTGAACATGGTGTCAAAGCATTGATCGTGCAAACCCCCAACCCAAACCATCCTGAGAAACCTCACTACGCCAAACTGGGAGAACATCCCATCCGCACCAGCTTTGATACTGGCAAACAGGTGCAAGACAAGGTTGAAACCCTTTTTGTTGATCGGAATGAGCTTGTCCGACGGCTGCTAGCCGATACTTGTGAACTATGCGGCTCAAAAGACCGAGTCGCAGTGCATCATGTTCGCAAGCTGGCAGACATCAAAAAGAAATACCTTGGCAGGAAGTCTTCCCCTGATTGGGCAAAATTTATGTTGGCACGCAATCGAAAGACTGTCGTGGTCTGCCACAAGTGCCATGTAGAAATTCATGCCGGAAAGTATGACAGTATCAAGGTGAAATCAAGACTGACTGGAGAGCCGGGTGCCACGGAAACGGGCACGCCCGGTTCGGAGAGGGGCGTCTGGAAAAGTGCTCTGCCAGCATCATTGGCAAAGTAACTCGCTGGACGCCTACTCTACGCTTTGGGTAAAACCCGGTTACTGGCTTACTCAGGTTCCGGCTTATCACAATCATGTAATTCCTGGAGGCAGGTCTCTTCGACCTGCACAGAAACAGGCAAGAGCGGCGGGCGCACAGGCCAGCGTTCGAAAGCGTGCAACCGCGCCAGCATGGCTTTCAGAATGGCCGGGAACGGGTGGTAATGATCGATCACGCGGCGACGAAGATTAAGCTCTTCCTGTGCCAGGAAGGCGTCGCCACCCTGGATAAAAATATTCCACACCTGTCGAAGGATGGGCGAGAAAAGGTTCGCCATGGCTGTCATCGCCCCACCCGCGTGATGTTCCAACGCATGCAGGAATAAGCCGTCATTTCCCGAAAGCACAAGCAGGTCGGGACCAAAACGACCACCCAGGGCAACGGCATGTTCCGGGTCCGCAGATGAATCCTTGATACCCGCGAATTTGTTCGGATGGGTATCCTTCAGGCGAGCCAGCAAGTCCAATGAGAGCGCAACACCCGTTTGGGCGGGGATATGGTAACCCAGCAAGTACCCATCCCTGGGTACAGAACGCCGGATGACGAGGTCGAACCATGCAAACAGGCCATCCTCGCTGGCTTTGCGAAAATAGTACGGCGGCACAACAACCACACCTTCATAGCCCAACTCAAATGCCATACGGGTCTGTTCCACGGTTTCATCCAGGCTGGGTGTGCCTGTTCCAGCCAACAAGCGGAAATCCGGATAGGTGTGGCGCACTTCGCGTGCCACACGCAGTGCAGCGGCGCGTTCTTTGGCGCTGAAGGAGGGTCCCTCCCCGGTGGTGCCAAATAATAATGCGCCATGACAATCTCGGGCCGCGAGGAAATTCAACAAGCGGACAACAGCTTCAGGGTCGACCGAAAAATCCTGTTTTAACGGCGTCAGGGCTGCGGCGTAGATTCCAGCAAGGGAATGACGGGTGGGCATACTTTTTTCCTAATCGAGGGAATCCTGGCTTTTGAGATAATCACGCGCAGCCTGTTCAGGGGAGATCAGCGGCTGTCCTTCATTTTCTGCCAGGTAGTGCTGGTGATCGAGTACCCAGAGGTATAGATCTGCTTCCGTTTTACCGGGAAATTCGTCGAGAATGCCGCTTTCGCGGATCACCAGAACGATCGGCAGGTAAACGGTATCATACCAGTGGGCAACAGCTTCTTCTTCAGAAATATCACGCTTTTGGTCTATCCCCATAAAATAGTGATGTACGGCGATATGCTCAAGCATGCGATCGAAGCCATCAGGGATGGTTAGTTTAATATTCGAGCCGGGGCGAAGACGGTCGATGCCGGTCCGCTCAATGAAGTCCACTTTTTCGCTCAAGATTTCGAGGTCTTCGGGCCGCAGGTTATCAATGGTGACATTGACTTTTGTTGCGCATTCACGGATTTCCGCCTCAATGAACATCTGGCCCTGCTCGCGGGCCACCGAAACGCGATGATGTCCATCCACTACAAAATAGACCTGTCCCACTTTGTACAACAGCACTGGAGGCAGGCTGATATCTTTGTAAAAAGCCAGGTTCACACGCTGCCAGCGGTCAGCCGTTTCACTCTGGGTGGGTAAAAATACACGGTCGAAATCCTGGTATCGGTTGAGGGAACCCACGATCTGTTCGACCGACACAGTCTTAACACCCCGATAAATGGGGCCGCCGACATGAAGTTTTTCCTTGATTTCATCGAACGAGAGCAGGGTATTGGGCTGCCCTGCCAACACCGCCCAAACACTATTCATAAACGCCTTAAAACGAGCATGACTAAAATCAGCACGGGCACGCGAGATTAATTCGTCGTCCTGAGATTTATTCATCAAATATCCATCACCCTGAAAGGGTAAACGTTTACAATTTTTGTTGTTTGGTATGTGGCAATATGGCTATCCAAATTTTGGTGATAAAAGATCGTATGGCCGTGAAACAGATAACGCGGCTGCGCCCAGCGGATGATCAAGTTGATGGCTCGCAAACCATGATGCGTGGGGTCATCATCATCATGGATACCTTCTGGTGGCGAGTGCGTTATGAACAAGTCAAGAGGACGGCGAAAACGTACCCGACTCCAGAAGATCTTTGGCAACAGGCGATAAGCCCGCAGATACATCTCAGACTGGGAATACTGGTTGGGACCGCCTGGCTGATACAGGATGCTTCCACCCAAACCGGCCATCAGCAAACTTTTGGTAAAGATGACCCTGCCATCAAGGTTGAGACAGCCTTCTGCCCGAGAGTCAGGAGAGGGGCCATATTCCGGATCGTGATTTCCGGGCACATAATACAGGGGAAGATTGAAGACCGTTACCAGGAATTCCAGATATGAATATGGCAAATCACCACACCCGACAATCATGTTGATATCGGAGTAGTTATCTTTGACATTGCCAGAATACAGGCGGTCAATAACCTGGTCGCTTACAGCAAGGATTTTCATGGAAAAATGACCATTCGGGATGAATTTTGCCCTAAAACAGGAGCAGGCGCAAGAGGCAAAACTGAAAGCGATACGCAATGTCCAGATTTGTAAATCAAGACGTTAATGGGCTATAATTTATTATCTATTTACATATCTATCAATCTCATCTATCTTGTGGCAGGGCTAGTGGAAACTCAACGCATCGATCAATCCCCCGAATCGGGCAGCCGCAGAGCTACGACCGACCAACTCCAACCCGGAACAAACCTGGTCAATCGTTATTTGATCCAGGATGTAATAGGTGTTGGCGGGATGGGCTCCGTCTACCGCGCACGCGACCTGCATTTTCCCAACGTGGTAAAACTGGTGGCGGTTAAGGAAATGATTAACCAGGCGCCAGATCCCCTGGTACGCCAGACAGTGGTGCAGAATTTTGAACGCGAGGCCAATATCCTGGCCACGCTCAGCCATCCTTCCATCCCGCGTATTTATGACTATTTTACACTGGACAACCGATCTTATCTTGTGCTGGAATTCGTAAACGGGAACGATCTGGAAGTGGTCTTGAGCCAAATGGATGGGTTCATGCCCGAAGAACAAATCCTGGACTGGGCGCTGCAGTTGTGCGATGTGCTTAGTTTCCTGCACAGCCATAAACCAGACCCGATCATCTTCCGCGATATGAAACCGTCGAACGTGATGGTTAACCAGCATAATCATATCGTCCTGGTGGACTTTGGAATTGCCAAGCCCTTCCAAACCGGCCAAAAAGGAACGATGATCGGCACCGAAGGCTATTCACCGCCCGAGCAATATCGCGGCGAAGCCAGCGTCCAGGCAGACATCTACTCATTGGGAGCGACTTTACACCACTTATTGACTCGCCGTGACCCACGCCTGGAAGCCCCCTTTTCTTTTGCTGAGCGACCTATCCGAAAAATTAACTCAAGCGTTTCGGTGGAACTTGAAACTGTTCTCAACACGGCGTTGCAATATAACGTGGAAGACCGCTTCAAAACAGTGGACGATTTCAAGCAGGCCCTGATCGGCGCTGGGCGCAAGACCGGCCTGCTCAATCGCATCAACCTTAACCAGCCATCGCCCGGCAGTTCAACCAACACCGGCGGTATCAAACCAATTTGGGCTTTTCAATGTGAAGACGAGATCCGGGGTACACCGCTTTACCTTAGCGGCACACTCTATGCCGGCTGCTACGATAATAACTTGTATGCGCTGAACGCCGCCAACGGTGAATTTATATGGAAATACGCTGCTGAGGGCGGCATTGTCAGCCGTCCAATCGCAGCGGACGATCTTGTATTTTTTGGGTCAGAAGACAAGCGCGTGCATGCCATCAGCGCCCGCTCAGGCAAATTATCCTGGGTGTATGATACGGATGGACGGATCCGTTCTTCGGGACGCATTGCCGATGGCCATATTTTTATTGGCTCAGACGATAAATACCTTTACGCTATCAATATCAATACCGGAAGGATGGCCTGGCGCTTCGATACCGGTGATGAAATCCGCTCGACGCCATTTATCGTCAACGACCTGATTTACTTTGGCACAGAAGGGGGTGAGCTTTTGTGCCTGGATTTCAGGGGGCAGGCCAAATGGCGGTTCAAAGCCAAACGCTCAATCACCTCTTCACCCTGGGTTGATGATAACGTTGTGTTTTTCGGATCGATGGATGGTTTCATGTATGCGCTGGATGCCAAATCGGGCTGGATGATTTGGCGTTACCGGATGGGGAAACCTTCCATCGTCTCACCCTATGTCACAGATGGGCTGGTTTTCAGCGGTTCTTCGGATGGACACATTTTTGCCCTGGATGTACGCAACGCCAAAGAAGTCTGGCGCTTCAAGACCGACCACCAGGTAAATGGATCACCGACAATATACAAAGATTCTGTCTATATTGGCTCGGTTGATAATTTCCTGTATTGCCTGGAATATCGAACTGGCCGTTTGCGCTGGAAGTACGAGACAAAAGGCCCCATCACGGGAACACCCTGTATTTATGATGATATCCTTTATGTTGGTTCTACGGACCACTTTATTTATGCCCTGATGGCCTGAGAACTGAAACTGCTGGATAAGGAGATGACTTCATGTTTGATTTTCTCAAAAACCTATTCTCCAAAAAAGAAAACAAGACTATGGTGGATAATGTAGTCACTGCCCCGTTGTCTGACGTTCAGTTACAGGCCATCAAAGCCATGGCGCAAGACCGCTATGAACCAGCCCAATTTCTGGTTGCCAGCGGACAATCCGTCGGACGCCAACGCGAGTTAAACGAAGATTGCCTGTTTACGTTTACGTCGACCATCGCCGGGAATAGCAGTAACCCACCGTTTGGACTTTTTATCATAGCAGATGGCATGGGCGGCCACCAATATGGCGAGGTGGCCAGCAACACAGCCATTCGAACTATTTCTGGCTATGTAATGAAAAAATTCCATAATTCATTATTCAACATGCCCACGCAGCCAGTAGAAGAATCATTGCAAGAAATCCTGCAAGCTGCCGTGATGGAGTCACAACGCGCAGTTTTGCGCGAGGCCCCTGGTTCGGGCACAACCGTAACCGCCGCGCTAGTACTTGGTCAACAACTCACCATTGCGCACGTGGGCGACAGCCGCGCCTATCTACTCTACAACGACAAGCGTATGGAGGCAGTTACCCGCGATCACTCGCTGGTCAGGCGGTTGGAAGAACTCGGACAAATTACATCTGCAGAAGCTGCGGTGCATCCCCAGCGCAATGTTTTATATCGGGCCATCGGGCAGGGTGAAACCCTAGAACCGGATGTGGTTACCACTCCTTTCCCAATTGGCGGATACTTGATGTTATGCAGTGACGGGCTCTGGGGTCTCGTAACCGATGACGAGATGCGCCGCATCGTCTATGAAACACCCACAATACAGCGCGCATGTCAAAACCTGGTCACCGCAGCCAATAGCGCAGGTGGGTCAGACAACATCAGTGTCATCCTGGTGCAGTTGATCGGGTAAACATCGAAAAGGGTTAGATGTCGAAACGTCCCAATTTTTATACTTTATTAGGACTCCCGCACTCTGCCACGCCGGAGGATATTCGGCGTTCATATCATAAAGCCGCCAAACGCCTGCACCCTGATACAAACGTTGGGCCGGGCGAGACTGAGTTATTCCTCGATGTTCAACAAGCCTACCAGGTGTTATCTGACCCGGCGCGGCGTTCTGCTTACGATGCCACTCTCCCTGCTGAAGAAGAAGTTTCAACGATCGTCAACCAACGCATCCTGGTAAGCCGCAAGGAGCTCTCGCACCTGAAGGAAGCCCAACTGGTCTACCTGCTGGCTGAGATTTCACCCAAAAAAGAACCTTTAGAAACGATCAATTCGCTACCGCTTAACATCTGCCTGGCGCTTGATTGCTCGACATCGATGAAAAACGAAAAGCTGGACACGATCAAAGCAACCGCAGTCCAGTTGATCCGCAAACTAAAACCACAGGATATATTTTCAGTTGTGTCATTCAGCGACCGGGCAGAAGTGGTCATCCCGGCGATGCGGCAGGGTAATACGCTGAAAATGGAAAACCGTGTCCAATTTTTACAGGCCTCCGGCGGGACAGAAATTTTCCAAGGCCTTCAAGCCAGTCTCGAAGAAGTGCGCCGCTATAGAAATCCGCAATATATCAATCATATTATTCTCTTGACTGATGGGCGCACGTATGGGGATGAACAGGCCTGCTATAAGCTGGCGAAAGAAGCAGCAGAAGAAAATATCGGCATCAGTGGAATGGGGATTGGCAGCGGCTGGAATGACATCTTCCTTGACCAGCTCGCCAGCCTGACAGGGGGGCATTCCATGCTTGTCTCTCAGCCCAGCGACATTGAACGCCTGCTGACCGAAAAATTCGCAAACCTGACCCAAACGTTTGCCGAAAACGTCACTTTTGAATACCAGGTAGGCGAGGGGGTTGAAGTAAGTTATGCATTCCGCCTCCAGCCAGAAACATCCCCGATCAACCTGGAAAGCCCGCTGCAACTGGGGCCAATCCTGCAAGATCGTCCACTCTCTGTGCTGTTCGAGTTTAACCTCAAACCACAGGCGAAGACTATAAATGCGGTAAACTTAATCCAGGGTACGCTTGAAATCTCAGCGGTCTCATTACAAATACCTGTTTATCCTATTCCAATTGAGGTTAGATTACCGGTGAATGAAGCCGCTTCTGCTGAAACGCCACCCCCAGCAATTATCCAAGCCCTGTCCAAGTTGACACTCTGCCGTATGCAGGAAAGAGCGCGCAAAGAGATGGCTGCCGGGAATTATGAAGATGCCGCTGGACATCTACAAAAGCTGGCTACCCGTTTGCTGGCGCAAGGTGAACGAAACTTGGCAAAAACAATTATCCTGGAAATTGAACACATTAACAAAGAAAAAACCTTCTCAGAACTTGGCGAAAAACAAATTAAATATGGAACGCGGGCCTTATTATTGCCCGAGGAGCAAAAGATATGATTATCTGTCCGAACTGTAAATCGCAAGAATCCGATGGCGCCATCTTTTGCAGCGAATGCGGAACCCAATTAATCCAATCCGATTCGGCGCAAACGCAGAAATTTTCGACCGATTCTGAAGAATTGCGGGGCGAAATCTTCTATGTTGATGAAATGCCCAACCAGGGCGCAACCTGGATTACCCTGCACCTGCTCGAAACCGGGGATATACTCCCCTTTTCAGAGCGGAATGAAATTACCCTGGGGCGTCTCAGCGAAAACCAGCCAATCGAGCCAGATATCGACCTGACACCTTTCAAAGCCTTCGACAACGGTGTTTCCCGCCTGCATGCCGTCATCCGGCATAACGAGGGAAACGTTGTCCTGGTGGATCTGGGGTCGTCCAACGGCACTTATGTCAATGGCATGAGAATCATGCCCAACATTGAACAACCTCTGCGCCATGGTGATATTGTGGCGCTCGGTAAACTCAAAATGCAAATTGTTTTATCCTGAAAAGGTGAAGTATGCCAACTGTACTGATTCACATCGCCAACGAAGATCCAATTTTAGGTGAGGTAGAAAGCCTGCCTGGCCCGGGAGACCAGTCCATTCTCGTCAAGAACCCGCGCCGACGAGATGGAAAAGACCTGCACTATTTGCAAGCCAATGTGACAGATGTCATCTGGCCGATTAACCGGATTGCTTTCATTGAATTGATTCCAGGAAGTGAAGAAGAACAAATCATTGGCTTTGTAAGGGAGTAGCACATGCCTGAAGAACTGGATCGACGCCGTATCCTAGTTGTTGACGACGAAGAGCGCATGGTTCGTTTCATCCGCCTGAACCTGGAACATGATGGATTCCAGGTGAGCGAAGCCTTTAATGGCAAACAGGCCGTTCAACGTCTGCGTGACGTAAACCCGGATTTAATTCTGTTGGATGTGATGATGCCCGACCTGGATGGCTTCGAAGTGCTAGAGATGGTGCGCGAAATCAGCAATGTGCCGGTCATCATGCTGACCGCCAAGGGCGAAGAAGATGACCGGGTGCGGGGCCTCGAAAAAGGCGCGGACGATTATGTCACCAAACCTTTCAGCCCGCGAGAACTGGTTAGCCGGGTGCGCGCGGTTCTGCGCCGCACTGAGGGCGCAACCGGGTCGATGCACGGCCTGATCGAAGTGGATGAGCGCCTGAAAATCGACTTCGACCGTCGCGAAGTCTGGCTGGAGGGCAAGATCGTCAAACTGCGCCCTACCGAATACCGCCTGCTTTTTCACCTGGTTCAAAACGCAGGCTGGGTGGTCTCCCATGATCAATTGCTGGCAAAGGTCTGGGGCTACGAATATCGTGACGAGCCGCATTATGTGCGGCTGTACATCAATTACCTGCGCCAAAAACTGGAAAAAGACGCCTCCAATCCCAAGTACATCCTGACCGAGCGCGGTGTCGGCTACCGCTTCGTGGATTTCAGGCGGCAGGGAAAAGACAAGGAATAGCCGAGCTTTAACGTTTTTCAGACACAGGACTTGCGTTTTTTTAACGCAAGTCCTTTAAATTTACAGAGTACCACGCAATAAGCGGTGAAGCTGAAAAAACATCCAACCTATTGGAAAAAGAAAGGAGAAAATACTATGTCCAATCTAATCCGCTGGGAACCGATGCGCGAGATGATGACTCTGCGCGAAGCCATGGATCGTCTCTTTGACGATGCCTTCACCCGCCCGATCAGCGTCAACAGCCTGGGCGCGCCGGCCATCGATCTGTACCAAACCGATGATGATGTGGTCGTCAAGGCAGCCTTGCCGGGCCTGAAGACCGAAGATGTACAGATTTCCATCACTGGCGATGTGCTCACCCTGAAGGGCGAGTTCAAACAGGATAAGGAAATCAAAGAAGCGACTTATCACATCAAGGAACAACGCTACGGGTCATTCGAACGCAACATTATGCTCCCCGCAGATGTCCAGAGCGACAAAACCAAGGCTGAGTTCGAGAACGGCATCTTGACCGTAACCCTGCCAAAGGCCGAACAGGTCAAACCACGCACCATCACAATCAAAGCCAAGTAAGAGAAAGCCACCCATGCCGCTGTATGATTTCTCCTGCGCCAAATGCGGGACAAGCTTTGAAAACAACGTGTCCTTCCGGGCATACCTGGCAGAAATTACCTGTCCAAAAGGTCACCGCGCCGTTCGGCGCATCTTCTCAACCCCACAGGTCGTCTTCAAAAGCAGCGGCTGTACAGCGCCAACCAGCGCGGAGGCGGAAAACCTGCAACCCAACCGCAAGTACAACTGAATAGAATCACCTTGCAAAGAGGACGGCCTACCGCCGTCCTCTTTTTTTGCCCTTGTCACCAATCCGTCTCTCGGCTATACTCTTAATTCCTCTGGAGGAGAGAATAAATATGTCAAAACAGCGTATTTTGCTGGTGGACGACCATGAAGTTGTGCGCCTGGGACTGAAAGCCCTACTGGAACGTCATCCAAATTTCGAAGTGATCGGTGAGGCCGGGTCAGCGCGCGAGGCTATCGAGCAGGTGGCTATACTCCAACCAGATGTGGTGGTGATGGATATCCGTCTGCCAGGCACATCGGGCATCGAAGCCTGTGAAGAAATTGTCCAGCGCTTCCCTGATACCAAAGTCCTGATGCTAACCTCTTATGCCGAAGACGAGATGCTCTTTTCGGCCATCCGCGCCGGGGCTTCGGGTTACATCTTGAAGCAGATTGGCGGCGAAGAACTGGTGCGCGCCCTCGAAGCGGTCGGACGCGGCGAAGCCCTGCTCGACCCGGCCGTCACCCAGCGCGTCTTCCAGGAAGTGCGCAAAGCCGTCAAGGAGGAAGAAGCCTCAGCTTTTGCCCACCTCAGCCAGCAGGAAAAACACGTCTTGCTGCTAGTCTCCGAAGGCAAGACCAACCGCGAAATCGCCAAGGCTCTCTTCCTGGGAGAAGGCACGGTACGCAACTACGTCAGCAGCATTCTCTCCAAACTGGGGGTGAACAACCGCGCTGAAGCCGCCGCCTACGCAGTGGAGCACAACCTGAAGGAATATATTCAGAACTGAAACAGCGCGGACAATTGTCCGCGCTGTTTTTTTATGAGGCTGGTTGAGTAAGGCCGAAAATCATCGACTACACGACTATTGACAACAAAACGAACTATGAACACCACAAACATTCGCCTCACCGACGACCTGATCCTGCTCCGCCCGCCCCACCCCGAAGACGTTTCCGCGCTGACCGAGGCAGTACGCGAATCCCTGTCAGAACTACACCCCTGGATGGACTGGGCGACCGAGACCTATGATGAAGCCGCCGCCAGCCGCTGGATGGAATTCGTCCAGCTTTACTGGGAACATGCCACCGGCTTTCAGTTTGCGATCACCGATGCCGCCAGCGGTCAATATCTCGGTAACTGCGGCGTGACCGGGATCAACCCCAAAGATCACCTCTGCAACCTGAGCTACTGGGTGCGCACCAGCCGGACCGGGCAGGGAATTGCCAGCCGCGCGGCGCGTCTCGCTGCCAGGTACGCCTTCGAAACGGCCGGACTTGTCCGCGCAGAGATTGTCATTGCCAGCGGAAACCTCGCCAGCCAGCGCGCCGCCCAAAAGGCAGGAGCGCACTATGAAGGCATTCTGCTCAACCGCATAGTCGTTCGCACAGAAGTTTACGATGCAGTCATGTATTCGCTGACCCCGGCAGATTTCGGGCTAGCGCCCCAAGCGTAGAGCGGGTTTACAAGCCAGGGTAAAGGGACTTTTAACGCAAAGGCACAAAGCCACCAGGTTTTATAAATTTGTCATCACAAAACCTTAAGTTTCTTTGCACCTCGGGGTCTCTGCGTTAAGGATTTTAGTTTTTTACGAGATTGCCGTTTACTCCCCGCTGATTTCCTGCCAGACTTTTTTCATAAAGAGCGCATCCGTTTCCATGATCGGGCTTTCGCAGAGGATGCGCCCGCCCACTTTGAATTCACGCAGCGCGCGGAATAAATCCTTGAGTTTCAAATCTGATTCTTCCAACGGTAAATGGTTTTTCTCGCCCTTGGGGCCATATTCGATCCCCGAAAGGTGAATATGCAATCGCTTGAGCGCTGACTCGCCCAGGGCCTTTCCGTAGGCTTCCAGTCGGGCAGACCACTCGTCATAAGAATTGATCGTCCCGTCACCAGGGCGGGCGTGCAAGTGGGCAAAATCGAGACAGGGCAGCACACCCTCAACCAACTTCGCCATTTCAAGGGTATCTTCCAACGAGCCGAGCATGGCGCTCTTGCCCATCGTCTCCGGGCGGAGCGTAACCGGGTTCCCGGCGGCGCGCAGATCATCGACGCAACCCTGCAGGCGCGGAATGGCAACTTTCAGCACTTCGGCAGCAGGTTTTTCGAAATAGGAACCGGGGTGGAAGATAATATCCGTTGCCCCGGCCAGGTTTCCATAGTGGGCAGCGTCCATCAGCCGCTGGCGGGATTTGGGCCATTCCTCGTCACCGGCGTTCAGGTTGATGAAATACGGCGCGTGGACGCTGACGGCCACCTCCGCGTCACTGGCGGCCTGTTGGATGGCGGCGCAGGTCTCGACGGAGACGCGCACGGCCTGCACCCAACCCAGTTCGAGCGCATCCAGCCCAATCAACCGGCTGAACTGGATCGCGCCAACCGAGCCGCCGGGCTTTTTGGGTGTACCGGTTGGTGAACCGACGGTGCCAAAACGGAAAGAGAGTGGCATGGAAGACTCCTTTTTATCCAAACAGCCTGTGCCAGAGCGGCGGGCCAAGGATCAGAAGACCCACCACCACTGCAGCCCCCGCCGCAATCAATACGGCGGCGGCGCCGACATCTTTGCCCACCCTGGCGAGCGGATGGTGCACCGGGCTGGCCAGATCGACCACGGCTTCGATAGAGGTGTTCAGAATTTCGGCGGCCCAGACCATAGCGACAACGATGACCAGGATGGCCCAATCACGCAGGGGAATGTTCAACCAGGTACCGACAATGACAACGCATATCGTTGCAACGGCATGGATCCGGGCATTTTTCTCGTAACGGATGACATAAGCCCAGCCATGAAAAGCATGGCCGAAAGAAGCGAACCGGGATTTGATAAATGCGATCATTGTTCGCGGACTTGAATCTGGCTCAACCCCAGCGCCGAGAGAATTTCGCCCTGCGCCTGCCACATCTTGGCCTTTTCGCCCGCTTCGGCGTGGTCATGGCCGAGCAGGTGTAGTACACCATGAATAACGAGCAACTGCACCTCGGCTTCGACGGCATGCCCGGCAGCTTTGGCCTGTTCAGCGGCACGCTGGACCGAGATCAGGATATCGCCCAAATAGCGGTTACCGCTTTCCGGGTCCGTTTCATCGGAGGGGAAAGAAAGCACGTCGGTCGGGGCATCCACGCCCATCCATTGGAGGTTAAGTTCGTGGAGTTGAGGGTCATCACCGAAGACAATCGTCAGGTCGGCAGCGGCAGGCGCGGATTGGTGCTCGAGGGCCTCGCGGGCCGCTTTTTCCACCATTTCGGTGGAAATATCCGGGGTGAGGCCCTCCATTTTTTCGAGAAAGATCATTTTTTCTCCGCTGTCTTGCGGGCGGGCAGCGTGGGACTTTCAGCCGGGACAGAGGCTTCAGCTGCAGGGTAAGCTATCCGGGGGTGATAAAGTCCCGTCAGGGTGGTGACAAAGACCTCGGTAATGACGGTCAAATCTTTAAGCGTGAAACGCGTATCGGCCAGTTGTCCTTCCTTCTGGCAAAAATCGACAGCTTTCTGCACCACCGCACGGATTTCCGCATCGGTGCGCGCCCCTTCAGAACGGGTGCGCGCCTCGACATTATCCGCCAGCATCAGCAAGGCTGTTTCGCGCGAGCGCGGGCGCGGGCCGGGATAGCGAAATTTGGAGACATCGACCTTTGATTCGTCTCCACCCGCTTCATTCAGGGCACGGTTGTAGTGGTAGCGCGCCAGCAGGGTGCCATGGTGCTCAAGCATAAAATCGACGATGCGGCCAGGCAGGCGGTATTTGCGCGCCAACACAACGCCATCGGTCACGTGACGGATGACGCCAGCTGCGGCGGTTGCAGTATCGACATCATCATGCGGGTTGAGATTATCTGGAAGCTGGTTTTCGATGAAAAACGCCGGGTTGACGGCCTTGCCCACGTCATGGTACAGCGCGCCAACACGCACCAGCAAGGTATCCATCCCCAGCTTTTCGGCGGCCTGTTCTACCAGGTTGGAGACCATCAGGCTGTGCTGGTAGGTGCCAGGGGCGTTGCGCAGGAAGTATTGCAGCAGCGGCGCGTCGGGCCGCGACATTTCGAGCAGGCGCAGACCGGTGGTCAACCCCAGGAATTCAGCCAACAGGTACTGAAGCATGAGCGCCACACTGGCCGAGGCCACCCCATTCAACAGCGACGCGCCCGCCAGTGTGAGATAACCGATCCAATCGAGCGTTCCGGCTGGCAGGCGATAAGCGGTGATGACAGCCATCCCAGCAACGGAAGAAACCACAGCGGCCCAGGCGAAGGAACTGATCCGGTGCGCCTTGCCCAGGGACAAAAGACCGGTCAGCGAGGCGATCAGGTAAAAAATGGTCAGGTCGAGAGAGTTTGGAAGGCCAAAGGCGGCCAGGATGGAAATGACAATCGACAGGACCAGCGCCCCGCCGGGGCCAAATAAAGTGGCAATCAGCAGCCCAAACGCCGGTAAAGGGAAGACATACGGAAGGATGGCGCGATTCGGGATGACCAGCCGCGCAGCGGCAAGGAAGACGATAAACAGGACTGCAATCAGGATCAGGCTGCGACTGTCGTTGTAATAGATCGGGCGCCGCCGGTCGAAGTAGATGCCCACAAAAGCCATGACCACCATCAGCAGGGCGGCAGCGCCAAGATACTCCAGCAACGGATTGCTGGGACGCACCAATCCGACGGTCTCGAGCGCTTCGATATCTGCGGCTGTGAGCACCTTCCCGCGCGGAACGACGGTCTCCCCGGCTAGATAAGTCTGCGTCACTGGTTCGACGCCCTGGCGGGCTTTCTGGCGCGCGGCGTCGGTCAACTCGGGACTCAAGAAGCTGTTGGGGACGATAAAAGGAGTGACAAGTTCGGCAACCAGGGAGGCCTGCTCATCGTTCAGCGTAAAACTGACCAGTAAAGGAACCCCGGCCTGGATTTCTGCAATCTTTTCTTCCCGAACCGCCGAACGCATGATTTGCTCGAGGACACGCAGGGCATCCTGCTGGATGGCATTCCAACGGGTATCTGTAAGATTCAGGATCAGGTTGATGGTCTGGATCTCGAGGCTCAAATCAGGCAGCCTGGACAGTTCAGTTTGTTTCCCCTCTGGCGTGAGAACTGCATCGGCCCGCGTGTTGGAAACAGTCTCAAGCGCTGTGCGCAAGCGGGAAATTTGTCGGCGGGAGATGCTTTGATCGGGAGCAGTGTAAACAGGCGAGACAGAACGTTCAGCTGTGTCTCGCGCCTGGTTCGTGCGCACACTGCTGATATATTCGACATTCGTGGGGGCTTGAAAACTCTGCGAAGAAACCTGCCCGGCGCGCAGCGGTAAACTGGATGGGCGCAGGGACAGAGGCAGAACCAGAACGGCATAAGCCGTCAGGCTGGTCACAATCAGCAGGATAAGCGCCAGCAGGTCGTGTCGATGGATCTGCTGCCACCAATGAGTGGGTTTAGAATTCACTGTTTATTCTGCAGGAGCTCCCGCACCAGCGCGCTGACCTGATCGCCAGGGGCGCGGCCCGCAACCTGGGGCAGGAGCGCTTTCATGACCCTGCCCAGATCGGCAGGAGAAGCGGCGCCGGTCTCGGTGATGGCAGTTTGCACCAGGGTGCGCAGTTCATCGGCGCTGAGACTCTGGGGCAGGAAGGCACTCAAAACGTCGATTTCGGCCTGGGCATCTGCGGCCAGGTCGGCGCGATTGGCTCTTTTGGCTTCTTCAAGCGCTTCCTTGCGCAGTTTGATTTCTTTCTGCAAAATGGAAAGCACCCCGGCTTCATCCAGGCTGACGCGGCGGTCAACTTCGATTTGTTTGATGGCGGCCATGACCATCCGCAAAGTGCGCTTGCGCACTTCGTCGCCAGATTTCATGGCATCTTTGATGGCACTGTCAAATTCAGTCTTTTTGTCCATAAAGTGATTATACCCTTTGTGATTTTGAATTTACGCTTTTGGGTTTTGTAGCCCGGTCCAGAGTTGAATTTGTTCCGGGCACAACTCCTGACAGATCCGCTCGAACTCCAGTTTTGTCCGTTTGACAGCAGCGGCATGAGCACAGTCAAAACCCGGGCGGGATGGGTCGTCGAGGTTCATCCAGGCATGCGAATCGCGGGGCAGCAACGGCACGACATACGGTTTGAGCGCCGGAAGAAACGAGAATGCTTCCAACGGGTAATAAATCCGCCCGGAGCACAGCCGGGGACTCGTTATTAACGCAGCAAGCAACGGATCGACCTCCTCCGGCACGGCCTCGGGGTGACTCTCCCGCCAGAGCGTGATGTAATTGCTGTGAGCATAAAAATCCTGCGCAGTGTGCGTCAGCCGCCCGAAAAGCTGACGGGCAGGCAAGGCCTCCCCGCGCCCGAGGGCCTCCACAACGGAACGGCGCAATTGATCCAGATAGGCATTCCCGGCAGCAAAGGAGTTGTTGTCGTAGTGGAAATGGTCGTGCCCAAATTGATACCACCAGGCATCCTGTCCCAGGTTGGCAGCAACGGCAGTTTCGAGCGCTTCCGGGTTGAAGTGGGCCTCCAGGGCTTGCATCGTGATGCTGCGGTGATATTGTTTTTTCACTTCATTCCTTTGAGCAGGTAGACTGCGACCGGTTGTTCGCGGCCCTTAACCGTGAGCGGCTCCAACACATCTGCAACAACCTGGTCTTTGACAATCTCGTAGGTGGCTTTCTGAATATAGATTTGCCCAGGCTGGGCGCTAGCCTGGAGGCGCTGGGCCAGGTTGACCGTGTCACCGATCGCAGTGTAGTTAAACAACTCGCTGGTGCCCACATTCCCAACGATGGCCGGGCCGGTGGTCACGCCAACGCGAAAGATAAGCTGGTGTTCAAGGGTTGGGAAGCGCTTGTGGGCCTCGAGCGAACGCTGAATGATCTCAAGCGCAGCGCGACAGGCGCGCAAGGCGTGGTCGGGCTGGGGATCGGGGGAATTCCACATGGCCATGACGGCATCGCCCATGAATTTATCGAGGGTGCCCTCGTTCTCCAGGATGGCCTGCGCGGCGTTATCAAGGTACGAATTGAGCAGCTTGAAGACAGTTTCAGACGAGGACTTCTCACTGAAGGAGGTAAAACCGCTTAAATCAGCAAACAACATGGTGACGGTCTTGCGCGTCCCCTGAAGCTGCAGGTTGCCGACATCGGCCAGAAGACGGTCACGCACACGCGGGGCCACCACGCGCCCAAAAGTCTGGAGGATGACTTCGCGCTCAGCTTCCACTTTGCGCGTTTCAGTGAGGTCTTCGAAAACGATGGTGGCGCCTTTGGTGGCAAAACGCGCATCACGGAGGGGCGCGGCAGAGAGACGCAGGAACAGGTCACCACGCGTCAGGCTATGGGAGGAGATTTCACGCCCCCGGGCGATCTCCCCTTGCATGGCATCTGTGGTCACTTCATCCAGCCCGGGATTCAAAGCGGGCAGGGCATCGAACAACGATTTACCCATGGCGGCCTCCAGCGTCACACCCAGGATATTTTCGGCGGCGCGGTTAAAAAGGGTAATCTTATGGTCAAGATCAGTGGTAATCACGCCGGTGGCGATGGACGAGAAAATATCGTCCATCAGGTTTTTCATTTCGCGGGTTTCGTCGAGCGTGTGGCGCAGGTTTTCGAACAAACGCGCATTTTCGAAGGCAAGCGCCGATTGGTCTGCCACCGCCGAGAGGAAATCCAGGTCGTTGCTGTTATACGGCTCGCCCGAAAGGCGGCGGCCAACTGCCAGGAAGCCAATCAGGCGGCCTTCGTAATTAAGCGGGACAAAGACTTCACATCCCAGGGTCGGCTCGTCTTGCAAGTCTGGCTGCAACAAAGTTTCGGAAGGGAACCAGAGCGGGGCCTTTTTCTCCCTCAACATCATCGGCAAAGCATCGGAAGGTGTAAAAGCACGCGCGCCCTCAGAACCCGCGCCATGCGGGAAATAATCCCGATGGTCGTCATCGTAAAGGAATACCACCAGCTTCTCAGGGGCAAGCGCTTTCTTAAGCTCTTCCTCCAAGAGCGTAAGCGTGCGTTTCAAATCGGGTGTGACCACCAGGTTGCGTGAAAGGTGGGAAAGCACGCGGCGATAATCGGCGTGTGAGCGATAAAAAAGGCGGTCGATGCCACGCTGGATCAAATCACGAGCCGGTAAAAAACCAACAACCAGGATCAGCAAATACCCGGCCATCACCAGCGGATTATCCGCGCGGACTGCCTGCCGCAACAAAAGGGAAAAGCCAGTGATCAGGGCATAGAAGATTCCCAGCGCAACACCCGTCGTCAGTACATAGGTCAGCGCCCGGCTAAACCAGCGGTCTACATCCAGCAGACGGTAACGCAGGATGGCGTATGTCACTGAAAGGGGCAAGAAAATCAGCGGCGGGAACATGAATTCAGCGCGAAACTCAGGGATTTTTCCGCCGAAACCAATTGGGATCAGGTAAAAAGATAAGATTGGGAGCAAAGCCAGCGCCGCGCCAAAGACAATCACACGGCTCTGCTGGCGAACAACTGGCGAACTATTGCCAAGGATCCGCAGCATCAATGAGGCCAGGAAGGTTAATATTCCCAGCGCGTTCAGGATATAACCCCAGCGCCACGAGTCGATATAAGCATAGGGAGTTGGGGGGGTGAGAAGATCCCGGGCGATGACAACTCCCAGAATCAGCGCAAGCGCCCAGGGAAAGACCTGGGAAACTGGCCAGCGCTCAACAAGCTTCATTTCCAACGGAAAAACCAGCGCCAGGAATCCAATCGCGCCGGCTGCCACCGGCAGGCTGAGCGACCAGACCAGGGCCACATGATGGCTGGTATTCATATCCAAAAAAGTGGTTGTCAACACAGAAATGGCGGCCAGGAAAATCACAAAGGCGCGTGTGGAGCGCAGTTCCGGGCGAATGCGATATGTCCACAGGCCAATCCCCAGGAAGGTCAAACCAACAAAATAGGGCACGAGGAATAACGAAAGGAAGTCTCGGAAAGCGACTTTGATCGGTGTAACGGTCAAGTCGTAGGCGCTTCCATGCCGGCGGGAAAAGGATAATTCAACCGGTTGGTATCCATTCGTTTTGAACAGCCTGAGCGCGTCGAGGGAGGTTTGCACCCGAATTCCGTCCACGCTCACCAGCCGGTCTGACCAGGCCACCCCCTCGCTTCGTCCAGGCCAGGCGGAGCCATTGATCTGGCTGACAACATTATTCGGCTCAAGCAGGAAACCGGGGAAGGGCGCGCGATACCATTCCAGCGCCCAGATGGGTGTCAGGCAGAGCATCAGCGCCGCAACTGCCACACAAAACAGCAATAATAGGTGTGCTGTCCAATTTTTTCGAATGCTTTGAAGCATAAGTGGTCTTCTCCTCGATCACCAGTAAATCACTTTTTTATTATACGCTACTGCCAGTACACAAAACAACCGACAGAAATAGAAACTGACTTTCGCGCGTCGGGTATAATAGCGCGCATGTCCCCTTTCTATACTAAAACCGGTGATGAAGGCAAGACCGGCCTGCTCGGTGAAGGCCGCGTAACGAAATTTGATCTGCGCATCGAAGCCCTGGGTGCTTTGGACGAGGCGACTGCCGCCCTCGGCCTGGCGCGGGCCAGCGCCAATGCCCCACAAGTTGCAACGCTCCTGGTGGAAGTTCAACGCGATCTTTACAAATTGATGTCAGAAGTAGGCGCCACACTCGAAAACGCTGAAAAATTCCGCGCCATCGACGCTGCGCGTGTGGATTGGCTCGCGCAACAAACAGATGCCCTCGAAGACGAAGTGGGCGTGCCGAAAGATTTCATCCTGCCGGGCGAAAACCCGTCCAGCGCGGCCATGGCCCTGGCGCGCACCATCGTCCGCCGCGCCGAGCGCCGCGTGGTGGAACTGGATCACACGGGCGGGCTGGAAAACCCAGCCCTGCTGGCTTATCTTAATCGCCTGTCGTCATTGTGTTTTGTGCTGGAACTGCTTGAAAATCACTATGCGGGTCAGGCGCCAAGAATGGCAAACGAGAAATGACGGGCAATTTTATCAACCTGGTGGCAATCCTGGTCGGCAGCGCCATTGGGCTGTTCTTTGGGACGCGGCTTTCTGAAAATCTCAAAACAACCGTCATCGCCGGGATGGGGCTGTTCACAACCGGCGTGGGCTTGCAAATGTTCCTGAAAACCGAAAACGCCCTGGTTGTGCTGGGCGCGCTCATTTTTGGGGCCATCCTGGGCGAATGGTGGCAAGTGGAGGAAGGCGTCCAGAACCTGGGCATCTGGCTGGAGAAACGCTTCTCGGGCAGTTCCGAAGGCGGCTCAAGCCGTTTCGTTCGCGGATTCCTGACCGCCTCGGTCCTCTACTGCACCGGGCCGATGGCTGTGCTTGGCTCGATCAGCGACGGGCTGCGCGGCGATTACCTGACCCTCTCGATCAAATCGGTGATGGATGGTTTCCTCTCAATTGCCTTCGCTTCAACGATGGGAATTGGCGTAGCCTTTTCGGCGCTGCCGGTTTTTGTTTACCAGGGCAGCATCAGCCTTTTGGCGGCGCAATTGGATGCGATCGTCACCACAACGATGATGAACGAAATGACCGCCACGGGCGGGGTGCTGCTGATGGGCATCGGCATCAGCAGTATGCTGGAATTAAAAAAAATCCGTGTGGGAAATTTCCTCCCGGCGCTGGCAATTGCGCCAATGATTGTCTATCTCCTGGGCTTATTTATCAAATAACCAGCAGTTTACGAAACAGCTTAAAGAAGCCCGACTTGGGGTGTGTGGCGGGCGTCTGCGCACGCCACACACCCCAAGTCGGAAATCCTCCCAACTGTCGTGAAGTACTGGCAATCCCTTGAATTAGAGAGGCCGTCCTCCTGTGAGGGCGGCCTCTCTGTAACTCACTGCTCCGACTACTTCAGCAATGGCTCGATCTCAGCCTGGAAGGCCTCAAAGGGCTGGGCACCTTCCACTAGTTTGCCATTAATGATGAATGATGGGGTAGCCTTCACACCGGCCTTCCTGGCATCCAGGCCATCCTGCTTGACCCTTTCCAGATACTTTCCATTGGAAAAGCAATCGTTGAACGCAACCATATCCAGGCCAAGCTTTGTCGCAAAAGCTATCAGGCGTCGATCGTTAAAGCCATCCTTGTTTTCACCAGATTGGTTGGTATAGATGATATCGTGCATCTCCCAAAATTTTTCCTGGTCACCCGCGCAGTAGGCAGCCTCGGCGGCGCGGACAGATTCGGCCCCAATAAACTCGCCAAATGAGCGATATTCAAAATAAACTTTCCCAGTGGCAATATAAGCCTCAATCAGGAGCGGCGCTGTATCCAGAGCATACCTCCCGCAATAAGGACATTGAAAATCTGAATATTCAATGATCTTCACCGGCGCGTTCGGATCACCCATCGTATTGAATTTGGCCTGCGAATGTTTTATCAGGGGAGGTTCTATAATCTCGCCTACAGGCTTTGAAGCTTCAACAATTGGGGGCAGAATCAAAACCAATGCCAGCGCGATGGCAACAATGGCAACGCCTGCGATGATTAGAATCCGCTCTGTTCGTTCCTTCCGGGCGCGTTTCGCGCGTATTTCCTGACGTTTGCTCATATTTTCTTCATCCTTTCAATCAATACAGTGGGCAAGATTTTGCCACGATAGGGTGCTTTTGTCCAGTGAAATCGGATAAGAGTTGGGTTAATAAAAAATGCCCGCCCTACCTACCAGGGACAGGCATCACCCGGCGAGCATTTCAATCAGATTTGTTGATCCAACCAGTCAACCATTGCCTGGATCACTTCGGTCTTTTCAGGTTCGTTGTGGATTTCGTGGTAGAACCCATCCCAGATGCGCAAGGTGACGAGGCTGCCCGCTTTTTGGGCAAACTCCTGCGAGGCCGGAGCAGAAGTGATTTGATCGCCAGAGCCATGCATCAAGAGCATGGGAATTTTAAAATCGGCAGCGTGCTCCAGCGCCCATAAACCGCTTTCGTAAATGCCGGTGTAGAGCCGCGGTGAGATTTTGTCATGGACAAGCGGGTCAGCGGCATATTTGCTGACCACCTCGGGGTCGCGCGAGAGTGAGGCCTGGCTCAATCTGCTGGCCATTGAGAAGGCCGAGGCAATGGAGTTAAGTAATTTAGCAGCAATTACTTGCGCAGCAGGCGGGTCAAAGGCCAGTTTCAGCCAGGGGCCGGTGGCAATCACGCCTTTCAAGCCCTGCGGCGAACGTAAAGCATAATTGATCACCTGGTTTCCGCCCATGCTATGGCCATAGAGAAAGACGGGTAAGCCGGGATAGCGCTTTTGAGCATCGGCCATGAAATCGGCGATGTCGTTCATCAAGCTGTCATAGTTGGACGTATGGCCGCGCTGACCGGCAGACTGCCCATGCCCACGCAGGTCGAAAGCTTGCATGGCGTAACCCGCTTGTGTAAACGCATCAGCGACATGGTTGTAGCGATTGACGTGCTCGCCATGTCCATGCACCAGCACCACAACCGCTTTCGGGGCTTCCGGTTTCCAGCCGCGTGCGTAGATTTCAAGACTGTCGCGCGATTTCCATTTCCACTCGAAGATCTCCATATTTACATCCCTTCTAATATGATTTTGAATTCACATTCACCGCCGCCTGCGGCGCGGCAGGAAATTTCTTCCACGTCATGATCGCGGGCAGTTGCCCAGAACAAGTTTTCGAGCAACAAGCCCAGGGTGACGTAACAGACGGGATTGGCCTCGGTTTGACCCATTGCAGCCGCACAGGCATGATCCACCAGCCTCAAACCCAAATCAGGGGCATGGACGACCATGACAGAGGGCTTTTCGCAGATGAAGCGAGCCAGCATTTCCAGGGCGGCCTGGCGGCGCATGGCGGGCGGCAAAACACGGATGAGCTGCGCCCGAGTTCTTTCGGCCAGCGAGGCCGATTCAAGCAAACGTCCCCACAATAAACGGCCAATTCGGACCAGCATACCGCGCGCGCCGCGTCCGTAATACACGCGCAGGGCTTTTTGGATCCGCGCGTAAGCTTCAGCGGCAGATTGGCCAGTATGGCGGGAGACAGCCTGCGGGTCGGCCAGGTCCGCAGGTAAACCCGCTTCTTCGAGAATTGCCACCAGAGAATCGTGCCCAATTTCAACAGTCAGTGTATCGACAAATAATCGAAAGAAATGCAGGGGCAGCGACGGCAAATCTCGTCTGGTCACGCTTTTGCAGCCCCCACTTCAAAACGGCAATATTCATCACCTTTGGCGATGCAATGCGTTTCGGTGATTTCATGCTCTACGCCGGTAGCCCAGAAGACTGCCTCACCCACCGAGCCAACATAAAGATGGCAGAGAGGCTGCTCGCTGTGGCGCCCCCAGCAAATCGCGCAGGTGCGCTCGAGATAAGCGATGGTATCGCCAGTCTCTTCCATCCAGGCGTCTACCTCGGGATTCGATTTTTTCAATGCGTCGGCCATCCCATTCAGGATGAATTTGATGCGTTGTTTTTCAGGCAGGAACTTGAGGGCCACGCCAGCCACCCCAAGCAAGGCTGCCTGTTCTCGCACCCCATACTGAAACGAAGCCTTGCCAATCCGGCGCAACATCCCTTTTGCCGCGCGGCCGTAGAAATCCTCTATCGCCTGGTTCAGACGGGCATAATCCGAGGTGTTGATGGAAGGCTGCATATCGTTGGGAGGTAAATTGCCCGCAAAACGCTCCAGCCCGCTGGCCCGCAAGACCGCGTGCAGACCATTTGCGCCCATGACTTCCTCCGCTGAAACCAGAGCCTGGCGCACAATCCCATTGACGATCACAGAATCAGGCCTGGACATTTTTCCTCCTAGAGTTGGTATGTATAAACGGTGTAACATTCGCCGGTCAAGACAAACCCCATTTTCTGATACAACGCCAGCGAGGCCTGATTATCGTTCTGGGTATTGACAGTCAGGCGGTGCAGTCCGGCCAACCGCACCTGGTTCAGCAAACACTGCACCAGGTAATATCCGAGGCTGCATCTTTGTAGCCGCGGGGCAACTGCCAGACGGGCCAGATGCGCGCCGAAAGAGTTGCGGGTGCTGATCTGGTAACCCACAATCTCTCCTTCTATTTCGGCCACAGTTGCAAAGCCCGCCTGTAAAAGACCAGCTCGCAGCGTTTCCAATGAATTCCTCCAGAGCGGGTCAAAACCAGCAAAATCCACAGCTGTCACAGCGGGCAAATCTGCTTCGGTCAGATTGCGGATTTGAATTTCCGGCGGGATGGGCCGTTCCTGGAAAAGAAACGAGTTCTGCTCAAGAACGACGATTTGCTGCCTCCCCGCAAAACCGCTGTCTGTTAACAGGGCGCCCAACCAATCTGAGACCGTGATCGCCGCCACCGTCAGGCTGCGGCCTCGCAAGGCCGTCTTGGCCATCTGCCAGAGGTGATCCCAGGCATCGAGCAGGGGCAGGGAGGTCGAATGTGCAAACAGGCGCAGCCAGGCCACCCCTTCAGGGTCAGGCGGGCAGGCCAAGGCCGCTGTAACAATCCCCGACTTTTCCAAGACCCAGTATTCCGGTGCTCCAAGCCAGTCCAGCGGAGCGCGCCAGTCCAAATGCCGATGGACATGCGGCTCGAAATACATCAGGTTGGCAATCTGCATCCGATCGTCGGGGTTGGCGGCGCGGGTAAGCAGTTGCACGTTTACCATGCTTTGAATTTCAACATGCCCAGTAATATTTTTTGTTTTAGCGTCGGTTGTTTCACGCCCGATAAGCCAATGTGCATGGCCAGCAAGGCATCCATGAGCTTCCATTTGCGCAGTTGAATCCCTGCCACAGCCTGCATCACAGCGGCGCGCAGCTGGTCTTCCCCGGCTTTTTCCAAGTCATCCGCCGCCTGACGATAGGCTTGGATGGCTTCATCCAGGCGGCCAGTTGATTCGAGCGCGGTGGCTTCATTGCTGCGAGCCATTCCCGTGCGACGCAAATCACCAGCGACAAAAAAGACTTCGGGGGTGCCGCGCGCCGCCTCGAAAGAAGCCTGGGCATCCCCGGCCTGTAAAAATGCCACGCTCTGGTTATTCTTCATTTCAGCAGCGTCAAGAGCATTGTTCTCCTCTTGAAAAGCAGACGCGGCTTCGCCAAAGAGGCGCGCCGCGCTTTCAAAATCACCTTCCTGATACACCTTGGCGGCGTCGGCAGCCAGGGTTTTGGGATCTTGATTTGCCATGAAAGCCTCACTTTTAGAGTGTGATATCGAGCAATCCTTCAGCTACCGAACGAAGTTTATCAGTGGAAAGCTCGCTCAAATTTCGCGCCAATTCCAAATATGGACGATTTACAGGCAGACAAACAAAGGCGCGCAAATCAGGCGGGAGTTGCAAAAACTCCTGAATGGTCGTCTGTTCGTTCATCCATTTGCCCACCGGGCCATTTTGGTCAAAAAAAGCTTCCACCCGCCCGCCGATGACGGTCAGGATCGCTTCAAGTTCGGGCAAAGGGATGGCTTTCTCACCCATTTCGTAGGCGGTCAAGCGCGAGGGGCTGATCCCTGTTTCGAGCGAAAGGGCTTTGATCGAGATACTGGCCTGCAGTCGTTTCTGGCGTAGGAGGATGCCGATGATGCGATGGCGCAGACCGGCCAATCGATTCAAGTCAATCGGTCCGGTGCGGGCAGAATCGTCAGATAAAGCCTCACTGCTCCAAAAATGTCGAATAGGCAGGTTGAGGTAATATGCCAATACTTCCAACTCTGGCAAGGAAGGGGCTTTGCGGCCTTCTTCGTATGCGCGCAAAAAAGCCGTTGAAACGCCAATATCCTTGGCGGTTTCGGTCACAGTTTTACGCGCCGCCAGGCGGGCATCACGGATTAGGACTCCCAGTTTGCGGGTACGGAGGGCGATCTGGACTTGAAGGCTCATGGCAGTTTTCCAGTTTTTTTATAAACGAGGAGTTTTTCTCATTATACACGAGTAACGCTGCGCAAGGAAAAAGCTGGGAAATGAGCGAACCCTAACGCCGCCTGAGCATGTCGCCCATGTTGGCGCCAAATACTTCAGGAGGCAGTTTGAAGCCCGCCGCCTCCAGACGCGGGGTAAAGAGCGGCCGGATACCGGTAGGCTTGAGCTGTCCGATGATTTTCCCGTCGGGGGTTGCGCCAGTTTGCTCAAAACGAAAAATATCGGTCAGCACAATCGTATCCCCTTCCATGCCCGCAACTTCAGTGACGGCCGTCACCTTGCGGGAACCATCTTTCAAACGTGTTACCTGGACGATCACGTCGATGGCAGCAGAAACCTGCTGGCGAATAACCTTGATCGGCAAATCCATACCTGCCATCATCACCATCGTCTCGGTGCGCGAAAGGGCATCACGCGGCGTATTGGCATGCAGGGTGGTCAGTGAGCCATCATGACCGGTGTTCATCGCCTGGAGCATATCCAGCGTTTCACCGCCGCGGCATTCGCCCACGATGATCCGGTCGGGCCGCATGCGCAGGGCATTTCGCACCAGGTCACGGATGGTTACCTGGCCTTTGCCTTCCAGGTTGGCAGATTTGGTTTCAAGCCGGACAATGTGCTCTTGCTGTAATTGAAGTTCCGCCGCATCCTCAATCGTCACAATCCGCTCGGTTTCAGGGATTAGCCCGGAGAGAACGTTGAGCAAGGTGGTCTTACCAGAACCGGTGCCGCCCGAAATAATGATATTCAGGCGACTGACAACACAGGCTTTCAGAAATTCGGACATTGAGGGGATGATCGAGCCAAATTCCACCAGTTGCTGCATGCTCAATTTATCCCTGCGGAATTTTCGAATGGTGATGGATGGGCCATCAATCGCCACAGGAGGCACAATTGCATTAACACGCGAGCCATCCGGCAAACGCGCATCAACAGTGGGAGTATCGGCATCCACCCGGCGACCGAGGGGCAGGATAATCCTGTCGATGACGCGCAGAACTTGTTCATCATTTTCGAAAGTGACCGCTGTTTTGATCAGTTTTCCTTTTTTCTCAACGTAAACCTTCTTCGAGCCATTGACCATCACCTCGTCCACTTCCGGGTCATTGAGCAGGGGCTGGATCGGCCCATAGCCCAGCACATCGTCCATCACTTCACGGGTGATTTGCTGGCGGATGGATTCCGGCACTTTCGCCTGCAAGCGGCCAAAAACTTCAACCAGTTTTTGCTTAACAAAGGCTTCACGCTGGGCATACGGAGGATTTTCAGCCTCCAATTCCCTGATCAGGTTCTCTGTGACAAAGTGTTTTAGTTTAAGCAAATCATCCGACGACAAACCGGATGCAGTGGATGATGACAGGAGTGTCATGGTTTGTCTCCACCATAGGCAGTATCATCGCCGGGAATTACCCAGATAATCTGTGAACGAGAGACTGTCATGAAATCTGTTTCGTAAAGCACAGCACCATCCAGTCCAAAGACTTTGGCATTTGTGACTGCCAGGAACGGCTCGGCTCGGTCCAATTCGTCTTTAACCCGCCCATCCAACCTAACGTGAACCGAGCCTTCAATCCGGTGCATGACCGTTTGAATGACGGATGGAACAGCCACCTTGGAGATAATATCGGTGAAATATTTACCTTTTTCGTTGAATTCAAGGCTCATAGGATCCTCTTTCAGGCGCGGTTGCGGCGCGCAGTTTCCATAATCTCCCGCGACATCTGATCAATCATCATCGCGGCAGTGTCGGTGGGTAATTTGACAAGAATCGGCAGGTGCTGGTTATTTGCTAAGGAAAATGTTCCCCCAAGATAAGGGGTGGTTGCCTGGATATCCATATCAAGAATGCGTTCAGCATCGCTCTTGCTCAAGCCTTCCAAGCCTACAGAGCGGTTAATCAGCATATAAACCTGCTTTGAATCGAGGCCCTGGGCTTTCAAATATTCCCAGACCGTTTTTGTCAGCGTAACCGTGGCAAGGTCGGTCCCGGTGACGATGACCACCACATCTGCATCCAGAATAATGGGCAGGCTGATCCGAGACAGGGAGCGTCCCAGGTCAACAAAGGTGACATCGAAAGCCTGGCGAAAGGCATTGATCAGCACAGGCATGCAGGCAACATCCAGCGAGTTTGCAGAGCCAGGGTCCGGTGAACCCGCCAGCAAGCGAAAATGCCAGTTTTCGAGGGGGATCAGCGTGCGGCGCAGGTAATCGCCATTCAAATCTTCCAGCGAATGCGAGGCTGCCGCCAGGATATTGAATTCTCCCTGATAACCAACGATCGAGGCCAGCGAGCCGATCGGCAGGACCAGGTCCATCGCGGCTACGTCGAGCTCCGGGAAGATTGCGGCAATACACTGTGAGATATTTGCGCACATCGAAGATGTGCCGGTGCCGCCTTTGGCGCTCAGGAAAACCCCGAGCAATCCGCCCTGCTTGTGCCTTGTCCTCGCTCCCGCCAAAGGGCTGGTTTCTTGCGCCTGGCCTGGAGGCGCAGCCAGGATCTTCAGCAATTTATCGATGGATTCTTGTGTCTTGAATAGATATTCATTGCACCCGGCGGCCATCAAGTCACCCATTTGCGACGTATCAGAGGAGGCCGCCAGGGCAATGCATAGAATTGCAGTTGTGCGCTTATCGGCGCGCAGTTTCTTTATTATCTCGATAGCGGGTATATCGGATATAGCGGGATCGAAAAGGATGACATCCGGGCGATCACGCAAGGCCATGATATAGCCTTCCTTGCCCGAAGAAACCGCGTTAACTGCGTAATTCTGCCTGCCAAGTAATGCGCCCAGATAATTGCGGCTGCGCGGATCCTCATCGATCACCAGGATAGTGAGCTGCTCGCCTTCCATAAGTCAACGCCCTCAACTTTCCGCAGGTGGCATCAGGTAACCAAGTCCCGAACGGGTCACGATATGTTTTGGCGCATGGGCATCATCTTCCAGCTTCTGGCGCAAGCGGGCAATACTTACCCACAGGATTTCTTTATCGTTACGGTATTCCGGCCCCCAGACACTGGTCAGTAAATCTTCAGCGCTCATCACAGAGCCAACATTATGGGCAAATTGTAAGAGCAGCCGATATTCCGTTGCAGAAAGGAAGACCGGTATGGTGCCGCGCCAGACTTCGGCCCGGGCAAAATCGATTCGCAGGCTGCCGTGCTCAAAGAACCGACTCTCGACAACATCTTTCGAAACCTGCGAACGGCGCAACACAGCGCGGACACGCGCCAGCAGTTCAGTGGCAGAAAATGGTTTAACGAGATAGTCATCCGCGCCCAGGTCCAGGCCGCGCACCCGATCCTGTTCTTCGCCTTTCGCCGTCAGGATAATGATTGGGACATTGGAAAACTGGCGAATGCGCTGGCAAGCGGCGAAACCATCCAGATTGGGCATCATCACATCCATCAGGATCAACTCAACCGGGTTGGAAGAAAAGGTTTCCACCGCTTGCAAACCATCGGCGGCGGTGATCACCTCGTACCCATCAGAGCGCAGGTTGGCTTCCAATAGACGTAAATAACGAGGTTCATCATCGACAATTAATATTTTAGTCATCTCAACCTCCTTCAGCAAGAACACCTGCTTCAACGGGGATATCAATTATGAACGTAGTCCCTTTGCCAGGTTGTGATTCAGCCTGAATCTTACCACCATGGGCATCAATAATCTTCTGGCAAATGAACAATCCCAACCCGGAACCATAGCCTCCCTGCCCGGGAACACGATAAAATCGCTTAAACAGGTTGGGCAGGTGTTCAGGCGAAATCCCGGGACCACCATCAGCAAAACAGACGCGATAAAAATCGTTTTCTTGTGTCAATGCAATCGTGATGGCTGCGCCGGGAGCATACTTTGCGGCATTGCTAAAAAGATTGCCGAGCACCTGTGCAATCCGGACAGTATCCACCTCGATAACCGGTTTTACGGCGAATTCGAATTTTACCTGCATATCCGTAAAACGCGCCTGCGCATGAGTAGCCGTATCACGGATAAGTTTATCCAAACGTACCGGCTGGGGTTTCATCGGCAGGGTATTGCTTTGCAAGCGGGCCGATTCGAGCACGTTTTCGATCAGCGTTGTTAAATGGTCAGCCTCTTCATCGATAATGGTCAGGAATTCGCGGCGGGTGGATTCATCCCATTCGGTATCTGAGCGCAGGAGAGTGGTCGAATATCCCTTGATGAAACCCAGAGGGGTACGCAGCTCATGTGAAATTGTGGCGATAAAATCATCCTGCAGAGCCAGCAAACTGCGAGCTTCCTCAAGGGCGCGAATATCCTCGGTCAGCTTTTTGCGTTCAAACAATCCGGCAAATTGCGTGGCGATAAAACGCGCACACAGAATATGCTCGGGGGTATAAGCCGGTCCCCCAAAACGGACAAAGATGACCGCGCCCAATAAACCCGAGGCAGCGCGCAACGGCAGCCCAAGCAAATAGGCTTTGGAAAGGCGATTGTCTTTATCTTCGCCATCTGGCGGCTCTTGCAAGATGATTTCGTTGCGCTCTATCACCTGGTTGGCAACCTCCGTCCCCCAGGCGGCATCTGGCCCTGCAGACTGACCACGCCCAACTGCGCGGGCATAGACGATTTCTGTCAATTGGTTGAATTTTTCTTCGGCAACGAATAAGGCAAGATTATCGAAAATGAACCCTGAGCGCACAATGGAAATAACCGAGTTGAGCGCCTCCTTCCAATCACGGTGCTGGGAGACAGCCTCGGCTATTGCCAGAAAATCAGGGACTGTTTCGCGGTTTATCAAATTAGTCTGCCTTGGAAATCAACAATGGAAATGAGATCTTTGTGCCTTTGTTTACTTCCGATTGCACGTCAATTAATGAACCGTGCGCTTCGATAATTTGGCGCACCAGTGCAAGCCCCAATCCGGTGCCCCCATAACGCCGGGTGGCCGAACTATCCAACTGGTGGAATGGCTCGAAAATTTCCTTGATGCGTTCAGGCTGGATGCCAATGCCCGTATCGGCAACGGTAACTGTCACCAGGTTATTGTTGGTGACATCTTTTAACACCCTCAGCTGAACTATTCCTGCGGGTTTTGTGAATTTTATGGCATTATCCAATAACTGCGAGATAACCCAGTGAAGTTTTTCGACATCCGCCTGCACCAATGGCAGGTCCGTCGCTACGTTCACTTCCAGATCGATCTGACGATCGTCTGCCTTGGGTTTAACCAGGCTGATCACTTTCAAGACAACCTGGTTCAGGTCCACCCGGCCCAAGGTCAGGGTCATTTCACCACGCGAAGCCTGCGAGAACAGGATCAAATCATCGATCAGGCTTTGCAGGCGGTTCGCGGAACGCAGGGAAACGTCCAACGCTTTTTTCTGGTCATCATTTACCGGGCCAAGCGATTCAGTATTCAACAGATCGAGATAGCCGCGGATGTGCGTGAGGGGTGTCCGCAGTTCATGTGACACATTGGCGACAAAATTGGCTTTCAACTGGTTGATTTCTGAAAGGCGCCGCAGGGCTTCTTCCAACTCCATGGTGCGCTGCTGCACTCGCGCTTCGAGATTGCGGTTGGCATCTTCGAGCGCGGCGCGCAGGTGCAGCATCTGTTCAGTAATCGCCCGGTCGAGGGTGGGGCGGTCGATGAAGCCCATCTCGATGATGGCCTGGCCAAGCAAGCGCGGTTTGCCCTCGGCAGAACACTGGCGCTGAAACTCCAAGGACTGTTTTAATTGCGCGTCAGTGATAAATCCGGCTTTGACGAGCTGGTCGCCCAGGCGCGGGATAAGCACTTCGGGGCTGATTAATGGATTGGAACTCATGAGTATCCTTTCAAGCCTGCCAGAGCCACTCCCCGCCCAGCATGGTGGCCGCAGACTGCATGGTCAGCAGGTCATCCGGCGGACAGGTGAACGGGTCTTGCTCAAGTACGATCAAATCAGCATAATGGCCTGGCGAAAGCCGCCCAACGCAGCCTTCCAAACCGGCTGCATAAGCTGCGCCAATGGTATAACCTTCGAGCGCCTCGCGCATCGTCAGCCGCTGTTCGGGGTGCCAGCCTTCAGCGGCGGGCGAGCCGTCAGTACGGCGGCGGGTAACGGCGGCATGTAATCCCCAGAAGGGATTGGGACTTTCCACCGGAGCATCCGAGCCAAAGGCCAGGGTCGCGCCCGCCTCCAGCTGCGTGCGCCAGGCATAGGCCAGGTTGACACGCTCGCCCCAGTATTTTTCAGCAGCCAGCATGTCCGAAGTCGCATGGATGGGCTGCATCGAAGCGATGATCCCCAACTTTCCCAAACGCCGGGCATCATCGGGATGGATGATTTGCACATGTTCAATGCGGTGACGCAAGGCCGGCAGCCCGCGTTCGCGCTCGTAGTTGCGCAGCTGTTCGTATCCATCCAGGATTTCGTGCATGGCCCGGTCGCCAATGGCGTGGGCGGTCATGCTCAAACCCACCTCGGCTGCTTGACGGCCATATTCAAAGAACTGCTCGCCATCCATATTCAGGATACCCCGATTTTCGGGTTCATTCAAGTAGGGCTGGAACATGGCCGCCGTGCGCGGGCCGAGAGCGCCGTCCATAAAAAGCTTAACCGAGCCGATCCGCAGGTGTGCGCTCCCAAACCCGGTGCGCAGGCCCAGCGCCTGGGCATGTGGCAGCAGATCGAGCGGCACACTCTTCGTGACGCGCAGCTTGAGCCGCCCGCTGTTATCCAAAATTTGCAGGGCCATAAAGGCGGTGCGGTAATCAAAATCATGCACACCGGTCAGCCCAAATTTCCACAGGTTGGGTAGTGCAGCTTCGATAACCTCTGCTATACCGGCCACATCGGGCTGCGGGATTATTTTTTCGACGAGTTCTGCCGCTGTCTCAAGCAGGATTCCGTTTGGCTGTCCGTTTTCATCCTTCAAGATCTTCCCATTAATCGGATCAGGCGACCCGGCGCTGAGGCCAGCGAGACGAAGGGCCGCTGTATTCGCCCAGGAGACGTGCAGGGATTTGCCCGTCAGGTAGACGGGATTCTGCGGTGCAATCGCATCCAACTCCGCCGCCGACGGGAATTCCCCGTCCCAATCGTTCTGCTGCCAGCCATGACCGAGAACCCACTCCCCCGGCGGGGTTTGGGCGGCGCGTTCGGCCACGCGTTTCAAAGCCTCGGCTTTGGTTGTCGTCTCCACATCCACTTTTTGCAAGCCGAGGGCATAGTGCATCAGGTGCATGTGCGCATCGGTCAGCCCGGGCAGGATGACGCGCCCGCCCAGGTCTTCGCGGCTCGCGCTTGCGCCAAAAGAATCGAGCAGTTCTGGGCCGCCAATCGCCGCGACCTTATCATGATCAATGACAATCACCGAGGCTTTTGGGTGAGTCTGATCGAAGCTGTGGATCTGGGCATTATATAGAATTTTCATGGTTTTCCCTAGACACTCGGACGGACTCGCCGTCCGAGTCCATAGTAATGCGGGCCTTAGCCAGTGATTGCTGCTCAGACAGATAAAGATGATTCAAAGCCATTGCCACGACAGCCGACCAGGACAAAACCTTAAACTCGCCAGCGCTCAAAGCTTTTTCGATTTCGCTCCGGCTCAAGACAACCAATTCCTGGTCTTCCAGGTCATCACTATTAGGCTCGGCAACTTTCCTGGCATTCAGGGCCAGGAACAAGTGCATGGTAGCGATGCCGCGATTTGGGTCCAACAGATGACTGCCCAAATTGACCCAGTCTTCAGAAACATAACCCATCTCTTCGAGCAATTCACGCTTTGCGGCTTCAAGCGGCGCTTCGTTGGGTTCGAGCATGCCGCCAACCGGAGCCAGGGAGGTGCCTTGTACGGCATACTTCGTTTGTCGAAAGCAAAGAAACTGTTCGTCCTTCGTCACGGCCAAGACAATCGCGGCGCTTGGAATGATCAGCCAGGGCCAATCAGGGAGGATGAGTCCATCCGGCAATTTAACGACATGATTTTCTACTTTTAAAAATTTTCCATGGTCAAGAATAGTTTTTCTTGAAACCGTTTCCCAGGCGCGTAATTTCTTTGAATTCATGTTGGCTCACTCAGGCGAGGTTAGATTTCAATCAAGGGCTGTATTTCTGCCCGGTCAGTCGAATCATCAAATCCTGAAATTCTTCCTCAGAACCATAATAGAGGGTCATCGAGCCACTGCTGCGATCCCGGCCGATTTTCACGCTGATTTTTTGTCCCAAACTGGCGCGGATGAAGTCTTCCAGCGACTTCTCTTCAGGCGAGGGCCCGTCCTTGATCGGAGCAGGTGGTTTTTCGCCTTTTAGTTTATTGACGAGTTCTTCCGTCTGCCGGACGGTCATTTTCTGGAAGAGCACCGTGCGCAGGGCCGATTCCATCGCGCGCGGGTTGGTCAGTCCAAGCAGGGCGCGGGCATGACCTTCGCTGATTTCACCGTCTACCAGGGCCCGCTGGATGCTGCCAGGCAGGTTAAGCAGGCGCAGGGTGTTGGTGACGGCCACACGGCTTTTACCCACACGCGAGGCGATTTCTTCATGGGAAAGGTGGAATTCTTCGGACAATTGCCGGTAGGCGTTGGCTTCTTCGAGCGGGTTCAGGTCGGCTCGCTGGACGTTTTCGATCAGCGCCAGTTCCAGGCGCAGTTGATCCGTCGCCTGGCGCACAACGACCGGAACTGCCTCCAACCCGGCGCGCTGGGAGGCCTGCAAACGCCGTTCTCCCGCAATCAGGGTATAACCCTCACCGTCATCATTTTTACTAACCAGTAATGGCTGAATGATGCCATATTCCTTGATCGAGGCAGCCAGTTCAGCCAACGCTTCTTCCCTAAAATGGGAACGCGGCTGGCGCGGGTTGGGAACGATCTGATCGACCGGAACGGTAAATACTCCGCCGGAAACCGCCTGCGATTCACCCGACGGGAGAGCTTCGGGGCGAAATTCCGTCCGAATCAGCGCGTCCAATCCTTTACCAAGACCGGTATGTTTGGGCATGAAAACTCCTGTTACTTATTCCACAATCCAAAAAATATCACTCGGGCAAAACAACCCCGTCGCCGGTCAACAACTCTTTCGCCAGCGCCGAATAAGCCTGCGCACCGGTGGAGGCTGGCGCGTACAACGAAATCGGCAGACCATACGAGGGAGCTTCAGCCAGGCGGATACTGCGCGGCACGATGGCGCTGAAAACCTGGTGAGGAAAATGTTTGCGGATTTCATTGACCACATCTGTCGAAAGGTGTGCGCGGCTTTCGAACATGGTCATGACGACACCCCGCACCGTGAGCGCAGGATAAAGGGATTGGCGAATGCGCTGGAGGGTCTGCATCAACTGGCCGACACCTTCCAACGCCAGGTATTCGCACTGCACCGGGATGATAACGCCATCTTGGGCGGCCACCAACCCATTAATGGTCAGCAGGCTCAATGAAGGCGGGCAATCGATCAAAATATAATCAAAGCGCTCGAGCAAAGGCGCAAGCGCCTTTTTTAAGTACAATTCGCGTTCATTTTCATCAACCAATTCCACTTCTGCGCCAGCCAACGCAGGGGAGGATGGCAGCAGCGAAAGTTTCATGTTGGCATTCACCAGCAGGCTGTTTGAGGCGGGGGCTATCTCGAGCATGGCTTCATAAGTGCCGTGTTTAACCGAATGTTTGTCCACCCCCAGGCAGGAGGTGGCGTTGGCCTGGGGATCAAGGTCCACAATCAAGACCTTTTGATTAAATTTAGCCAGGTATGCGCCCAGGTTGATGGCCGTGGTCGTCTTACCCACGCCGCCTTTTTGATTAACCATTGTATAAATGCGAGCTGTCAAATTTGAGCCTCCAAAAATTTACACACTCCACAACACGCAATCGCAAATAACTTATTCCATATTACGCAGTGCGTGTTTCGTTGTTTTTAATCCATCACTTCCATAAAGCAGTTTTTCACTTCAGCGCTTGTCGGCACACCCAGCATCCCGGGTCGTGTCACTGAAATAGCCGCCATGCGGTTGGCAAAACGCGCCGCTTCCCACGGATCGCGCGTGTTCAGCAGGCGGACAAAAAACGCCGCCGCAAACACGTCACCAGCACCGGTGGGGTCCACTTCATTCACGCTGGGCGAACGAAAACGTCGACTGTCACCATGCCAGAACAAACGCGCACCCGCCGCTCCTTCGGTAACCGCCAGGACGCGGGCCGCGTGCGCCATCCGCTCGATGGCATCTTCGTCGCTGGCGACATCTTCCACGCTGAAAACCACCGCCCCAGACTGCGCTAGAGCTGCTTCGGACTGAGTCCAGGCACACGGGTAGACTTTCCCGTCCGCCTGCCAGGCGCGGAACCAGCCCTGGGGAGTTAACCCCAGCAGCGCGGGGCGGAAATCCCCCGGCAGGACGGCGTCCACTTCCTGTGCCACCGGAGCCAAGTGGATGATCTTTGCCCGTTTCCACGCTTCAGGAACGATGGCAAAATCAATTTTCGGGGCAGTCTGGCGGATATATTGGATGCGCCCGGCGGCAGTATAGACGTTTTCGAAAGTGGTGCTGTGTTCGGCTTCGCCCGCCACAACTGGAATGCCATCCAACCCTGCCAGCGGGATCTCGTTACCGCGCACGGTCACGACACCCACACGCAGCCCCATGGCGCGCGCCGTCAGCGCCGCATAAGTTGCCGAGCCGCCCATTGCCAGCCCAGCTGGGGTAATATCCACCGTGATATGCCCAATGACCAGATAATCTACCGGTTCCAGTGAAACCATGTGAAACATAGATAAATTATAACCTTAATGGGTATTTCATATCGCGTGTTCTGCCATGAAAAGCTGAAAGTGCCACGCAACTGTATCAAATCCCGTTTTTGGAAAAAAAAGAGGAAAGAATGACTCTTTCCTCTTTCCTTCAAACCAAGGCGGCAACTGGAGTGTGCCCGCCGATTGCTTCTACTTTTTCAAAACAATGCTCACCTTGCGATTTGGCTCATCGCCAACGCTTTCGGTGGTGACCGTTTCGTGGCCGCGCAATTCCAGGTGAATGATGCGGCGCTCGGCGGCAGACATCGGCTCGAGCAGTTGGCGTTTGCCGGTGCGGACGGCCTGTTCGGCCATGCGGCTCGCCAGTTGGCGCAATTGGCGCTCGCGGCGGGCGCGGTAACCTTCCACATCCACGATCACCTGCACCCAACGGCTGGCTTCCTTGCTGACGATCAGCGCCAGGATGTACTGCAAGGCGTTCAGCGTTTCGGCGCGGCGGCCAATCAAGACGCTCAAGTCATCGCCGCGAATGTCGATCAAGACAGGCACTTCACCTTCAGCATCCGTTTCGCCATATTTCGCCTCAACGCGGGCCTTGATTTTCATTTTAGCGAGTAAATCGCCGGTGGTTTGGACACAGAAATCGAGCAGGGAATCACCCTGGGCTGCAGCGGGGGCGGAATCAGCCTGCGGAGCAGGGCGGGCCTGTGGGTTCGCCCCAACAGACTTCAGGGTCAGCCGCACACGTACCTGGCGTCCACCAAGACCCAGGAAACCCTTCGAGCCTTCATCGAGAACATCCACGTCCACCATTTCAGACGGAACGCCCAGTTGTTCCAAGCCACGAGAAACAGCTTCTTCCACCGAGGGGGCTATTACTTCCAGAGTTGTTCGTTCCATTTTCGCATCCCTACGAGCGTTTGCCCGATTTTGTCTTGATTTCAGGTTTCTTTTCCGGACCAAACTTGAACAGGTTGGCCCAGTTCACTTTGCCCAATGCGGCATATTGCGCAATCCCAAAAAGGTTGCTGGCAATGAAATAAACAGCCAGGCCCGAAGCAAAATTGAGTGAAAAATAAAACAAAAGCAGAGGCATGTACAGGCCCATCATTTTGTTCATTTGCGCCGACTGGTCGTTCGGGTTGGCCGAGGGCTGCATGGTCAGCTTGGTCTGGACGTAGGTCGTCAGGCCAACGATGATTGCCAGAACGGGGATCGCAAAGGGCAGGAAAGGTAATTTAACCCCCTCCGGTGTGCCCAGGTTCATCCACAAGAACTGGCTGTTGATCGGGATGAGCGCCGAAAGGCTGGCCGCCGGAGTGATACTCTCCAGACCGGGATAAATCCCGCGCACCAGTTCCAACAACTGCAAGGGCGTCGCCCCAATCGCGCGAACGATGCTCTGGTAGAAACCGATCAGGATCGGGAACTGGATCAGCGTGGGCAGGCAGGAACTGAACGGGCTGACACCGCGCTCGCTGTAGATGCGCATTTGCTCCTGGGCCAGCTTCTCCTTGTCGCCTTTATATTTTTCCTGGATTTTCAACCATTCATCCGACTGCATCAGCTGCTGCATGGCTGTGCTCGATTTGATCTGCGCGGCCATGATGGGATGCGTGGCTAACCGGACGATGAAAGTGAACAGGATGATCGCGACACCGAAATTGCCCACAAAGGCATAAATCAGCAGCAAGGCATTGGTAAACGGGTTGACAATAATTAAATCCCACATAAGAATTTATCCTATTTAGCCGTAAAGATCCATTTCTGGGCGCCGTTCAAATCATAGGCGGCCAGCAGGAACTTCGCGTTCATCGGAGCAATCAAGATTACATCCCCGGCAAGAAGCGGGGTGGTGTACAACTTGGCATCTTCAATGATGGCCTGCCACTTGGGGGTGCCGTTCTTATCCAGAGACTGGATCCGACCCGCTTCGGTAACATAAACGATCTGATCGGGAGTAACCAGCGGCCCGGTGGCAATCGAACCTTCTTCATCTCTTGAAGAGATAATTTGACCGTTGGCAGCGTTGATAATATAAAACTTGCCTGCCTTGCCATTGACCGTCCCCACATATAGATTTGTGCCATCGGAGGCCGGGGTACCCCAGATGCCGCCCTCGAGCATTTTTACCCATTTCTGGGAGCCATTCGCAGCATCGAGCGCGTACAGATTGCCAGAAAGTGTGCCCACAAACAGCATGCCATCCGAGACCGATGGCGCACCGATAATCCCATTATCAAGCTTTGCGCTCCAGAGTTTTTTGCCCTGTGAATTGATGGCAAACACATCATGATCGAGCGTCGCCAGGAAGACCAATTTTCCGTCGGTAACGGGGGCAGTCCACAGGCTGTGCTTGGAAGCGGCAAATTCCCAGCGTTTTTCGCCATTCAGGCTAAAACCATACAACTTGCCGTCGCCTGAAGGAGCGTAAATAGTCTCATCCAGCGCCAGAGCACCCGCCAGCCAGGGGCTTTTCAACCCTGGGAAAGTCCACTTAACAGACCCTTTGGCTGGATCAATGCTATAAAGAGCATGGTCACCCTGCGCCGCACTGCCGATCACCAACTGTCCATCCGGCGTCAATGCCGGAACAGCATAGAAGGATTTGGAACTTTCGGCCTTGATGGGAAAACGCGCCGGGACGGGACCTTCAGCGGTTTGTGTGGTCGCTTCAGTGCCATCGCTTAAAAGCACTTTATAAACATACTGCCCCTCGGCCAGGTAAACATGCGAACCGTCAGAAGCCATGCCCGGCCAGTTGGTGGCAGGAGGCGTCCCACAGGCGCTCAACAAAATGGCCAGGGAGGCAACGAGTGCAAAGAAAAGGATGCGGTTGAACTTCATCAAATCTCCTGGTAGGCCAAAAACCGATCTGCTTATCTTGACAAGTCGCGCGCGCTCATCGGTTTTGGCTAAGGGACGGGGTCGACCCCGCCCGGATTAAACGGATTACAGCGCAGCACGCGCCACACCGCCATCAGCGACCCCTTCAACGCGCCATATTTGTAAATTGCCTGGTAGCCATAATGTGAGCAGGATGGATAAAATCGGCAAGTATTCGGCGGCATGGCCTTCGAAAGTGTCATCTGGTACAAGCGAATCAACGCCAATGGTACCATGCGCGGCCAATGGAGCGGCGTGCGCGGCAAATCGCTCAAGCGTGGTTCACCGGGGTATTCATGAGGCAGGTAATGGTCAGCGCACATTCAAACTTTGCTCATCAACCGGATTGGTCAGGCCAGCCCGGCGCAACAGCAGTTGCACGACAGCTTGGACATCTTGAAAAGCAGCTGCCACAAGCGGTGTTCGGGCAACAAGCAAAATGTCCCACCCCGGGGAAAGCGACGGGATCAACGGGCGAATCGATTCACGCAGGAGACGCTTGGCCCGGTTGCGTTGAACAGCGCCCCCCACCGAGCGGCTAGTGCTGATTCCTACCCGGAGCCGGCCTTCCGCCAAAGGAAGTTTTACCAACACAACAAGCGGGTGCGCGTAGGACTTGCCCTGGTTTCGCACCCGCTTGAAGTCTATGGACCGGGTCAGGCGAAAGCGTCGTTTCACCCTTGCCTCGCGCTCAAGGACATGCCGAGCGCGCGGGGACTAAAAGCCCCCGGCGGGGCAACTTACCAACGAATCCGCTTAACGTGATTATTGATCTTGACAGACAGTTTATTGCGGCCGCGGCTGCGGCGGCGGCGCAACACTTCGCGCCCGTCCGCAGTAGACATGCGTTCACGGAAACCATGCACGCGAACACGGCGGCGAATTTTGGGTTGATATGTACGTTTAGTAGCCATTCTCTGTTACCTCATTAAACAGTGATAATAACAAAAAGTACGCCGCTCAAGGCATTGAACGGCACGGTATTATAACGTAAAGTTGTCGAATCTAAAAGGCTTAGTTTTGCGGCTTGGTTTTGCGGTGTTTTGTGGTTGTTACCGTCTTCGAAGCGTAGTCTGGAGATTCATTTTGGCTGGTGCAGCGGCACTTGGAGGAAGAAGGTGCTGCCTTTCCCCAGTTCGCTTTCCAGCCAGACTTTGCCACCGTGCCTTTCAGCAATCGATTTAACGATTGCCAATCCCAAGCCGGAGCCTTTTTGTTCGCGAGCCTCGCGCTGCCCACCGCGATAGAATTTCTCGAACAGCCGCGGCTGGTCAATTGGCGTAATACCGATTCCGCTATCCTGAACTTCGAACAACATCCCATCACCGACAATTTTCAAGCGCACATCCACCTGCCCACCCTGGGGAGTATATTTGATGGCATTTTCAACAAGGTTGTACATCGCCTGTTGGAACAAGGCAGTATCAGCTTCAATCAAGGGCATGGTGTTTATCGGTGTCTCCACCTTTAGTTCAATATTTTTCTGCGCTGCCTGCATCTGCAAAGGTGCTGTAACCCGTTCGACAAGATCGTATAAGGGGGTAGTTTCCAACTGCAAGCCCACCCCGGCTTCCACACGTCCCAGGTCGAGCAGGTTGTTCACCAGACGTGACATGTTCTCCACACCAAAGATGATTTTCTTGACATAGCCCTGCTGCTGTTCGTTGAGAGCACCGACCATTTCGAGCATGGTGGCATAGCCGCGCATCAACGTCAGCGGCGAGCGCAGGTCGTGGCTCACCGTGCTGACAAATTCGGTCTTCATTATGTCCAGCTCTTTGAAGTGGGTTACATCGCGCAAGATGCAGACGCGCCCCACCGGGCGGCCATCGGCCACAACCGGCGAGGCAGTTGCAAGATAAACCTGTCCATTGGGTAAAGCCACTTCGGTGGAGAGGATATCAGGCGAGGAGGCCTGCAAAATATCGAGCAGGGGTTTCTGGCTGACCACCTTCTCAATTGGCTGGCCTTCGCCAACACCAATTTCAGCGCCAAGCACCTGCCAGGCGGCCGGGTTGGCCAACAGCAGGTGATTAAACTGGTCGATCACCAAAACAGGATCGGGGGTGGAAGCCAGAATCGCCGCCAGCCGTTGACGCCCCACTTCGGCAGAACGGAATAAGTGATTGTTAGAAGCCGCCAGCGCGGCCTGTCCAGCCAAGGTGGTCAGGAAGCGCACATCCGTTTCTGAGAACAGGCGCGACTGATCATATCCAGCCCACAAAACACCATAATTCCTATTTTCATGCCGCAGGGAAATCGCGAGAAGTGAAGCGGGGTTTGTTTTCCCAGAGTCAAGCTCCAGCCCGCGCGAACGGGCAATATTGGTGAGCACCAGGCGATCCTGTCGTTGGGCCAGCGCCATCACTTGTTCGTCAAGGTAGGCATATTGGTCTTTGCAGGGCCCAAGAGCATAAATCGCTGTTTGTCCTAACTCAGCCTCCTCGTCGAATGGCAGCATGACCACACGGACAGCGCTTGCGCCGGTAGCCAGCACCGCCTCCATCACGGGCTGGGCGGCATCCTGCATATCGAGGCTGGAGGCAACCCCCTGGCTGACGAGCAGGAAGCGGTTAAGTTCCTCGAGACGCGCTTGCAAACTTACGCGCATCTGTTCGAAGGCGCGGCGTAATTGTCCAACTTCGTCAACGCCCTCAATGGTCAAAGCATGGTCAAGCTGGCCCTGAGCGATTCGCACCGCCTCAGTGGCCAGGGTTTGCAGGGAAGTGGTAATGGTCTTCAAGCCTACGCTCAAGGCAACCAGCGCAATCAGGGCAAGCAGCACAATCATGACCGAAAGCGGCGCAGCAATGGTCAGCGCAAGTTGTTGGGCCTTCTGGGCAGGGACGGTCAGTACCACCGCCCAGGCTCGCCCGATCACCGGCTGGTAATAGACGAGGTTTTGTGTCCCGGTGGGGGCAGTCTCATCAAAAAATGCTGCTTCGGTTGTCCGCTGGCCGGAGTATTGGCTCATAACCTGTGTAAAGACAGGATGATAGAGAATGCGCCCGTTTTCATCCAATAAGATCCCACTCCCGCCCAGTTCAGGTTCCGAGATGGATTTCAAGCTGGTGATGAGCGGCTGGGTAAATGGATTGGTTGCCAAATCTGTGCGGGCGACCAACGCGCGCCCTGGCTGGCCGGTGGCTGAATCAAGCATCGCAATGATAAAAGACACCCGGGCCGGTTGACCCTGCTGCGAAGGCGGGATGCTGTAAGACTGGCTTAGGACTTCGCCAAAGGCAAGATCCAACCCATTATTTTCGTCAGGGGAAAGGTTCAGTGACAAATCACCAACTGATGGATAAGCGCCAACGACTCGTTTGGCGCTGTCGAAGACAATCAATTGGTTAAAATAAGGCACCGCGCGAATCTGCTGGCCGAGTGCGGCGGTCAATTCAGCGCCAGATGTGGTCACGAGCTCGGGCCGCTGCGAGATTTGGACTGCCAGGTTCTGGCCCGTCTCCAGGAAAAATGGCACACTCTGGGAGGCGAGTTCTGCGGTACCCTTCAGGCGATTGTGCAACATATCGCGGGCCGCCTTCCCAGCCACGACCCAATCCCCAACCAGCAAAGCAAGCAGGAGGAGAATGATCAAAGTCCCAGTGCCGAACAGGAACCGCGCTTCAAGGCTGCGCTCCACCGGCGATGGCTGCAAGGGCAACCGGCGTCCCCAGGGAGCCGGAAAAGCAAAGACCAGAACCTGCGCAAACAAGCCCGCAAGAATTAATTCTCCTCCCCTGGCAAAAACAGAATTGGCCAAGCCCGAGAGCGCATAAATCAGCCTATCTTCCATGGCCCCTGAGGAGGCCAAGAAAGAATCAATGATAAAAACCGGCACATAAATAAATGCTAAAACAAATGCCACTGCCAATGGCTCGCGCAACAGGCTAAAAAGGGGTGTGCGGTAACGTTGACGTACCGCGATGCTGAACAAGATTCCGATGAGCGCCAGTTCGAGGGAGGTAAAGATACTGTGTGTATCCCAGAAAAAACGTAAAATCCCGGCCAGGAAACCCAAGATCGCCGCCGCAATCGGCCCAAGAAGACCACCCGCCAGCATGATTGGCAGCGCTGATAGAAACATGAGAGCCGGGCCGCGCGGATTCAAGGGAAGATTTGGCTGGGGCAGCGCAGTCCCCACCGGAAAACGAATCCCAAAGATCAAAGTAGAAAGGATTGCCAAGATAAAAAGTGCTGCAAAAATCCCCCAGCTACGACCGTCCCAAGGCAACTGAATCTGTCGCCAGGAACGGGTCAACCCGATCACCAGCCCAAGGAAAACAAACCACCCCAGCCAGCCAACAATGGAAGCTGGCCAGACCGGGGCGGGATAGGTATCAAACAACCAGAGGATGATTTCCATAACTGGGATCGATGCGAGAAGCTTGCCAAGCTGAAATCATTATAGCATGAGCATCGTCAAATCACGCGCTTACATACCTGGATCTACCCGCGGCCTTGTGGGGTGCAGGGCGCTAGCGCGGCTCAACCGCCATGCCGGCGTAATAACCTCGATATTGTTCCGGTAATAAACCGGCAATATGCGCCATCACCAGATCGGCATTACGCTGGCGCGCCGCGTGCCGCTCATCCCCCTTGCCTTCCACTTCTGGCAAGATGACAGGTTTCCCAATACGCAGTTCAAGCGTACGGCGTTCCACACGGATGGCTTTCTTGAAAAAATCATCCGTCGTCCCAACAATGCCGACCGGCAAAACAGGAACCCGAGATTTCTCGATAATAAAAGCAATCCCTGGGCGGGCGCAACCCATCTCCTCGCGATGAGAGCGTGTCCCCTCCGGGGCAATCAATAACGGATGACCTGAACGCAAAACCCTCAAGACTTTATCAAATAAGGCCCGGTCGTAATCACCGCGATGCACCGGGATGGCGTGAAACATGCGGGCCAACTGTGCCTGCCCGGGTTTTTCCCAGATGGTACTGGCGCCCATCGCTTCAATCATCTCCGGCCAGAATGTCAGCGCAAAAGGCGGATCAAAGAGCGAGATGTGATTGATCGCAGCAAGATAGGGCTTGCCAAACGGGACATTTTCCCTGCCCGTTACCTTAATATTGGCCAACAGGTGGAAGATCCCCTGGAATGTGGGTTTCAGTATCCGGCGGGCAACACGGTTCCGCAATGGGACGCGATAGGTCATCTCGAATTGTTCGGCCATATCCTATAATGAGACCAGTCCGGTCTCATTGACCGGCGCACAGATCATAGGCTTTTTCGAAGACTGCATCGGCATCGAGGCGGTCAGAATCCAGGATAATGGCGTCAGCGGCCGGTTTGAGCGGGGCAATGGCGCGGGTGGAATCGATCCGGTCTCGCTCAATCATCTTTGACAGGATGTCATCATAGCTGGCCTTGCCGCCGCGATTGATAATTTCATCATAACGACGGCGGGCGCGTTCTTCAGGGGAAGCATCCAGATAAATTTTCAAATCGGCTTCCGGCAAGACCACAGTGCCAATATCGCGCCCAACCATGACCACGCGCCCGCGCAATCCAATGCGGCGCTGTTGGAGGGTCAGCGCTTTGCGAACGCCGGGATAAGCAGAGACTGCCGAAACATTGCTCTCCACCTCGGGCTTGCGGATATCCCAGGTAATGTCGTGGCCATCGACAACCACATCGCAGGGACGGCCATCTTCAAGGGATGGAGGCGCAACTTCAATGGGAACGTCTTCAGCAAGGCGAGTGACCGAGGCCGCATCTTGAATATTGATGCCGCGGTTGAGCGCCAGCCAGGTAACAGCGCGGTACATCAGGCCAGTATCAAAATACAGATAACCAAGCGATTCGGCCAGGCGAAAACCCAGCGTGGATTTTCCAGAAGCCGCCGGGCCATCAATTGCGACAATCGAGGGGAGTGTCATGCGCGAAATTCAACCTTTCAATGGGTTTTAAGTAAAAACGGGGTTATGTATCATTGATTATTCTGCGAATCGATAAAAACATCGCTGCGCGTCCACAGGATGATCTTCTCATGCCCCTGTGGAAATTCGTGCAGGATGGTCCAACGCAGCCAATCAGCCGGAAAACTCTGATTCCAGGCAGGAACTGTGCGCCAGGTAAATTCCTGCCCACGATAAGTGGATTCAATCTCAGGATGAAAAATTTGATCTGAGCCAATGATCATGGATGGAACACCAGGGACAACCAGCCCGGAAGCCTGCGTGACAGGCCAGTCCCGCAATACCCAGCGCAAAGAGGGCGAATCGAGCCCGGCAATGGTGACATCCACGGAAGCTTTGACCCCGGTTCTTCCCCGGGAAAGGTCATCCATCTGCCTGACCAAGGCTTCAGCCTGCCTGGTGTGCGGGCCAACCGTCCACATTTCGACAGTTCGGTATGTGCGCAGGCCTGCAGACGCGAACGCAACACTGAGTGAACACACTGAAAGCACAACCAGAGTACCCCACACGCCGCCCTGTATGGCAACCAGGAGAGACCAGCCATAGGCCACCATCACGATACTGGCGCCAAGCAAGACAAGCGAGACAACCAGCATACCCCAATAGAGCTGCGAGTTGGTCAATTGGATGGGGCCAAGAGTCCTGACAACAGCATCTGAATTCGAAGAAACCAGCGCAATCGTTGTATAGTTCATGCAGATAAAGACCAGGATGGCAAGCGTAAAAATCGCCATGCCAATGGTCTCCCAGACACCGTCCTGGGGAGGGATGAGGTGACTGGAGACTTCCAATGCAGCCAACGCCAAAAGTGGAATCAGCGCCCAGCCCAGGTCAGCCACCTGGCGCGAAGGATAGGCCAGGGCCAACACGAGGGCCACCGCCAGCCAGATACCCAGCGAGATGACCAGCGCGTCGCGTCGGATGATACCGCGCACCAGCCCGGCAATCGCCAGCAGGAGGGCAAAAAACTCGTAGGCAGCCAGTCCAACGAGCAGGCGCCAGCCAGGAACATCTGAAAAATCGAGCCATCCGCCGAAATAAGCGGGGATGGCCGCCAGCCCGGCGCTCAAACCGCCCGTAGCAAGTAGGAAAAAACTTCCCAGCAGAACATATGTCCCGGCAGCAAAAACGGCGCAAGTCAGGGCGGCTTTGCGATCGAATGGTCCAGCCCCAACAATATTTGCTTCCGTGAAGTTCCCGCGCAAAAATCCTGAAACAACTGCCAGGCCGAGCACGCCTGCCCAAACCTGCGGCCCGCCCAGCAAGGCAATCCCGGCCCAAACCCCAGCCACGCGAGCATTTCCTGCACGCCAAAGGCCCCAGGCAAACAGCAGGGCGGTAAGCGCAATCACAGGGCTGCCGGCCAACCGGGAAAGCGCCAGCAAGCCCGGGTCAAAGGCCACGAAAAACGCCAACACGATGGCCGGTTTTCTGCCCAGCCGGTCGCGGAAATAAAACGGGGTAATCGTCAGGGCTGCGCCAAACAGGGCTGGAATCAAGCGGGCAGCAAAATCACTGGCCTGCAAAACAAAAAATGATAGCGCGGTCAAAATCACATAGGCGGGCTGGGCGCCGATCTCAGGGCGCAAGCCTTTTGTCAGGTCAAAGGCCTGCATGGCCCAGAGGGCCTCGCTATCGGCAAGCGGCAACTCGCCCAGGCGCAGCAAACGCAGCACCAGCGCCAGTCCAAAAGCCAGCGCGAAAAATCCAAATTCAAGATTGCGTTCTCGGGAAGATTCCGTCATGGGATGTATTTTAACCTACTTTCCCAACGCCCTTTGGGGAGCGATATGAGAGTCTCCAGGATTTTCCGCGAAGAGTGCCGCATATTGGGATGTAAGCGTGCGTACGCACGCTTACATCCCAATATGCGGGGTTCTACCACGGAGATTCTCCCAAAGAGCCGGAAATAAACAGGATAAATCAAGGCACTTCGTAAATAACAACCTGCCCCTGGCGATAAATTTCGGCCAGGTTACGAGCAAATTTCTCTTCGATAACCTCGTAGGTTCTGTATTCCAACGGGCCAAGGTAAACAAAACGGATCCCATATCGTTTAAGAACAACCTCAGCCTGATTCCAACTACCAGTTTCATATAACATCCGGATATCTTCAGCACGGCCACCCATCTCTGCATAGCCACCCCGCCACTGGCTTTCGTGACCCGGCCAACCCAACACCGTCGGCTGGCCGGAATATGTGGCGACGCGCGCGAACTCGGTATAACTGCCCCCAACGGCTTCAACCACCGTCCCTAACGGAGCCTGAGTCAGCCATTGGATGGCGGCATAATCGTCGGCGAAATATAGATTCAGATAGGCTGCTCCGTCCAGCGTGCGTCGGTCTGAGTTGGCAGCGTTAAAGTTATCCGTTTTGTTTGGCAGGGAAAGCATCGGGTAGGTCAGCCCGGCCACCAGCACCAGCAGCATCGCCACAGCAAACAGACCCAATTTAATTCCACGGAGTTCCTTCACCAGCACCACAAATCCGAAGGCCGCCGCCAGCGACCAGAGCGCCCAAGCCTGGTAATAAAACTTAAAGATCGTGTTCATGCGTGAGCCAAACTGGTCGCGCAGGTAGATAAATTCGGGAGCGATGACGAGCAATCCGCCGAACAGGATGAACATCAGCACAAATGGGGTTGGGTTGCGCCCGGCGGAAACCTCGGACTCACCCTGGGCCTTTGCCGCCGCCAAATAAGCTAACGCCGTACCGACCAGCAAAACCAGCGTCAACAAACCTGCGCCAAACTGAAAACGCCGCAGGGTGGCTTCTTTGAGGACTTCACCCGTAGAACTCATCCCTTGCGACGAGATAAAAACCCGCCCAGCTTCGGCCTGCGAGGCGACAATCCCCAGCGCGGCCGAGAAGAGCCACAGAAACAAGGTCACACCGATGACCAGCAGGAAGCCTTTTTTCCAATCTGCGTCACGCTTGCCAAGCAACGAACCCAGGAACAGGAAGAGCGGCACCAGGAGTGTCCCAAACATGATCCAGATGTACGCGCCGCGGGTGGGAAAGATAACATTTGGCAAAACCCCGCCTGCCTGCGAAGAAAAGCTGACATAGAATGGCAGGTACAGCGCAATGCTGGCCAGCCCCACCGGAATGGAAAACTTCAAAAAATCCTCGACCAGTTCCCAATCCCAGCCGCGCTCGCTGACAAGCGACAGGATGAAAGCCCCTGTGACCACTGCCAGGTAGATCGGGAAATCCCAGGTGTTCAGGAAAGCCAGCCCACCCAGAACAACTGGCAGCAGGGCGAGGCCCTCCTTGCAGACCGGCAGCTTGAAGACCTGAAAATTCGTCTCGCCTCTCCAGCCGCCCAGGTACAGGTTCAAGGCCAACGCAGCGGCCAACAATCCAAAAGGCATGGCTAAAACGTGCGGATGCAGGTCGCCGAGCAGGTAGGAGAAAAATGGGAACTCGTCGATGATTTCAACAAACTCTCCGCGCAGGTCGTAATCATGCAAGATGCGCGAAGCGCGCCACCAGAACCAAAAACGCGGATTCCAGCCCAGGGGCAGGCTGGGCGCCTGGCTCAAGTCTTTCATCTTTAGCCATAGCCAGAAATTTGCACCGTCATTTGTCCAGCCAACCCCATGAGCGTGGAGAAGCTCGAGAAAACCTTCCACGTTACTGAGAATGACGAGAAAAAGCGGGCCAAAGAATGCACCCAGCAAAGCTTGGAGTTTACGCGTTGACTCTTCGAGAGAGTACCAATAAGCGTTCAGCAGGTTATAGAGCAGCCCATACGAACCGATGACACTCATCGCAAAGACCAGCGAGAGCATCAGGTTGAAAGTCATGCCGCCGTTGGTGGCCGTAATCATCGCCAGCATGGAGGCCAACACATAACCGAAATAATAGTAAGAGATGCCATATCCGCTCAACCAGGGGTCATGCGGCGGGAAGGTCGGCGAGCGCAAGATGGCGTTGATAAAGGCGATTTCCATCGGCTTTTCAGTGCCGGTCGTATCGGGATTGTTGGCCCGCACAAAAGCCCAGAACGCGAAGGCGACAAGGAAGAAAACCTCGACAGAAAGGACAAGGCGCAGGTTGGATTTCACCCAGTTGAGAATAGTCGCTAAACCAGAGGCCCTCGAAGATTGCCCATCGTTTTCAATCTGCGGTTTATCACCCGAACTCCACAGCGCCCAACCCGAAAGCCCGATAACCACCGCCAGCGCAAACAGCAATCCACCGACTTCGTTGTGCGCAAGACCAAACGAGACTGAGAGCCAGAACACAAATCCCCAGAGCAGAAGGCCAAGCGCGCGGCTCAGGCTGTAACCGCGATCGGCGAGGGCAGGGAAGAGCCGGTGGGCCAGCGGGAAAGTCAGCAGGCCAAGCAGGGTGATGGTGAGGTACCAGAGGATGAATTGGAACATATGAATTCCCGGGGATAAGTGGGTCACGTTTGAAACGTGACCCACTTCTTATTTCTGATCGCTTATTTCAGCCGGTAGTTCGAACCTGCCATTCGCAAGCGGAGGGAAATTGACCGCTTTGACAACTGCGTCAAGATTCAGGGGGCCATAAAGGTGTGGGAAACGCGCATCTTCCGAAAGCGCCGCTGCGCTTGTCGAAGCTGACGGGTGAACCGGCGCCTCATATTTCAACTTCGCTTTCAGGCGGGAGGTTTCGACGACCAGAATAACCAGTTCCTTTTTCCCCGCATAGAAGGCGTTTGCCACACTTAGAATCTGGTGATGCTGTGACAAGTGGATAAAGCCATCTTGGGCAAGGCTTTCGGTGCGATATTCGCCGGTCTGACGGGCCCACAGCGCGGCGTCACGGGAAGTAATGTGGTAGATCAGGGTCATGGCAAGACCTCATATATGACGGTATCGGCTTCGCGGTAAACTTCTTTCCACATTTTTCCATTCTGCTCATCAAATTTCGCCATGCCTTCCGGGAAGCGGACACGTTCCTGCTGTCCAACGACAATGTAACCGACATTGTATTTTTCCAAGAAAGCTTTCGCCATCTCGATATCATTGTTACGATAGAAAGACTGCGCTTCGACGCCGCGCGCCGCCACAGTTCCAGGGGGCATCAGCGCGCGCTGCTGCTCCTGGTGCCACTGCCAGCCCACCACTGTGGGAAGGCCGGTATATATGGAGATCCGCGAAAACCAGGTGTATTGGATCCCCGCCGGGGCAGCTTCGAGCACCACCGGGGAACCCTTGACATTATCCTGCAGCCAGCGAATGGCACGATAATCCTGGCTCAAGTCCATGTCGGCGCCGCTATCGCCATAACGGGAAAACAGCATGTATGTCATACTGTCGAAAGTGAATGGAAGATTGGGCGCTATCCGGTCGCGAATTTTATCCATGCTGGCCGCAAAGGGGTACAACAGCGCCCCGGCCAGCAAAAACCCGCCAAAAACCTGGAAGACAACCCGCCCGATACGACCCCACTCATCGAACTCGGTCGTGATCCAGCCGAGCGCCGCTGCTGCGCTGAGGGCGAACAAGACCCAGACCTGCAAATAAAACTTAAAAACCGTGTTCATGCGGCCAATATCGCCGACCAGCACGATAAACTCGACCACCAGCGTCAGGACAAGGCCGGTGCTGACCATGAACAGGACCAGGCGTTTCACATCCGGCTGTCCGGGACGCAGCATCAAAACCAGGGCCCAGACGGCCATCGGGAAAGCAAACCAGGCCACCGGAACTTTCAAGATGAACTGCAAAGCCAGGAGCAAGGCCACAAAAACGGCGACCGCCATTTCAATCAGCAGTTCGTAAGGCTTGAGTTTCGCCAGCGCCGAAATGGGCGTCTGCGCCAGCCATTGACGGGTTTCCCAGAGCATCCACGAAAGAATGACAAACAGGAATAATCCCCAATGCGTCCAGTAGGACCAGATGGGTGTTTTTTCATTCTTCCACAGACTCACCTGGGTGTAGGCCTGCCCAAACCATTGCGCAAAAGGCTGGTAAAGCAAAAAGGCAAACCCGACAAAAATGCCCATTCCCAGCAAGGCCAGGAAGACACGTTTGACAACCGGCGGAAAACCGAACCAACGCCCACCATCACCCGCATAACGGAAAATAGCATAGCCCGTGACAAGCGCCCCAAGTGTCAGATAGGTGGGGAAATCCCAGGTATTGGTGGGGCGCAGCGAACCGATCACCAGCCCGCCAAAAGCCAGCGTCGCCAGCCAAGACCAGCGGCTGAGTTTGCGCGCCAGGAGCGTCGAAAGCGCCCAGGCCACCGAAAGCACCGTCAACGGCAGGGCAATCATATGTGCATGCAAATCACTATAAATAAAAGTGAAGAGCGGAAATTCAGTAATTGCCAGGTCACCGACCGGCATCACCCGGCTGGGTGCCCAATAGTATTCGCCCCAGCCAATCGGCAGGGATACGCCAGTAGACAAGCCTGTCACCAACTTCCAGGCACCCTGCGCCGCCCAGATTAAATGCTGGTAGGCCCACACGTCCCGGCTGTCAACCATTTCATTGGTCACAACCAGTTTTTGGAGGGCATGATAGATCAACTGGAGGGTGCCCAGGTTGCCAAGCAACACCAGCCCGGCCCCGGCAGCGATGCCCACAATCAATTTCAGCATAAAAGGGGACAGGTCTTCATCATCTTTGGTCTTGAAACCATCGATAAGGTTCCACGCTACAGAAAAACCACCGATACCCAGCAGGGCAAACAGAGTCGGTAGAACAAAGTTATACGCAATCGACGGTACAATCCCAAGCAATTTAATCGGCGTACCGACCAGCACATAACCCCAATAGTAATAATTAATATATCCACCCGCAAACCAGGGGTCGTACGGCGGGAAGCTGGTGCTTTTCAGGACCGCGTTCAGGTATGCAAAATCCATCGGACGTTCGCCGCCGCGCGCCGCGTGCCACAAATCCGGGTTGCCCAGGCGGATGGCAAGGTCGATCAGGAAAAAGGCCAGGAACAAGCCCTCAACCAGCAGGAAATATTTTCCCTGGGAACGCACTTCTGCGCGGATTTCGTCCCGTTTGACAACAAAGGCGATGGCGCCAGCAACCAGGATCAACCCGTAGCCGGCCGCAATGGCCAAGCGGGAATACTGCCCGCCGAGGGAAGCCGCCAACCACACCCCGAAAGCCAGCAACAAAAGCCCGGCCAGTCTCGCCAACGGATAGCCTTTATCGGGCAAGCCTGGCAAGAGCAGGCGCAGGATCGGCCAGGTAAACAGGCCAAGCAGGCCGATTGCCAGGTACCAGATAACCAGCCCAAGGAAGGGGTACTTGTTCTGAAGCGACTGATAGGAGAACATTTCGCTCCACGTCCCTCCAGCGCGCTGTTCCGCGAGCAGGTCAGCGGGCAGCAGCAAGCTGGGCAGGTTGTGCCGAATGCGCCCAGCCTGGCGCGGTGTCACACGGATGACACGCGTCAAATCGACTGCGCCAAGGATGGCGCGGACCGTCTGCGGGTGATAGGTATCTGTTTTCTTGAAAAGCAGCACCTTGGGGGCGTCGTAAACAGTGAAGGCTTCCTCGGCAAACTGCGTGTTGAATTGATGACCGAAAATCTCCGGGTACGAGGTAAATGTCTGCACCAGCTCAAAGCCAAAATTCCCCTTGAACATCCCCGGTTCGGCCACGTTGTAGCACCAGATAACATCTTTATCTTCCGGGCAGCCGATCAGATTGCGGTAGTAGGCAACCGTCAGAGGATAACGTTCCGGCACGCGCGTGGTCGTCGCCCACTGGCGATTGGAGGTGATGAAGACATAATCCCCGGCATCGAGATTGGTTTCGAAACGGGATAATTTATCGGCGTTATCATCCCAATACATCTCAAAATTTAGATCACCCTGGTACATGCCGCCGTAAGCGTCGTAACCATCCATACGCAAGGGCAATCCATCGTCCCACGAAGTCTCGTGGACCGGCGCAGTGCCGATCAGCGCAAGTGCGCCGCTGGAAACAAAACGCAGAAAATAGGTGCGGCCTTTCTCCAGCAAGATGGGTCCGTCAAACTTAAGCGTATACGCTTCGCCGCGCGGATCAGATTTAACTGCAAAATCGCTGTCCAGGCTGGCAGTCGCCAGCACTTTGTCGGCAGGCGCGTCAGGCTCTGCATAGAGGGTGATGGTCAGTGACTGCGCGCCGGGCGCGCCCATGGCCGCGGCATTGGCCAGGAAAATTTCGGTCAGGTCGCCGGAAGCAAAAGGAACAAACTGGACGTCATAGGGGGCACCCTGAGTGATGACATAGCCCTGCGGCATGGACATCGGCTGGGTGAAGCTGCTCCCATCCGCCTGGCGGATTTTCAAGTTGTACGGCCCGGGGATGTTTTGATAAATCCAACGGGTGGCCTGTACGCGGCTGTGGTCGCGGGTATAAATGCGGGTGAAGGCATAAGTCCAGGCAAAGGTGGCGGCGAGAACCGCGATTGCCAAAACGGAATACCCAATCCGGAATATGTAGTGCCTAGTGCGTGTCTCTTCACCATTTTGGGTTGGCTTGGGGAACCGCGGGCCGTTGAAAATGAACCAGCCTGCCATCATTGCCAGGAGCGGGTAAATGGGCAGTTGGTAGCGCATGGTCGGGTTCCACTGCATCGACTGCCAGATGAAATATGCGCCCGTCCAACCCCATAACAGGAGGTGTTCTTTCCACTCACCCTTGAGTATGCGCCAGCCCATGTACAGGAAGCCAGCCCAGGCCAAAATACCCAGCGGCCAGCCCAACCCCCAGGCTACCAGGTTGTAGACCGAGAACCAGGCCGGTCGCCGCGCCCACTGCAAAGCAGGCGGAAAGTCCACATCACCGCTGGCCTGGTTGCGCTGCTCGGTGATGTTCGACACCCATTTAGGGTTCGGCGTTACCCCAAGAAAACCCGGCCCGCTGAAAGCGTAAGGCTGGAAAACGCGGAAAGCCAGCGCCGAGATAATTGCGCCGAGCACGAGTAAAACGATGAGGGTTTCGATGGAAAAGGCCGCGGGCCGCAAACCGAGGGCAGTTGTTGCCTCTGTCGTTTGCCCTTCTGGCAAACTATTATGCTCTTCGCCCTCCGCCTTCTGCTCAACGCCCTTCAGCCTGAAATAACGGATGATCAAGGCTCCGGGCAGCAGCACGGCCAACGGCGCGGCATTAATTTTGGAGGCCACCGAGGCGCCCAGCGCCAATCCAAAACCGAGGGTGTTCAGTACCAGTGGGGAGGACAGCCCTTTCCAGAACGCATCCCAACTACCAAAGTCAAAATGTGTCTCTTCTTCTCCAACCATCACTTCCACAGCAAAATATGTTGCCAGGAACATGAAGAAGTTGGCAAACGTATCCACCGTAAAAAAGTGTGACTGCTGAATCTGCATGACCGCCAGCGCCGAGAAAGTCGCCGCCAGCAACCCCACCTTGCGTCCATAAAGCCGGGCCGCAATCAGGTAAAGCAGCAGGATCGAGCCTAAATCCGAAAACGCCGAAAGCACGCGTCCCACCAGCGCAACTTCATCGTAACCGGCCCAGGTGGTCGTTTCGCCAAGAACCGCCAGCAGCGGGCCGCCAAAACTATCCACACCATTCGCCTGGACAGTTTCTGCCGCCCATTTCGCCAGGTCAGACATCCATTCCGCTGCGTAGCGGACGAGAATGATCGGCAAGTCGCCATAAACGTAAAAACCAAACCCGACATTGTGCGGGTTCAGCGTCGAAGTCGCGGTGTCAAAATAAGCCGAGAGGCTGTCTACCGGACGCATCGCCGATTCGACCATCGTCAAGAAGCGTTCATCGGGATGCAGGTGCTGGCTTTGGTCCCAGTTCAGGCCGCTTAAACGGAAATAAGCCGCCATGAGCAGAATCAACACAAAGAGCAGGTCGTAAATCCAGAGGCGGGAGCGAAGATTATTCATCAGGGGTTCACCGTTTGATTGTCAGGGACAGTGTAAATCCAAAAATCCTTGCCTTCATACGGGGCAGTGAAATGCCCCAGTAAGGCAGTCGGGTAAAGTTTGCGCAACGCATCCAGGGTTTCTCGATCATCTTCCTTGACAATGAAGAGCTTGCTGCCAGTTAGCTCCAGCGTCCTCGGCAAATCATCCCGATTGATGGCATAATCCTTGGTCGGGTAACCCGCCTGGATCCCCACCAGCCGGGTATCGACCCAATGTGGGTAGGGGATCACAAACGCATTATCCGGGTCGTTGCCAGCCGCAGCGAAGGAACGAATAACCTTGCCCATATCAGATGTATTCCAGGCGCCCTTCAAAAACTGCGTGGAAAACTCATTGAAGACCAGATGATAGTTCTGAAGGCTGGACACCAGCAAGAGGAAGATCACCGCACCGGCGGCGAATCCTTTGCGAACAGTCGTGCCCCGGACTCCCCGCAGGCCTGTATAGAGACCATCAAGCGCCATCCCAGCGATGACGAAAACCACCACGCCCGCCCCACCCGTCCGATTGAGCGACGGATTCTCGCCGGGGAAGGCCAACGAAAGAATCGATGGCATCAACAACATGGGGACTGCCAGGAACAGAAAAATATCCAGCCAATCGCGTTTGCGCAAGTAACGAATCAACAGGAAAAGATAACCGAAGACAAACAACGCCGCGCTGACCACATCCAGGGCAGGGCGGTGCGGGATTGAATGCACCCAGATTTCACCATCATCATGATTGAACATCATCATGGCATTGAGGGTGTTGCTTGCAAAAACCTGCCAGGCCGGGGCCGGAAGCGGATTTTCTTCACCCGTCAGGCGAGTCAGGGCGCGGTAAGAGAACATGTTCGGGTCTTCTATGGCATAACGCAAGAGCGGCAGGAAGACCAGGAAAGAGGCCAATACCAAAATGGAGACCATCACCAAGGTCTGTTTGCGCCTGCCAAGCGCTTGTTTATGCAACAAGTACAGGCCAACACCCAAGAGAATCACAAACGGCACAAAGCGGAACGGGCTGTAACCGTGCAGACCCAGCCCCAGAAACAAGCCCGAAAGGATGAAATCGTTGCGGTTTTGCCGCCGCAAGCCGCGGATGAGGTAATACAGCGCGGGCGCGGCAAAAGCCGGATAGAGCGGGAAACGCAGCCCGATGCGGCTGATGGTATTCAACCAGTAAGAAGTGCCAGCCAGGACCAGCGCAAACAACGCCACACGTTTTCCGCCAACTTCCCGGCCAAGCAGATAAACGTAAGGCAGGGTGAAAAGCCCAATCAAGGCCGTACCGATTTTCAGGGAAATGAAGGTCAACCCGGTGCCAAGCAACCAGGCTAAAAATGCCGTCCAGTAGAACTGAATGAACTCTCGTCCAGTGTTGCGCGCGAAGAAAATATGCGTCTGTCCCTGGGTCAGATCGAAAACGTCAAGCAGTTTTTCAGCATGGTCGCTGAAAGGCTCGCCGGGAATGCCATCCAGCCGGTAAAAGCGGAAAAACAAAACCAGCGCACTGACAGCGATCAGGAGGACTGTCCAGCGGCTGATGGAGACCTGCCACGAGTCATGCTTGAAAAAATCCCAAGTCTTCTGAAAGGGGACTGCGCTTTTAGGGCCACGCACCCAGAGAGAGCGCACAAACAGGAACAACGCCGCCAGCCACAGGCTGACATTCAACCAGCCAAACAAGTTATCAAAAAAGAGCGCAAAAGCCACCACCGCCAGTAAGATGGCAACCACGAGCATTTTCGGGTGGTAGGTCTGCGGATCGGTTTGCGGTTCGGCCTCCATCGGAGCCGGCAACCCAAATTCATTGACCAGGTACGCCCAACCCAGCAAAGCCAGAGCAAAAAAATACAGGCCCAAAGCCAGCGGAGGCACCCCTTTAACCGATGGTTCCAGCGCCCATTGGGCAGCCAGCGCCAGCGTTAGCGCCAAAAAACTGCGCCAGGGAACACGGGTTGGCCTCTCAGTGGCAACAGGAAAGTCCAGGGAATCCGCGTTTGGATCGGTCGTTTCTGGGATGACAACTCCCGAGGATGGGATTCCCTGGCTGAATTTCGTTTCCGTATCTACGGGAACATCCGTCCCGGGAATTTCAATCTTTTCTTTTTGCCAGGGATTGAGCCTGGATTTTAAGTAATCTAGGATACTGGGTTCTTTCATGCGCGCAACTCTCTCACAAAATGATAAGCGACTTGAGTGATTGTATCAAACCCGGCGTGTGACGTAAAATGTATAGGCACCTTTTTCCTGCGGAACAGGTTCATCATAATATTTGCGCAGAAAGGCCATGATCGGCGCAAAATTCCAACGGGCTGAGGTGAGATTCCATTTGCGGAAAAAAAAGTGAATGATCAGCGAAGGCAGACCAAAATAATGACCCCATTCAAGGGTTGCCAGCGCCGCCGGCGAGAAATAGTGCCAGTATCTTTCCACTTTGAAACCGGCAGCCATCAGGCGTTTGGTCCATTGTTCGGAGTCTTCACAAGTCACATGGCGCGAAATTTGGTTAAAAAAAGCGCGATAGGCGCGCGCCAGCGGTTTCAGGCCAAGCGCATCGAAAAAACGCGCAACGGAAAGATTCGGCAGGAAGTTGTGATTTGGGACACAAAAAACAAAGGGCGCACCCGGTTTCAGGACGCGGGCCGTTTCGGCCAGAACCGCGTCCAAGTGGGGGATATGTTCCAAAACTGAGTTGCTCAAGGCGCTGGCGAAAAACGCGTCGGGGTAGGGCATCTGCGCGCCGTCCGCCTCAGTCAGCACCCGATAGACACCGCGCGTCCCGGCTTCATGGATCGGCCCTGTCCACGGGTCGAGTCCAACATCCAGTTGGCGGTCGAAGGTTAACTGGGCAAAGTGCCCGTCGCCGCAGCCGACATCCAGGGTTGGCGAAGGCAGGTCGAGGTCCTGATAAAAACGCGATTCAACCGCGCGCAGGAAAGCGCGAAAATAGGGTAGATCGCGGGTATGGAGGAAAAGGAAATCTTTCGGCTTTTGATTTTTCAGTTTTGATTGACGATTTTCCATCGCTTATTTTCCGATCAGTTTTGCAAACAGTATTTCATACTCTGCCGCCACACTATCGGGGTCATAGGCGCGGGCGATTTCTGCCGGATCGCGGCGATATTTTTTCGGTTCGGCCAGGATTTCAAGAATTGCCTCGGCCAGGGCATTGGCATCGCCAATCGGCGTCACCTGGCCCATGCCGGTCATCTGCACCGGGCGGCGGACACCCGGCAAGGCGGAGGCCACACACGGGACGTTGTTGAGCATCGCCTCGATCTGCACCAGCCCAAAGGCCTCAGTCGAATTCAGGCTGGGAACGACAAGCAGATCCAGGTTGGGATAATAAGCCGCCATCTGGGCCGGGTCCAGGTTGCCCAGGAATTTCCAGTTGCCACTCTGTTCATATTTACGGATGGTCGGCGCGAGCCGCTCAAAATAAGCCTGCTCCCCCATCACATCCTGGTGCTGACCGGCAAACAAAACCTGCGCCCGGGGATATTTTTCCAGCACTTTTGGCAAGGCCGCGAGCAGGATTTCGACACCCTTCTCAGATGCAAAGCGGGTGGCCATCCCTATCACCGGACGGCGGGTGGCCGTTTGACAGGCTTCGGCCAGGGATTGGATCGCGCCCGGTTGCGCGGGAGGCAGTTCCACAGGAGGCAAAATGGGAGTGAGCTTCTCTTTATAACGGGAGAGAAACGGGGAATGGTCGGCGTAATCCTGGGTATAAGTCACAATATGGTTGGCAAGCAGCGCCGCGGTTGTATTCTGATAATCCACCACTGTGTTCACCAATCGGTTGAAGAGACCCTGCGGTAATTGCAGATCACAATGGTAGGTCAAAATTGCCAGTTTGCCCAAAAGTCGGGCGCGGGCGGCAAAACCGGGAGCATCGAACTGCGGCAAATGGAGTTGGACAACATCATTAGCCAGGACATGCTTCCAGGCCAGCCAGCCAAACGTTGGCATGATCACGCCCTTGCTGACCCGAAAGATGACCGGCGCGCGGACGATTTTGACACCCTTGAAAATTTCCTCGGCTGGCATCGATGCGTCAAACCGCGAGGTCAGGACAGTCACTTGATGGCCGCGCCGGGCAAAGGCTTCGGCCAGGCGTTCGGCATAAATTGTCAGGCCGGAGGTGTGGGGGCGGTAGTAGGTAAGGACAGTCAGAATGCGCATGGCTAAAATAAAAATTTCCTAGAACAGATCCTGATTGGCCTTGACCCAGTCAAATAACTGTTTCACGCCGCTATCGACATCATATTTTGGCTTCCAGCCAAGCACTTTTTCGGCTTTGCGAATATCGGCCACAAACACCTTTTGGTCGCCGGGGCGCCAATCGCCGCGCGCCACAGGGATCGACCGGCCAAGCAGTTTTTCGAGCCGTGGGCCAAATTCCGTCCAGATCGACATGGTATTGGTCGAGCCGCCGCCCAGGTTGAAGACTTCGCCCTGTACTTTGTCGATCTTCTCGATCACAACCTCATAAGCGTCGAGCAAGTCATAGACATGCAGCAAATCGCGGATTTGTTTACCGTCGCCATAAATGGAAATCTGGCGGCCTGTCACGGCAGCGATAATCATCCAGGCCACCCAGCCCTGATCCTCGACGCCAAATTGACGCGGACCGTAGATACAGCTCTGACGAAGGACGACCGACCGCAGACCGTAAATTCTTGAGTAATCGCGGACATATTGGTCGCCAGTGCCCTTACTGCACCCGTAGGGCGAATGAAAATCGAGCGGCTGGGTTTCGGGCGCGCCAAAGGGCAGGGATTCGTATTCCCAGCGCCCGTTGCGCTCGACAACCTTGACATCTTCCATGCCGCCGTAAACTTTGTTGGTGGAGGCGTACAGGAAAACCGGGTTGCGCTCATTTAGCCGGGCAGCTTCGAGCACGTTGAACGTCCCGAGGGCGTTGATTTCAAAGTCTTCGCGCGGTTTGACGACAGAGGTCGTCACCGCCACCTGCCCGGCAAGATGGACGATCACATCCGCTTCACGGGTGGAGACGGTCAGTTGCGCGGCATCGCGCACATCGCCAACGACCAGTTCGAAAGCTTTTTCACCAAACTTTTCCTGCAACCACTTCAGGTTGCGTGGCGCGCCCGCGCGGCTGAGGTTATCGTAAACGGTCACTTTTTCGCCGCGTTCGAGCAGGCGATAGACATAGTTGGAACCGATGAAACCAGCCCCGCCGGTCACAAAATAGTTTTTGGACATAAGACGATCCTTTTTTGTTTTTTACCGCGAAGGCACAAAGAACGCGAAGTCTTTCTTATTTTTCTTCGCCAAGGCGGTTGACCCGCCTTGGCGGTGAATCACTCTTCAGTTTTTCGGTTCAACAATTTCTCGTACAGATCCATCACGCTGATATCGCTGCGTGAAAAGCCATACATCCCGACGATGCCCGAATAAACGATATGAGCAATGTGATGCAAAACAGCAAAGGCCAACCCAATCCCAGCATCCACGCCCAGGATGACAAGCGAGGCCACTATTGCGCCCTCGTAAACGCCCAAGGCCGAGGGTGCGGAGGGAATTGCGCCCGCAAAGGACGAGGCTCCCAACGCAAATGCGGAATACAAGAGCGGAGCAGTCGGCAAAAAGCCGCGCAAGAGGACAAACTGGGCCGCGATCCCAAAAGTCCAGGAGAGAGTCATCCACAACAGGCTGAGAACGAAACTGCGGAGATTCGTCAGCACGGCCAGGCCATCGAGGAAAGCGTCAATCTGCGGCAGGACATATTTTTCGACCAGTTTGACGCGCCCGGCGATCCGGTCCACCCAGCCTCGGATGGTGAGGCGGAAACGCGCCACCAGATGCATCGAAAGCAAACCAGCGGCGACCACGACCAGAGTGGTATAGGCCACCGGGCGCGCCCAATCGACGTCAGATAAAACGAATGGAAGGGTCGAAACCAGCACCAGCGCAGCAAAGGCCAGGTCATAAAAGCGTTCGATGACGATGGCAGGGAGGGCATTGAACATCCCCTGGCCGGTCTTGCGTCCAAGCAGGTAAGCGCGCCCCAATTCACCCAGGCGCAGGGGCAGCACGTTGTTGAGCAGGTAGCCCTGCATCAGGATCACGAAGGAATCGCGAAAAGAGGGCCGATTGTCGAGCAAAACCCGCGAGGCCATCGCACGCGTCATAATCAGGCCGAAATAACACAGACCGTGCAAAACCAGGAAACGCAGGTCGATGGTGCTAAACGCAAAAACCACGCTGTTCCAATCCACAGCGCGGGAGAGAACCACAATGATGACCAAGCTGACGATGACGCCGGGCAGCCAGCGGCGGAAATCTTTCAGAAGACGGGACATATTGTTTTCCGTAGGGGCGACCCAGTGGGTCGCCCCTACAAATTTATTCGGTTTCCAACTTCAGCACCGCCATAAAGGCATCTTGTGGGATTTCGACATTCCCAACCATTTTCAGACGCCGCTTGCCCTTCTTTTGTTTCTCGAGCAGCTTCTTTTTGCGGGTGATATCGCCGCCATAGCATTTGGCGAGCACATCTTTGCGGAGCGCCTTGACGTTGGCGCGGCTGATGATCCGCCCGCCCGAGGAGGCCTGGATGGCGACATCGAACATCTGGCGTGGAATAATACCTTTCAGCTTGGTAATCAACGCCTGACCCTTATGATAGGCGTCCTTTTCATGCACAATCGCCGCCAACGCATCGACCGGGTCACCATTGACCAGGATTTCCAGCTTTTGAAGGATATCGGCGCGGTATTCGTAGAACTGATAATCAAGCGAAGCATAACCCTTGGTGCGCGATTTCAAAACATCAAAAAAGTCGACAATTAGTTCAGCCAGCGGGATCTCGAAATTCAATTGAACCCGGTGCGGGGCAGGATATTCCTGGTTCTTATAAATGCCGCGCCGGTTAATCACCAAATCCATAATCGTCCCGTAGTAATCGGTGGGCGTGATAATTTCGATCTTCATCCACGGCTCGCGGATTTCCGTCACCATCTCGTCATCCGACAACTGCGCGGGCGAATCAATCCGCAGGACTTCGCCATCCCCCATGACGACTTCATACTCCACCGAGGGCGCGGTAAAGAGCACATCCAGGTCATACTCGCGCTCGATCCGTTCCTGGATAATTTCCATATGGAACAACCCCAGAAACCCGGCGCGGAAGCCAAAGCCAATCGCCTGTGAGGTTTCCGGTGTATATGTCAGTGAGGCATCATTTAACTGAAGCTTCTCAAGCGCTTCGCGCAAATCGGTGTAATCGTCCGCGTCCACCGGGTAAATCCCGGCAAAAACCATCGGTTTGGGATGGAAATAACCGGGCAGCGGCTCGCTGGCAGGATTCGCCGCGCTGGTGACGGTATCGCCCACCCGAGCATCATGGACGGTTTTCAACCCGGTGGCGATATACCCAACTTCCCCGGCGTTCAAGCGGCTGACGGGTTTCATCGTCGGCGCAAAGATGCCCACTTCGATGGGTTTGACATTGATCTTGGTGGCCATCAAACGGACGGTTTCGTTTGCGGAAAACGAGCCTTCCACCACCCGGACGTAACAAATCACACCTTTATAGGCGTCATAATGTGAGTCAAAAACCAGCGCCCGCGGGCAGTCTGCCTCCAGCCCTTTGGGCGGCGGGACGCGCGCGACGATGGTTTCGAGCACCTGCTCGATGTTGATCCCCGCCTTGGCCGAGATGCGGATGACGTCTTCGGGCTTGCCACCGATCAGCGAGGCGATGTCTTCAGCGACTTCATCAGCATGGGCCGAGGGCAGATCGATCTTGTTGATCACGGGGATGATTTCCAGGTCGGCATTCAGCGCCTGGTAGAGATTCGCCAACGTCTGGGCTTCGATGCCCTGCGTGGCATCCACCACTAAAATGGCGCCCTCGCAAGCATTCAGCGCGCGGCTGACCTCGTAGCCAAAATCGACGTGGCCGGGGGTGTCGATCAGGTTCAACTCGTAGTCTTTGCCGTCGCTGGCGGTGTACTTCATCCGTACGGCAGAGGCCTTGATCGTGACACCCTTTTCACGTTCCAGGTCCATGCTATCGAGCACCTGCTCGGTCATGTCGCGATCAGAGATCGTGCCAGTGGACTGGAGCAGGCGGTCGGCCAGCGTGGATTTGCCGTGGTCAACGTGGGCGATGATACAGAAATTGCGAATATAGTCAGACATAGGCTTTAAGCGGCTAAAGTATACCCGATTTAAGAGTATCTATACCTATTAACGCCCCCGCGCGCCCCAGCCTTCATTTTTGGCCGGGTCGCGCCGATTTTCATTCAAAAACAACAAGTAGGGGCACGGCGGGACGATCTCGCGTCAAAATCGTGGCCGTTTCTGCCGTGCCCCTACCATGCACCGACAATTACATCTTCGCCAACAGTTGAGCTTTCTTCGCCTGGAATTCCGCTTCGGTGACAATCCCCTTCTTGCGTAACTCATCCAGTTCGGCGATCATGGCCGGGATGCTCTCGGCGGGTTGGGCGCGGGGCCGATCTTCGTCAAAACCCAGGCTTTCCTTGGCATTCAACATCGCAGTTTTAAATTTAATCGGGTCGCCGATCCGTTTGAACAGGTTGCTGCCCTGTTCACTGGCGGTCAGGATTTCCACATCCCCATAATCGAATAACCGGCCAAAGAAGGACTGAGTCATCTTGACATCGTTGACTTTTTCCAGCGAAGAATCGACCACGTTTTTATTGAAAATGCCAAAAATCTGGATCACGCGCCGGTTGGTGACGATATACTGGCGGTTATACCAGACCAGGATATCGCGCAGCATGATCGCCACCGGGATCAATACGAGTAGAAAACCAAGGGCGGCCAGGGGATTAAGAGAAATTACTGTCAAGGCGGAGATTGCAGCGATCACAATCAACGTTACTACGACCTCTGCCAGAATCGCACTGAAGAGCACAAACCAGTGCTGGCGCGTGATCAATAATATGCGTTCGTTTTCGCCTAACATGCTCTGGGTGTAATTCTTGGCCATGAGTGACTCCTTTTTATGCCGGATCGCAATCTTATTGTACTCTTTTCAGTAAGCTGTAGGTCGCGTTTAAAACGTGACCTACAGGAAAATTTCACCGACAGCCCAACTGCCCATTCACCTGCTGGAAGGCCGCCTCGTACCCTTCCGGCGCAGGCTGACCGACGCGCTGCCAGACCAGGCACAGGCCGTCGAGGCTTTTTGGCAGGGATTTGTAGGCCTGGGTGGTCAGCTTTTGGGCTGCGCTCCACTCAGCACGCATGGCATAGGCTTCGATGAAGGGCATCAGTTCGTAAGCGCTCAGCGGCTCAAAACCGGCTTTGTCGGCTTCTTTTTTGAGGGAGATGACCCTCTCCCAATCGCCCAACTGGCGGGCCAGGTCAGCTTTTTGGAAGTAGTAGCACCAGTTGGCGTTCGGCTCGGGGCCAAAAATTCGCTGCTGAGGCGGGAATCCGCTTTCGGGCTGGATCAATGCCGGGTTGGAAAACCCGGCCACCGGGCGAAATTCGTCGGCCAGGCTGTAGTTGGCCAGATCATCGGATGTCAGGATTTTGATACAGCGCCCGTCGGTATAATCCACGCCCAGGCTGTTTTGCGGGGTAAGCAAGACAGTATACAGGTCAAACTCATCCTTAAAAACCCACTGACCGGAACGAAACCTATCCAGGTTAACAGCGATGTTCGTCTTCGGGTAGTTCAGATACCAGATGGCCGGCATGGCAGGCGGCGGGTCGGGTTGGTAGAGATTATTAAACGCGAACGCGCCCACGTAGTTGACCGTCGTTGTCGAAATGGAATCGAATCCCACCAGCACCGTCCCCGGCTGGAGAGCCGGCGCGCGCCAGGATACCTGCCAATAGGTACGCAGTTGCCGTTCCCAATCCCAGCGATAGCTGTTGGCATAACGGATTTGCGCGCCGATGGCCAGCCCAACAAACAGCGCAGCCAGCAGAGTGCCGCGCTCACGCCGCCCGCCAAAGAAGCGTGCAAAAACCACCACCAGCATGCTCGCGCCAAACAGGCCCGCCAGGGCGAAACGATCGCCGAAATTACCCGGCTCGACAATATGGCGGCGCACAAACCAGGAGGGGATAAAACTTACCACAACGGCGGCAAACGCCAGGAAGGCAGCCTGCGCCAAAAACCCGTCGTTTTCGGGGCTGTCGGTCTCCAGTTCCAGGCGTGAAAGCGCAAAAGACAATCCAAAGGCCGAAAACACGGCCACAATGAGCGAGAAAAAGTTATACGGTTGGCCAAGATTGATTATGGCTGGGGAAAGCGTGCCATTCCAGGTATTCACCAGCAAAAGCAGGATATCTTTCAATCCATATTCGACCGCTTCGACAAGCGCCGCACGCGGATCAAGGCGCAGGAAAGCGCCGAAGGTCTTGTATTCGTAATCATCAAAGCCGCCGCCAAGCACGCCCGAACGCCAAACCGCGTAAACCATCAGAACCAGCAGGTAGGGCAGCCAGCGGACGAAAGCGGACTTGGCCCGCCGCCAGCGGCTTTCGCCGGGTTGCAGGAAGTAAAACGCCAACGGACGGATCACTTCCAACCCGACAAAGTATTCGACAATAAATAAGTGCAGCGCCTGCCCAGCAAGGGCCAGCGCAAGCCAGAGCCAGCGGCGCGAAACGGCGCGCTCGGCGCTGGCCATCCATCCGAACGAAAGCAAAAAGATGGCATAGGTGACAAATTGCAGGCTGTAAACAACCGAGATCGACTGCTGGCTGAAGGCTGGATGGACGGCAAAGAGCGCCGCCATGAGCGTGATAGCCGTCTTTTGCGCGGGCCAGATTTTATTGAGCGCCCACCAGAAGAGCAACGCCACACCCCAGCGCAACAGCAGGCTGTAGATATGCCAAAGCAGGGGCGAATCTCCGGCCAGCAAAAAGCCGGGCATGAGCGCAAAGACACCCAACTGGCGGGTACCACCGTAAAAAATGGTATTTAACACCCCCAGCGTCTGGTAGCGGTAGACAAAGACCCAATCATCCCAGTAAAAGCCGAGGCGGGTAAGCTGCCAGCCATAGGCCAGCACCGTGACAGCCAGAAGGAGAAGGGGAATGGCGTACCGGCGGCAGAAAGCTTTCATACCTGTTTGAAAAATGAGTGTAGCCCTTTCAAGAAATTCTTCCACTCGGATTCAGCCTCTTTTTTGCGCTTGATCCGATCCTGATGGGTGCGCATGATCTCGATCACGCGCTCGTCCTCGCCCGCATCCAGCCAGAAGCCGTGTTTCTCGGGGCACAAGTCCAGTTTCAGGTTATACAGACGATACTGGAACTCGTGCATATGCCCGCCGCAAGCAGGACATTTGCAATCCACATCACATTCGCGATGCACCAGTGAGCCTTTGAACTGATCTTCGTCGAAGGCTACATCCTCTAGCTGGTCTAGTTCGACAAAATCCAGCCACATGCCCCGGCAGTTGGGACAATAATCCACTTCGATCATCCCTTTGTAATATTTCCTGGTCAGTGTGATGGCGCATTTGGGACAATTCATACAAAAGACTCCCTGAGAAACAGACGAAAACGAGGTTATTATACCGCCTGGTTTTCATTGAAATACGGCGGCGGTAACCCGGATCTCCAGAATATTCCGGCCAGCCCCGCTTTCACTTGCTACGATGAGCTTGCGGGATGCAGGGTGAAGAGTGCCGCATTTTGGGATAACGCAAGGCTTTATCGCGAAAACTCCCCAAAACCACCTTTTGACCATTCCATCCTTTGATGGTTACCGATACAATCAACCAATGTCACACGAACGCGATCAAAAAAGTCTACTGGCCGTGAATCTCGGCCTGGGGACCAATATTGGCCTGGCCGCACTAAAAACATACTTTGGGGTGGTTGGGCACAGCCCGGCTTTGTTGGCTGAAGGCATCAACTCCACCTCTGACGTGGCCTATTACGTGGTAGCCAGCATCTTTGTGCGCATGGCGAACAAACCCGCCGATGACGAACATCCCTACGGTCACCAGCAATTGGAAAGTATCGCCGCCGTGGTGGTAGGGTCTTTTATAGTTACAACCGCCGTCGCCGTTTTCTGGGATGCGGTGGACAAGATCTGGGATTTACTAACGGGGGTCACGACTTCACAGGGCGCCTCGACCATCGCACTGTGGGTGGCTCTATTGACCGTGGCCATCAAAATCTTCCTGACCATCTTCGTCCGCAAGCTGGGAAAAGAAACCAATAACCCGGTGGTAACGGCGATGGCCTACGATCATCGCAATGACCTGTTCTCCGCCATGGCTGCCTCGGTCGGTATTTTCCTGGGACAGCGCGGCTTGCCCTGGGTGGATCCGCTGGCGGGCGCGATTGTGGCAATCCTGATCCTGCGTACCGGCATTTATATTTTGCGCGAATCCTCGGTGGAATTGATGGACGCCGTTCCGAGCAAGGAACTGGCCGGACAAATTTCTGCGCTCCTGGAAAAAGTCCCAGGCGCGAAACAGTTGCATGAGGTTCAGGCCCATCGGTTCGGGCCGCACAGCGTCATTAACATGACGATCGGCGTGGATGGCAACCTGTCCGTTTCAGCAGGGGATGAAATCGCCAGTGATGTGGAAAAACTGATTTGCCACGAGATCCCCAACGTCAGCCGGGTGCATGTCCATTACCACCCAGCCGATCTACAACACCAGGACCTGACCATCGACCAAATCCTGGCCGAGGGGCGCAGGCAGGTGGTGGATTAACCCCCCTATCCCCCCATTTTGCGAAAGGCAATGCAAAATAAAGGGGAAATATCAAAGGGAGAGAGCATTTTCAATCAGCGTGGAGACATCCACGCTGATTTTTTGTCGATCGAACCAGGACAAAAACTCGATATTCCCTTCAGGGCCTTTTAACGGCGAACGGATCAGCCCACGGATGCCGAAACCCTGGGTTTGGACAAAAGCCAGGATATCAAACAGCACTTTGCGATGGATTTCGGGGTCGCGCACTACGCCACGCCCGCGCGCCACGTCGACACGTCCAGCTTCGAACTGGGGTTTGATCAGAGTGATGACGTTAACACCCCCCTCACCCCCATCCCATCTCCCTACGGGAGATGGGCGCAGGGGTGAGAGGGGAGCCAGCCAACGGGAAAATACCGGCAGCAAGGTTTTAAGGGAAATAAACGAAGCATCGCAGACCACCAACTGCACCGGTTCAGGCAGCGACTCGACATAACGAGCATTGGTACTTTCCATGACAACGATGCGCGGGTCGGAACGCAGTTTCCAGTGCAGGATGCCTTTGCCCACATCGATGGCATAGATTTTCTCCGCGCCATGCTGGAGCAGGCAGTCGCTGAAACCGCCTGTCGAAGCGCCGACATCGGCGCAGGTGAGTCCGCTCGGGTTGACCGGGAAAGCCTCCAATGCAGCCAGGAGCTTTTCACCGCCGCGCGAGACAAAGCGTGGACCCGAATCCACTTCCAACAGAACCTCGGGCGCAAAAGTAGACCCGGCGCGATCGACCATCTGCCCGTTGACGCGCACCTGCCCGGCCATGATGATGGCCTGGGCCTTGGAACGGGTTTCGGCCAGTCCGCGTTCGAGAAGCAGGAGATCAAGGCGAGTTTTGGGCATACTCACATTCTACACCACGCATCACTTAATCCGCCCACTCCGCTTCGCTACGGGATGGTATGTTGCGTATTCCGTAAACCGTGTAAAATAAGCCCATGCTTAGCGCCTTGTTCAAAACCATGCGTCCGCGCCAATGGACGAAGAACGCCTTCGTCTTTTTTGCGCTTGTCTTCGACAAACAACTTTTCCAGTGGCCCGCGCTCCTGCGAACTCTGGGCGGGTTTGCCCTGTTCTGCCTGATCTCCAGCGTTGTCTACATCATCAACGACATCGCCGACATCGAAGCTGACCGCCAGCATCCGATCAAAAAGAAGCGCCCCCTGCCTTCAGGAAAACTTCCCGTCAGCGTGGCCTGGGCGGCAGCCAGCGTGCTGGTCGCCATCACCCTGCTTCTGGGTTACTGGCTCGCGCCAAGCTTTGCCGCTGTCCTGGCGGCCTACCTGGTCATCAACCTGGCCTACTCCAAATGGCTGAAACACATCCCCATCGTGGACGTGTTCATCATCGCCGCCGGTTTTGTCTTGCGCGTCGAAGCGGGCGTGACGCTGATCGTGGTCGAGCGCTTCTCGCCTTGGCTATACGTGGTCACCACGCTTGGTTCGCTCTATCTCGGTTTTGGCAAACGCCGCGCCGAACTGACCCTGCTGGCGCAGGGTGCCGGTTCGCACCGCAAGGTCCTGGAAGGCTACAGCATTCCCCTGCTCGACCAGTACGTTACCATCGTTTCAGCGGCCACCATTCTTTCGTACTCGCTCTACACCTTCTCGGCTCCCAACCTGCCGGATAATCACGTCATGATGTTGAGCATCCCCTTCGTAGCCTACATCATTTTCCGTTACCTGTACCTGATCCAGATGACGCAAAACGCGGGCGCGCCCGAGGAAGTCTTGCTGACTGACCGCCCGATCCAGATTGCCCTGGTGCTGACGGGGCTGGTCATCCTGGCTGTTTTTTATCTTCCATGACCTTCGCTTCTGCGCCCGGCAAAATCATTTTGTTCGGCGAACACGCCGTCGTTTACAACCGCCCGGCGCTGGCAGTGCCGGTCTTACAGGTTAATGCGCACGTGGAAGTATCGGATGCAAACCAGGCTGGCATCTGGCTCGATGCCCCTGACATTTCCTTGCACTCAGATATCTCCGCGCTTCCTGCCACCCATCCTCTTGTTACCATTATCAAAAACACATTCCTGACTGCTGGCATTACCACTCCCCCTCCGCTAAAGATAAAAGTGACCTCTACCATCCCGGTCGCATCTGGGCTGGGCTCCGGTGCGGCAGTCAGCGTTGCCATGATCCGGGCGTTATCGGCCCATCTTGCTCACCCGCTCAACGCTGAACAAGTCAACAAGCTGTGTTATGAAGCCGAAAAACTACATCACGGCACGCCTTCGGGTATCGATAACACCGTCATCACCTACGCCATACCAGTCTATTTTGTGCGCGGACAGCCGATCGAGACTTTCAGCGTTGCCCGTCCTTTTACCATCGTCATTGGCGATACGGGCCTCTCTGCCCCGACCAAAGAAGCCGTTGACGATGTGCGCAAACTCTGGGAAGCGGATAAAAGTCGTTGGGAAGCCGTTTTTGATCGGGTGGCGGAGATTGTCCGGGAGGCGAGAAAAGCCATCGAAAGCGGCGCTTGGCAAGATTTGGGACCGCTAATGAACGCCAACCATGCCCTCCTGCAAGCAATGACCGTTTCATCGCCAGAACTCGACCGGTTGGTTTTGGCCGCCCGAACTGCCGGGGCAATGGGCGCTAAATTATCAGGGGGCGGCCGCGGGGGGAATATGCTCGCGCTGGTCACGCCCGAAAGCGCTGAAAAAGTCGCGTCCGCGCTTTTGTCCGCCGGGGCAAAAAGTACCATCATCACAACCATTCAATGAACCTCCTGGCCTTGAAATTGATCCTCGCCCCGTTGATTATCGGCGGCGCAAGCCTGGCAGGGCGGCGCTGGGGCCCGGCAGTGAGCGGCTGGCTGGTCGGCATGCCGCTGACATCCGGCCCGGTACTTTTCTTCCTGGCACTCAGCCACGAGAGCGCGTTTGCCGCATCTGCCGCACTCGGCACATTGAGCGGCGGGCTATCGCTGGTGTTTTTTTGCCTGTCGTATGCCTGGCTGGCAATGCGCTTCAAATGGCCGCTCACCATTACCGGCAGCATCCTGTGTTTTGCGGCTGTCACAACTTTGATGCAGAATCTTGTCCTGCCGCTCGCGCCAATCTTTGCAATGGTAGTGCTGGCCATCCTGGTCGGGATTTGGCTAATGCCCAAAGGAGCAGAGCTTGTGGCAAACGAAACCAAACCCGGCCGTTGGGATCTTCCGGCACGGGTTTTAATTGGCACCAGCTTCATTTTGGGGTTAACAGGAATTGCGCCCTTCATCGGGCCGCGCCTGACAGGCCTGCTCTCGACCATCCCGCTTTACACCGCGATTTTGACCATTTTCGCCCACCGGCTGCAGGGCGCCGCTGGGGCCGCCAGCGTGTTGCGCGGCCTGCTGCTTGGCCTGTTCTCTTTTGCAGGCTTTTTCCTGGTCCTGGCAGTATTGATTGAATCCGCCGGGGTTGCGGCTGCTTTTTTTACGGCCATTATCACTGTATTGGCAGTTCAGGGTCTCTCGTTCTTGAGATTGAGAAAATCGTCTCCATACATTCGTAAGAAGGAGCAATAACCATAAAAACCATTGGGATGATCGGTGGGATGAGTTGGGAATCGTCGCTGGAATACTATCGGATCGTCAACGAATCGGTTAAAGAGCACCTGGGCGGATTGCACTCTGCTAAATGCCTGATGCACTCAGTCGATTTCGCCGAGATCGAGGTTTTGCAACGTGAAGGCCGCTGGGCCGAGGCCACGCAGGCGATGATCGACGCCGCCCGCCATGTGGAAGCGGGTGGCGCAGACTTTGTCATCATCTGCACCAACACCATGCACAAAATGGCAACCGAGGTGCAGAAAAGTATCGGCATTCCGCTGCTACACATCGCCGATGCAACCGGCGAGGTCGTCAAAGCGCGGGAGTTACATAAAATTGGCCTGTTGGGCACGAAATTTACCATGGAAGAAGACTTCTATCGCGGCAGACTGGTGGAAAAGCACGGCCTGGAGGTGATCATCCCGGAGGCTGCCGACCGCGCAATTGTCCATCAGGTGATTTATGGCGAACTGGTGTTGGGCAAGATCAACCTGGCTTCCAAGGCAGATTACTTGCGCATCATCGAGAACCTGGTCAGGCAAGGCGCAGAGGGGATCATCCTGGGCTGCACCGAAATCGGACTGCTGGTCAAAGACACCGACAGCCGCGTGCCATTGTTCGACACCACCCGCATCCATGCCCTGGCAGCGGTCAAATATGCTTTGACAGAATAGAATTCGCATTGGAAAATCGTTTGAGAAGATGAGCAGGCTCTTTGGGAATCTCTGTGGCAGAACCCCGCACCTTGGGGGTTGAGTAACCCGGCTCTGGCGCTACTTGATCGAAATGGACATGGTTTTCAATGACCTAGACAGGCACCAACATCTCACTCGTTTCGATCACTTCGGCCTGTAAACTACCCGATGAGAGTTGTTGCAAATCCGCCTGGAAAGCCGGGAAAGTTTCCAGCGGGAAACGCAAGGTCATGGTGACATCAGCGGCGAAGTCTTCCCCCAGAATGGTGCCTTTGTGCCGCCCAACCAGCAGCCGAATGCGTTCGAGCAGGTTGTACGGCAATGCCAGCATGGCAACGTGCACCGACAGCTTCCGTGCGCGCGGAACCGACTTGGTCACCAACTGGGCGGATTCGGTGTAAGCCTTCACCAGTCCGCCGGTGCCCAGCAGGGTTCCGCCAAAATAGCGGGTAATGACAACCACCACGTCTCCCAGCCCGCTGCCGTGCAGAACCGCCAGCGCCGGACGTCCTGCCGTACCCTGCGGCTCGCCATCATCGGAACAATAATCGGTGACATTCTTCCCACCGCCAATCATATAGGCCGGAACGTTGTGCGTGGCATCCGAAAATTCCTTACGGATACGGGCAATAAAGGTACGCGCCTCGTCTGTGCTGAAAACCGGCGTGAGCGTGGCAATAAACCGCGAATTGACCACCCTGTGTTCACGCCTGGTTTCGCAAGCCGGGATCAGATAGGGGGAGGGCATGGGTTGATTATAAAACAATCGGCAAGAACAGCCAGGAAACCTTTAGCGCCAGGGACACTCACCACAAGACAGGTCATGGCGACCTTGCGCTGGAAGATCAGATTTCCAAGAAACCGTTGGGAACCTTTAAGGTAAGACCCTGCGTTTTGGGTATAATCTTGTGGCAACATCCGTTACTGATTGAGGCAGTGAGCAGTATAATAATTTATGGAAATCAACCAAAAGGAGCGAGACCATGCGACGAATGTTTGGATTTTTAATCGGGATTTTTGTGGGTTGGTTGGTTGGCTCGACCATCGCCTTGTTGCTGGCCCCTGAATCCGGCGAAAGACTGCGCGGCGAACTGCGCGCGCGCTCGAGCGGTTTCTTCGGCGAGGTCAAATCTGCCGCAGAGACGCGCCGCCAACAATTGGAAGACCAACTGGCTGCTCTGCGCGCCCCACGCCTTCCATCCAAAAGCGGGTAAGTCCAACACAAACGGGTGCCTGTCACTTTCAGCGTGACAGGCACCTTATGGGCAAATCAAATAAACATCGAATAAATGGCGGTGTAGCCGAAACGGTCGAGAAAGGAGCTTGGGAACAAAGTACCGCACAAGAAATTCTCGAACATACCGGCTAACGCAGGTAGTGAAGCGAAATCATGATTATGGCTGACAGCTTTGCGTGCCGCCTTCCAGATATGCTCCTGCGGGTTCAAATCTGGGCTGGCAGTTGGGAAGAAGATGGTTTCCAACCGCGGGTTGTCTCGCAAGACTTTGGCAATCTCTGGACCACGATGCCAGGGAGCACGATCCCAAAAGACCACGACCGGCAAATCTTCCGGGATGCTTTCCAGAAGATTGAGCAAGAATTGTGCAGAGACTTCGCCACTCATGACCTCGGAGCGTAAGACGATTTCCTGACCAGTCACTAGATTGAGCGCGCCATAGAAATGGGTCTGTTTGCGACCTGGATCCGCGCGGACAACGGGGGTTTCACCAATGACCGACCAGACACATTAAGTTGTCGCCTGCCAGCACAAACCAGCTTCATCCTGGGCAAAAAACACCGTTTTCGGCCTGTCTTGGGCGATGTCGATCAGTTTTTTCGGTCTGTTCTTCAAATTCAAGTACTTTTCGCTCACTGCGAGGCTTGTAAACCTTCTCAACTTTCTGGTAGCTGAATTCACACAGACCAAACATGCGAAAATACGACGATGGACTATGATACTCAACCGCAGACCACTTCTGGATCGCACGAACCAAGTCCGGCACCGTCCAATACTGACCGGCCTCCGGCCCGAATAAGTCTCTGGGTCTGTACTGCCGTATACGATAACTCAAGTCTTCAATCTGTAGTCTGCTCAGTTTGGCACTGTTGCCGCCAATTCTCTTATCCACCAAACTTTGCACACCAGGCTGTCAATATTCACGTCACCATTCCATCAGACTGGCACGAGCGCATCCGGTAATTTTCTCAATCTCTGCGACTGAATAACCTTCACCATACAATCGCACCGCTTGATACCGCGTTCGGGTGCCAACATTCTTGCTCAGTTCATACGCCTGGAGCAGCTCCCGCCGCTCTTTGTCCGTCAGTGTAAATTTTCGCTTTGCCATTGCCCTATTCTATGATATTTATTCAAATTGTCCATCAGTATGTTCGGCATAATTCGTCAGCGTGTAATTGATTTAGCTCACCAACAAGTATTGACAATAATCCAAACGGGGCACTCGTTCTTTTTTCGCTATCATCCTGCAACAGTAACCGTTTTTCACTCAATCGTCAAATTTTCTGTCTTGCGTAAGTCCAAAATGAAACAAAAGTCATCTGTGGGGTGGCCTAAATGGCCGCCCCATTTAATTCTCGTTAGACTTTTTCAAAACTGGGGGGCACCTTGACAAAAGGTTAAGTTGCACATATAGTTAAGTATACTTAATTAAAAAGCAGGCTTAACTATGACCGACTCACACGAATTCACTCAAACCCTGCGCGACTGGACGGACCTGTTCATGACGCGCTCCATGAGGGGCCTGGGCCATTACCTGCGGGCCAGGGGATTTTCCATGCAGCAATTCTTCATGTTAATGCAGCTGCACCATCGCGGTCAATGCGGGGTCACTGACTTGAGCTCGCGCATGGAAATCAGCAATGCCGCCGCCAGCCAGCAGGTGGAGAAACTTTTCCAGTTGGGGTTGATTACGCGCGCCGAAGACCCCAACGACCGGCGCGCCAAACAGATCACGCTTTCGGCGCAGGGCCGCGAACTGCTCGAGGCGAGCGTCAACGAACGTTATCGCTGGCTTGAAGCCTTATCCACTAATTTGAGCGCTGCAGACCAGCAAACGGTTGAGGCCGCGCTCAAAATTTTGTCCGAAGCAGCGCGCAAGCTGGAAGCGCAGCAGCAGGATAAGTCGAGGGTCGAGTAGGCAGTGCTTTCCTGCCGTACGCTTGCACCTGACGCCAGTGCAGGTATACGGGCGAAAGATCATCGCCTTACTCAACCAGCGTACCACAACTTACTTCGAAAGGAATCAAACATGCAAGCTTCTCAAAGCATGTCCCGAAATGCCCCCCGCCAATCGATGAAAACGCAAGGCAATGTCATTGGACGCGCCTCGCGTTACCTGTGGAACTACCGCGGACAAGCCGCGCTCCCGTATGTCTTTTTACTGGTAGCGACTCTTTCCCAACTGGCCGTCCCGCGCCTGATCCGCAGCATCATCGACGCCGTCACCAGCGGCGTGATTGCCAAAACCGTCCTGGAGACGCTCGATAAAATCCCGGCGGCCATGACAGCCCAGGCCATGCCAAAAATCCTGGGATTCTTGAAATACGACACTTCCTGGACAAAAGAGCAGCTCGTCACTCAACTGACCGCCGACCAGACCAACGCGCCGACCCTCTTGATCCAGGCCGGGCTGTTCATCGTCGGGTTTGCGGTGTTGCGCGGCGTATTTGCCTTCCTGCAAGCCTATTGGGCCGAGCGCAACTCGCAGGCGGTGGCCTATGACCTGCGCAACGACCTGTATGCCAAAATCCAGCGTCTGTCGTTCTCTTATCACGATCAGAACCAGACCGGTCAATTGATGATTCGCGCCACTGACGATGTCGAAAAAGTCCGTTTGTTTATCGGGCAGGGCTTGCTGCAATTGATCGGCTCGGTGGTGTTATTGACTGCAACGCTGATCATCCTGTTCAGCACCAACGCACAACTAGCCCTAGCAACGATCTGGATTTTGCCGGTGGCGCTGATTCTGTTCATGATTTTTGGGACCATCAGCCAGCCGATTTTTGGCCGCGTGCAGCAAAAACTTTCGGCGCTGAATACCATTTTGCAGGAAAACCTGGCCGGAATCAAGGTGGTCAAGGCCTTCACGCGCGAAAAAAGCGAACAGGTCAAGTTCAATACCGCCGCTGACGCCCTGATGGCCCAGCAAATCGTCATCGCGCGCCTGTTCACCTTCCTGATGCCGCTCGTCTTCCTGATTGCCAACCTGGGACAGGCCAGTGTGCTGTATGTCGGCGGCAAACAAATCATCCTGGGGACGCTGAGTCTCGGCGAATGGCAGGAATTCAGCATGTACCTGATGTACATCTTTTTCCCGGTCGCGCAGCTCGGTTTTATCATCACCCAGTTCGGGCAGGCCGCCGCTTCTGCCACGCGTGTATTTGAAATCCTAGACGCCAGGTCGGACGTGACCGACAAACCTGGCGCGCTTGACCTGCCGCAAGTCGAAGGCAACATCAATTTCGAAAATGTCACCTTCCGCTATGTGGGCGGCGGCGACCCGGTGCTGGATCAGGTCAACTTTGAAGCCAAACCCGGCCAGACGATTGCGCTCCTGGGCGCGACCGGCTCCGGGAAAACTTCGATCATCAACCTGCTGCCCCGCTTCTATGACCCCACCGAAGGGCGGATTACCATCGACGGGCATGACCTGCGCGATGTGAAACTCGAGTCGCTCCGCGCCCAGATCGGGATCGTTTTGCAGGAGACGACGCTTTTCTCAGGCAGTATCCGCGAGAACATCGCTTTCGGCAAACCGGAAGCCACGGACGAGGAAATCTTTACGGCGGCGAAGGCCGCTGCGGCGCACGACTTCATCATGTCCTTCCCCGAAGGGTACGAAACCCCCGTTGGTGAGCGCGGGACCACGCTTTCGGGTGGACAGAAACAGCGCGTCGCCATCGCCCGGGCGCTGCTCCTGAATCCGCGCATCCTGATCCTGGACGACTCAACTTCCAGCGTCGACCTCGGCACCGAAGCAACCATCCAGGCCGCGCTGGATGTGCTGATGCAGGGCCGCACCTCCTTTGTCATTGCCCAACGGATCAGCACTGTGATGAACGCCGACCAGATTATCGTGCTCGATAAAGGCCAGGTCGCGGCCATCGGCCAACACGCCGATTTACTCGAAGACAACGAAATTTACGCCGAAATTTACACGTCGCAGTTGATTGGCGACGAGAAGTAGGATTTTCCCATGATGCGTGGTCACGGATTTTTGAATCAAGAAACCTCGAAACCCCAAAGCACCAGCGCAACGCTGAGCCGTCTGGTGCAACATTTTGCCCCCTTCTGGTTTGCACTGCTGGCTGCGGCAATTTTCGTCGTCATCTCGACCTGGGCGCAGGTCACCAATCCCGAACTGACCGGCCAACTGGTGGACTGCTACCTATCCCCGGCAGTCGCTGCCAGTGGATTCAACCTCCCCGGAGCCGGGGCAGAGTCAGGTAGCCCCGATGCTCCTGCGGGAAGCACGTCCGGTTCCAACTGCTGGCTGACCGCCGATCAACAACCCGATGGCCTGACCCAGACCATTATCAAGAACGTTTTCGCCCTGGGCGGGCTGGCCGCCCCCAAAACAGACGGCACCCAAACCAGCGCTGAGCGCGTCGCCGGTCTGGTGCGGATGATTTTGCTGATTATCGCCCTGTTTGTGATTGGCTCGATCCTGACCGGCCTGACCTTTTTCTCGATGACCTGGGCCGGACAGCATGTGCTGCGTTCGCTGCGCACCGAGGTTTTTGAGCACCTGCACCGCCTGCCAATTGGTTATTACGCCGAGCATGAAGCCGGTGACTTGATGAGCCGGATCACCAACGATACCGAAACCATCAACCAGGCGATCAGCTTTGCGCTCGTCAACGTCGCCAGCGGGATTTTGCTGCTGGCCTGGATTGCCTACAACATGCTGACCAAAAACATCCCCTTTGCGCTGCTCAGCATGGCCGTCACCCCGCTGATGGTCATCGTCACGCTCTATTTCTCCGACCAGGCGCGCAAGGCTTTTCGCAAAACCCGCCTGGAAATGGGCTCAGTCAACGCCAGTCTGCAGGAAAGTATTTCGGCTGTGCGCGAAGCGCAGGCCTTCAACCGCGCCGAGGAAAATATCGAACAGTTCCGCGTTACAAACGCCGCCAACCGCGACGCCAACGTGCGCGCCGTGACCTTCACCGCCGCCCTATCGCCCGCGCTCGAGGCCCTCGGTTACCTGGCGCTGGCGATCGTCATAGGCGCGGGCGGGCTGGCCCTGCTCAATGGCGCAAACCTATTTGGCACCACCGTCTCTCTGGGATTAGTGATCACCTTCATGGCCTATGTCCAGCGCTTCAACCAACCCATCCAGCAGATTTCAGTACTGTGGGGCAACATCCAGAGTGCGGTGGCCGGTGCGGAACGCATCTTTGGCCTGCTGGACGAAAAACCCGCCATTGTCGACGCCCTCGCAGCGGGTGAATTAAAATCGATTATTGGCAAGGTTGAATTCCAGAATGTGACCGCCGAGTACAAGGAAGGCGAACAGGTGCTGAATGGGATCAGCTTCACCGCCGAACCCGGCCAGACCATCGCCATTGTTGGCCCGACCGGCGCGGGCAAAACAACGATCATCAACCTGATTCCCCGTTTTTACGATGTGACCGGTGGTTCTGTGACGATTGACGGGACCGATGTGCGTGACGTCACCGCCGAAAGCCTGCGCAAGCAGATTGGCATCGTCTTGCAAGATACCTTCCTGTTCAGCACGACCGTCATGGAAAACGTGCGCTTTGGCAAGCCCGAGGCCACTGACGCCGAAGTCCGCGCGGCAATTGAACTGGCCCACGCCGATACTTTCATCGAGCGCCTGCCCGAAAAACTGCAAACCGTGCTGGGCGAACGGGGCTCCGGCCTGAGCCAGGGACAGCGCCAACTGCTCTCCATCGCCCGCGCCGCGCTGGCCGACCCGAAAATCCTGATTCTCGACGAGGCCACTTCCAGCGTTGATACCCGCACCGAACGGCTGATCCAAAAAGCGTTGGAAAAACTTCTCAAAGGCCGCACCAGCTTCGTCATCGCCCACCGCCTGAGCACCATCCGCAACGCCGATGTGATCCTGGTCCTGAAAGACGGAGAAATCATCGAACGCGGCAGGCACGCTGAACTACTCGCGCAAAAGGGCTTCTATTTCGAGTTGTATATGAGTCAATTCAAAAAACAGGAAGAGGTCGACGCCTTGATTGCAACGTAAACATAAAATCCGCCCAATCATAAACCACTGGCGTAAGCCTGATCAAAAAGTCCCAGCAGAAACCTGCCAGGACTTTTTGATTATTGATCGGTGCTGCGCCGCCGGTGGAGTTCAGCCTTGCTGTAATACATGGCATCATCGGCTTCGCTGATGACCTTTTCAAGCGAAATCCCCGGCCGGCTGGTGGCCGCGCCCAGGGAGATACTCAGTTCCGGCTCGCGGTAATACTTGTTATTCAGCGCGACCAATTCCTGCAAACGGGCGATTGTTTCGGCTGCCGCCTGTTCGTCCAGGCCGGGCAGGATCATCACGAATTCATCCCCACCGATGCGTGCAACCAGCTGTTCTCCTTCGTAATTGGCCTTGAACACCTCGGCCGCGCGGCGAATCAAAGCATCACCCGCCTGGTGACCGAGGGTATCATTGGTGGTTTTCAAACCGTTCAAGTCGGCAATGATGATGCTGATCGGCTCGACGCGTTTCTTTTCGAGCCGCAGCAATGTTTCCTCGAAATAGGCGCGATTGTACAGGCCGGTCATCACATCGTGCGTACCGAGGTAACGCAGGTAATCTTCAGCCTTTTTACGGGCTGAGATATCCTGGATGGCGACCAGCGCCCAGCCAAAATCATCTTCATGGCCGGGCATGATGCGGAAATCGAGATGGATATTAATCGGGTCGCCATTGAGCGCATAATTGATACCCTCACGTTCATAAATCAACTTGCCGTTCCACAAATCGACCAGTTCCCTAGAAAAGTGCGTTCCCATTTCATCGCGGAAAACCTGTTCCAGGTTGGAGACCAACTGCTCTTTCGAGCCTGCCCCAAACATACTCAGGGTCCTCTTGTTGACGTTCAAAACCTTGATCAGCCCCATACAATGAAAAACTGCCTTGGGATGGATCCGAAGGTAATCCTGTAAATCGGTGATGCCCTCGGCGCGCAGTGTCTCGAAATAGGCTTTCACAGCGCTGTAATCTTCTTCCCAGAGCGAGATCGGCGAAGCCTCGAACAAGTCTTGCAGGTGCCGCTCAGCCCGTTTGCGGGCGGTGATATTTTCGATGCTCACCAACACCTGTTCCCAGCTATGTTCAGCGCCCGGCAGAATCCGCCAGTGCAGCAAGATCTCCAGCGGCTCACCCGCCAGGGTATGGTTGATTCCCTCACCAGACCAGGCCAGGTCGCCACTCCATAACGCCAGCAGTTCGCTTTGCCAATGTTGGCGCATGCCGTCGCGGAAAACTTTACCCAGGTTGGCCAGTAGTTCAGCCTGGGTGGCCGCCCCAAACAGCGCCAGTGTTTGCTGGTTGACATTGATGACGCGAATCTGGCCCATGCACTCATCCACGAAACCGGGCTGTTCTGCCAGGTACGATTCCAGCGACCTGACACCCCGCTGCCGCAACCCGTCAAACCTGCGTTTGATTCCGCTGAAATCTTCTTCCCAGAGTGAGATCGGCGCATATTCGAACAAAGCTTGGAAGTGCTCCTCGTCTTTAGAACCAGGCATAAGTCACCTCACAACGATCATCAGTATTTCACGAAACATCTTGAAAAAGCCCGGTTTTCGTGGAAGATTAATTATACAGTTTTCTACCCCGGGCCGCGTGACAGTCATCGGTTAAAATGGGGCTATCTTTGCGCCAGGAGCCAGCCGTGACCTTTGACCTTTCCAACGCCCGTTTCGCCTTCCTAGACCTGGAAACCACCGGGCTTTCACCCTGGTTTGGCGACCGCATTTGCGAGGTGGGCATTGTCGTCACCGAGGGGAAACGCATCAGGGCTTCGTACCAGCAACTGGTCAACCCGGAGCGTCCGCTTTCCCCGGCGGCGGCCAGCACGAATGGGTTGAAAGATGCTGAACTAGCCAAAGCGCCCACCTTTCGACAGGTGGCCCGCGAAGTTCTGGCCCATCTAAAGGAGGCGACTGTCGTCTGTCACAACGCGCAGTTCGACCTGCAATTCCTGGATAGCGAATTCCGCCGCATCGGGCATGAAATCCAGCTTTCAAATGTGATTGATACGCTCTTCATCGCGCGCGAACACTTTGATTTTCCATCCTATAGCCTGACGAACATCGCCACCGAGTTCAAAATCCAGAACCCGGAGGCCCACCGTGCCCTGGCCGACGCGCTGACCGATAAAGCGGTTTTCTTTGCCCTGCTGGAGGCGCTCAAGCCAACCGGCAAGCAGTTCGATGAATTCATCGGCCTGTACAACTCCCCGGCCTGGCCGCGCGACGGAATCCAACTGCCCACCGAACTGGGCGAAGTCATCCAGAGCGGCAAACGCCTGCTGATTACCTATGTCGATAAGAGCGGTGAACAGACCGAACGCTGGGTCACCCCCATCCAAGTACTGGGTCTCTCTGATTACCTTTACCTGCGCGGCTACTGTCACCTGCGCAATGACGAGCGCACTTTCCGCCTTGACCGCATCCTCAGCATCCGCATCGAACTGGACCATTAAGCAAAAACCAGGGCTGCCGTTCGGCCCTGGTTTTTATTTGGGGAGTTTGGGAGATTATGACGTTTTCCCAGCGCGGTTGCGGTAGAGACGTTCATTCGGCACGGAACACATTTTCTCCACATCCACGGAAACGCCCAGGAATTCCGCAATTCTGGCACTATCTTCACGCGGATCAGCGATCATTTGATTGTATTCAACGTAGATAACCTCGATATTCGGCTGCCGCGCCAGCCAATACTTGATGGCCGCCAGGTGCTGCTCAAATTGGGCCTGCATCTCGGCATCACTGATCCCAGATTTTTCATCCCGTCGGGCAAGCATCTTCTGCTGGGAGGCGAGGATTTCTTGGATCGCGCGTTCCATGAAGATCACTTTGTAGTGATGCGTGCTCGGAAGATATTCCAGCAAGGCCGAGATGATTTTGACCACCTTGCCATTTGCGCCGGCCAGCCAGGAGAATTGACCCTCTGTCAGTTGTTTAACGGGCTCGAATTCATAATATCCGTTCGGGTTATCTTCATCGGCATTGCGAATTTCATCGGTGATGATTGACAGGCCGCCTTCGGCCAGCATTTTCATCATCATCGAAGTACCGGAGCGCGGCAGACCCGAGACAATGATGATGTTTTTAGGGGCCTTGTCAGCCACTTGGGAGCGAGAAAATAATTTACGCAGCATTTCATCTGCCTTTTTACAAGTATCCCAGCCCCTTAAGCCGTTCTTCCACGTCTTTCTGCCCCTGCGGACCCGACTTGGAAGGAGGTTTAATATAGGACTGGTCGAGATGTTTGCCAATCGCCAGGAAGGGGATGTCGCGGAATGAGATTCCTGGCATGTTGCTCAAATCGCGATTGGCAAACAGAACCGCCGGGACCATGGCCGCATCGATGCAATGGTCGGCCCCCCAGTGGTCAAAATTCTGCTCGATGACCTTCTCTGAGGTCAGGTTGCCCAGACCGGTCTCGGACGAGGCCCGGTAGCCGGGCGCATAGCCGACAACGATATCAGGCCCCAGGCGGGTGTACGGCCCAGAAAAAACCTCATGTTTGAGCAAAGCCCGGCTGACGACCGGCTGGCCGTTTGGCCCAACCCAGGCGGAAAGCTTGGTTTTCAGCTCATCGAGCAAACCTTCCAGCGTTTCCGCTCCGACGATGCCCTGGCCTTCGCGGCCAGCCACGTTCAGGTAGAGGCTGTTTAAGCCAACCGCATAGGCCCGGGTTTTCTCCCAGGCTACTTTGGCTGGTTCGGTGGCGGTTGGCGGCGCGGAGAGTTCCATGTAACCGTTCTCCACCAGCCAGCGGTTCAGGTGGACTTTATGGTCAAACGGGCGGAAACCGTGATCAGAGAGCGCCAGGAAACGGTGCTTCTCCAAACCCAAATTTTCCACTTTATCCCGTACCTGGCCGACGAACTCGTCCAATTTGCCATACCAGCCATCGACAATCTCGCCGCGGTCGTGCAGGAACATGTGCTGGACGCGGTCGAGACAGTCGAAAATCCCGGCCAGGACACCTTCGCGGAAATGTTCCAACTGGTGGAAATAAACTTTTTTACGGGTCTCGAAAATCGAATCGCAGAGTGCCAGGAACTGCTCGTCGGTGATGCAGCCATCCTCCAGCGCATTGGTATCCTGTGGCCAGCCCAAGGTCAGGAACGGCCCGGCGTTTTTCCAGGAATCCTTGATGAAAGATGAGGGCGTCCCATAGGGCGAGATCGAGTGCAGCGGATGGATTTGCAAGGGCAGGAAATACAGGCTGACCCTGTCCTTGATCTCGGTCACGATCACCTGGGTGATGGCGTGGATGGAAAACATAAATCCTGCCGGGAAGACCAGCTCAAAAATCGGACTCCATTGGCCGGGCGCCAGGTGCAACTGTTGTTTTCCGATGGTCAGGCGGACTTCCTTCTCATCGACAATTTCAACTGTCACTGGCTGGGTGACATTGGTCGTCCCCGCTTTGGACTTGATCGGCGGCCCTTCCAGAGCGCCGCTAAAACGGCCTTTCCCGGTCGAAATCAACAATCCGACTTTTGACTTCTTTTTTTGCGCCGCTTCGCTCGACAGGTAAGTGCCGACCCCCAACTGTCCACGGATATCGGGGGTTCCCAGGCCTGGGATGGTGGCAACGGGGATTTCGGGGCGGGCCGGGAAGAGCGCCGGCCACCACATCGCTGTTGCCGGATAGCCCATCTCGGCAGCTTCCTGGAAAAAAGTTTTGGTGGTATAAGGCGGCAGGAACTGTTCGCCGAAGATGGTCTGCTTGGTGGGCAGGATGGAAACGTAGGGGGCGTATGTCTCGGGGTTGCGATGGACAAAGTCGAAAATGCCGTGCGAGCCTGGGTCGACGCCAGTGGCGATGGATGTCCACGAGACTTCGGTTTGGGGCGGTGAGCAAACTTCCAAACGGGAATAACCCTTGGCCTCGACCAGCTTCCCCAAATTGGGCAGTTTCCCCGCTGCATTCAAACGCTCAAACTGAACCGGATCGAACGAATCAAATCCCAGGATGATCGTCCGCATTTATTCCTGATCCTCGTCTTTATCCTTGCGCGCAGAGCGGCGCATCTTGGCAATGGCCTGGCGGATTCTTCCGGAAAAGACCATCAATACACCTGAAACAGCCACAAAGGCGGCCGCCAGGGCCTGGAACAAAACTCCACCGGTATTGGGATCAATATACATGCTTACCTCACTATCTCTTTTTTTAGGTTAAGTACCAGCGATTGTACACACACCGGAGTGGAAAGTAAACCCTGGTGATAGGTCTTCAGGATTTTGCGTGACACTTGCACCGCGCTGCACTCCCCAGCACCACCCGCTGGGAAGGTGTGGTGCAGTGCGGGTGAGAAGGCCGCATTTTGGGGCTTGCCTCGGAGATTCCCAAAGAGCCAAAACATCTGGCAGGGTGGCGGCAAAGATTTCATTCATCACCTCTACACTGGCCTGGTATGGCCTGCCAAAAGAGCCGTCATCATAGAGTTTGCGGGGCGAGTTACAAAGTCAAGCCTTGCGGACTTTAATCCGTAGTCCTTCGACTTCGACCACAACCACTTTCTCGCCAGGCTGGATCGGCTCTTCCCCTTCGGCCAATTCCGCGCTCCACAGCTCACTGCGCAATTGCACCTGCCCGTGCGCAGTGATCCTGCCCCTGGCTGTTCCCACAGCCCCGATCAGCGTTTCCTGTCCCATGCTAAGCGGCGTTTTCTGCGCCTTGAGCGCAAACCCCAGGATGACCGCAAAACCCAGTCCAATCAGGCTGCTGGTGACAATCACGAGCGGCAGTGAAACCTGCTGAAACTTGGGCGTTCCCGGCGAGTTGAAGAGCACCAACGCGCCAACAATGAAAGAACCTATGCCCGCCAGGGTTAGCGCGCCATGCGTCGGGGTTTTCAACTCAAGGACAAAAAGCACCAGGGCCAACACCAAGAAAACCGCCCCAAACCAGTTTACGCTCAAGATGCCCAGGCCATAGATCGAGAGGGCCAGCGCAATCACGCCGATAAAGCCGACAACCCAACCACCCGGCGAGGAAAATTCGATCAGCAAGGCCATCAGTCCGAGCGCCATCAACAAAAAGACGGTATTGGTTTTGAACAGCACATCCAGGATATATTCGCCAAAATTGATCGGCTGTTCGCGAACGACCAGCCCCGTCGTCTGCAAGGTACGTGGGCCAGATTCAAGTTCGACTGTGAGGCCGTTCAGTTGTTTGAGCAGGTCAACCCGGTCTGTGGCGATGAAATCCACCAGCCCGGCAGCCTTGGCTTCTTCGGCAGAGATGGCTTTAGCGCTTTCAATGGTAGCTTCGGCCAGTTGAACCACTTCTGGCCCACGCCGCGCCGCCAGAGTCCGCACCATGGCCTTCAAGCTCTCGTTCTCTTTGGCGCGCATCGTCACGCCCAGGTCTTGCCCCCCACCGCCCACCGGGCTGGCCGCGCCAATGATGGTTTCAGGGGTCATGGCAGAGGCGTGCCCGGCCAGCGTGATCAGCGTTCCGGCCGAACCGGCCATGCCTCCACGCGGGGTCACGTAGACAATCACCGGCACACGGCTGGCGCGAATCTGTGTGACGATTTCGGTCATCGTGAGGATGAATCCGCCCGGGGTGTTGAGTTCGATCACCAGCAGTTCAGCTTGTTGTTCTTCGGCCGCCCGAATGCCGCGCGCGATGTAATCCCTCATCGCCGGGGCCACTTCTCCATCGGCTTTCAGCACCAAAACTATCGGGGAGTCGGCGCGCACCGCCGTGAATTGGAGAAAAAGCAGCAGGGCACAGAAAAGAGCCAGCGAAAGTCGTTTAATCGTCATGGTTTTCATGATTGAATTATAAACCGGCCATGTCATAATTGTATAAGACCAGATCTCCAGAATTTTCCGTGGAGAACCCCAAAGAGTCTGAAGACCAGAGAAATTGGAGGAAAAATGACAACTCAAACTTCGCCTAAAATCACCCTGCGCAATATTCTCAGCTTTATCGTTATCACGCTCATTTTTTCGATTTTTCCCCTGTTAATCGTTGGCCGTTGGGATTGGTGGCCAGGCTGGGTCTATGCTGCCATCATGCTGCTTTCAACCTTCGCCAGCCGTGGGATGGCTGCGCGGCGCGACCCAGGCATTTTAGCCGAGCGCGCCAATTCGTTGACTGCCAGGGGAGTCAAAGAATGGGACAAGAAACTGGTGCCCTTTGTCGGGATGCTGGGTCCCCTGTTGGTCCTGATCGTTTCCGGGCTGGATGTGCGCTTCGGCTGGTCTCCCAGATTGGCCATTTGGATTCCACTGACGGCGCTGGTAGTGCTTATCCTGGCAACTCTCTTGGGGGATTGGGCCTTCGTGGAAAACAAGTTCTTCTCAGGTACGGTGCGCATCCAGACCGAGCGCGGGCACCACGTCATCGACAGCGGCCCCTACCGCTACCTCCGCCATCCGGGTTATGCCAGCGCCATCTGGACGTATCTTTCCATGCCGGTCTTTTTAGGTTCGCTCTGGGGACTGCTCCCCGCCTCAGCAACGCTCGCGCTCTTCATCTTGCGCACCGCGCTGGAAGACAGAACCTTGCAGGAAGAACTGCCGGGGTATCAGGAATTCACCCGCCGGACACGTTATCGTCTTTTCCCGGGTCTCTGGTAAACACGGCTCTTACCTTTCATCCCCGGGCAAGCCATGCCTGCCGCGCAAAGGCACAAAAGCCACCGGGAGGATGGCTTCGTGTTCGAAGCCATCTGGTTTGCGGCGCCAGAGTTCCAATTCCTGGTAGCCGCCTCTGCCAACAGGCAAGACCAGGCGCCCGCCGAGAGCAAGCTGCTCCAAGAGCGGCGGCGGAACTTGCGGCGCGGCGGCCGCAACCAGGATGGCATCGTACGGCGCGGACTCAGGCCAACCTACCGACCCATCCCCGCGATGGACGCGGACGTTGCCCAGTCCCAGTTCTACCAGCGTGCGGGTTGCGCGCTCCGCCAGTTCTGGGATGAATTCGACCGTATCCACTTCTGCCGCAAGCTGCACCAGGATGGCCGCCTGGTAGCCGGAACCGGTGCCCACTTCGAGCACGCGTTCTGTACCGGTCAGGCCCAGAAGCTGTGTCATCAGCGCCACGATGAATGGTTGTGAGATGGTCTGCCCGAAACCAATCGACAGGGGCGAATCGGCGTAAGCCCAGGGAAGGGATTCTCCGGGGATAAAGCGATGGCGAGGGGTGGCTTCGAAAACGGCCAGAAGGCGCGGGTCATCGATCCCGCGCGGGCGGAGCTGTTCAGCCACCATGCGGCAGCGCTCCACGACAAAGTTTTCCAGATTCTCTGGCAATTGGTTTGTCTCCGAAAGTTGAAGTGCTGACCCAAATCCAGTAGGTCACGAAAAATCTTAAAGGAGTCCATTTTTGGGTATGCGGTGGGAGTATACCCGTCGCATACCCAAAAATCGGGAATTCTTCCATCTTTCGTGAAGCGCTCAAACTTATTGTACAGCGTTTGTTTGCATTCGAGAATCGGTAGTTCTAACCCAATTATCAGGTTTCTGTGGGGCAGGCATAGGGATGGCATAGGGCAAGCGTCAAGCAAGGCAGGACGATAAGTGATAAATTAAAGGTGCAACAAACTTCTCTTCTCCTCCTTAGAAAGAGAGCCGGGGTCGGCGTCCCCGGCTCTCTGGGTTTAATCCCCTATCTCCACCGATTGATCATCAGTACTTCACGAAGTTTGCAAGGTATCTCGTGAACCATTGATTATATGATGCTGACTTCGGCGCCCTCGTAGCTGGTACCCAACTCAAAGATTCTGGCTGACAGCCCGGCAGATTCAAAAGCCCGCTTCATGGCTGCCCCGACCGCCGGGTTCTGTTTGGAGGAGAAGGCTATCAGGCTGGGGCCCGCTCCCGAAAGCGCCACAGCCGCAGCCCCGGCATGGCGGGCAGCGTCCATGGCAACCTGCGCACCAGGGATGAGCGGGAGGCGATAGGGCTGGTGCAGGGCATCGGTCATGGCCTTACCGAGCAAATCCAGGTCACCGGTGCGCAAGGCCTCGGTCACCAGCACCGCCCGGCTGATGTTATAGATGGCATCCTTACGTTCCACTTGTTTAGGCAGGATGGCGCGGGCCTGTTTGGTGGGGAAATCGAAATCGGGCAAGACAATGGTGACATGCACGGAAGAATGGTTGGCGCGCGCAGGAAGTTTCAGCGAAATGACCCGTTCCTCGTACACAATCGAGGCCACCAACCCACCGAGCATGGCCGGGGCCACATTATCGGGGTGACCTTCGGTCTCGATGGCCAGTTTCAGGATGTCTTCATCGCTCAGGGGACTGTCCAGGAGCGCATTGGCGCCCAACATCCCGGTCAGCATGGCGGCTGAAGACGAGCCCAACCCTGAACCGATCGGGACACGATTAATGCAATTAATCCGCAGCCCGGGACAGGGTTTTTTAGCCAAGTCGTAAAGCTGCAGGGCGGCATCCACGATCGCATTGTTGGCATCTGTTGGCAGGCTGCCTGCGCCTTCGCCCTTCACAGTCACGATAATCTGCTTATCCTGTGTGGCAATGAATTCCGCCTCGTTCCACAAATCCAGGGCCAGCCCGAGGGCATCGAAGCCGGGGCCGAGATTGGCAGTTGTGGCGGGGACTTTGACCAGGATTTTCATACTTGTTGCTCCAATCAAACGAACGTGATCAGGTTTTCAAAACCGAGCGAATTTGCTCGAGACCGCGTTCGATATTTTCGAGGGTGTTGGCATACGAAATGCGCAGGTAGCCTTCACCGAATTCCCCGAAGGACGAACCCGGCAAGAGCGCCACGCCAGCCTTTTCAAGGATCAAGTTTGCCAGTTCGTTCGATCCCAGGCCGGTTCCCGTGATATTGGGGAAAACGTAAAAGGCGCCCCGCGGTTTCTGGCAGCGAATCCCGGGGATGGAATTCAACCCGGCGACGATCACATCGCGACGACGCTGATATTCCGCCACCATGGCCTCCACCTGTTCCTGCTGGCCTAAAACAGCTTCGACCCCGGCATATTGGGTAAACATGGCCGTCGATCCGATCGAATGCGTGAGCAGCAATCCCACGCTGTCTGCCAGCCCGCGTGGCATGATCCCGTAGCCCAACCGCCAACCAGTCATGGCATATGTTTTCGAGAAGCCGTCCACAATGATTGTGCGCGCCTGCATCCCAGGAATAGAACTGATCGATGGCGCAGCCAACCCATCGTAGGCAATCCGGGCGTAGATTTCATCAGACATGACCCAGAAATCCTCTTCCATGGCCTTTTGGGCAATGTGTTCCAAGTCAGCCAGCGGCATGACGCCGCCCGTGGGGTTGCCTGGCGAGTTGAGAATAACCAGTTTGGTACGCTGGTTGACCAGCTTATCGAAGGCTTGCAGGTCGAACGAAAAACTGTTCTCTTCCAGCAACGGCACAGCCACTGGCACACCGCCCGCCACACGAATCATGGCCTCGTAAGTGGGGAAGCCCGGGTCAGGGTAGATGACCTCGTCGCCCGGCTCGACCAGGGCCAGAGTCGGAAAGAAAAGCGCAGGTTTTGCCCCTGGCCCAACCACCACTTGCGCAGGATCGACCTGGATGCCGCGACGGCGTCCGCAGTCCTCGGCAATCGCTTCGCAGAGCGAAGGCATGCCGGAGGGCGAGGTATAGCGTGTGCGGCCCTGTGAGATGGCGCGAATGCCAGCCATGCTGACGTTCGGAAATGTCTCAAAATCGGGCTGGCCAATTTCGAAGTGGATAATTTTGCGGCCAGCTGCTTCCAACTGGTTAGCTTTGGCCAACACCTGGTAAGCCCCCTCTGGTCTCAGGTGGGTGGTTCTCTGCGCATAAGCCATCTTGACCTTCTTTCTTGCAATGCCTGGCGTGATTATGCCAGAATGATTTCCTCGAGCGCCTCAAGCTGTGGCGGGACGATTTGCGGTTTAGCCATCTCCCGGGTGATGATGTCTGGGTCTTTGAGACCGTGCCCGGTGCAGACAGCGACGATGCGCCTGCCTTTGGCATCAAATTTCCCAGCGGCAATTTCATGCGCCAACCCAGCCAGCCCGGCAGCGGAGGCCGGTTCGACCCAGATGCCCTCCAGCCTGGCAAGGAGGCGCTGCATTGACAAGATTTCGTCATCGCTGACGGCAATAATACGGCCCCTCGATTGTTCCACCGCCTCGAGCGCCTGCTCGCCCCGCGCCGGTTTGCCGATGCGAATGGCGGTGGCCACCGTTTCGGGCTTTTCGACCGGATGTCCGAGCACCAGCGGGGCAGAGCCTGCCGCCTGCACACCCAAAACCTGCGGCAGGCCGGTGGCATTTAGCGAATCGTATTGTTTAAATCCAGCCCAGTACGCGGTGATGTTACCCGCGTTGCCAACCGGCAGGCACAGCCAGTCGGGAGCCTGGCCGAGATTGTCGCAGATTTCAAAGGCAGAAGTTTTCTGTCCCTCAATGCGATATGGATTGATGGAGTTGACCAGACAGATCGGGTGCTTATCCGAGATTTGCACAACCATCGTCAGGGCGTCATCGAACGAGCCGTCGATCTGGATGACTTGCGCGCCATAGGCAATCGCCCCGGCTAATTTCCCGGCGGCAACTTTGCCCTGCGGGATCAGCACAATCGACTTCAATCCGGCGCGGGAGGCGTAAGCGGCCGCCGAGGCAGCCGTGTTCCCGGTGCTGGCACAGATGACGGTTTTTGCGCCGCGCCCAAGCGCTTCGCTGACAGCGGCGGTCATACCGCGGTCTTTAAAGGAACCTGTCGGGTTAAGCCCTTCAAATTTGACAAAAAGCTCAAATCCGCCGCCCAGGTGGCGGGCTAAACTGCCAGCCTGAATCAAAGGCGTGTTGCCCTCAAGCAAGGTGACGGGTTGGGTATGTTCGGGCAAATCAAGCAGGGAACCGTATTTGTCCAAAAGTCCGTGATAAGCCATGGGAAGAATCCTTCCAAAAAATTTCGTGCAAGTTTAACATAGAATGGGCGATCGGGCACAAATGATTTAGGGCAGGTCTGAGACCCACCCTAAATAAGAAATTTCAGGCCGAAAGCGGCGGCGGCAATTTTGGATTGCATGATTTTGATTGCCTCGTCAAGGGACATGGCAGCGCTCCTTAATGCGTGTTTGCATCAAAATTTATGCCCAATCTTTTCCTGTTACCCATGATAAGATTGGCGGATGGATTTTTCACAAATCACGAATGACCTGTTTATCGGCACAACCCCAACCGCGCTGGATTACGACCACCTGCGGGATTTGGGCGTGCAGTTGGTGATCAATATGCGCTTCTTGCGCTCGCCGCACCCCGATTTGCATCCAGAAGCGCTGAACTTTCTCTGGCTGCGCACGATTGACAGCCCGATCATCCTGATCCCGATCCAAAAACTTGTTCAGGGCACGCTGGCGGCGCTGGAAACCATCCGTAACGGAGGAAAAGTGTATTCACATTGCGCGAAGGGACGTCATCGCAGCGTGGCCATGGGCGCGGCGATTTTAATTGCGCAGGGACATCCCCCAGATGCGGCGATGCGGCTCATCCAGCAGCGACGCCCGGCGGCCGACCCGGGGATGTACTACATCCGCAGCCGGATACTACATTTCGCGCGGCTCTGGCAAGCAGAAATCCGAAGGTTCTGAACCTTCGGATTTCTGCTTTTTTCCCTGACCGCTTTGTGGGAAATGGCGCGCCCCGCTACCCGCGGTTGTAATAACGCTGGCTTTTCAATTCGGTTTCAGATACCGGGAAATGCTCTCATGTATTTTTCCCCCAATCCACACACGTATACTGATCAAGGTTGAATAATGGCATTTTTGAAAGATTGAAACTTGGCGAGCAGCAGGGTATCCAAGTCGGGTTTATAGGTAGGCCGCCAGGCACTGCCGGGTGGTTTGCTCTTCCGCGCCATACGGCACGGCATTTTCCCAACCCTGCGGAATGTCGAACAGGCCTTGAATGGGTTCGACCGACTCGACATCCTCCGGGTTATCCACGGAGAGCGCCAGCTTGCGCGCCTCGTCCAGGTTTTCTGCCAGGACAACCCGCGCGACTTTGACGGTGTATAACTGCTGCATCTTGACCTCCAGACCGGGCCAGGCCCGGCGTTGTGTGTGGGAACGCAAACAGGGAGAACAAAAGTTTCTCCCTGTTTGCGTTGGTGGAACAAGCGCAAAAGCGCTCCTTCCAGGGTGTGTGTATTTCTGTTGTGAAGTGCTGTGGGTCTGGTTGGTTGCGCGGAATTGATTAAAACTCGCGCACCCATTCTGCCTCAACCACCTCATCCTCTGAGACATGGACAACCGCTGTGATTGGATGGGTTTTCATCCAGAACCAGCGGAAGGCTCGACCCGTCAGGCCGGCGATGAGCGCCAGACCAAACAGACCCCAGACTCCCATGACGGCGGTTTGAATTGCCCCACGAAGAAGGACATCCAGAATGTGCATGTCGGCTCTCAGAAGGCATAGCCGCGCAGATCGCAGTTGTTGGTGCAGAAAACGAACGGGATCTGGCAGCCACCAGTGGTTGCCAGATCCAGGGTTCCCAGACGCAGGCTTTCCCCGCATTCGGGGTAGCGCACTTCAAGGTCCACAGGTTGGATTTCCGGGATGAAGTGGCTTCCGTCTCCCAATTCAACGAACAATGTGTCAGTTACAGCCATGTGATTCTCCTTTTCCTATGGCTGCTGCCACAGGACTGTGTACCGGGTTTCTCCCCGGCTGATAAATGAATTGGCCGGGCTGTCTCGCTCCGGTGTTCTTCCGGGCTGTCTCGCTCCGGTGTTCTTCCGGAGAAAAACCCGGCCCGTGCCTGCCAGTGGCAGGTGAAGTGCCGCCGTAGGCAGGTACAAAAGGATGGAGTGTTTCCCTGTATGCTCGTAGTGCAGCTATTCAGTTGTCAAGATTCAAGAACCAACGTTGAGATGCAGTACCAACATACCGGAGCGGCAGGTTGATAAATTGATCCTGTTCATTCTGTGAATGAAAGGGACGGATTTACCAATCTTGTTATTCAGGATTCGAAGCCCACGGGCACGGGTTGCCATCGAGAATGGCTTGCCTGAAGGTCATCAAAACCTCCTGGGCCATTTTAGTAATTTCGTGCATAGCACGTCCCAGATCGTACAGGGTGTAAATGCGCACTGAACTGGTAAGGTGCATGTAATTCGCGACCAGGAAATAGTCGGCTTCCGGGGTTGCGCCCTTGTGAAAGGAAAGCGAAAGCAATTTAAAGCCATCTATCACATCCTCAACATCGCACATAATGTTCTCCTCACCATTGGAATAGCACTCAGCAAAAGACGCATGTTCGGGTGCAATGCGGCCGAATAAGGCCTGTGCGCGCGCTTCGAGATCTGCAACCACCTGGTCTTGTTTTTTGTAATATTCGCCAATCGCCTCACTAATCAAGTCACTGGTGGTGAGAAAGACAGGGGCTTGCTGGGGGGTAGTTTTTTCAGTCATGTTTTCTCCTCAAAGATATGGGATTATCCTCCACCCCGGTCACGCAGCATGGCCAGCATATCCGCGTAGGACGAGAGTGGGTTGATCAACGAAACAGGGTTCAGGAACAGCTTCTGGACCAGCATCGAGAAATAGCCGAGGGGGATGACCAGCCAGAGTGCCCAGACAATCGCCGTGGTGACGTTGCCGCGGGTATTGGCGACGACATTCACGGCGGTCTGTGCGGTGCCAAGCATCCCGGCCCAGGCCTCGGGTGAGACCTCGCTGGTCATATTCAGGTACAAACGGCTGCCGATCACGGCCAGCGCGTAAACAGCCACCCCGGATTTCACGAACCACAGCAGGTTAAAGCGCTGCGCCGGGGAAACCAAAACTGCCCCCAAACCCTGCTCAAGCTGAATGCTGGCATTAATTTCTGCACGGTGAGCCTCGTAAAAGGCCTGCGCTTCCTTGACTCGTGTCACTTCCAGATCGTATTCGCTGGCAATTTGTTCTGGCAATAACCCCTGCAGCGCATCAATAACCAGCGTTTGCACCCTTAAACCTGAACCGCGCAAAACGGGTGTGATACTACCCGAAGCTCCACGCCGGTAGGTAATCCCTGGAAATTTTGGATCATCCAAATCATACTGTAGCGAGGCAACTTTGTCAGCCACAGACCACATAATGAACTGGTTTAGTGAAACCCCTTGGCGCGATGCCAATTTTTCAGCTTCCTGTTTTAACTTGGCGGGTAAATTCAATGCGTAACGCGTCATCTTGGTTCTCCTTCCGCCTGTTCCATTTGCAGGCGATTCCCAGACGCACTATACATCATATTAGACATCGTATAAGATGTCTAATACTTGAATGCTACCAACGACAATTAGAAATACCCATTTGGATGGCATCAAGTAAAAGGTAGAGTGGCTGGTTTTGAGTGCCACAAGAACTATCCTGGGGGATGTTCTTGAATTCCCCGAGTGGCTTTCTTTGGGGGTTTAATCGGGTTCCTGCCCAATCTTTTCCGGAAAGGATAAGTCACTTGCTTTTGAGCGTGGATGTTATGCAAAAGCTAGAGCAATATCGATATCGGATGTATAATAAAATCTCCATACCGATATCGATCTGCGAGGAACCTGTGCTTGAACCCCGTCTGCTAAAACGCCTGGATACGAAAAAACGCCAACTGGATGCCTTAGGCCCTCTACCCTCGGCGGCGGTCAATCGCCTGAAGGAGCAAATCCTGGTTGAGTGGATTTACAACTCCAACGCTATCGAGGGCAGCACCATTACCCTGCATGAAACCAAACTGATCCTGGAAACCGGCCTGACGATTGGAGGCAAGAGCCTGCGGGAACATTTCGAGGTGATTAACCATCGCGACGCCATCGAATTTGTTGAAGTGCTGGCAAATACCAGCGAGCCGCTCACCCTTTTTCATGTGCGCCAGATGCATAAGCTGGTGCTGACTCGCATCGATGACGATTCCGCCGGAAAATATCGCGAGACACAGGTGCTGATTGCTGGAGTCGCGCATACCCCACCTGAATCCTGGTTGGTGCCTCAGCAAATGGATGAATGGGGACAGTGGCTCGCAGATAGTCAAGGAACCTATCCGGTGGAACTGGCCGCCCTGGCCCATCACCGTCTGGTGGCAATTCACCCCTTTGTTGATGGTAATGGGCGCACAGCGCGGCTGGTGATGAATCTACTCCTGATGCGCCAGGGATATCCCCCAACCGTGATTCTGCGCACCAATCGGCAGCAGTATTACCGCGTTCTGGCCGAAGCGGATGCAGGCAAGTTTGCGCCGCTGGTCAATTTTGTCGGGCGCGCCGTGGAGCGCAGCCTGACCCTTTATCTGGAAGCCTGCACTCCCCGCCTGTCCCAGCCCGAAGAAACTGAAACCTGGATTCCCCTGCGCGTGGCGGTCAAAGAAACGCCTTATAGTCAGGAATACCTTAGTTTGTTGGCGCGCTTGGGGCGCATTGAAGCAGTGAAACGCGGCAAAGTTTGGTACACAACTCGGCGGGCAGTGACAATGTATCTAGAATCGGTCAATAGGCTTGGAGTTTGAGAGGTGACACGGTTGCTGGATTTGCTCCAACAATCCCGTTGGGATGAAGTTTAGCCCAATTTGTTGCGTCTATACCCTGACCAGGAAACCAGCCTTCCGGGCTACGAGCGCGTCTACTGGACATTGCTTTCAGCTTCCCCGGTAGACACAACCATGCGCCTGATGATCGAATATGTCCCGAAGGATGATGAATTCGGTGGATATTGGGATGTTTCAGCGCAGGATTTGGAAGACCTGGAATTCTATGCGATTGAGTTCCGTCCCTGGGAAGACTGGCTGGGGATGGAGATTGACCCTGAAACCTTGAAGACTATTTCCTCGCTTGACATCATTTGCCACTGCCTGTGGGAGATGACCTTTATTGGGTACGAGCAGGATGAAATCCAGAAGCAGTGGCAGGAGATTTTGCGGACGAAAAACGAAGTCGCGGATGCCAAGCGACTGGAATCTTGGGAAGAATTCCTGCAAGAATTGGATTGGCCGGGTGATGACGATGTTCAGACGGATTGAGATGATCTACCCGCAGGAGATCACCCGGCGCGCCGAGGGAACGCTGGAGAGCGGGGGCGTTCAAAGCGGGTTTGATGGCCGGCGGAGATGAAAAGGCTTGTTTTCGAAAGCCGTTTTGAAAAGTTCCCCACTTAACTACCAGCCTGGATAGCACTGATGCTTCGGCCAATGTCTGACGGGCATTTCGCTCGACAGATGGCTCAATTGTTGCATAATCAACGTTTTCCCAGACCACCTGCTTGAACACAAATCTGCTTCTGGCTGGTAATTTTGAAAGCAGGGTCCCACAACCCACGCTTAGAATCAAGATACTCAATCAGAGCTGAGACTATTTCAACCGCGAGTGTAGAAAGCGGTTGCTCCAACGCGCAACGCAATTATTTCAAGAAAGTTATCGGATGATCTTAAGGAGTTGAAATAATCTCCGGTTCCAGCGGCCACTGCGGACAAGTGGCGCGATAAGGTTCATGGGGGAGATACTGCGCCCATTCAGCCCGGGTTAAGTTTCGGCCTGCCCGCCAACAGGTTTGTTCGAGCAGGAAAGGCGTTTCCAGGTTCCAGAGAAGCACCGTGCCGGAACGATCCTGGGTGGTAAAAAACATTTTATCGGGGCTAAAGACCAGGGTTTCCACACTTTGTTCGGCAAACAACCCGGTAATCACTTGCCTGGTCGCCAGATCCCAGAGGTAGATGCCTTTAAAAACGCCGTTTTTGCTGAAGATTGTCGCTGCCAGGGTCTCCCCATCTGGGCTGAAAGCCAGGGCTGAGACGCTGCTGCTATTATCCGGTAACTTTATTTGGTCCGTAAGCTTTCGGGTGGCAGTCTCCCAAAGATCGATTGCAAAAACAGAATCTGAAACGAGAGTTTTTCCATCCGGGCTGAAGGCCAGGCTACCGGTATCAGTGGAAGCTCCTTCCAATGGATGGCCTGTAGGTTGGGTGGTCAGCGATTCCCATAGCACGATGGTATTCCCAGCGGTGGAGGCAAGAAATTTTCCATCCGGGCTAAACACCAGGCGCGTAATTATGTCTGTTTGTTTAACCAGCGGTTGGCCCAGCGGCTGTTGAGTCGTCACATTCCAGAACATGAGGCTGCCATCACCAAAGCCAGAAGCCAGGATTTGGCCATCCGGGCTGAAGGCCAGGCTGGTGGCGTAATCTGTCTTTGCGGAGAGCGGCTGTCCAATCGCCTGGGCAGTGGCGATGTCAAACAGGATGATCCCGTTTTGGGTATCCGTTGCAAAAATTTTGCCGGCGGGGCTAAAACTTGTCATGGAGAATGGGATGGAGGGCGGCGCAAATTGGCGGGCAACCGGCTGCGGGGCGGTGACATCCCAGGCATAAATCGTCTGGTCACTGAACCTGGCTGCCAGTAGTTTCCCGTTGGGCAGGAAGGTCAAATCATGCAGGGCTTCTCCCTGCTCAAGGAGCGTCTGGGCCAGCGGCTGGTGTGGGTTGACTTCCCACAAAATGACCGTCTTATCATCGCCATACGAGGCAAACTTTTTGCCATCCTGGCTAAAACTGACCAGCTTGACACCGTTCGTATGGCCTCGCAAAGGCTGCCCAAGCATCTCCCCGGTGGACAAGTTCCACAAGATGACTGTGTTTCCCGTTCCTCCGGCCACAAAGATCGGTTCAACCGGGTTAACCTCCACGCTAAAGACCGCCCCCTGCCCTTCCTCATCATCGGGCACGATGATGGCCTGGCTGATGGGCGGGTTTTGGGCTAGATCCCAAATCACAATCGAACTGTACGCATTGCCTGTGACCAGGAATTTACCGTCTGCGCTGAAAGACAGGCTGTTCAGGTAGGGGCTATCTGAATAAAGCGGGTCGCCGATGGGTTGAAACGTGGCCAGGTCCCATAATCTGACCCTGCGCCAGCCGGCAGCCAGCGTTTCCCCATCCGGGCTAAAGGCCAGAAAAGCAGGTTCCCCATTGTTTACCTGCCCAATGGATTTCAGGGTAGCCACCTCCCAAAACACGATCATGCCATTTTTGTCGCCAACTGCCAGGGTTTTTCCATCGGGGCTGAAAGTAATGTGCCTCTCTCCATTGATGTCACCAGGCATGATCTGGCCCAATTGCTGGCGAGTGGTCAGATCCCACAAAATGAGCGTGCCATCAGAATAGTTGACTGCAATCGTTTTTCCGTTGGGGCTGAAAGCTATGGTATTTGGCGCAACAGTTCCCCGGATAGGCTGCCCTACAACCTGGTAGGATTCCAGATCCCAGACCGTCAGGCTGCCATCCTGGCTGCCGGCCACGAAGACTTTGAGATCCGGGCTGAAGGCCACGCAAACGACATTTTTATCCAGGTGGAAAAAGTGGATTAGATGGGGATTGACCTGTGTGTTCTCGATCAGAACATTTTTAGCGCGGCTGGTATTCGCCGAACGAAAGGCTTCAACGGAAAACAATAACGCCAGATCAAGCCGGGAATCGCGCAACAGGATGGATTGCACCGCCAGTTCTCCGCCTCGCGCCAGTTTGGTCTGCGCTTCGGATTCTGCCTGGGCGGTGGCGCGGAAATTTGCCTCGCCCACGGCGGTTGCCTTGGAAAATTCGGCATCGGCCTGGGCGGTTTGGGCCAGGTTTTGATTGGCAATGGCAGTGGAGGCGTTGTCCGTGGCGACATTGCGCTGGTTGATTGCAAAGCCCGATAACAAGACCAGCGCCACCATGATTACTGCGCCAATCGTCAGGAGCACATTCCTGGTCCGGATTTCAGCCCTGCGGCTGGCCAACAAAAACAAGCGCTGCAGGTCGGTTGGTAGAGGGTCTTTCTGACCGACACTCGCCAGGGTTTCTTCGGCCTCGCGCAAATCTTTCCCGCGCAGGAGTAGGCTTTTGTCTTTGCGCTTGCTCCATTCGAGGGCGCGCACTTGCAGCCGTTTGTGGGTCTCCACCCAGGCCAGGTCGGTGTGGATGGCCGAGAGCGTTTTGGCGATGGCGATCTCGAAATCGTCCTGCTCACGGAGGTAAATCCAGTTGACTTTTGCCAGGGCGGAATGGATCTCCTTGGGGTTGACATCCTGCGCGACAATTGGGATCAGGCGTTTGCCATTTAAAACCGCATGATCCACCTCTTGTCCGCAGACTTCCGACTGGATCGAATCCGGGCTGAGCAGGAACAAAAAGGCATCCGCCGATTCGATTCCCTTATGGATTTGTTCCATCCAATCGGCAGTGGGGGGAATATCTTCCCAATCGACCCAGGTTTCCAGTTCGCTCCGGGCGAGCGCCTCGGTCAGCTTTTGGGCCTGGGATTTGTCTTTTCGCGAATAGGAGATGAATACTTTGGTCATCTTACCTGCCAATACGTCTGCTGCTTGGGTTGAGGTGGTAATATCTTGTGCGCTTCGCTGGCTGGCTGAAGATGAGCAAATGCGCCAGCATCAACCGGGGTGTGAGTCCGTTGCCACATGGGCAACGGACTCGATCAGGTTTGGGGTAACGAATAATCCGTTTCCGCGGTTTTTCCGTTGGGATTGAGGATGCGGAGGGCGCTGGGTTCAATGAGGTGCAGCCTAAACGGGGACTCTCCTAAAGTTGTCTAGGAATAGTGTACAAAAAAGCGGGGGGATAAGTCAAATGAGTAAAGTCATGTAAAAGTATCCAGTGAAACTGCCATTTTCGGCCCCCGTGCGCATGTCGATTAAGACAAGGCGCTCCGCTTCCTTGTTCAACGAAACAACGGATCTTCCCACCTGCGATTTCTCTACCCGGCCAACCGCATCACTGCCATTTCCAAATTCCTCTCCCCTGGTGTTGGGCTAGATCCCCTCTTGATTCCCCATACATATCAAGATCGCCTGTCACTGATAACCTCGATTGGTTGACGCTCGACCGATACGAGCCTATAATAGTTGACAAGTCAACGATTATCCCGGCTGGTTCGCTTGTGAAGGAGAAAGCTCCGATGGATTACCGCAAAATCAACCGCTTTTGGCAGTCTGCCACCCTGTTCCTGGCACCGCCGTTGATCGTCCTGCTGATCTGGCTGCGCCCCTCGATGAATGCCTACCAATGGCTGCTGTGGCTGCACCTGCCCCTGCTGATGCTGCACGAGGCGGAGGAGTACGTTCTAGCCCCGCTCAGTTTCAAGCAGTTCTTCAACCTCAAAACCCCAATGGGCTCCAAAACCGACCCGGACTTTCCACTGGACGAAGGCTATGTCTTCCAGGTGAACCTGGTGATCGCCTGGCCGCTGGTCATTCTGGGCGCCATCCTGGCCCTGGTCGCGCCCTGGCTGGGCTTTGTGATGATCTGGTTTGAGCTGATCATCAACAATGTCATGCATACCATCCTTTTTCAGGGCGATAAACCCAGCTACAACCCTGGCCTGATCACCAACTCCTTCCTGCTGCTCCCTTACGGCACCTGGACGTTGCTGACCGCAGCGGGCTTTTTCACCCCGCTGGATTGGGCGCTTTCGGTGTTGGTCGGTGTGGGCATTGCCGCCGTGCTGGGGGCCAAGACTCGCGGACGGCTGGCTAGCCTAAAGAAAGCTTAGCGCGATGCGGTCGATCAACCGGCACGTCAGCCTGTTATTCCGCATGGGAGAGCGCTTTTTGAACCGCGAGCTGGCGGGCAGCGCCGCCTCCAGCGGGACGGCGCCGCTGCTGCTCGAATTACGCGATGGCGAGGCCCGCAATCCGGTCGCCCTGGCCGCCGCCATTGGCGTCGATAAGGCTTACATCACGCGGGCCATCCAATCCCTGGAGCGGGTCGGGTACGTGGCGGTTGCCCCCGCAAAAGCGGACGGGCGCAGCGTCACTGTCTCCCTGACCCGGGAAGGCCGGGACGCCGCCGGGCGGGTGGAAGATGCCATGCGCGCCTGGGTCACCATCGTTAGCCGTGGAGTCAGCCAGGCAGACCTGGACATGCTCAACGCGGTTTTTGACCAGTTCTACGCCAACGCCCAAGAATATTTCACCAGCCGGCCCAAGTTATAAGTGGAAATCAAATTTGCCACAAATACTCAGTGGGTGAGATGGGCATAGCTTTGGAAAATCTCCCATTTCGAAAGCTATTTCGTTCAATAATCCAAATAGCCCCAGAGGGCACGTATCAATTACGGGCTGGATTTTTGAGAGGGGTTTGGTAAACTCTATTACCTTTGGATCCTGGCCGAGCTGCCTTTGGCGAAAGCCTTGACCTGGTCCACGGTCGCCATGGTTGTGTCGCCGGGGAAGGTGGTTAGCAGTGCGCCGTGCGCCCAGCCCAGGTTGACGGCTTCCTGTTCGGGTTCGCCGCTCAGCAGGCCGTAGAAAAAGCCCGAGGCGAAGCCATCGCCACCGCCAACGCGGTCGAAAATGTTCATTTCACAAGTCGGGGATACGTAGGTTTTGCCGTCGATCCATGCGACCGCGCCCCAGCTGTGGTGGTTGGTTGAGTGAACTTCGCGCAGGGTGGTAGCAACGATTTTGACGTTGGGAAATTTCTCGACCACTTTGTCGATCATGCTAAAGAAGGTGCTTGGGTCGAGTTTGTTTTTGGCCGCTACTTCCGGGCCGGGGACGCCCAGCCCAAGCTGGAGATCTTCCTCGTTGCCAACGATCACATCCACATTCTCGACAATGCGGCGGACGATCGAAACGGCTTTTTCTTGCCCGCCCCAGATGTTCCAGAGTTTGGCACGGTAGTTCAGGTCGAAGGAAGTGACCGCACCAGAGGCCTTGGCGGCCTCCATCGCTTCGATGATAACTTCGCCGGTGGTTTCAGAGAGCGCTGCAAAGATGCCGCCGCTGTGGAACCAGCGTACTCCCGCACCAAAAATCGCGTTCAAGTCGAAATCGCCGGGTTTGAGCAAGGCACCGGCTTCATTCGCGCGATTGTAAAAAACGACCGGCGGGCGCACGCCGAAGCCCCGGTCGCTGTAAACGGTCGCCATATTCGGGCCGTTGACACCGTTGTGCTTGAAATGCTTGTAGAACGGCTTGACACCCATAGCCTTGACGCGCTCGGCAATCAGTTCGCCAATGGGATAATCGACCATAGCAGTGGCGATGCCGGTTTTCAGACCGAAGCAGTCGACCAGGTTGGCGGCGCAGTTGAACTCGCCTCCGCTGACATGAATGGTGCATTCGGTCGCTTTGCGGAAGGGGATAATGCCGGGGTCGAGGCGATGCACCAGCGCGCCGAGGGAAAGAAAGTCGAGGGCGGCTTCGGGCTTGCCCCGCATCGGTTCTGCGGGGTTAAGATTAAGTCCGTATTTCATGAGCTTGCTCCTTGTAAAAAATTAACCCTTCACCACAAAGGTTTTTTAAACCTGCCTTTAGATTTTCTTCGTGTTCCTTTGAGTCCTTCGTGAACTTCGCGGTAAGGTTTTTGAATTTACTGCCATTCCGTATGGAAAACGCCTTCTTTGTCAACGCGGCGGTAGGTGTGAGCACCGAAGTAGTCACGCTGGGCCTGGGTCAGGTTGGCGGGCAGGCGTTCACTGCGATAGGCGTCGTAATAAGCCAGGGAGGAACTGAATGCAAGGACCGGAATACCACTCTCGGTGGCCAGCGCCACCACTTTGCGCAGGGAGGCCTGACGGGTGTTCATCGCCTTCGCAAATTCCGGGTCAATCATCAGGTTGGCTAGGTTAGGGGTGCGGGCAAAGGCGGCGCGGATATCGTTCAGGAAGCGCGCGCGGATGATGCAGCCGCCGCGCCAGATCTTGGCAATCTCGCCATAGTTCAGGTTATAGCCGTATACCTGGCTGGCCATGCGCAGCAGGCCAAAGCCCTGGGCGTAGGAACATATTTTGGCGGCGTAGAGCGCGTCGCGCACGGCGGCAGTCACCACGGCCTGCGGGACGCCAGAGATTTTCGGGGCGGGGCCAGTCAGCAATTTGGAAGCGACAACGCGCTCCTCCTTGTAGGCCGAGACAATCCGGCTCTCGACAGCGGCGTTAATTGTTGGGGTGGGCGCGCCCAGATCGAGGGCATTCTGGCTGGTCCATTTGCCGGTGCCTTTTTGCTGGGCCTCATCCAAAATCAAATCGACCACCGCCGCGCCGCTTTCGGGGTCGGTCTTGGTGAAAATATCGGCGGTAATCTCAATCAGGTACGATTCCAGTTCGCCGCGATTCCACTCAGCAAAGACCTCGTGCAGTTGGGCATTGCTCAACCTCAAACCGCGATGCAGGATGTCGTAAGCCTCAGCAATCAACTGCATATCGCCATATTCGATGCCGTTATGCACCATCTTGACGTAGTGACCGGCTCCACGTGGGCCCATGTAGGCCACGCAGGGTTCGTCGTTGACGCGGGCGGAAATGGCCTCGAAAATGGGTTTGACCAGTTCCCAGGCTTCGGGTTGGCCACCGAGCATCATCGCCGGACCCCAGAGGGCGCCCTGCTCTCCGCCGCTGACTCCCGTGCCGATATAGATAATCCCGGCGGCTTCGAGTTCTTGAGAGCGGCGTTCGGTATCGGAGAAGTAGGTATTGCCGCCATCGATGAGCAAATCGCCTTTGGTGAGATGCGGCTTGAGCGAGGCAATCGCGTCGTCGACGGGTTTTCCAGCGGGAACCATCATCAGGATGCGGCGAGGCAATTCAAGGGTGGCAAGAAACACGTCGAGCGTCTCACAGGCGATGATGTTCTTTTGAGCGGATTCCGTCCCAAAGATTTGAACCTTGCCTAAATCCAAATCATACCCCGCCACCCGGAAGCCGTTCCGTTCCATGTTCATGGCCAGCATGTGACCCATGACACCCAGGCCCATCACTCCAAAGTTCGTTTTTTCCATAATTCATCTCCTGAGTCGATATAAAATTTCGCCAGCTTTAGGGACATACAAAATCCCTTCATTTTCGCGGCCTTGCCAGTCGGCGAGATTGATACTGGCCGGGTCAAGGTAGCCCAGGTTAAGTTTGGCGCAGTCCTCGGGCGGGATTTTGCTCGCCAGTGTGAGCTTGACATTCGGTTTTTTGAAGCCGTTTCCCCAGACCCCGGAACCGCGCAGGTGCGCCAAATGCGCCAGCACGCCGAGCGGGATGTGCTTAAAGCGTTCCCAATCGTTCAGGAAATAAGGCAGGATATGATAACCGGCTTCGTAAATGTGCCTTCCATGTACATGGCTGACCACGTCCAGGTGCGGAGCGTAGATAATGACTTCCCCGCCAACAGCCACCGCGGGTTCGAGCTTGTACATCGCCTTGGCACCTGTCCACAGTTCGTCGTACATTTTGGGAGCGCAGGAGAGCACGCGCTGATAGGGTTTTTCGCACCAACGGATATGACACTGAGCCGACAAATCGGCAGCGGCGCTCCAGGCGGAGAGATGGTCGCCAATCAACAGGCTGCTTAGTTCGTGCCCTTCCACGGTCAGCGCGATGAGAATGACCGGTGTAGTCAGTTTTTCGGCAGCAGCGTGGATCATCGCACGGACGGGAGTATCCTTGATGCCAATCGTCCCGACCACACCGGCCAGCGCACCCAGCCAGTGGGTAGCGTTAATCATATCGGGGCCGGAAACACCGGGGAACAAGTACTTGGCTCCACCAGAGAAACCGACCACCTCGTGCGGAAAGGTCGGGCCAAGGATGATGATCTGGTCATAGGCAAGAGCGGCCTTGTTCAGGCAAATATCCACTCTATTGGGTAGGGATGGATGCCAATGGTCACCTGCAATCTGCTGGATTTGGTCTTGTTCGATGACGCCGATGGATGTGAGGGCAGATGGATCGCTCCAGGCTGTGGTTCAATAGCCCAATTTTTGCATATTTTATTTTTCGTTCAACGGCCGTGATACCGACCAACAGGTTCAGGCTTTCATCTGAAAGCGCAGGGTGCGTGCCGAGGGCGACCATGAAATCGAGGCGTTTGGCATTGCGCAGGATTTCAACCAGCTTGCGAAAGAGAAAAGAGAGTGGTAGTGAACGGGTATGATCGGGAATCAGCACCAGGATGCGCTGGCCTGTAAATTGGCGCTCTAGAACTTCTATGAGCGCATTTTCTATTTCGCTAGCAGTTTGTCGGAGAGCGTGTTAATTAACGGCTGAGTGAGTTTGCCAGCGGAGCA
>DHVZ01000040.1 GCA_002412925.1 Anaerolineales bacterium UBA5195 | reverse complement strand
GAAGGAACTCCCGCCCGCCGCCAGGACTTCCTTTTCGGCGGCCTGGCCGAACTGGATGCTGAATTGCGCAAACGCGGCTCGGCCCTGACAATGCGCCGCGGCAAACCGGAGATCGAACTGCTCAACCTGCTCATCGAGGCCGGGGCGCAGGCCATTTTCGCCGAGCAAGATTACACCCCTTACGCCCGCGCCCGCGACGAACGGATTGCCGAAGGTCTGCCGCTGACCCTCATCCACGGGCAGACCGTCCACCACCCCGGCGCCATTCTCAAACCGGATGGCAAACCGTACACCGTTTTCACGCCTTTCTCGAAAACCTGGAAGGCTCATCTGCCCGAAAACCTGTCCCCGCTGCCTGCGCCGGAGCATTTCCCGCCGGTCAGCCTGCCGGAATCTCACTCGCTGGATGAAATCGTCCGCTTTTCCGCGCCACAATCCGCTCAGGCATCCGATTTATTTCCAGCAGGCGAAGCTGAAGCCCAACGCCGCCTGGCGCAATTTACAAAATCCAAAATCAGCCAATACGCCGAAACCCGCAACCGCATGGATTTGGACGGCACCTCCGCCCTCTCGCCCTACATCCGCTTCGGTATGATTTCCATGCGCCAGGCCGCTCAAACTGCGTTAAACGTTCAACCCTTCGGCACGGCTTCGCCAGTCAGGGCAGGCAGTTCAACGTTCAACGAAAAGGGCCCGGAAACTTGGTTGAACGAACTCATCTGGCGCGAATTCTATATTTCGATCCTGTACCATTTTCCTCGCGTCAGCGGCCAGGCCTTCAACCCGGCCTTGCAAAACATCCCCTGGCGCAACGATCCGGACGATTTTCAGGCCTGGAAAGATGGTCGCACCGGCATGCCGGTCGTGGATGCCGCCATGCGCCAACTGAGCGAAACCGGCTGGATGCACAATCGGGCGCGCATGATCGTGGCCTCCTTCCTGGTCAAGGATTTGCTGATCAACTGGCAGTGGGGCGAACGCTGGTTCATGGACAACCTGCTCGACGGCGACCCGGCCGCCAACAACGGCGGCTGGCAGTGGACAGCCGGAACCGGCACCGACGCCGCACCTTACTTCCGCATCTTCAACCCGATTCTGCAAAGCCAGAAATTCGACCCAAACGGGGATTACATCCGCAAGTGGGTGCCCGAGCTGGCGCACCTGCCCACAGATGCCATCCACGCCCCGTGGGAGAAAAAACTCAAAGCGCCAGGCTACCCAGAGAAACCGATCGTCGAGCGCGAGAAGGTCAAAGAACGGACGCTGGCCGCTTATAGCCTTTCCAAATCCATGTTCAGCAGTTCCTTGCTCTAATAGCAGATTTTCAAATATGAATAACATAGACAGTCCTAAATGGAAAGTTCTTATGATTGGCGGTAGTTCTGGCGTTGGCAAAACAGTAGTTGCCCGTGAACTGGCAAAACACCTATCTACACCCCTTTTGTTGTTGGATGATATAAGAATCGCGATTCAACAAGTTACAACATTTGAAACAAACCCAGAATTACATATTTTTCTCAATTACGAGGCCGAACAATGGAGAAATTCCCAATCGATTTATGATGATTGGATTACCGTTGGCAAGGCAATGGCTAAACCGCTTTATGCTATTGTTGATCATCATATTAAAGTTCCAAGCGTAAGCCCAATTATTATCGAAGGTGATGGTATTCTTCCTTTAGCAGATAATCAAATTTTCGAGCAAAAAGATGTGTGTTCGATCTTTATTATTGAGCAGGATGAAGAGCAGCTTTTAAATAATCTACACTCTCGCGGACGCGGTTTCAATGATGGCGGCGAATTGGAACAAAAAGGTTTTGCCCATGCCAGTTGGCTATATGGGCAATGGCTCGCTCAAGAAGCAAAAAAGCTGGAACTACTCGTGATTAATGCGCAACCTCATCAAACTATATTTGAACGGCTACTTTCAATGATATCCATTAACGCTCGCCGATAGAAAGTGGAAAGCAAACACTCCACTACTTTCAGGAATCGCCATGCTCACCATCCGCCTTTTACAATCGTCAGATATCCAACCCATCGCCGCGGCTTTTGCCGAGCTCGGCTGGAACAAACCCGCCTCGCAGTATGAGCAATACCTATCGGAGCAGGAGGCAGGCCAACGGATCGTCCTGGTCGCCCATTCTGGAGTCCAAAATCTCCAGACTTTGGATTTCGCCGGTTACGTCACCATCTGCTGGCAGTCGCATTATCCGCCCTTTCGCGAGGCGAACATCCCCGAGATCGTCGATTTCAACGTTCTGCCGCGCTTCCGCCGTCAAGGAATTGGCGCGACGCTGATGGACGAGGCTGAAAGCCGGGTTGCTGCCGTCAGCCCCGTGGTAGGCCTGGGCGTCGGCATGACCGCCGACTACGGCTCGGCCCAGCGCATGTACGCCCGGCGCGGCTACATCCCCGATGGGCGCGGCCTGTTTTCAGGCGGGAAACCTGTCCAATATGGTCAGTCGGTCCCGGTCGATGACGACCTGGTGCTGTTCTTCATCAAATTACTTACCTGACACATGAAACCTGACACCTCCTCCGACCCTCAAACCGGCCTGGCCGTGCTGAAAGCATTCATCGCAGAAAAATCCCCGCTCGGGCCTTTGCGCGTTATGGCCGAACGGGTCGGACGCTTTTTTCAGGTTCCGCTGCCGGGATTCAAGCCCTACATCGTCTACGGGCCTGAAGCGGTGCGCAAGGTGCTCGTCACAGAACGGGACAAGTTCCTGTGGCGCAACCACGACCCGGTCACGGAGTTGCTCGACCACGGCGTGCTCGTCACCGATGGCGAGGAGCACGACCGCTACCGCAAGCTGATGGAACCCGCCCTGCACTCCGGCCAACTGCCCGCCTATGCCGGCATGATGCTGCGCCAGACCAACCGGGTTACCGCATCCTGGCAGGATGGCCAGACGCTGGATATGCTCGTCGAAGGCCGCAAGATCGCCCTGCTGATCGTGATGGAGGCGCTCTTCAGCGTGGATGCCTGGGATGACCTGCCCCGCATCTGGACTCCGATCCTAAAAGCCATCGATTACATCTCCCCCGGCGCCTGGATCCTGTGGCGAAAAATTCCGCGCCCCGGCTACAAAAAACATCTCAAAACGCTGGATGCCTACCTCTACGAAATCATCGCCAAGCGCCGCGCAGCCATTACCAATCACCAATTACCAATTACCGACCTGCTCCAGCACTTAATCGACGCAAACCTGCCCGATGAACGCATCCGCGACCAAATGCTGACCATGCTGATCGCCGGCCACGACACATCCACCGCCCTGCTGGCCTGGGTCTTTGCCCTGCTCGGCCAACACCCGGATATTTACGCCAACCTCGTCCGCGAGTTGGACGAATCGGAAGCAGATTCACGCCCGCGCCTGCTCGATGAAGTCATCAAAGAAACCCTGCGCCTGTATCCGCCCATCCACATCGGCAACCGCATCGCCGCCGAAGATGTGACCTTTGGCGAGAGCGAAACCATCCCGGCAGGGGCGCGCATGTTCTATTCGATCTACCTGACCCAGCGCGACCCGTCCATCTGGGAAAACGCCGACCAATTCTGCCCGGAGCGCTTCGCCCACGGACGCACCCCGCCTACCCTTGCGCCGCCCGCCAGGGCAGGTGTGAGTTTTATCCCCTTTGGCGGCGGACCTCGCGCTTGCATCGGGGCGGCCTTCGGTCAGGCCGAAGCGCGGATTGTGATCGCCCGTCTGCTCCAGGCCTTCGACTTTGAACCGATCCACCCCGAAAAAATTTACCCGCACATGGGCGCCACCCTTGAACCCAGGCCGGGGGTTTTTATGAAAGTGCATCGAAAACCAAAAGTCACAGCATAAAGACCGATCTTTGACCTTAAACTTTTCAACCTTCAACTTTCAACCCAAAAAATGACCTACTTCGCCTTCCTTGCCTGCTTCGTTTTTATCCCCATTCTGGTTTTGCTCATCATCACCTGGCTCGACAAGCGCGC
>DHVZ01000057.1 GCA_002412925.1 Anaerolineales bacterium UBA5195 | reverse complement strand
TTTTGGGTGTGAGCGCGCGTACGCGCGCTCACACCCAAAAATGCGGGGTCCAACCACGGAGATTCCCAAAGAGCCTTTATTTTCAGTGGAAATTCTTTTAAATTTTGTGATGGAATGATTATAACATCCTGGTTTTTCGACACTTTGAATAAATATCGGATCTCTCCAGCTGTCTTATAGGGGGATGAGGGCTGCATTTTGCTGATCAGCCTACGAGACTGGGCGCAACAAAGATAGCTCCCGCCACGAATGACGGGAGCCAGAACGGGGGTGACAGGGACCCCGAACAAGATACGAGGGTTTTCCCCCGGTACCAACTAGTTTTTATGCAGGCGGATTTGTCTCCGTCACGTCCGGTATTGCCGTGAGCGCAGCCAGGCGCGTCCCGAAGCGGGTCAGGAAGACCGCGCCGAGACCGGCCAAAGCCACCAGGCTAGAAATCAATCCGCCGAAACAGGGGATGTTCGCCACCAGGTTCAGGATGAAGACGCCCAAACCGGCAGCCAGCGGGAGTGGCCAATCACCCTTGAACATCTGTCCGATCCGGATGCCGATCTCAGTGCCAAGCGCCAGCCACCCTAACACTGTTCCGGCAATGAACAAAACCAAAACGATAAAGATCAACGGGACAGTCACGAAGAGCGTGACGATGAACACACTGAACAGCCCTAGCGCCACGATCACCACGATGAACATGATCAATGTCAGCAACCCCATGCCAAATGAAACCAGCGGTTGGGTCAAAACCCCATCAGATACACGGCGGATATGGGTCGGCAGGAATAGGGCAATCAGCATTGCCAGCAACGCCAGTGCAATCGATTCTCCCAGAATCCCCAGCGCTTCCCAGAAGGGGTTTGTATAGTGATCGACGATGCGGGGCGCAAATGGCTCTGAAGGTACGTCAGGCAGGCTCGGACGTGCAGGGTTGTTGATTTCTTCGCCGTCCACCCTGGCGCCTGCATCACGGTCGATGGGCGCTCCAAAAGCTACTAGGTTGCCGTAGATATGGGCGCCCGCGCCAAGTTTGACCGCCCCGCCCATTACGACTACGTCCTTGCTGATTTCGCCGTCGAGCGTGAAACTGCCGCCAAACAGAACCACCGAACCGTTGACTTTGGCATCCTTTTCAATGGAAACCGAGCCGCCAAAAACAACCAGATCCTCGTTCAGCGTTTGACCGCTTTTGAGGGTGTAATTCTCGCCAAAGATGGGTCCATCCAGCAACCCTTTGGCCTGCACTGCCTGCAAGGGCAATAAAACCAGCCCCATAAGCAGGAATAAGATTGCAAGTTTCCCTGCGATTTTCATAATTGACTCCTTCAGCCTACGCGGCTGACTGTGAATATTTGCCGACCCTGCGGAATGAAAATGTCCACAGGAACCCCGTACCACCAAGCAGGGCGATGGAAAGCGCCCAAATGTAGGCGGGGACGAAGGAGGCCAGAACGTCGAGAAGGGCATTGCCGAGTGCACCCAGGGCGCGGGCTGTTAAAGCAATATAGACCAGGTTGCTGATCCACAGGCTGGCCAACTGCGCGGGGGGAAGCGTCAGGTATGGCAAATAAGGGGAGAGCAGCCAAAGCAGGCCGCCGACTCCCATAACCACCATCAGGAAAAGACCGATCAGGCTGCGCCGTCTTTGAACTTTGCGCTCTGCTGCCAGGCGAACCTGGAAGCGTAGCGCAAAGCCCTCTGCCGGAGCGATGACTGGCGCCGAACGCAGGGACAGGTTGGTCCTGGCCAGCGCAGCGCACTCGGGGCAGTTGCGCAAGTGGATGCGGAGGTCGCGCTCCTGTTCGGGGATCAGGCGCTCGTCGTCGAGCAGCCAGTCTTCATAGGGCCGGTGATCCATAAGGCATCCTTTCGACACGGGCTTCAGGGGAATTTGCAAGCAAGAGACGGGCAACTGCCTTCCGCGCACGATGCAGGCGGCTCTTTACCGCACTGACCGTTAGTTTCAGGCTCTCGGCAATTTCGATTTCCGAAAAATCGTACCAGTAACGCAGGATTACCGCGGCCCGGTCGGTGGCGTCCAGCCCGGCCAGAGCAGTCTGAATTTGCTCCTGCTCCTCGTGGCGGACAACTTCGTGTTCCGGGTTAATCGCGGCAGTATCGGGCAGTTCGAATGGGGCGTCATCAGCTTCCCGCTCTGCGTCGAGGGAAAAGATGGTAAAACGCCGCTTACGCAGGCGGTCGATACAGTAATGTGCCGCGATGGACAGCAGCCAGGTTGCAAAAGGCCGCTGGCGGTCATAGCGTGTTAGGTTCTGGTACACTCGCAAAAAACTCTCCTGAGCAGCATCTTCGGCAGACTCGGGTTCGCCCAGCATCCGGTAGCACAAGTTATAGACCGGGGTCTGGTAATGCTCTACCAGCCGGGCAAACGCCTCGTCATTTCCTTGTTGGGCCTGGAGAATCCAGACCATCTCTTCGTTCACGGTCACTCCTGTCGGTCGTTCTGTTGAAATATACGCAGGCTTTCGCAGAAGGTTGCAGAAATTATTCTACTCTCGTTCAGGAAAAAAAGGTGGGGTACCGGGATTTTCCCGCCTGCCCCGATGGGCTTACAGGGTGAAGCGCGCTCACACCCTAAAATGCGGGGTTCTACCACGGAGATTCCCAAAGAGACAAAAAGGTTCAATCGATTTTGGCCCGGCCATCTGGAGTTGCCATTTATCCTGTATAATCCGCCCGATGCGGAAAATCCTGTTGATCTTATTGTTTTTTGTGGCGGTTGCCATTGCCATCCTCAGCCTGGGGGAACTGGAACGGACCTGGCAAACGCTTCACCATAGCAATTTCCTGTTCATTCTTCTGGCGATCCTGTTATTTCTCGGTTGGACCTTGAATGACGCTGCCGGTTATGGCTCGCTCTATCGCCTGATGGATGTGCGTGAGAAATTCTGGCGCCTGGTTTTACTCTCGTCGTCAACGAACTTTATTAACGTGGTTGCTCCCAGCGGCGGATTCGGCGGCGTGGCGGTTTTTGTCGATGATGCCGGGAAACGCGGCCACCCGCGCGGCTTGGCCGCCGCCGTGGGGGCGTTATACCTGTTTATGGACTATGCCGCCTTTATGGTCATGCTGGCGCTGGGCTGGGCGGTTTACATCCGCCGCCATGACCTGCAGCCCGGCGAAATCACCGCGTCTTTCATCATGCTGGGAATCGTGCTGGGTATGGGCGTGCTCATCTATATTGGTTCACGCTCCGGCGAGCAGTTGGGGCGGGTGCTGGCCTGGCTCTCGCGCCAGATTAATCGGGTCCTGTGGCCGCTCTTGCGCCGTGAATATTTCCATGAGGTGGCCGCGCGGGAGTTTGGCGTGGAGGTCGCCGAAGGCCTCTCCATTTTGCATCTAAAACATCGCGGCATTCTGGTCCCGTTTTTGTTTGCGCTGAACAGCAAATTTTTGCAGGTGCTAATTCTAGGGACGACCTTCCTGGCTTTCGATGTGCCATTCTCGACGGGCACAATCATAGCGGGGTTTGCTTCGGCCTATTTATTCCTGGTCGTATCGCCCACTCCTCATGGCATCGGCATGGTGGAGACGCTCCTGCCGCTGGCGCTGGCTTCGCTGGGCGTTAGCTGGGAAGAAGCTGTCATCATTACGTTGACATATCGCGGGATTACTTTCTGGATTCCTTTGATCCTGGGGGGGATTTCGTTCAGGATCTTGCAGAGGCAGTGAAATCATGACAGGAAGAATTACACCGTGAAAATTTCAACCATTTTTTTTGACCTTGACGACACTCTCTATTCGGCTGATTCTGGTTTATGGCGGCAAATCAAGGAACGGATTGGCCTCTTTATGCTCGAAAGGCTGCAGATCCCTGCCGGGCAGGTTCAGGGCCTGCAAAGGCAGTATTACGAACAGTATGGCACCACCTTGCGAGGCCTCCAACAGCACTACACTTTTGAAACGGCGGATTATTTAGCCTATGTCCACGATGTGCCGCTGGCGGATTATATCCAGCCCAACCCGGCGCTGCGTCTCGCCATGGACGCCATTCTTGCCCGCAAGTTTATCTTCACCAATGCCGATGCGAATCATGCCAGGCGGGTGATGGGAGTTTTGCAACTGGAAGGTTGTTTCGACGGTATCATCGATGTGGTAGCGATTGACCCGTATTGCAAACCCATGCCGCAATCCTTTGCGATTGCCATGAAAGCTGCCGGGGAATCTGACCCGCGGCGCTGCGCCATGATTGACGATTTGCCTCGCACTACCCGCGCTGCCCGCGAACAGGGGCTTTACTCCATCTTATACGGGAAATCTGGTCCGCACCCGGATGCTGATGTCACCCTGACGGATTGGACCTTGCTGCCCGGGCTGTTGAATGGCAGGCTCTAATGCAGGCTGAGACTCCCAATCTCTGGATCGCGGCGGCAATTTTCATTGTTGTGGTAATTGGCGCCAACTTGCTGATGCTGGGCAAGGCGCGCGGTCTGCGCGATTTTAAAGGCAGGGATTTTTTCAATTTTGGCAACGCCACCAAACCCTGGAAAAAAGAAGATGATAACCTGCGCGAACTCCACCAACGTGTGCGCGATTTGAAAGAAAAACGAAAAGACGAAGACAATCGGAGTCAGAAATAAAAACCTTGGCATCTCTGGGCTTTGGCGGCTTGGCGTTATGCTTTTTTGGGCTCTGAAGCTTTCTTACACATTTCATATAAAAACCGCGCTGGATTTCAGCATTTTTTAATCCGCCAGTGCTATACCTGTAGTGTAAATTTCGGAGGTAACCTTGAATAAATTTATCAAGTACATCATGATCGCATTTCTCTCAATCGTCCTGCTGACCGGCGCTTTTTCCGGCGGATTCATTGCAGGGCATTTTACCCAGTTGAGCGCATTGGGCAACCTGCCTTTCCTGGCGGGCTCTCCGCTGCTAAAACCACTGGCGACTCCCTCTGGCTCTCCTGATGCCACTCCCGATGACCTGGAGACACTCTTCGTCCCCTTCTGGGAGACATGGACTCTCGTCCACCAGCAATATGTCGACCAACCGGTGGACGACACGAAACTCATGCAGGGCGCCATCAACGGCATGCTGGACTCGCTTGGCGACCAGCATACCTCTTACATGGACCCTAGCCAATTTAAGGATGCCAACAGCAGCCTTTCGGGCGAATATGAAGGTATTGGGGCCTATGTCGACACAACTGGCGACTTTCTGACAGTTATCAGCCCCATCAGCCAATCCCCGGCGGAAAAAGCGGGTGTTAAGTCTGGAGATGTGATTATCGCCATTGACGGCGAGAGCATGAAAGGCATCAACCCCGAGTTGGCCCGCCAAAAAGTGCTTGGCCCGGCCGGGACCGAAGTCATCTTGACCATTCAGCGCGAAGGTGTTGATGAGCCATTCGATGTCATGATCACGCGCGCCAAGATTACCATTGCCAGCGTCGAGAACAAAATGCTTGATGGCGACATCGCTTATGTCAAACTAAATACTTTTGGCGATACCACCACCCGCGAGCTGACCTCCCAGCTCAAACAGTTGATGGCCAAAAACCCGAAAGGTTTGATCCTGGATTTACGTAATAACGGCGGCGGATACCTGCAAACAGCGGTCGAAGTTGCCTCACAGTTTGTTAAAAAAGGCGTCGTTATTTCAGAGAAATATGGCGATGGCCGGGAAGAAAAATTCAACGCCAAATCCGGCGGCCTGGCAACGGATATCCCGCTGGTCGTGCTGATCAACGAAGGAACGGCCTCCGCTTCTGAAATAGTCGCCGGCGCGATCCAGGATTATGGCCGGGGTAAACTTGTCGGTGTCACATCTTATGGCAAAGGTTCTGTCCAACTCTGGACGCCGCTTTCCAATAATCAGGGCGCTGTGCGCATCACCGTCGCCAAGTGGTTGACGCCCAAAGAACGCACCATTAATGAAATTGGCCTGGCTCCCGATATTGTTGTCGAAATGACCAAGGAAGATTATGAGGCAGAGCGCGATCCGCAGTTGGATGCGGCCATCCAGGCCCTGCTCGAGATGCTCAAGTAACAACTTTTCGCGAGTTATGGCGTAAACCTGTAAGAAAGGAGAAAAAATGATTTTTAGCATTGACTACCTGATTTATATGATCCCCGCCTTCATCCTGATGGCGTTAACCAGCTGGTACGTGAAATCAGCATATAACAAGTGGAGTCAGGTGCGCGCTCGCTCTGGTCTGACCGGCGCGCAGGCCGCCCAGCGGCTGATCTCGGCCAGCGGTTTATATGGCGTGCAGATCCGTGGAATTGCCGGGAAAATGACCGATCATTATGACCCGCGCAACAAGACCCTGAACCTGTCGGAGGGTGTTGCCACGGCCCCCTCTGTGGCCGCGCTGGCGATTGCCGCCCACGAACTAGGCCATGCCATGCAAGATTCTGAAGACTATTTTCCCCTGCGCCTGCGCTCCGCGCTCGTCCCGGCTGTGAATATCGGTTCCAACCTGGGCTGGATCTTGATCATGCTTGGCCTGTTCATCGGTTATACCCAGATCGCCTGGCTGGGGGTCATCGTTTTCTCGGCGGGTGCTGTGTTTGCGCTGGCGACCCTGCCGGTTGAGTTTGATGCCTCGGCCCGCGCCAAACGCATGCTGGCTGATTCTGGAATGATTCAGGGCGAGGCTGAACATCAAGGCGTCAACAGCGTTCTGAATGCCGCCGCTCTCACCTATGTAGCCGCCCTGGTTACCTCCATCCTGCAATTGCTATACTACGTCAGCCTGGTCGGTGGCCGCAACCGCGATTAATCCTGCTGGCTTGTTCAAAAACGACCTAATGTTACGCCCCGTCCCGAAGGTTTGACCGACAAAGAAGGTTTCCCAAGGGAACCTTTGGGACGTTTATGCAAGAGGTCTAATCTACCCTCCCGCCTTCAACGGGAGGTTTTCTATTGATATGGAATGCCCACAGTCACAAATTGCGCATTCCTGCTCCAGAAAAAGCGCAATTTGTGACTGTGACGGGTATAATCTTGCGCGTGGAAACCCCAGATTTTTTCACCCTCAGTACCATCGTTGATGGCGAACTCGGCCACCCCACCCTGCTCGTCCATGACTTGAACGCCTCGTTGCATGATTGGGAGGCGCTCATCCCTGCGCTGGTCTTATCGGGTCATGTTACATACGCTTGCGACCTGTTTGGCCATGGACAGAGCCCGCACCCTGTGGATGCGCGCCGGTACTATGCTCAGATGCACTACACCGCCTTCCGCCGCTGGATCGATGGTCTTAATCTTGTGCGTTCTCCCATCTTGATCGGGCATGGCTTTGGTGCCTATCTGTGCCTGCGCTATACGCTAGGGCACCCTTACAAGGTTTTCCGCCTGGTGCTGATCAGCCCGTTGCTGATGCCGGAACAGATTTCCCCGGTAGTGATGGGGCTGGATCGCTACCCGTTGATCGAACGCCTGGCCGAACGCTTTGCCCCTGAGTGGACTGCCCGGAAGATGCTCGGCATTCACACGGGTTGTGATCCGGCGCTCGAACAACGGATTTTGACAGATGCCCTGCGCTCTTCCCCGTTTAATCGCAGGATTCTGCCGACCGTTGCTGACCTGACCCCGGAGTTCCCCGATCTGCCCACCCGCAGCCTTTTTATCTGGGGCGAGGCCGACCCTCTCCTTGACATGTCCCTGCTCCCCCCGCTGGTCGAAGATATGATCGACATCCAGACTGTTTCTTTGCCCGGCATTGGTCACAGGCCGCATCTTGAAGCGCAGGAAAAGACCAACAAGCAGATCGTCAGCTTTTTACTTGGGATTTGAGCTTGATCCCATGTCCTCAAAACACCCCCTTTCCATTCCCAAAAAACCGCAGGGGCAGGTCACCCGTGGGAAAACCGCCCGCAACCGTCTGCGCCAGGTCGATAACTTCCTCCTGCTCTACGAACCGGGTCTGATTTCCCGCCGGGGCGAGGCCTTGTTTGTCGATCTCGGTTACGGGGCCGAGGCCGTCACCACGCTGGAATCCGCCCAACGTTTCCGGCGGCTGAATCCCGAATTAAAAGTCCTCGGCGTCGAAATCGAATCAGAACGGGTCGCCGCGGCCCTGCCTTTTGCCGATCAGCGCACCTTTTTCCGTTTGGGCGGCTTCAACCTGCCGCTCTTGCCCGGAGAAACCGTTCGCGCCATACGCGCCTTCAACGTTTTGCGCCAATATGATGAGAATGAAGTCCTGCCAGCCTGGGAACAGCTGTCGCGCTACGTTCAGCCGGGCGGATTGCTGATCGAAGGCACTTCCAACCCCAGCGGGGCCATCTGGGCGGCCAACCTGCTGCGCCGGGTGGATGAAGGCTGGCGCAAGGAAGCGCTGGTTTTTTTTACCAATTTCCATCTGGGTTTCGACCCGCTCGAATTCCAGACGATTTTGCCCAAAAACTACATCCATCGCGTCATCCTTGGCGAGCCGATTTTCGACTTTTTCAACGCCTGGAAGGCCGCTGTGGCTGAGACCAGCCCGCTGCAGACCTGGGGCCTGCGCCAATGGTACATTGCCGCCGCCGAAGGGCTGGCCCGGCGCGGCTACCAAATCAATTTGCGCCGCAAATGGCTTTCCAAGGGCTGGATGATCTGGGAAGAACCTGCATGATATCCAGAACGTAAAACGATGTTATTGCGAGGAGCGATCTTTGCGACGAAGCAATCCCCGTTTAATTGGCAAATACCGCTCGATAAAACACACTCTCAAACTGGAGATTGCTTCGCCAAAATGCGGCTCGCAATGACATACAACGCTATGATCGTAATTTCATAGATGTCTTTTTACTCCAAAAAGTGAGGATGTTTGTATACCCTTGTATATGACGCTTTGCACTACCGCCCTTTTCCTGGAAGCGACATAATTGAGAATGCAGAGCAATCTGCTAAATATTGTCCAACTTACCCTACAAAGTGCCGCAAAATAAAATAACTGGAAATATGTGTTTCTGCCTGTAAAGTGTTCGAAAAAGTTTACTTATTTTTGAAAAAAGCGGTAAAGGAGACAAGGAATGCCCGTAAAAGGTTGGATCGAAGTTTCCGATTTGTATTGCAAAGGTTGTGAGTTGTGTATCAGCGCGTGTCCGCAGGAGGTGCTGGCCCTTGACATGGCCCGCCTGACGCAGAAAGGCTACCATCCTGCCTATATTATCAAGGATGGCTGCACCGGGTGCGCAATCTGCGCAGTGATCTGCCCGGATGCAGCGATTACCGTATATCGCGAAGTCACCAAAGCCGTACCCGCAGGGGCGTAGTAGCCACAGATACTACGCCCTTATCTTTTCCCCAAACCCGACCCCTCCCATGCCGGGAGGGGAAACCAACGGAGAAAATAATGCCAAAAGAATTGATCAAGGGCAATGTCGCCATGGCTGAAGCCGCCGTCCGCGCAGGCGTGGAGGCTTATTTCGGCTATCCCATTACCCCACAAACCGAAATTCTTGAACATCTCTCACGCCGTCTGCCAGAGCTGGGGCGCACGTTTGTCCAGGCTGAGAGCGAAGTAGCCGCAATTAACATGGTTTACGGCGCAGCCTGCGCCGGTGTGCGTGTGATGAGTTCATCTTCCAGCCCGGGCTTTTCGCTGATGCTGGAAGGGACTTCTTACATCGCCGGAACTGAAGTCCCCGCAGTGCTGATTAACGTCCAGCGCGGCGGCCCTGGGTTGGGTAACATCGCCCCGTCGCAGGCCGATTACAACCAGGCGGTGCATGGCGGCGGTCACGGCGACTATCACCCGATCGTTCTCGCCCCCGCTTCGGTGCAGGAAGCGATTGATTTGACCGTGCTCTCCTTCGACCTGGCCGAAAAGTATCGTAACCTGGTCTATGTCCTGGCCGATGGTTCTGTGGGGCAGATGATGGAACCGGCTGAACTGCCTGAGATGCGCCCGGTTATCCGCCAGGATTGGGACTGGGCCGTGAATGGCAAAGGCAACCGCAAGCGCCGGATTCTGACTTCCATTTACCTGGATCCTCCCCTCGAAGAGCAGGCCAATTACCGGATGCTGCAAACCTGGCAGACCATCCAGCAGAATGAAATCCGTTACAAGGAATATTTCATGGACGATGCTGAGTTTGTCATCGTCGGGTTTGGCACGGCGGGCCGCATCGCGCTTTCGGCTGTCCGCGCCGCGCGCCAGATGGGAATCAAGGTTGGGTTGTTCCGGCCTGTCTCGGTCAGCCCGTTTCCGTATGATGCATTGGAGAAACTTACCAGCCAGGCTTCCGCCTTTCTGGTGGTGGAAATGAACCAGGGTCAGATGCTCAATGATGTCCAACTAGCGGTCAAGGGCCGCATCCCGGTCGAATTCTATGGACGACCAGGCGGCGTTACCCCGTTCCCTGATGAGATTTTGAGAGAGATCAAGCGCATGACAACGTCGAAATTGAGTATTGTGACCGACCCGCGCGTGGCCTGGCTGCAGCGCACGCTGGCCTGACCCTTCACCCCGCCAAAAAACGGCGTGGCTTCCCCGGCCCTCTCCCCGAAAAGGAGAGGGGGAAGAGAGAAAATATGGTTACTTTAGCAAAACCTGAAAACCTGGTTTACTCACGTCCCGAGTCGTTTACCACCACCTCGACCCATTACTGCCCCGGCTGCACGCACGGTGTGGCCCATCGCCTGATTGCTGAAGTGCTGGACGAGATGCATATTGCTGAAAAGACGATTGGTGTCGCCCCCGTGGGCTGCTCAGTCTTCGCTTACAACTATTTCGATATCGATTTTGTCGAAGCGGCGCATGGGCGCGCCCCAGCCATGGCGACCGGGATCAAACGTGTCTTGCCTGACCGGATCGTGTTCACCTACCAGGGCGATGGCGACCTGGCCTCGATTGGCATGGCAGAAATCATGCACGCTGCCGGGCGCGGAGAGAACATCACCGTGATCTTTATCAACAACGCGATTTACGGTATGACCGGCGGCCAAATGGCCCCGACAACGCTTCCCGGCCAGAAAACAACTTCCTCCCCGCTGGGACGTGATGTGGAACTGCAAGGCTATCCGCTGCGCATGTCGGAGATGATCGCCAAGATGGATGGCGCGGGCTACGTGGTTCGCCGCTCCCTGCATGACCCGGCGAACATCCGCAAGGCCAAGAAAGCTCTTCGCACCGCGTTTGAAACCCAGGTGCGTGGATTGGGCTTCTCGATGGTCGAACTGCTCTCCACCTGCCCGACCAACTGGGGCATCAGCCCGGTTGATTCGCTCCAGTGGGTGGAAGAACACATGGTCCCGGTCTATCCGCTCGGTGACTGCAAAGTCAGCTCGGCGGTGGGTGATATTAGATTCTAATAGCCGATGTCATTGCGAGCGAGCCGTAGTATGGCGAGCGAAGCAATCTCCCATTAAACGAGAGTATCTCATCGGCAGGCATATCCCGTTTTGATGGGGATTGCTTCGTCGCAAAAGGCGCTCCTCGCAATGACATGGATACGGAGAAACCTATGCAAAAAGAAATCATGATTGCTGGATTTGGCGGGCAGGGTGTCTTGTTTGCCGGGCAAGTGCTGGCTTATGCGGCCATGGATCTGGGCAAGGAAGTGACCTGGATCCCTTCGTATGGCCCTGAAATGCGCGGTGGGACGGCGAACTGCACCGTGGTTATCGCGGACGAAGAAATTGGCTCGCCGTTGGTCGAATTCCCCCCGGTGGCGATTGTGCTCAACCTGCCGTCCTATGATAAATATGAGCCTGAAATGCAAAAAGGCGGTGTGTTGGTGATCAACTCATCGATGGTCGATCGCGGCGCAAAACGCGACGATATCATCTCGGTCTTTATCCCGGCCAACGAGATTGCCGAAGAAATTGGTAACAAGAAACTGACCAACATGGTCACGGTTGGGGCGCTGCTGGCTTTCCTGCCCGAAGTTTCACTGGAAGCGGTGGAAGCTGCGCTTAAAGCACATTTGCCCGAGCGTCATCATCGGCTCCTGCCGAGCAATTACGCGGCCTTGCGGCGCGGGTATGACTTGGCGAAGCAGCAGGTGGCAGTGGCTTAGTAACCAGTGAGCAGTTTTCAGTAATCAGTATTCAGTAAAGCCCGTCTCGATCAGAGGCGGGCTTTTTGTCATAGATGGGCTGCTGGTTAAGCAGGGCGATGCTCTCTCGCCCGTATCGAAACCTGCGTTTCCGGGTCAGGTCATCGCTCGACCCTCGTATTTTCTTTCAACCGAAAAGAAACACTCAAATGCTATAATTCCTGTTATGAAATCCGAAACCATTCACAACTTGCAAATCCCCAAAATCGGTTTTGGGACCTGGAAGATCGGCGGGGAATCAACTCCCGATCCGTCTGTCGAAGAACGCTCCCTGGCTGCACTGCATTCTGCCCTGGAATTGGGTTATATCCATTTTGATACGGCTGAGTATTACGCTGGCGGCCATTCTGAAGAATTACTTGGCCGGGCCGTGCGCGCTTCGGGCATTGCGCGGGAGAAATTGTTCATCACCTCCAAGGTCAGCCCGGAACACCTGGCGTATGACCAGGTCTTACGCTGTTGTGAGAACAGCCTGCGGCGTCTTGGCATGGATTATCTCGACCTGTACCTGATCCACTGGCCGATGCGCGGGATGAACCTGCCGGAAACATTTCGCGCGCTCAATTGGCTTGTAGCCGATGGCAAGGTCAGGCACCTGGGAGTCAGCAATTTCAACCTGAAGCTGCTCAAAGAGTCTGTCGCTTTGTCGGAAGCCCCGCTGCTGACCAACCAGGTTTCTTACAGCCTCCCGGATCGCACCTGCGTCAAGAATGGAGTGCTGGCCTACTGCCAGGAGAAGGATATTCTGCTGACAGCCTATTCGCCGGTTAAACGCAGGAACATCAAGAGCAACAAGACTCTCCAAGCGATTGCAAAGGCACGAGGGGCGACACCGCAGCAGATTGCGCTGGCCTGGCTGGCGCAGCAGCCGCGCGTCATTACTATCCCGATGTCTTTCGATCCGCAGCACCAGGCCGAGAATCTGGCCGCCGCTGAGATTATTTTGACCGAAACCGAAATGGAACAACTTGGAAGATGAGTCCACGCACGCAGACCGTTCCGCGGGTCATCCCGGAAGCCATTCCCGAAACAGAGCTTGAGCCGCTGTACCGCGTTATCATCCATAATGACGAGGTCACGCCGATGGACTTTGTCGTTGCCGTGCTGGAGCGGATCTTCTTCGTCTCAGGAGTTGACGCGGTCCAGATCATGTTCACGGCCCACAACACCGGGCTGGCCTACGTCCAGACGCTGCCGAAAAGCGAGGCGCAGAGCCGGATTGGCAAGGCGCATTTTGCCGCCGGGCTGGAAGGCTACCCGCTGCGTTTTACGCTGGAACCGGAAAGTTAGTATTCCCCATGTAACGGGCAAAAGAGCCTGTCTTTTTTGCGGTAACTTTGCGCCATCTGTTCCTCGATCGATTCGCTGGCCTGCTGGTCGCGGCGGGTGACGGTGCGCGGCGTGAGGGCCGCGCCGCAGGCCTGGCAGACGGGTTTGAGCTGCGGCAGGTCTTTCAGGCAGGCTGTGGGAGTCAGGGCTGAAATCGGAAGCTGTTTGGCCGGGAAAATGTTGCGGGCGTTGGCGGAAGTTTCCGCCGGGACGCTCTGCGCGTAACCTGCAAAAACTACCTGTCCGGGCGGCAGGAAAAAGGCCTGGACGTACAAATCTGCCCCGGCGCGGCGGGCCTGACCGGAATCGTCAGCGATGTAAAGATGATATTGATCGAGAATCAGGCGACGGGTCGTTTCAGGCGGGCCGGGATTCTGAATTAGCGTGGTCTTGACGTCAATTTTGACCGAACCCGCGCGAAAGTCATAGCCCTCATCGAAATATCCAACGACTGAATAATACAGGTGGGCCAGGCCGTAGTAGTTGAGCAGCGTGGAGAAGATCAGCTCGCCGACCATCCCAATGCGAATTTTGGCCGCGCGCCGCTCGCGGCTGTAGCCAAAGCGGTTGTACTCGTGCTTGACGCGCTCAAGCGCCATGACCCGCGCCGTGGTCAGCAGGGCGGGGGGGACGTCCATGAAAAGCAGGTCGGCGGGTTTCTGGGGCATGGGTCAATCCTGGCTTTTGGGCCACCAATCCAGGCCAACCTGGCGCTCGCGGGGTTGGAAACCGATTGACTCGTAGATTTTGGCGGCGTGATAGTTTTCATCCGCGACCATCACCAGCGTTTCGGCGTTCATTTTCTCGAGGGCGTAGCGGCTGGCCTGGTAAACCAGCGCGCCGCAGATCCCCTGGCGGCGATAGTCGGGATGCGTGCCAACCTGTTGGAAACGGCCCAGCTTCCCGGAAGTAAAAACGCCCAACTCGGCCACCAACCGGCTGCCGAGGAAGGCCCCGAACCAGTGCCCCAGCCCGGCCTGACTCATTTGGCGATAGCGCCGCATCTGGTCGGTTTTAAAGACTCGATAACCCTCCAGGGTATGTTCGGGGTCGCGGCAGGCAATCTGGTTCTGCGTGGCCTGCTCCCAATCCTCGTCGCTGGCCAGCGGGCGGACTTCGGCCTCCCGGTTGTATTTGGGCGGGATGTTCACCTGCTGCGCGGCCAGGACAACGTTTTGACTCAGGTTGAAGCCTGCCTCCAGGAAAGGCTGGACCGCGCCGGTTTCGCCGTCGACCGTATCCCAGCCAAAGGCGAAGTGCCCGGCCCGGATTTTGCTTCCGATTTCGCGGGCGAAGAGCGTTTTCCATTTCTCGAGGTCGCCCTCGCCCGGCGGGTTTTGGAAAAGCAGGAAGTTGCCCCAGTAAAAGGTAGGGTTCGTCAGCGTCAGGATGACGAGATAATCGCCCCGGTCGAGGATCTGGCCATCGAAAGCGGGAAAAATCAGGTCGGTGCGGTAGCCTAAGGAGTGGACTTGCATGCTTAGCCTTTCAGAACCTTTCTCAAGGCCCCGTAAGAAATCAGCTCATTGACGCTTTCGACAAATTTGATGTTTTCGAGAACCCCGCTGGCCAACGAACCGCGCAGGATGATTGGTTTCAGGTCGAGGTCATTGGCGCCGCGGCAGGTGGAGAGGACGCAGTATTCCGCGCAGAAACCGGTGATGATGACCGTATCCACACCGAGTTTCTGCAGCTCGCCCGCCAGTGGGGTTTTGTTGAAGGAATTCCCGTAGGTTTTGTGGATGTGCAGGTCGGTTTCGAGGATCTGCAACTGCTCGGGCAGGTCAAAACCTTCCTGGCCGGGGACGAGGTTGTCGTCCTGGTCGATATGCTGAACGCAAATCACCGGCAGTCCCTTTTCACGGAACAGGTCGATGGCGGCGTTGATGTACTCGATGGCCCGCTCGAGGGAGTGGGTCGTGACCGGGTCATACTTGAAAAAGGCTTTTTGGACATCGATGACTAACAGGACGGGTTTCATGGTTGACTCCTTGGGTAGGTGTTTTCAGACATCGGAAGCCTTTAAGACTTCCGATGTCTTTCGAGTCTTTTCAGTCCTCTAAATCCTGCAAATATTTTCTCGTCTCATCGGACAAGTTTCTGGTTTTGATGTAATCCATGACCAATTCCTGGTACTCTTTGGGCGTTCCGAAATGATCTTCGATAAACTTGCGGTTGACCAGTGTGCCTGCCCGTAAATTCATCCATTCCAGATAGTTTGAAAATTCCCAATCTTTGGGCGAAGCGACCAGTCCGTCTTTGACCGGATTGGCATGGATGTAAACGCACAGATTGAGTAGATGATTGTAGTGCTGGATGGGCTTGCCCTGGAACTGCCCTTGGAACAACGCGCCGACACGGCTAAAGCGCTTGTTGATGGCTTTGGTGTAGGAAATCCCGAATTTTTGCATGGCAAGCGAAACCGCCTTGGAGGCTGAGACTTCCGAAGTTTTTAAAACTTCGGAAATCTGCTTGGGGAACTCCGAGGTCTTACCCGGCCTCACCCTCCCCAAAATATGATAATGCGTGGGCATCAAACTATAGACGAGAATCTCCACCCAGGGCAGCAGGTATTTCTTGATTCCTTTCAGGAAGTACAGGTAGTTCTCGCGCTCATAGAAGACCGCCTGGCGGTTATTGCCGCGATTGTAGAAGTGGTAATACTGGTTGGGTAGAAAGGGGATGATTCTGCGGGGCATGATGTTCTCGCTTCAGACTTCTAAATTCTCCAAGAACTCCGAAGTCTCGGTCTAGGTCAGGCTGGTCAGTCGGTAAGATCCTCATCGTCAAAGATCTCTGGCAGATCACCCAACGCCATAATGTAATCGAAATTCCCCTCCCCGGCAGTGCGCATCAGGGTCTCGACGATAATACTGGATTTGCGTTCGTCATCATATGGCCCGGAGACATAGAAGGGCTTGCCGTCTTTGCCAAAAGCCACGTTGTCCACGCGCGGGTGAGCCTCTGGCGGATCGAGCATCAGGTCTGCCAGCAAGGCTTTAAAATCGGGGTGCGGCTGGAAACCATAGCGCTGCGCGTATTCCATGCCGCCATAAATCACTTCGTGCGCCAGTTCCACGGAACATTTTTCAGGGTCAAGGGCACACATTTCCGGGAGTTCGCGTTCGAATTTGCTCAAGGAGTAATCTGTCCGGGTGTAGACATCCTTGATTCCCAGGCAGTAAAGATCGATCATGTAAACCCCGAACATCACTTTTCCCGGTTCCTGCTCGCGCGCCACCACCACGGGAGTGATCCCGCGCTCGTGCCACCCGGCCATGATCCAGCAGCCGTAAATGGGATACTCGCGCGCATGCTCCAGGTAATGACGCGGCCCAAGCAGCCTCAGCGCGCGAATCTGTGAAATCGGGATTTGCCGGTTGGGTTTCCCCTGTGGACGCGGTTTCTGTTTCTTGCCTTTTTTGGTCTTTTTACTCATCGGGTTGGTCTCCTAGGGCTTGTCTTCAGAGACCTCGGAGTTCTCTAAGTACTCCGAGGTCTTGGTGGAACCTTCTCCTCGATCAACTCTGCATACTTCTCATTCACTTCATACCCCACCCACCTGCGCCCCAGGCTCTCGGCGGCTTTGGCGGTTGTGCCGCTGCCGAGGAACGGATCGAGCACCAGGTCGCCGCTGAAGGTGAACAGGCGGATGAAGCGCCGGGCGATTTCCTCGGGCATGATCGCCGGGTGTTTGCCGTAGGCCGGGTCGCCCCGGTTGGGGATGGGGATCTCCCAGACCTGCCGGGTGTATTCGACCCACTCGGCCTCCGTCAGCGCCGAGGCCTGCTTGGTTTCCGGTGGCAATTTCGGCGGCGGGCCGTCCTTGACGAAAACGCTGATGAATTCGACCGTGTTCTGGGCGTAGAAATTCGGCGGGTAGGGGTAGCTCCCGAACATCAGCTTCTTGGTCGGGTTGGCGCGGTTCCAGATCCAGACATCGTACAGGAACAGCCCGGTTTTATGAACAATCGACTGCTGGATGGCGGCGTTGATGTCAAAAATATCGCGGGTGTAATGCGTGTTCAAGTCCTTTTTGGGGATCGGCATCAGCGGCGTGTTGACCGCCAGCTTGCCGTTCGGGCGCAGGACGCGTTCGCACTCGCGCCAGACCGTCAATAGTTGATCGATATAGGTCCCGAACGCGCCAATATCCCCCAGTTGGTCTAAATGCGGCGCAGAAGTCTGCTCGCGCTGGTGGCCGTCGAGCGAATAATCCTTCACATTCCAATACGGCGGGCTGGTGACGACCAGCGCCACGCTGTTATCGTCCACCTCGCTCATCTGGCGCGCGTCTTTGAAGTAAACCCGGTTGCTGTCCATGCTGTATTATACCCAGCGCGGTTGAGAATTACGCTGCTTCAAAAGAGGCTCTTTGGGAATCTCCGTGGTAAAACCTTTGGTACACGGAAAACGCAGAAAACACGGGATACACGGAAAAATCGGCTTTTTCAAAGCACTTTCCGTGCGGTTTCGTGAATTCCGTGTGTTCCGCGTACAGGCTTCACGCTAATTCCCAATGAGCCCAATAGATGGAATGCGTAATTCTCAAGCGTGGGTATTATATAATGGGCGGATGGACTCTCTCCGCGCTTTGACCGACATCAACCTCGACGATTTGGTCGCCTCGTTTGGCTGGCAGGACTATCCCTTGCCTGCCTCCCTGCTTCGACGGGTTTTTCACGCCCCGGCGGAGAAATTTGCCCGCCAGATGCTGGCTTTTGACGGGTTTGTCGGCCAGAACGGCCTGCCGGAGGGTTCACGCCAGGCTTTGGACGCTTTCGCCCAAAGCCTGGAAGTTTTCGGCGCGGAGCAGCTGCCTGAATCCGGGCCGCTTTTGTTCCTCTCCAACCACCCTGGGATGGTCGATACCCTGGCGCTCTTTGTGGCGATCAAGCGCCCCGACCTGCGGATTATCGCGCTGAACCGGCCCTTCCTGCTCTCCCTGCCGAACGTCACCCGGCATCTTTTTTTCATCAGCGACGACCCGGCCGAGCGGATGAGCGCCGTCAAAAAGGGAGCGGCCCATCTGCGGGCGGGCGGCGCGCTGCTGACCTTCCCGGCCGGGCAGATCGAACCCGATGCGCAGGTTTACCCAGGCGCCCTGGAAGCTCTCAACGGCTGGACGGATTCAGCCGGAGTCTTTGTCCGTTTTGCGCCCGAGACGAAAATCGTCCCGACTTTTGTGAGCGGGGTGCTCTGGGACCAGGCCGTCAAATTTCCGCTGACGCGCTTCAAGAAAGACCGCGAAGAGCGCGAGAAACTGGGCGCGGCCTTCCAACTGTTGGCGCACATCCTGTTCGATGCGCGCCCGCTCAAGGTCAAAATCCAGTTTGCCAAACCCATTACGCTGGACGAAGTCGGCTCAAAAGAAATGGCAGCCATCCATGCCAAAATTATCGAGCGTATGCAAGGTTTGATCCCAACTAACAGGAATTGAGCAACTTCAAAACCTGAACCACAAAGGTCACCAAGGGGCACGAAGGAAGTGCTTTTCAGGTTTTCCTTCGCCTGCACTGAGCCGCAGGCACACGTGTGTGACTTTGCGTCCGCTTGCCCCACATTTTTGCGTGGGGTTGTGGTAAAAAACAACCTTTGTGGCGCAGGCGAGAAAATCTGTCAGGTTAAGAAAAGTCTGGAGATTGTGGAATTCAATGTTGAAACAATGGTTCTTGCGTGTCTTGACAGTGCTCCTCCTCACCGCCCTGCTTTATTGGGCCTTGCGCAATGCCCCGCTGGGTGAAATCCTGGCCTCGCTGCGCTTGTTGACCCTGGCCCAGATCGGCTGGCTGCTGGCGCTGAACAGTCTCATCTTTGTCCTGATCACCCTGCGCTGGTGGCTGATTCTCCGCGCTGAGAGTCGGCGCGTGCCTTTCCTGCCGCTGATCGGCTACCGGTTGGCCGCCTTCGGGTTGAGCTACTTCACCCCCGGCCCCCAGGTTGGCGGCGAGCCGCTCCAGGTGCTTTACCTGCAAAAAAACTACGGCCTGACCTTTGCCCGCGCCACCTCGGCGGTCATCATGGACAAATTGCTCGAATTCCTCGCGAATTTCCTGTTCCTGGCGCTCGGCCTGGCTGCGGTTGTCCAATCGGGGATGCTGACCGCCTCGGCCACACAGTTCAATTTGGCCCTGCTCCCGCTCCTGGCGCTGCTGCTCTGGCCTGCGCTGCATATCGCTTTGTTGTTGGCGCGGCGGCATCCCATCTCGGCTTTACTGCGCCTGTTCCAGCTCCATTTGCCGCGGCGCTCAGGATTGGCGAAAACCTTGCGCCTGTTGATTGTCAGCGAACACCTGGCCGGGTTGTTTTGCCGCCGCCACCTGAAAAGCCTGCTCCTGGCGCTGGGGGCTTCCCTGTTGGTCTGGATTGGAATGGTTTACGAATACGTTTTCATGCTCGCCTGCCTGCGGGCTGAACTCGATTTCCAACAAGCCCTGGCCTCGCTGACGGTGGTGCGTTTATCCTTCCTGATGCCCATGCCGGCCGGGCTGGGGACGCTCGAAGCCAGCCAGGTCTTCGCGGTCACTGCCTTTGGACTGCCCGCCGCGCTGGGGCTTAGTCTCAGCCTGCTGATGCGCGCGCGCGACCTGTTGATCGGCGGATTGGGTCTGCTTCTGGCAGGGCAGGGGTTTAGAAAGGCGAAATAGGATTTTCTGGCGATAGCGTCAGAATTTCAGGATAGGTGGCTCTTTGGGAATCTCCGTGGTAAGACCCCAAAATGCGGCACTCTTCACGGAAAATCCTAGAGACCCGGACAGGTTCATCACGGAATATTCAGTAAGGCGGGGTAAAATAAACCATGCCAGTTCGCGAAACCCTGTATTTCACTGCGCCCCATCAGATCGAGATCTGCGAGGAGTTGCTGCCTGTTCTTGCGCCTGGTCAGGTGCTGGTGGAAACCGTCGTTTCGGCGATCAGCCCCGGCACAGAGATGCTGGTTTATCGCGGGCAGTGCCCATCGCTGCTTGATGCCAACGACGGGATTAGCAGCGAAATCCATTACCCGGCAGCCTACGGCTATGCCTGTGTTGGGCGGGTGCTGGAAATAGGGAAACAGGTAGACAAGTTGTGGCTCGATCGGCTCGTTTTCTCCTTCCAGCCGCATACGTCTCATTTTGTGACAACCCCCGATTCCCTCTTCCCGATTCCCGAACATATTTCCCCCGAAACCGCCGCCTTTCTTCCCAACATGGAGACCGCCGTCAACCTGGCGCAGGATGCCGCGCCGATCCTGGGAGAGCGCGTCTTGGTCTTTGGGCAGGGGATCATCGGCTTGCTGACTTCTGCCCTGTTGGCGGAATTTCCGCTCGAAAGCCTGGTCTGCGCCGATCCTTTCCCCTCTCGCCGCGCCGCTTCCCTGGCCCTGGGTGTCAGCGCCGCCCTCGACCCTGATTCTGCTGATTTCCGCGCCCAGGCTGCTTTGTTTTTGAAATCCGGCGCGGACCTGACCCTGGAGCTTTCCGGCGCGCCCGCCGCGTTGAATGAGGCCATCGCGCTGACGGCCTTCAGCGGGCGGGTTGTGATCGGCTCGTGGTATGGCGAAAAGCGTACCGAACTCAATCTGGGAGGCAGCTTTCACCGTTCGCGCCTGAAACTGATCTCCAGCCAGGTCAGCACCATCGCGCCCGAACTCTCCGCCCGCTGGGACAAATCCCGCCGCTTCGAGGTGGCCTGGAATGCCCTGCAGCGGATCCGCCCCGAAAAGTGGATCACGCACCGTTTCCCGCTCGCCAAAGCGGGAGATGCCTATCGTCTGCTGGATGAAAATCCACAGGAAACCATTCAGGTAATTTTTGAGTATCAGCCATGAAATTTAAATATGCAATGCTTGAGGATTGTGCGACTGCCACAGGCACGGTGATTGTCATTGATGTCATCCGCGCTTTTACCACTGCCGCGTATGCCTTTCAGGTTGGGGCCGAAAGTATCAACCTGGTCAGCAGCGTGGATGAAGCCTTGACCCTGAAAAAGAAAATCCCCGGTTCCCTGGTGATGGGCGAGGTCGGCGGGCTGCCTCCGCACGGCTTCGACTTTGGCAATTCGCCCACCCAGATCCTTGAACAGGATTTGAAAGGGAAACACCTGATCCAGCGCACCAGCGCGGGCACACAGGGCGCAGTCCGCAGTGTCAATGCCGGGGCCATGCTGGCCGCCAGTTTTGTTGTTGCCCAGGCCACCGTCCGCTATATTTTGGGGTTGTATGCCGACCAGGTCACGTTTGTGATCACCGGGAACGAGAAGAACGACGAAGACCTGGCCTGCGCAGAATATCTCGAGGCTTTGTTTAAAAAAGAAACCCCCGACCCGGCACCCTTTCTCAAGCGCGTCTATGAATCCAAAGATGCCGCTGTCCATCTTGACCCGTTGAAGCCCGGGTTTCCCGAAACCGACCTTGATTATTGCACCCGCGTCGACGCCTGCAACTTTGCAATGACCGTCAGTCGTCAAAAGGACAGGCTGGTCATGCGGGCGGTCAGACCCTGGGCAGGCGATGTTTAATACCCCACAGGAGCAAGCATGTACACTTTGGCCGTCCGCCGCGACTTCATTGCCCGTCATGCCCTGATTGGCGGAGACTGGGGCTCCGAAAATTTCCCCAACTCGCACCATTATGTGCTCGAACTCCAGCTTTCCGGTGACAGCCTCGACCAACACGGTTATCTCGTCGATATCCTCGAGGTCGAAAAACAGTTGGACGACAGCGTGGCGCATTACAAGGAACAAATGCTCAACGATCTGCCCGAGTTTGCTGGCTTGAATCCGTCCATCGAGCATTTCTCACGGATTTTGTGCATCGCGCTCAACGAGAAAATCCCGGCGCCCAATCTGACGAAAATCAAGGTCGTTTTGTGGGAAAACGAGATTGCCTGGGTTTCCTATAAAATCAATCGATAAGCTGGTTGAGTAGGGCGGCGAGTTTCGATACGCAAGGAACGCTCCTCAACTACCGCTGCCCGTATCGAAACCTACGAAACCGGGTCTCGACACCTGCACTGCACCACACCTGCCCTGGCGGGCGGTGCCAGGGAACGCAGTGCGGTGCAAGTGTATTCCGAAAGATCATCGGCTACTCGACCCTCGAAACCCATGAAAATCGGTCTCATCATCTACGGTTCCCTCGACACCCTCAGCGGCGGCTATCTCTATGACCGCAAGCTGGTCGAGTATCTGCGTTTGCAGGGGGATACGGTTGAGATAATTTCCTTGCCGCCTGGGATGACCGATAGGTCAGACTGGCGGAATTACGCTGCTCACCTGGCCGACAATTTCACTTTTCGCCTGCTGCCAGGGTTGGACATCCTGATTCAGGATGAACTCAACCATCCCTCGTTGGTCTGTGCCAACCTGGGCAGGCATCCTTACCCGGTTATCAGCCTCGTCCATCACCTGCGCTGCTCGGAACTGCGCCCGCGCTGGCAAAATTCTTTCTATAGGGTGGTTGAAAAGCGCTACCTGTGTTCGGTGGATGGATTTATTTTTAACTCTCAAACGACAAAGGGTGTGGTGAATGAGTTAATCGGGAATGGAAAACCCGCGATTGTGGCCTTTCCGCCCACCGACCGGTTTGGCGCGGGCCTCCCCGCAGCCTTGGTCGCCGCGCGAGCGGCGGAATCAAGCCCCCTGCGGATTCTGTTCCTTGGCAATGTGATCCCACGCAAGGGATTGCATACACTCCTGGAAGCCATTCGCCGTCAAACATTAGATGTCAGATTGGACGTGATTGGTTCCCTGACTGCCGACTCGGTTTATGCTGCTGAAATGCAGCGTGAAGCTTCGGGCCTCAGCCCATTATCCTTGGTCAGCTTTCATGGCTCCAAGGATAACGACGTGCTGGCCGGCAAACTGCGCGCCGCCCACGTTCTTGCCGTCCCCTCCTCCTACGAAGGTTTTGGGATTGTCTACCTCGAAGGGATGGCCTTTGGCCTGCCCGCCATCGGTACGACTGCCGGGGCGGCGGGGGAAATCATCCGCGACGGGGAAACCGGTTACCTGATCGCGCCGGAGGATGCTGAAATGCTGGCGGCGCGGCTGGCGGCTCTTGCCAGTGACCGGGCTTTACTGGCGCGGATGGCGCTCAATGCGCTGAAGCGCTACCAGCAGCAGCCAACCTGGGAGCAGACGGCGGGGGAAATCAGGGAATTTTTACAAAAGATGATCGAAATCAAAAGTGGAAAGTAGCGATTGCCTACTTTCCACTTTTTTCTACTTTTCTGGCGCGCAAGGCCTTTCTGAGCCGCTCCCAATCTTCTTTGACCGCGTTTGCTTTTTTCGGCTCCACCGTCTGGCGGGTGTAGCGCGCCTCGATAAAGGCCTCGGTCAGCGCGTCGATCTCGGGTTCGGCTTCGGGCAGGGCGCGATCCAACCGGGCGGCAAATTCGGAGGGTGTCTGGGAAAGGCCGCGGGGGAGTCCGCTTTCGGTGCTGCGGCGGAGGAATGCCAGGTAATAGAAATAAATTTTCTGGCGCGGGTCGAGTCGTCGCAGGTTGAAAAATCCATTCCTGAAGGGCTGATGCGGGGTCGTTCGACGAGTGCGCAGGCGTTTGCGGCCCGCTTCCAGGGCCAGGGCCAGGCCGGACTTGGCGCGGGTGAAAAGCGCCTGAAGCCAGTCCCACAAACGGGCCAGGTCGGCCACGCCGGGGATTTTGCGCAAAAAGGCGAGCGCTTCTTCATGCTGGCGCAGGTATTGGAGGATGGAAAAGCCCAGGATACCCAGGAAAATGACCCAAAAGCCCATTGATTTGAGCACTTCCCACCAGGCCGGGGTGGCGGCCTGGGAGAGCGCCTCGGCCGGAGGGGGAGGAAACTGCGGCGGGGTAATCGTCACGTTTTCGGAGGGAGATTTCTGGCCGAGGAGCAGGAAGGGCAGGCTGAACAGGAATAAAAGGATGGAAATAATGAGCTGACCGATGAAGAAGAGGAAGCTAGAAATAAAGCTCAACCCATAACCCAAAATGTAGAGCAGTCCCAGGCTGTAACTGGTGGGCAGCAGGCTGACCAGCGCGGCCAGCAGGCCCAGGAACACCAGGCTGTAACCAGCCCAGCGCCCGGCAAGCACCGGGCTGACCGGGATTTTATGCAGACTCCAACGAGTATGCAGGTCGATGAACTGGGTCTGGCTGAGAAGCACCAGGCCAAGCATGAAGTACAACAGGGTGCTTCCGCCGCCGCCCAGCAGGGCGGGGATTTCAGCGAAGGCTGCAGTGCCGCTCTGCGAAAAGATGGCGCGCAAATCGACCCGGACGAGCGCCGTCAAGACCACCAACCCCGTCCCAACACTAAAGATCAGGCTCAGCAGGCGGTCGTGGACGGGGGCTTTTTCACTCTCCAGCGCCGGGAATTCTTCCGCAATCAGGGCCTGGGCGAAGCCCATTTCATCGAGCAGGTCGGCAAATTGGCCGCTGACCAGCCAGATGATGAAGACCAGACTGGCTGCAAATAGAAAATCAGGCGAGAGGAATTCACTCTCAAAAGCCTGCCACCAGCGTGGAATTTCTGCCAGGAAGGTTTGCAGCCCATGCGAAAGACCAACGACCAGTTTGACCAGGGCCAGGAGCACGACCCATTCGGCGCCGAGGGCGACGGCCCATTCCTTGCTGAACAGGCTTAAATCGCGGAAGCGGCGGTAAGTGTAGAGTCGTTCGAGCGCAGCAAAAAAGCCCAGGCCCACCAGGTACCAGGGCTGCCATTCGGGGAGGATGCGGTTGACCAGGCTGACAAGCGTGTACGCGCCGCAGGCCATCATCAGCGCGACCAGCCCAAAGCTGATCTGTCGAAAGGTCCTTTCGTTAAAGCGGATGCTTTCGGAGATTCTGTCCATGTGTTTACTTTCGCCAGAGGTCCAAGGCCCGTTCGTTGGATAGATTGACCAACGGGATGCCGAAGTGGGCGGCTCGGCGGGTCATTTCAGGGACGTAATCTGCCGGACCGGCCAGGATCAGGACGGCATCCTGACCGGCCTGGCGGGCCTGGTAAAGCTCATCGAGCAGGGCGGCGCTGGCTTTCCCGGTGATGACCAGCAGGGTCGTGCCCCACGAAAGCTGGCAGCGCTGGCGCTGAATGAGCGTTTCGAAAGAGGTGCCCTCGATCATTTGGACGCGGGCCAGGGTTTCGAGCAGGCGCATCAGGTGCGCCTGCCCTTTGCGCGGCGGGAAGTAGCGCGGCAGGCCGCCGTCCATCAGCGGGTCTTTCCCGTTGACTTTCAAGCCGACAGTCTGCTTTTTCCCGGCAATCCAGGCCGCAACCGAGGCGGCGATGACTATTGCCAGTTCGGTTGCATCGATCTGGCGTCGGGAGGGATAGTTTGCAGCGTTCAAGTCGAGGAAAATCAGCGTTTCGAGTGCAATCGATGGCTCGAAGAGCTTGACTTGCAGGCGGCCAGTGGCAGCGGTTGTTTTCCAATCCACCCGGCGCAGGGAATCCCCGGCCACATATTCACGTTTGCTGAAGACGCGGGTCGGGTCCTCGAAGATGGGCCGGTGGTGCCGGAGAGTCCCCTGTGGGGAGCGGGACGGGATGTCGATGAAGGTCAGCGGGATGATTTTTGGGTAAACGGTCAGGTGTTGGGCAGGGCCTTCGGTTTGGAGCGTCCCGCTCAGCCCAAGCAGGTCACCGGTTGAAAGAAAGAGCGGCCCAACCGGGTAGTAACCGCGTTTACGGGCCTCCAGGGTGTACTTGAAATGCATCCCGGCTTTGGGACCAAGACTGGTGACCTGTGCAAAGGCCGGGAAGGTGCTCAAGCCGACTGGAAGCGCGTCCTGCAGGCTTAACCACAGAACTGGCAGCCAGCCCCGGTTGCGAAAGTGCAGGCTGACTTCCACCTTTTCTCCCAAAAAGGCATGGTCGATAAACTGGCGCTCAGCTTCCACCTGGCCCAGCGATTTGCGGCTCCACCAGGTTCCGGCGGCGAAAGCCCCGATGAAGAGGTAGATCAGGGTCAGCGCAAAGTCATCCCGCAGCGTGGCGGCGAGGATGACCAGAAGCACTATCAGAGGGAGGTAGGCGGCCACCAAAGGAATACCTGGTTATTCTTCCACACTGCCCAGGCTCAAGGGCGTTTTTTCGAGAACCTCTGCCAGAATGGCTTGGGCATGATGCCCGCGCAGTTCGGCCTCAGGACGGACGATCAGGCGATGAGCCAATGTCACCGGAGCCAGGTATTTGATATCCTCCGGGATGACGTGTTCGCGTCCACGCACAGCAGCCAGCGCCTGGGCAGCTTTGAACAACGCCAGGCTGCCGCGCGGGCTGATTCCCAGCGTCAGGTCTGGATGGCTGCGGGTGGCTGTCGCCAGGTTGACAATATATTCCTGCAACGTTTTGTCCACATGCACATCCCAGACCTGTTTCTGGAATTTGAGCATCTCGCTCCCATCCACCACTTTTTCCAGCCGGGTGATGGGATGTTCGCGCCACAGGTTGACCAGGATCTGGCGTTCGTCCTGGGGACTGGGATAGCCCAGCGAGAGCCGGATCAGGAAACGATCGAGTTGGGCTTCTGGTAGCGGAAAAGTGCCTTCGTATTCAATCGGGTTTTGGGTGGCCAGCACCAGGAACGGGCGCGGAAGTTCTCGGGTCGTGCCATCCACCGTCACCTGCTGTTCCTGCATGGCCTCCAGCAGCGCCGACTGGGTGCGCGGCGTGGCGCGGTTGATTTCGTCGGCCAGCAGGATGTTGACAAAAATCGGCCCGGCGCGAAACTCAAACTCGCTGTTTTTCTGGTTAAAAATCGAGACCCCGGTCACGTCGTTCGGCATCAGATCGGGGGTGCACTGGATGCGCTTGAAGCTGATTCCCAGGCTGGTGGCTACCGAGCGGGCCAGCATGGTCTTCCCGGAGCCGGGGACATCCTCCAGCAGGACGTGCCCTTCGCACAGGAGTGCTACCATCACCAGTTCGATGGCTGAACGCTTGCCGATGATGACTTTTTCCACGTTGTCGATGACTTGATTGGCAAATTGTTGAACCTCACTCATCTTACTCCTCTCACATCTGCCGGAAAATTCAGTTTCAATGATGAGATAATCTTATACCATCTGGGTACAGACTGCAACCTGAAAAGGTGTTTATAATTGAAGATGAGGCAAAAACCATGAAATATTCTTTTCCCCATTACTTGCTTGCCAAGCAAAGCGTCGATGACCGCGCGCTCAACCGCCACGTGCTCGCTGCCCTGAAATCCGCTTTATCCGCTTCTCCGCGTTTATCCGTTACTGAAGTGGGTGCGGGGGTTGGGACGATGTTGGTCCGCCTGCTGCGCTGGGGCATCTTGCCTCTCTCAACAGATTACACCCTCGTTGACGAAATGCCAGAAAATATTGCTTTTGCTCGTGAATGGCTTCCGCGCTGGGCAAGCGAAAACGGCTACCTGGCTGAAGCCATCCCTGACGGCCTCCGTTTGTCCGCTTCAGAATCCGCTCACACATCTGTTTCGGTATACCTGGTTCAAGCAGATGTGTTTGATTTCATCCAGAAAAAGCCGCAAAAATCTGATCTGCTGATTGCCCATGCCTTCCTGGACTTGCTTCCCATGCCAGAGAGCCTGAAGGAGTTATTTTCTCTGATCAAAACCGGTGGATTGGCCTGGCTGACACTCAACTTTGACGGAGTCACTACGCTCGAGCCAGCCACCCGTTTACCCGCTTCAGAATCCGTTCCCGTATCCGTTTCTCCGCCTGCTGATTTGGATACGCTAGTCGAGCGCCTCTACCACCAGACGATGGACACCCGCCCGACCGGGGGCGACAGCCAGGCGGGGCGGCACCTGTTCGGGCATTTGCAATCAGTGGGCGCAGAAATCCTGGCCGCTGGCGCCTCAGACTGGGTCGTCCATGCCATTGATGGGAAATATCCCGCTGACGAAGCCTATTTCCTGGATTTCATCCTGCACTTTTTCGAAAGTTCGCTCGGCAATCATCCCGCACTGGATCAAAAGGTCTTCCAGGATTGGCTGGCCGAACGCCGGAAGCAGATCGAGCGCGGTGAACTGGTTTATATTGCCCATCAGATGGATTTTCTGGCCTGTCCTGCGGTTTTGCAGGACAAAACCGAAAGGCGTATAATTCGTACTAGAGAAGACGGAGCGATGACATGATCTACTCTTACGAAGTCAGCGGTTTGCCTGTCAAAACAGGCGACATTGTTTGTACGATGAACGGCAAGCCGAATATTTTGCCCGGTGAGTTTTGGCGCCTGGTGGGGCGGCTGGTGCCCGGTGACGTGGATCACATTGCCATCTATCTCGGCCCTGAAGGGCGTTTTGTCGAAGCCGGGGCGCTGGGTGTGATTACCTTTGAGATCCACGACGGCCTCTGGCACCCGGAGCACACCATGTCAGAACGCGGGATGCTGGTCGATACGTTTTATGGTGTGGCCTATCCGCTGGCAGAGATTGGCCTGACTCCCGATCAGGAAACCGAGATTCGCGCCGGGGTAGCAGAGTTTTGTCTCTCGCACCTGCGCCGGCCCTACAACCTGAACTTCCTCGACCCTGATCGCGAAGATGCTTTCTATTGCAGCCAATTGGCTTACAAGGCTTACAAACCCTTTGGAATTGACTTGAACCGGGGCATGTTCATGGAACAACTACCCGGCACGAATCAAATTGTCTATCCACAGGAAATCTGGGATGGCTGCGTTCATCGCCGGGAAGGAGCTGAGCATCCGGAATCCCCCACTTTGTCAAAAGTCAGTGAGAGCAGCCTCGAAATGGTTTCAGCATAGATACTCATTCTCGCGCACTCCGGGTGGGGAGGTTTAATTAGGGTATAATCATTTTGGACGAAGATTTATTGAACCATTGCGTCCTATTATCCATTATTCACTCAGCAGTCGCCATTGTTATTACTTGAGCGTTCGCTCAATTCCCCAACACCCGCTTGACTTCTGAAGACAAGGAAATTTTGTGAACTTCAACCAGTTCAATCTGGATTCTCGCCTGATGGTGGGAATCAAACGCGCCGGTTATGTCACGGCGACGCCCATTCAGGACGCTGTCATCCCGGCGGCGTTGGCCGGGGACGATCTGATCGGCACTGCCCAGACCGGCACCGGAAAAACCGCCGCTTTTGTCCTGCCTATTTTGCACAAACTACTCGAAGGCCCGCGCCGTGTGGCCCGCGCCCTGATCGTGACCCCCACCCGCGAACTCGCCGAACAGATCAATGACAGCATCCGCGAACTTGCCGTCGGAACCCAAATCCGCAGCGTAACCATCTATGGGGGTGTTGGCCCCGCGCCGCAGATCAAGGCCTTGCGCGACGGCGCAGAGATTCTGGTTGCCTGCCCCGGCCGCCTGCTGGATTTAATCGCCCAGAATTACGCCCGCCTCGGCGGCGTCGAAGTCCTGGTCCTCGATGAAGCCGACCGGATGTTCGATATGGGTTTCCTGCCCGACGTGCGCAAGATTATCAAGGCTGTGCCTGCCAAGCGCCAGACAATGCTTTTCTCGGCCACTTTCCCCAAAGAAATCGAAGAACTGGCCTCGATGTCGCTGCATAACCCGCAGCGCATCAGCATGGGTCTCAGCGCCCCGGCGCATACGGTCACCCATGCGCTTTACCCGGTGCCGCAGCACTTGAAAGCCGGGGTATTGCTGGCGCTGCTCAAAAAAACCGATACCGATTCTGTCTTGATCTTCACCCGTACCAAGCATCGCGCTGAACGCCTTGCGAAGCAGATTGCGCATGCCGGTTTTCGGGTTACCAGTTTGCATAGTAATCGCTCACAGAACCAGCGCCAGGCGGCGCTGAATGGCTTCAGGAGCGGACATTTCCAGATCATGGTCGCCACCGACATTGCCGCGCGCGGCCTGGATGTGGAGAGCATCTCGCATGTCATCAACTTCGATATGCCTGATACCGCCGATGCCTACATTCATCGGATTGGGCGCACCGGGCGTGCCGAGCGCAGCGGCGATGCCTTTACGCTGGTGACCCCAGATGATAACGATATGATTCGTTCGCTCGAAAAAATCATGGGCAAGCCGCTTGCCCGCCAGTCCCTGCCAGAGTTCGACTATACCGCCCCGGCTCCCCCCAAACCTGCCGTGGTTGTTTACCCAACCCACCGTTCGCCGACCCCGCATCATGCCCCGGCGCAGCGCCATGCCCAGCATGGGTTGGCGCCTCGGTCAAGGCAGAAATCCCGTTAAACCAAAAACCCATCTCAACCCGAGATGGGTTTTTGGTTTAACGCTGCTCTTGCCATGGCGAAAAAGAAACCGCCGGTCCAATCAGCTATTTGTACTTGCGATGCATCAAAAGACCCCGAGACTTTCGCCTCGGGGTCTTGGGTACTTAGTTTACCATTGAAACGTTGACTGCCTGCCAGCCCTTCGGGCCTTTTTCGACAGCGAATTCAACTTTCTGGCCTTCCATCAGATTACGGAAACCGTCACCCTGGATGGCAGAGAAATGGACGAAAACGTCCTCTCCACCTTCGCGGGCGATGAAACCATAACCCTTTTCACCATTAAACCATTTGACTGTACCATTGATTCTTTCAGACATTGTATTTGCCTCCTTTGGGCAATAAAAGAAATTCAGGCGTTTTGTTTGTCCATCGGAGAGTAAATCAAAACAACTCCCGGATCAATCCGTGAGTTGCCGCTGTTTATTCGACCAACTGAACTGACTTTATCCTGCTGGAACAATGATACCACACTATTGAAAACGTGCCGAATCAATCTGAAGCAATAGCTCTCTTTGCTGATTTGTATGTTTGCCCTGAAAAGAGCCAATTCAAAATCCCAATTACTTGTGGAAGAAGCAGTATAATCTGCTTCCAAACTATTCCGATGAAAGCAGATCGATCAATGAACTTTCTGATCACCGGGGCGGCCGGCTTCCTAGGCTCTGCTCTTGCCAACCAACTCGCCCGTGAAGGACACCAGGTCCGCGGCCTGGATGATTTATCCACCGGCGATCCACAGGCACTCGGGCCGGACGTCCACTTTACACGTGGGGATGTCAACGACCGCCCCAAATTGTGGACTCTGCTCCAGGAAGTGGACTGCGTTTATCATCTCGCGGCGCGCGTTTCGGTGCAGGAATCGATCCTCTATCCGCGCGAGTACAACGCTGTCAATGTTGGCGGCACCGTTAGCCTGATGGAGGCCATGCGCGATGTGGGTGTGCGCCGTGTTGTACTCGTTTCTTCGGGTGCGATCTATGGTGACCAGGGCAAACAACCCTTGAATGAGAGGATGCAGCCCAACCCCCGCTCACCGTATGCCGTCTCCAAGCTGGCCGCCGAATATTATGTCAATACCATCGGCGATTTGTGGAATATCGAAACCGTCAGCCTGCGTGTCTTCAACGCCTATGGCCCCGGTCAACACTTACCAGCCTCGCATCCGCCGGTTGTTCCGTACTTCCTGCGTCAGGCGCTGCATAAAGGCTCGCTTGTTGTTCATGCAGATGGCAACCAGACCCGCGATTATGTCTATGTCGATGATGTTGTCTCAGGGCTGGTTGCGGCTTCCACTGCGCCCAATCTTGATGGACTGGTGCTCAACATCGGCAGCGGCCGGCAGACCTCGGTGCGCGAGTTGGTCAGGGCCGTTTTGGAAGTCACCGGTTCCCAGGCTGAGATAATTTACAATCCCAAAACTGCCCCCGGGGTTTCACTGATGTGCGCCGACCTGACCCTGGCCGCCCAAAAATTGAACTATAAACCCTCCATCTCGCTTGAAGATGGTCTGCGTCTCACTTTGCAGCGCGATCCGCGCTTCAGGGGTTAATCCCAACATGAACCCATTGAAGATTTTGTCGTTTGGAGCGGGTGCCATTGGCACTTACATCGGCGGATCGCTGGCCCTGGCCGGGCACCAGGTCGTTTTTGTGGAACAACCTGCCGTGGTGGAGGCACTCCGCGCGCGCGGGCTGACTCTTGATCTGAAGAGCGACCCGCGCCGTGAGGGAAAAGGCCAACTCACCGTTGTTCCGCCTGCCGTAGAATTTACCGCCTCCCTCGCCGAAGCGTTGGCAAATGCCCGTTTCGACGCCATCCTTTTTGCTCTGAAATCTTACGATACCCCGGCCGCCCTCGAAGCACTCAAACCTATTTACCAATCTGCCAACTTGCATACACCTGTCCTCTGCCTTCAAAATGGCGTGGATAACGAACCTGCCATTGCCGCGGCGCTGGGCGCGGACAAAGTGATCTACGGAACGGTCACCTCGGCCATTGGGCGGCGCGGCGCAGGCGAGATTGTTCTCGAAAAACTGCGCGGTGTTGGCGTGGCGGAGGGGCACCCCCTCTCGAAACGGCTGGCCGAGGCCCTCGATGGGGCTTATCTCAACGCGAAGCTCTTTCCCAAAGCGGCTGATATGAAATGGTCAAAGATGCTGACCAACCTGCTGGCGAATCCCACCTCTGCTATTCTGGATCTGACCGCCGCCGAGGTTTTTGCAAATCCTGAGCTATACCGCCTGGAAATTGCCCAGTTGCGCGAATGCCTGGCCGTGATGAGAGCTTTGGGCATCGGTGTGGTCGATTTGCCGGGCACGCCGGTTCGCGCGCTGGCATTGGCTACCAGACTTCCCTTGTGGCTTTCGAAACCCTTCCTGAGTAAAGCTGCCGGGGCGGGGCGGGGCGGCAAAATGCCATCCTTCCACATCGACCTGCATTCCGGGCGCGGCAACCCCGGCGAACTGCGTCGGGGCCAGAGCGAAGTGGTTTATTTGCACGGGGCGGTTGTTCGCGCGGGAGAGAAAACCGGAGTGCCTACCCCGGTCAACAAACTGCTCACCGAGACCCTGCTCGACCTGACGGTGGGGAGAATCCCACTGGATGAGTTTGCGCATCAGCCAGAAAAACTATTGGCGAAACTATAATTAGAAAGAAAATTCGAGGGTTGAGCAGCCGATGAACTTTCGGCGTACACTTGCACCGCACTGCGTTCCCTGGCACCGCCCGCCAGGGCAGGTGTGGTGCAGTGCAGGTGTCGGAACCCGGCATCGGCGATTTTGATACGGGCGGCGGTAGTTGAGTAGCGTTCTTTGCGTATCGAAACTCACCGCTCTATTCAACCAGCTTACTCTAACTCAAATGATAGGGTTTTTGCATGACAGACATCCGACTTGTCGAACAAAGCGACTTGGTCCAGATCCACCTGCCCGATGGGCGGACGCTCGAAGGTCCGCGCGGTTTGTGCGCGGCGGAATTCCTGAAGAAAATCGAAGCCGATCTGCCTGCGCCGGTTGTTGGCGTGGTGATTAACGGCGAACTGCACGAGCTGACTTATCCCATCAACATGGAAGCGCGCGTGCGGGCGGTGACGATGGCCGATTCTGATGGCGCACGGATTTATCGGCGTTCATTGACTTTTGTGCTCGGCGCGGCTTTTTCCAATTTGTTCCCGGAAGCCTCCCTGTTTGTCGATCACTCTGTGGCTTCAGGCGGCTATTACTGCGATGTGCGCGGTCGAGAGCAGCTGACCACTCGCGAGTTACAGGCTCTCGAAACGGAAATGCAGCGCATTGTGGATCAGGATTTACCCTTTAATCGCCGCGAAGCCTCCCTTGAGGAGGCGATTGCCTATTTCGAGAGCCATCACCTCGACGATAAAGTCCATCTGCTCAAACACCGCCGGAAACCTTACGTCACACTTTACAGTATCGGTGACCACGTTGATTATCATCACGGTTACATGGTGCCTTCCTCAGGCTATGTCAAGTGGTTTGGACTGACCCCGTCGGATGGCGGTTTTACCCTGCGATTTCCCCGTCGCCACGCGCCGACCACGGTTGCGCCAATGGAAGATTATCCACAGTTGTTGACCGCGTTCCGCCAGTATGGCGACTGGCTGCAGCGGTTGGGGATTGAGAGTGTCGGCGCGTTGGATGATTCCATCCAGGCCGGTCGCAGCCGCGAAATCATCCTGGTCTCCGAAGCCTTGCACGAACAATATATTGCTTCGATTGCCCGCCAGATCGCTGACAGACGGGGCAATGCGCGGCTGGTGCTCATCTCCGGACCCTCCTCTTCAGGAAAGACCACCTTCTCGCGGCGCCTTGCCGTGCAATTGCTGGCGCTGGGCCTTTCGCCCTTTGCCATTGAACTGGATAATTTCTTTATCGACCGCGAGAAAACCCCCAAGGACGAGCATGGCCAGTACGATTTCGAAACCATTGATGCGCTCAACCTGGTTCAGTTGGGTGAACAGCTCCAGAAATTGATTAACGGCGATGAAGTGCAATTGCCGCACTATGATTTCAAAGAGGGCTGCCAAAGACCCGGCGATGTGGTGCGCCTGCGTCCGGACCAGTTGATCATCATGGAGGGCATCCACGGCCTGAACCCGCGCCTGATTCCCCCGGCGCTGTTGACCCAGTCGTTCAAGATTTACGCCTCAGCCCTGACTCAACTCAATCTTGACCGCCATAACCGTGTCTCGACCACCGACACCCGCCTGGTGCGCCGGATTGTGCGTGATGCGCGTGAGCGCGGCTATTCGGCCCAACAGACCATCAGCCGTTGGGAATCGGTGCGGCGCGGAGAGAAAAACCACATTTTTCCCTATCAGGAATATGCAGATGTGATGTTCAATTCTGCGCTGGCCTACGAACTGGCGGTACTGCGCCCCCTGGCCGAGCCATTGCTGAGACAGGTACAACATGGCACGCCGGAATATGTTGAGACCAAACGCCTGCTAGCTTTCCTGGAATGGTTCCTACCCCTCGAACCAGAATGGATCCCCGATAACTCAATTTTGCGTGAGTTTGTTGGTGGGTCGATCTTGAAGGATTTCAAGGTTTGGGGCGGGTAGGGGGCGGGTTTGGGTCGGGAGACCCAAACTGAACATTGTCGGGATATTTAACCTAACAATATACGAGTTAGGCGCTGGTCAGGAGACCAGCGCCTTTTTGATCTATTCCGCCATCTCCAGCATCCGCACCCAGACTTCCCGCCGGTGCGGACGGGCGCGGTGTTCGAACAGGTAAACTCCCTGCCAGGTGCCCAGCGTCAAGCGCCCGTCATCGACCGGGATGGTCAGGCTGACCTCCGTCAGCATGGCGCGGATGTGCGAGGTGGCATCGTCCGGGCCTTCCAGGTCGTGACTGTACCAGCGCTCGTTTTCAGGGACCAGCTTTTCCAGCGCGGTTTCCAAGTCGGCCTGGGCGGTGGGATCGTAGTTCTCGTTGATGGTCAGCGAGGCGGAAGTGTGCGGGCAGAACAGGAAGCAGATGCCTTCGCGCACGTTCCAGAAGCGCAGCTGCGCGTTAAGCTTGTCGGTAAAGGCGTACAGACCTTTGCCGTGCGTGGGGATTTCGAGGGTGGATTTATACCATTTCATTTTTCGTCTATAAGCGCTGGTTGAGTAGGCGCTCTTTGCCGTACCGAAACCAAGTGATACCGGGTTTCGACACCTGCACTTGCGTCAAGTGCAGGTGTACGGACGGGAGAGCACCGTCCTACTCAACCCTCAATCTTTCTATGCAATCGCTTCTCTGGCGGCCTGAGACAGCGTGCCCTCGGCCACCATTTTGCGGATGGTTTCGATATAAGGGTACATCAGCGTATCCTGCTCAATGAAGGGCACCTGCTGGCGGATCAGGTCATAGGCGGGCTCGGTTCCCTGGCCGAGCCGGGCCTCCGCGCCGAGCACCTGGCGGCGGAAGTCGATCCCCTGGGCGGCGGCAAATAACTCAATCGCCAGGATCTTCTCCGCGTTCCCGGCAATCTCCCTGGCCTGCCGGGCCGCTGCCGGGCCCATGCTGACGTGGTCCTCGATATTCGCCGAGGTGGGGATGGTATCCACGCTGGCGGGGTGGGAGAGGACCTTGTTTTCGGAGGCCAGCGAAGCCGCGGTGTACTGGGTCAGCATGAACCCTGAGTTGACGCCGCCCTGCTGGATCAGGAAGGCGGGCAGGACGCCCGCGTTGCTGGCGGTATCCACCAGCCGGGAAATACGACGCTCGGAGATGTTGCCCAGTTCGGTCAGGGCGATGGCCAGGTAATCCATGGCGATCGCCAGCGGCTCACCGTGGAAGTTGCCGCCCGAGAGAACGGTTGCTTCGTCGTTTTCGTCGAAAAAGATCAGCGGATTGTCGGTGGCGGAATTTAGCTCGATATTCATGACCCAGCGCGCATAGGCGATGGCGTCGCGCACTGCGCCATGCACCTGTGGGATGCAGCGCAGCGTATAGGCATCCTGGACGTTGAGCGGGTCGTCGGGGCGGGTAAAGCTGCTGCCCTCGATCAATTTCTGCATGAAGGCCGCACACTCGATCTGGCGCGGATGGGGCCGCGCGGCATGGATCCGGATATCGTAGGCGCGCGGTGTGCCGTGCAGGGCTTCCAGGCTCAGCGCCCCGGCCAGGTCGGCAACGGCGGCCAGGTTCTCGGCCTGGTAGGTCACCAGCACACCGAGGGCGTTCATCAGGGTCGTCCCGTTCGTCAGCGCCAGACCTTCCTTGGCGGTCAGGGTCACGGGTTTTAATCCGGCCCGCGTGAGCGCCTCCGCGCCGCTCAACTTTTCCCCTTGATAGCTGACTTCACCCAGTCCGATCAATGGCAGGGCCATGTGCGCCAGCGGAGCCAGGTCGCCGCTCGCGCCGAGCGAACCCTGGCAAGGGATGATCGGATGGATGCCCCGGTTGAGCAGTTCCAGCAGCAGCCTCAGGGTCTCCTCACGGATGCCGGAGTGGCCCTTGGCCAGGGTGTTGGCGCGGATCAGCATCATCGCCCGCGTGCTGGCCTGGTCGAGCGGCTCGCCGACCCCCACGGAGTGGCTGATCAGGATGTTGCGCTGGAGTTGTTCCACCTGGGCTGGAGGAATGATTTTGTCTTTGAAGGCTCCAAACCCGGTCGTGATTCCGTAGACGATCTGGCCGCGGGCCACAAAATCCTGCACAGCCTGCGCCGCCCGGCGGACCTTTTTCCAGGCTGCTTCTGAAAGTTCGACTTGTATCTCCGGGTTTTCGGCCACGGCAACAACTGCCTCAATGGTTAAAGATTCGCCGTCGATAACCAAGGATTTTAATTCTGATTGCATGGGTTTCCCTTTCCTGTGCTTGATTTTTCGACAGACCTGACAGGTCTGTGTTACCCACCTATTTCAAATACTTATCCATCCAGCGCGCAATCTGACCCAACCTTGCCAGCTTGCGATCCGTTCGCCCGGTCCGTGACAACCCGTGGAACTCATCCGGGAAGCGGATGAATTCGGTCTCCACGCCCAGGCGTTTGAGCGCTACAAAGGCCTGCTCGCCCTGTTCGATGGGACAGCGCAGGTCGTTTTCGGAGTGGGTAATCATGGTCGGCGTCTTGGCGTTGCCGATATATTTCATCGGCGACATGTCCCACCATTTCTGGAAGTCCTTGAAGGGCGCCTCGGCCATCACCTCGTACTCGAAGGTCCAGTTCAGGTCGCTCGAACCCCACTCGCTGACGAAGTTGCTGACCACGCGCTGCGCAACCGCCGCCTTGAAGCGCTCGGTATGGCCGATCATCCAGAGTGTCATATAGCCGCCGTAACTGCCGCCGGTCACGCCCATCCGTTTCGGGTCGATGTACGGCTTGGTGGCCACCAAATCCGTCCAGGCCATCAGATCGGCGTAATCGACGCTGCCCCACGCGCCGAAAATCGACTTCGCGTGCGCCTCGCCGTAGCCGCGTCCGCCGCGCGGGTTGCAGAAATAGACCACGTAGCCCAGAGAGGCCAGGAAGTAGAACTCGTGCATAAAAAACTTGCCATACTGCGTCAGCGGCCCGCCGTGGATTTCTAAAATCGACGGGTATTTCTTTTTCGGGTCGAACCCGGGCGGGAACAGAATCCAGCCCTGCAAATCGTTCCCATCCGGCCCCTTGAACCAGACTTCTTCGACTTTGGACAAATCAACCGTCTCGAACAGCGCCCGGTTGATGCGCGTCAGGTGACGGATGGTCGTGGTCCCTGAGCCTGTCGAAGGGTTCGCCAACTCTTTTAAGTGGATTTGACCCGGATCATGCATCTGTCCGAAAAAATAGGCCACCCGCGAGTGGCTTTTATCGAACGAAGGAGCGCCGACCGCGCCACCCTGGCCCACTACATCCAGTAAATGAGCGCCATCCACGCTGATGCACTTCAGCAAAACCGAGCCGTGCAGCGCGGCCTGGAAGTAGATGAACTTACCATCTGGCGACCAGATCGGGGCCATCTGTTCAGGTGAGCCGATGTCACCGATGATACTTGCCCCGCATTGCAGGTCGTACTGCGCGGTCAGATTTTTTGGCATTTTCGAGCCATCCGCCGGGACGACCCACAGATTCAGGTTGCGCCAGTCTTCGCCTTCGCCCTCGCGCCCCAGATAGGCAATCCAGTGGCCATCCGGCGAAAAGGCCGGGAGGGTTTTGTACCCGATCGGGGTTTTGATTTTCCGTGCTTCGACTTCGGCTACGCCTCCGCTCAGCACTGGGAGAACGAATAAATCCATCCGATCGGGAGCCTGGTCGGGGTCTTTGGCGTGGTTCGAGACGAACACAATCTGCGACCCATCCGGTGAAAAAGCCGGGTCGGCTTCATCCCAGATGTCGCCCTCGGTCAGTTGCTTCCCTTTGCCTGTGCGCGCATCCACCAGCCAGATATGCGTTCGCTCATGGGGCAGGTAGCCGTAGCCATCCAGTTTGTAAAAAAGCCGGGTGACATGGCGCGTCACCACGCCGAGTTTCTTTTTTTGCTCATCCTTCTCGCGCTCCAACTGCTCCTCGTCCGTTTTGCGCACCAGGCAGAGCAGCTTTCGCCCGTCTGATGACCAGCTGACGATGGTAATCTCACCCTCAATCTCGGTCAATGGATGCGCTTCGCCGCCATCGAACGGGATCAGGTAGATTTGAGCTGGTTTGTCTTTGTCGCCCCGGTTGGAGAGAAAAGCGATCTGTTTGCCATCCGGTGACCAGCGCGGCGACGAATCGTTCTGATCGCCATACGTGAATTGCCGCGGTGTATTTGCGCTGAGCGGAGGTGTAATCGAAGTCGAAGCAATCCACAAATTGGCGTATTTTTTCTCAGTCTTTTTATCCACGCGCTGCTGGCGGTACACGACGTGTCTTCCGTCCGGCGCGATGCGCGGTTCGGAAATTATCTCGATCCGGTACAGGTCTTCGGCGCTGATTGGGCGTTTGTCAGCAGGCATGGGATGCTCCTCGTGATTGAAAAAGGATTCGTCTGCCACAATTCTATACCGGATTCCTGCATCTGGCGTGAGGGAAATTCCCCAAAATACCTACCCAAAATCAGATTTATTTTTCAACTTTTGTGAAGTACTGAAATTAACGATGTCATTGCGCGTGAGCGATCTCCAGTGAACGAAGCAATCTCCTCAAGGCCAGTCTTCCCTGTTTAATGAGAGATTTCTTCGCCGCTAGTACCGCAACTTTATAAAGATGTCGGGTAATCGGTTTTCTTTCAAGGAGAAAATGTTCAAAACAGCCCTACAGCTTAAGGTAGTTGCGGCACTAGTGCGGCTCGACAACATAAAACAGGCTTCCGAAGTCAGGTGACTCCGGAAGCCTCGATGAGCGCGAACGGGGTTCAATCGCTATTGCGCATCAGCCATATTGGTGATTTCACTCTCTTCAACCTCGCCATTGCCGTTCTCGTCGTAGCCAACTTCGAGGTTGCTGCCCTGGCCATCCCATTTGCCAAAGTAGAAGTACATCAATTTGTCAGGCTCAATCTCGATGGGAGTATCGCCGGTATCGAAGGTTTCTTCATCGCCATTCTCATCGATGCGGGTGATATAAATCTCGAACATCGCGATGGCGTCGGAAGCGATCTGGAAAGCGAAGACATCTTCTGCCTGGTCGAAAAGCACATGGATGTCGGTGCCTTTGGAAACCTGGACAGCTTTCAAGATCAGTTCGAAATCGGCTTTGGGTTTCTCGATGCCCACAATGATATCCGGGCTTTCCTCGGCGTCGGTGGTGTAGGTGATGAAGTCACCTTCGCCATCGAAGGTCAGCATGTCAAGCTGTTCGGGAGCCATGACCAGGTCATCGATGCCGATGTAAAAGCCCTGGCCGATCATCACGATTGAGGCGGGTTCTTCGGCTGCCTTTTCATCGCCATAAATATAGGTGGTGAAGGCCATCCCAATTGGCATGTTGATGACTGGTGGCACTTCGCTTAACGGGCCAGCCAGGTTTGGCCGAAATTTCGCCTCGGTAATCTCGTTGACAAATTTCCCGTCTTTGTCATAACCAATCCCTCGTCCCTTGTCGTCTTCCAACTCGATCTTCACGTAACCTTCAGTCCAGATTTCGTTGTAGCGCTGGGCTTCAACAGCATGGAGACTGCCGCCTTTACTGGCGGTTCCGGCTGTGCTGCAAAAATCACAGGGAAAGGTTTCCAGGCGGGGTTCATTGGCCGCAATCAGGATCGGGTTGCTGGGGCTGCCTTTATATAAATCGGGTTCCACTGAGGGATTGATGGCAGCTTCATATTCCCAGGTGTCAGCAGTGGTGTCCACAGTCATATGCCGTTCCTGGCCGGGATAGTTGTTGTCGTAGACCATGATCCAGAAAATCCCATTGCCCTGGTCCTGCACGCCGTAAGCCGTAATGGCATGCCCGCCGGTTTGATCTTCCTTCATGATGCCGAGGCGGAAGATGTTCTTCGGGTCTTTGGCGTATTCCGCTTGCAAGTAAGCGACCGCATCCTTGGGGGGCAGCACTTGCTGGGTGTCCCAGATTGGGCCTTGAGTCGTCCACCAGTAGGCCAGCTCGCGCTGCAGGGCTTGGTTACCGGCGATTTGCAGGTCAAATGTACTGGCTGCGCCAAACTGGGTGGGGTCAATCATCCCACTGTAAATCAACTGGCTCAGTACGGCAAAGCCCTCGCAATGGCCGCCGTTCATGCTGGCGTTATTTTGTTCCATCCACTGTTTCGCAGGCGGAGTTAGCGCACAGGTTTCATCGCTCTTCGGAGCCGCGGCGCAGACGCCATCGCCGAACATGCGGCGCATCTCGACCGAGGTCAGGTTGACCACCGGGAAGGTTTCGCCGTCGGTGGTGTAGCCCACATCACCATAGTTGGGATAAGAAAACCCGTTGACTTCGGGGCGGAAGCCCGTATCGATAGCGCCTTCGGGAACAGGCTGCTGCTCTTCGGCTGTGGGCTGTAGTTCTGTGGTTTGCTCCTGCTCAACGGCGGATTCACCTTCTGCAAACTCTTCATCCTCTCCACAGGAGGCCAGGAACAGGCTGAAAACCACCAGCAGGCTAAAAAGTACAAAACGAAAATTCTTCTTGATTGGCATTGATATCCTTCCTTCTCATGATTAACTCGAACGTCCCGATGGTTCCCTTGGAAAATCTTGCTTCGCCTGGTAAACCCTCGGGACGGTGCATAACAATGATTAAGCTTGTTGAAACTCCTGGTCAGGTACATGTTGACAGACCTACCCAGCTTTGCAAATCTTGTCTTATTGTATATCAAATCTGATAATTTGAGTAACAAATATCACAATAAGGCAGGATATAGATCTCTTGCTTGAATCCAGCCTTTCGGTTATTCTGTCATCATCTTTCTGATATGGGAGTGCTTGATGGGTCTGCTTAAACGTTCGACCAGGGAATTCTTTGACGAAGCGCGCAGAACACCCAATTACTCATTCCTTGATTTTCTGCACGGCTATATCTATGGGCGCTGGACACATCTATATATTGCCATCGGCACGGGGCAGCATCCCCTGGCGAAGCGACTCGCACCGCGGCTGCCTGGTATCAGAACTGGTTGACGGACAGAGTCAAGTCAAGATCGGGCGAATCTGTCAGCTTGGCTGACACCTACCATGGCAAAACCCTGCCACTGGCCGAAGCCAAAAGACTGGTACTGATCAATGAAGAGATCAACCTGCCTGACCTGGAGCAAGTTATCCCCTATCAGCGCGCCCGCTCGATTATTTTGAAAAACCCGAATCATATTGTCGCGTTGAATTGCCCCTGCCGCTCGGCCAAGCCGAACCCCTGTCTGCCGCTGGATGTCTGCCTTGTGATCGGGGAGCCGTTTGCCAGTTTTGTCGTGGAGCATAATCCCGATAAAACACGCTGGATTACGCCCGAAGAAGCGGTTGCCATTATCGATGCGGAAGACGCGCGTGGGCACGTTCATCACGCCTTTTTCAAGGATGCCATGCTCGGGCGTTTCTATGCCATCTGCAATTGCTGCGCTTGCTGCTGTGGAGCCATCCATGCCCATCAGAACGGGACGCCTATGTTGGCTTCATCCGGTTACGTGGCTGAATTGGATCAGTCAGCCTGCGTGGCCTGCGGCGCTTGCGCGGAAAATTGTCAGTTTGGAGCGCTGCTGTTTGGAGATTCGGCGATGTTCGTCGACAGGGAAAAATGTATGGGCTGCGGGGTTTGTGTGGACAAATGTCCGCAGGAAGCGCTGGCGCTTAAACGGGATAAAAGCCGGGGGGAGCCGCTCGAAATCTTCGCTTTGATGGAAAAAGCTGCGGGTTAAAGAAAAAATCGGGTGGGCGACCGTCCGATTTTTGATCCAAAAAATGATTTTCTACTGAGCGAAGAAATTCATTCCAAAAACCGCCAAAGCGATTGGCAGGCATAGGCAGATGCACAGCAAAACCGCTGCGCCAATGCTGCAGCCAATGATCCAGGGGCGCAAATTGGGCGATGGTTTCGGCTCGTCGATCGAGCCGGCGGTCATAACCGGTTTGGCTGGAGTGGAAGCGGGCGCAGGCCTGGCATCGGGGGCCGGCTCGCGGCCTGAAAAACGCATGTCTGTGGCTGTCTGCTCGACTACGGTTTTGGCATCTTCCGGGTTCAGGTCGAAAGCCGCGCTGGCTGCCAGGGTTGCACCGGCGGTATCACCCTCGCGAAGCAGGTTTTTGACTTCATCCATGCTTTCGGCGCTGCTTTGGGCGGCTTTTTTCTTTATGGCCGGGGCACTGATGATCGTAGGCGCGCTCAAGGCGCTTCCGCAAAAAGGACAGGCACTGCCGACATTCTCTTCGAGCGCGGCTCCACAGGACGGACAGGCATTGTTTGGGGACATTTTTTCACCTATTCTGGAAAGCTGTATTTTTCAACCTTTTTTTGGTTGGTCGTGATGTAGAGTTTTCTTTGGTCATCAAAAGCCAGACCGTATGCAAAGTATTGTACTTTAATTACGTCAAGATAGCGCCCATCTTTGCTAAAAACCTGGATTCCTTTAATATCGCTGACAAAAATACGCCCTTTCCCATCGATTTCAATGGCTTGCGGTGCGCGAAATTGCCCGGCTTCGTTGCCAGCGCTGCCAAAGCGGTTGAGATATTTCCCATCCGGGCTGAAAACGAAAACGGCATTGTTGAAAGTGCCCAGCAGGTAGACATTCCCCAGTCCATCGACGGCAACCTTGGCGTTCAATTCAGAATCGCCGCTGAGCGATGAGACGGCCTTCTCGACCTGGTTGATGACCTGTCCTTCGCTGGTCAGCCACAGGATGGTTTCTCCGTTGGCGACGGCTACAAGTGAGCCATCGGCCGCCAGCGCCAGGTTGTCGATATATTTCCCGTCGATTTTAATTTCTTTTTGCGCTTTTCCACTGGTGTCAAAACGCAGGATTTTTCCGAAGACAGGAACATAAACCGTTTCGTTCCGATCCACGACCAGGTTGTCGAAATAAGGGTCTGTATTCTCCTTTTGGATCATCCACTGGGTGATAAATTTTCCCTGGGGATCGAAAACTTGCACGCGACCATCGTCATAATTTGCGGCATAGATATTTCCGTTCTCCGGGTTGACTGCGATTGCGCGGACATCGCCGAACAGTCCTGGCCCGGTGCCTTCGCCGCCAAAAGTCAATTCCTGGGTGGCAAAGCCCGAAGCCCCCAGCCCGGGGACTTCGACGCCAGGAATTACAATGCCAGGAATGTTGATTTCAGGCGCCGTCTCGCTAACCCCTTTGAAAGCCGCAAAAAGCCCCACCCCTGCGCCGAGAAGCGGAATCAAAACCCCGGCCAGGATGGTCAAGGTCAATATCGCGACAAAACAGCCGACTGCGCGGCCGACGCTGCGTGAAGTTTGCTGATCCAGGGGTTGGATGTGGATTCCGGGGGCAGTTGCCAGTTTTACTGCTGAGATGACTTCAGCCTGGCTCAGTCCGGTCATGGTGATTGGCTGCCCGGCCGCAAGCTTCCCGACTGCCTGGCGGGCTGAAAACTCATCTGCGCCCGTGATTTCGCGGTACAGGCTGACAGCTTGCTCCATCTCGCCTGCCTCAGCCAGGTCCTTGACCTCCTTGATCCGTTTGGCCCGGTTGATCAGCCCACCCAGATCCCCCAGACCGCTCAAGGTGAAGCTGCTTGGTTTGGATGAAAAGGACGGTTTGGCGCGCAGGTTCTCCGGGACGATCACGGAACTGCTGCAATACGGACAGCGAATGATCGGATCGCTGCCCTGGTAATCCAGCGGTGCTCCACATTTGGGACATTTAAAAGTTTCGCTCATCTCTCCTCCATTTTCTCAAACTCAGCACTTCACGAAAATTCGGGCTTTTTCAAGGTTTTTCGCGAATCGCCGAATAAAGATATTTTAGACTTTTTTAGGGTAAATACAAGAGGGAAATTAAAAGACTTTCAGGCCATTAAACTTTTTTGCCTCTTTCGTCTTTGAAACGAAAGAGGCAAGTTGAACTTCGTCCGCGGTTCAACTGCGGACACCGGGCTTTATTCTTCTTTTCTTAGCGCGGGGAACAAGAGCACCTCGCGGATCGAGCGGTTGTTGGTTAACACCATGGTTAACCGATCCACGCCCATGCCAAAACCGCCGTTCGGGGGCATCCCGTAGCGCATCGCGCGCAGGTAATCTTCATCCAGTGGGTGCTTTTCTTCTTCGTCATCGGTGTAATCGCTTTGCATATCGACGAAGCGCTGTTCCTGGTCGAGTGGGTCGTTCAACTCGGTGAAAGCGTTGCACAGTTCGAAACCGGCCACGTAGCCTTCAAAGCGTTCCACTGTCAGCGGGTCGCCGGGTTTGGGTTTGGCCAGTGGAGAAATGTCGCGCGGGTAATCGTGCAGGAAGGTGGGCTGGATCAGGGTCGGTTCGAGAAACTCCCCGAGCAGGAAATCGATCAGCTTGCCGCGCGTCACATGCGGGTCTGGGCGCGCTTCAGGGTGTTTGGCCACAATCGCCTTGAAGAGGGTCTCGGCGGTGGGATATTCGGCGATGTCGATACCGCTCGTCTCCAGGATGCCCTGGCGCATTTCCAGCCGCCGCCAGGGGGTGGTGAAATCCAGCTCGTAAACCTTGCCCGGTTCCTTCTCGAAGGTGAACTTGCGCGTGCCGAAAACTGTGTCACAAACGTACCCAACCATGTTTTCGGTCAGCTCCATCACTTTGAGGTAGTCGGCATAGGCGCAGTAGAACTCCAGTTGCGTAAATTCAGGGTTGTGCTTGTAAGAGACACCCTCGTTGCGGAAATCGCGCCCGATCTCATAGACGCGCTCCAGGTTGCCTACCAAAAGCCTTTTCAGGTACAACTCAAACGAAATCCGCAGGTACATATCCTGCTCAAGTTCATTGTGATGGGTTGTGAAGGGCCGCGCTGCTGCGCCGCCGTACAAGGGCTGCAGGATGGGGGTTTCCACTTCGAGGAAGCCGTTGTCGTCCAGGAAGGTGCGCAGGGCTTTGGTGATGGCTGCGCGCTTGCGGAAGGTGTCACGCACCTGCGGGTTGACTGCCAGATCGGCGTAACGCTGGCGGGCGCGGATTTCGTTATCTTCGAGCGCCGCATGGCGGACGACTGTCCCGTCTTCGAGAGTCTCGTCTTTGGCGGCGGGCAGCGGGCTGACAGCCTTGGCCAGCATCTTGAAATCATGCACCAGCAGGGTTGCTTCTCCTGTCCGGGTGCGCATCATAACGCCTGCCGCCTGGATAAAATCGCCCAGATCGAACATTTTATTGAAAAATTCAATCTTCTCCTGGCCAAGCTCATTGACGCGGAAGAACAACTGGATTTTTCCCTCGCCGTCTTCGATATGGGCGAAAGTCAGCTTGCCCATGGCGCGTGAAGCGCGGAGGCGGCCAGCCAGGGTGGCCTTGACCTCGGTTCCCTCGGCGGTGGTTGAGCCTGTCGAAACTGCCTCCAGCGCGGCGATGGCCTGGGCGCTGGTATGCGTCCGCTCGGCGCGGGTGGGATAGGGATTGATCCCCTCGGCGCGCAGCTCTTCGATTTTCTGCAGGCGGATTTGTTCAAGAGAGTTGTATTCAGCCATAAGTTCTCCGGTTTAAAAAAAGTCCCGCGCCAAAGCGCCCTTGGGTGCAGGGCGCGCGCGGGGCTTAGAGTGATTGCCCCAGTCTTTTACGTGGTCTTCAGAACTTTCACTTTGAAAGAACCGCCAGGCGCTTCCACAGTGACCTCGTCGCCGGGATGATGGTTGAGGAGTGCCTTGCCAAGCGGGGATTCGTTCGAGATTTTACCGGCGCGCGGGTCGGCTTCTGCCGCGCCAACGATGGTATATTCTTCGCTCGAGCCGTCTTCATCCTGGATGACAACCGTATCGCCGACTTGAACCAGGGTTGGATCGTGGTGAGCAGCAGAATCATCGATCAGATGCGCCGCAGCCAGGATAACTTCCAATTCCTGGATGCGCCCTTCCACGAAAGCCTGTTCATTTTTGGCGGCCTCGTATTCGGCGTTTTCGATCAGTTCGCCGCCTTCCATGGCCTCATGTAGTCGCTCGGCAACTTCCTGGCGTTTGGCTGTGCGCAGGTACTCGAGCTCATCTTGAAGTTTCTGGAACCCATCTTTTGTCAAATACATTGCAGGCATATCGGCAAACCCTGTCTATAAGATATGTTGCATCCCTTTTCAGAGATGCAACTGGATGACGGACAGCTAAGTTGTTTTCGTGCGCCTAATATATCATGGATTTCGCCCAAAATCAAGCGGCGATTCTTTGGTCTTTGGCTTTATGTACCACAATCGGGTTTATGAAATCTGAAAATCGACCCTAACGATCCCAAATTGTCAGGCCGCTCCTGGACAAAAGGTAGTTCTTAATTTGCGTGCGCATGTCTTGCAGATCCTCGAACAGAGAGGAGATTTGCGAGGCGTGAGCGGCAATGCCCTTTTGCCAGGCTGCCAGACCCTGTGCAGAAATAAAAAAAGTCTTTGCGTTCATGCCGGTTGTGGCCGGGCCAAGTTCGGCCTCGTCCTTGAGCACATAGGGTATTTCAGCATAGTACCAGAGCGAGCATCCCAGCTTTTCAACGGCCTGGCGGGTGATGAGATGGTCTACATGACTGCCGATTGCCAGCGGGCAAACAAGCGTGTCATGCTGGTTCAGGTTTTCGGCAATTTGCTGCGCGGTTTCTTCCAAAACCCCGGCGTCACGTGGGTGGATGGGGCTGAACACTTTTTGTGTATAGAGCAGGGAGCCGGTCTTCGTGCGGCGGTACAACGCGTCGACTATTTTCAGGTGGCGGACCGTTGCACCCACGCAGCGGGCAGCGTTCTGATCCTCGATCCGGCGGAGAGCCACGGTTTCCTGGGGACTGCCCGTCTCCCATTTAGCGTGATCGCGAGTAATTAAATTGGATACAGGGCCAGGGGGCGGGTCTCCAGCCATTACCGTCCAGATTTCGACCGGGATCCCGCTGTGTGTCTGTTCCCAGATCAAGCCGCCACAGGAAAGCACGGCATCATCAAAGTGTGGGGAAATGTAAATCCAGCGCATGCCATGAAGATACGCTGAAACTTTTTATTTAGCATAGCAGTTTCGTGACAGTAGGATGGCGCTCCCGCTGGAATTTGGTACGGCCTTCGCCAGACTCCCCCGCAGCCGTTTTGACCGTTTACTCGGGTCTTCTCAGCCTGGCTCTTCAGAGATGGTTGCCTCGTTTTCATCGCTTAATACCTGGCCGGCCAGCTTTTGCAGGACGTCCACTTCCACGGCGTCTGTATGGCTGGCTTCCCAGTACTTTTCAAGTAATTCAAGCGGTGAAAGGCTGGCAATGTTTTGCCCGTCAGCGAGGCGCACGCGATTTTCCATTTGCGGGCGCTTGACGAGATGAAACTCGAACGCTTCGGCGGCGTGTGCGCGGATTTCAGCTTCGTTGATCAGCTTCTCGAAATCACGCGGATATTCCACCGTCAGCTTGACGATGGCCTCCTTGATTATTTTTGCCGCTGGCAGCGCCGCCTTGAGTTGGTCACTCACGTTTTCGGCTGACTCGAGCTTGAGGTAGGCTTCCACAAATGGGCGAATGCCTTTCAGCTTGCGCCATTCCACATTGGTCTTGCCACGCTCAACTTCGGCAACGATGAAAAACTTATTGTCGTGAGCCTCGCCAAAGTCGACGCGCTCAATCGAGCCAGGATAGATGACTGGCGGGTGCGCGTAGATTGTTTCATCTTTCGGATCAGGCCCTGGGCCGTTCAAGTTCTGCGGCTTGTGGATGTGGCCGAGCGCCACATAATCGAGCCTGGGGTCCCTGACGAGTGATCCTGGCAAAACCAGGTCTGCGCCGAGCATGACCATGCGTTCTGCGCCATAGGTTGCGCCTTGAACGGAAGTATGCGCCGTCAGGATGACCGGTAGCGCAGGATCAATCTTTTCGAGATAGCCCTGCACCAGCTCTGTCAGCCGCGCCTCGATTTCTGAGAAAATTTCCGCCGGGGCGACTTCTTCTGTTTCAATGGCGGCCATCAAGCCGGAGCGCGAAACCCACGGCAGGCCAATCACTTGCGCGGGAATTCCCAACTGCTGCGCCGTTACCAGTCCGGGTTTTGCGATCACGCGCACATACGGCACTTGCAGGGTGTCGAATTCCTGGACGGCATTGGCGCGCCCGATGGATGGGGAAAGGTCGTGATTGCCAATCAGCAGCAGGGTTGGGATTTTCGCCTCCGAGAGACGCATGATCCGTTTGCCCCACTCGCGCTGGAAGGTGGGGGCCGGGGCGCGGTCTTTGTAAGCGTCTCCGGCAAAAATGACCAGATCGACTTTCTCGTCGATGGCTGTGTCGATAATGGTGTCCAGCGACTTGAGAAAATCGAGCACCCGCAGCGGAAGTCCTGTCTGTGGGTCGTGGCGGCCGTAGTTGGCCATATCGATGTGCGCGTCGGCAAAATGGAGGAGCTTCATGGGATCATGGAGTGACGCCCAGCGAATTAAGCTGGCTCAGGCCGGGGCCAAAGTTGGGATTGTAATAAACCGAAGCGCGGAAATCCTGGATGGCGGCGGCGGTGTTCCCCAGGGCCAGTTCAGCCATCCCGCGCCAGTACAGGCTTTCCTCGAGGGTGGGTTTATCAATGGTTTTAAAGGTCGCGTTGGCCAGGTCAATTACATCCTGATAGCGGCCAGTGCGGAAGTAGGCGAAATAAGGCCAGGTCTGGTACCACATCATGCGGTAGGGGCGCTGCTTTTCATCTTTTCCGAGAGTTGCATAGACTTTGAAAGCCTGATCGAAAGCCTTGGCGGCCGCTTCGTTCTGGTCAAGTTGGAGATGACTGGTACCCTTATTGAACCAGGCGAAGAATGCGTCGATGCCGGTTGTCGTTTTAACTTCTTCATTGGCAATCTCGAGTGCATGCTGGCTGGCCCATTTCGGGTCACCCCAATCGCTGAGCAGTCGATAAACTTCTTGTTCGCGATTGGGTGGGTAGACAATCATGAACAGGTAGTTAAAACCGCGCCAGCCTTCCTCGAAAATGTCATACTTGCTGAGCAGGTCTTTGCCGGGTATCAGGTAAGCATCCTGGACGATAAAGCCGCCCCGGGTATCGTCATAACCGGTCACAAAGAGATAATGCCCCATCCAGGTGATTTTTCCGGTGTAATCACGTTCGTAGTACCCTTTTTCGATCAGTACCGGCAAACCTGCGGATATAAAACGCTTGAGCAGCTCCATATTGCCGCCGAAGCGCTGCAACGCGCGGAATTCGGTGTTGTCGTTGACGAAATCGACCATTTCGTAGGGCATGACATTCTTGTCTGTCTTGCCGCGCTGGATGAAATCCAATTTTGTGTCGGGTATGCCCGGTTTAACGACTTTTGCCACGTCATCACGGGTGCCTTTCCAGTCCCAAAAATTGAGTGCCATGGTTATGTTGGCCGGGCCGCAGTAGTTCCAGCGGTTGTGCTGATCGACGTATTTAACGCCTGAGATGGAGAAAGACTTGGGCAGCGGGGTGGGGGTCAGGGTGGCGGTGGCGGTTGGGCCAGGCAAGGTAGCCGTGATGGCAGGCGGGGTGGCCGTGATTTTTAGAACCTGGGGAGCTGGAAGGTTGGCTGTTTCCTGGCTGGCTGCCTCAGGAACAAAGACGGCTTCATCTGGCGGGCGGAAAAAATAAACCACCCGGGTTCGCAAGGTGTCGAGCCTGGGGGAAAGTTTTGCGTTAACGAAAGGGATATTGTAGACGGCAACAGCCAGCACCAGGATACCGATAACGAAGAACAGGATGCGGGTAGGACGGTTTTTGAACATGGGTGCGATTATACCGCTAAGTACGCGGCAGAAAATATCACCAACTGCGCGGCATAGAGTACCGTCCAAAAAAGGCAGCCAGATTCCCGCGGAATGGCTGCCCTCTCATCGGTTTGAGCGGGCTTTTTCGCCCGATTATTGTTTCTGACAGAAGGACTGTTCGTAATTCACCCGGTGTTCCAGGTTATCCACTTCTGCTCTAGTTTTTTCACTTCGTCTTTTTGGCGCAAATGTACCAAATTCATTATCAGTACTTCACGAAAGTTGGGAGAATTTCCGATACATACCAAAAATCGGTTTTTTTTAAGATGTTTTGTGAACTACTTATTATCCAAATATGCGAGGTGAATAACATTAATGGCGGTGGATGTTTTTTAAACAACAAAAATGACGGCAGCCTCCTCAAGGAGGTTGCCGTCATTGGTTGATATTTTCTAATTGTACGCTCTACGCGTCCTTCACTTCTCCGTCAATGACATCCCCGTCACCAGCAGGCGGCGGTGTGGCTGGCCCCTCCGCGCCCTCAGGCTGGGGTTGTCCCTGTTGGCCGTAAAGCTTTTCGCTCAGGGCATAGAAGGATTTTTGCAGGTCTTCGCTGGCTTTGGTGATGGGCGCAGCCTCTTCGCCGGTTAGCGCGGTTTTAAGATCGTTGACCTTGGCTTCCACTTCGCCGCGTTCGGCGGAACTGAGCTTTTCGCCCAGATCGCGCATGGCTTTTTCGACCTGGTAAATTAAGCTGTCGGCAATATTGCGCGCTTCGATCAGTTCTTTGCGCTTCTTGTCTTCGGCTTCATGCGCCTGTGATTCTGTCACCATGCGGTCGATTTCGCTCTTGTTCAAATTGGTCGAAGCTGTAACAGTGATTTTTTGTTCCTTGCCGGTGGCCTTATCCCGCGCGGTGACGTGCAGGATGCCGTTGGCGTCGATATCGAAGGTAACTTCCACCTGCGGAATGCCGCGCGGAGCCGGGGGAATGCCATCCAGGCGGAAGCGGCCCAGGCTCATGTTGTCGCCTGCCATCGGGCGTTCGCCCTGCAGGATGTGGATGTCGACGGCGGTTTGCCCATCGGCGGCGGTGGAGTAGGTTTCGGTCTTTTTGACCGGGATGGTGGTGTTGCGTTCGATCATCTTGGTCATCACGCTGCCCAGGGTTTCGACACCCAACGAAAGCGGGGTCACGTCGAGCAACAGGATGTCACGCACTTCGCCGCCCAAGACGCCGCCCTGGATGGCCGCGCCGACGGCCACGACTTCGTCGGGGTTGACGGATTTATTGGGGTCTTTGCCGGTCAGCTTGCGGACCAGGTCGGAGACCATCGGCATGCGGGTGGAACCGCCCACCAGGACAACTTCGTGCAGGTCCCCAGATTTAAGCCCGGCATCCTTGAGTGCGTTTTCGAAGGGGTGTACACAGCGCTGGAGCAAGTCTTCGGTCATGGATTCGAACTTGGCGCGTGTCAATTTCAGCACAAGGTGCTTGGGGCCGCTGGCGTCGGCGGTGATGTAGGGCAGGTTGATTTCAGTTTCCATCATGGTGGAAAGCTCGATTTTGGCCTTTTCAGCAGCTTCGCGCAAGCGCTGGAGCGCCTGGCGGTCATTGCGCAAGTCGATGCCTTCCATTTTCTGGAATTCATCTGCCGCCCAGGTGGTGACGCGCTGATCCCAGTCATCGCCGCCCAGGTGAGTATCACCGTTGGTGGCTTTGACTTCGATCACACCTTCGCCAACTTCCAGGATGGAAACATCGAAGGTGCCGCCGCCCAGGTCAAAAACCAGGATGGTTTCGTTGGATTTCTTGTCGAGGCCATAAGCCAGCGCAGAGGCGGTCGGCTCGTTGATGATGCGTTTCACATCCAGCCCGGCGATGCGCCCGGCGTCTTTGGTGGCTTGGCGCTGGCTGTCGTTGAAATAGGCCGGGACGGTGATGACTGCCTCGGTAACGGCTTCGCCCAGGTAAGCTTCCGCATCCGCTTTGAGCTTGGCCAGGATCATGGCCGAGATTTCCTGCGGGCTGTATTCCTTGCCGGTAATCGGCACTTTGACGCGGACGTCATCCGTTGGGCCTTCGATGACACTGTAGGGTACCATTTTGCGCTCGGTCTCTGTTTCTTCGAAACGGCGGCCAATAAAACGCTTGATGGAATAGATGGTATTTTCTGAGTTAATCACGGTCTGGCGCTTGGCAGTTTGACCGACCATGCGTTCGCCATTCTTGCTGAAGGCGACGACGGACGGGCATAAACGCCCGCCTTCTGCGGTAGTGATAACGGTGGGTTGACCGCCTTCCATGACAGCCACAACGCTGTTCGTGGTGCCGAGGTCAATGCCGATGATTTTTCCCATGGCTATATCTCCTTAATTCGTTATGATTCCTGTTTTATTTTTTCGTTTTACAGCTGTAGGATAATCGATGAATAATAGAAATACGTTAACGCCGCATAGAAAAAATAAAAGCGGCAAAAAAACCTTGCGAAGGTTTGATTTCCTTCGCAAGGTTGGTCTTGTGTGAATTTCTTGGTCAACTGGTTTATGGTTCGCTAATTTGGAACCAATCCACTTCGACCTTGACGGGGATGACATTGATTGATGAAACATTAAACCCAACGGTGCCTCTGCGCAAGGCAAACTTTTTTTCTACGAAGGGGCTGTCCCGAACTTCCTGTCCGTTGATGAATAAACCGATCTTCTCTTTATTGCATGCCAGGCCATACTCGTTGACAGCCTTGCCCTGCTTGACAGCTTTTGAGCCGCCATTCTTGATGGTTATAAAGCCATCCTTTGGAGTATGCGCATAGAGATACCAGAGTCCATCGCTGCCTACGCTAAATTCATACCAGCCTTCGTCGCTGGCCCGGCAGACCAGGCTTATATTCTGGCTGTTGGCCCCGCGATTTTCAAAACGCATATCCACGCGAACGTTGTCGTAGGATTGCGCTTCATACATGTAATACGCATACAGTTGTTTGAAATCGATATTGAAAATCATCAGGCCCGAATCAAAGCTGTAAGTGGCCTTGGCCGCATTCTCTGCAGAGTTTGGTCCAAGAACGGTAAATTCCCAATTGCTGCCGGGATCCTGGTCGAACTCTTCGGTGAAGAATTTTTCATTAACGGGTGGAGCCTCAGTGGGCGGGATCTCGGTGGGGGCTGGCTCCTCGGTGGGCAGCTCCACAGTGGGGGGTTCCTCAACCGTCGGTTTGACAGGCGGTTCAGTAGGAACAGGGGCCTGGGTTGGTTTTGCGGGCGTGCCAATACTACAAGCCATTCCGACCATCAGCACAAGCAAAACAACAATGAATACCGGGCGTAATGTTTTCATAGCTCTCTCCTCTGGATATGATGGAATTGAGTCAAGGACTCACGTAAACCCATTTTAGCATAAGCGTGCCTGAATTTCAGTTTGAGAAAAATAGTACTTTCATTACATACGCAGTACTCTGTAATTGGGGCACCAGGATTATCCTGCCTGTTCGCTGTCTTGCGGGAATCGAATGTCATCCCCTGAATGGGGACCCCGTCAGGACCAAAAACGCGCCAGTGAGGCGCGCTTTTGTGGAGAGTGGAGATGGCGGGAATCGAACCCGCGTCCGAAAGAATCGACCACCGGAAATCTACGAGCGTAGCCGGTTGATCGTGTCGCCGCAGGCAACTCATCCGGCAAAATTCACCTGCGGCCATTCACTCAGGCCCGAAAGCCCTCTTTCACACCGTTAGTGACGTGGCGGTGCGGCACTCTGCCATTGTTTCGCCCACTCGTTCTCCGGGCGGAGAGCGGGAACGGTGAACGCCGCCTCATTTGAGACGGGCCGTTTACTCTCTACTGCTGATTAGGCAGCGAGGGGCATAGCGGCGTAGGAAGTGCGGTTGGCACTTGATTTTTTGTGCTGATTTTTCGAGTTCGGCACCTCTCGGCCCGCATTCCGGAGCCAGCCTCTCCCGTCGAAGCCTGGCATCCCCAAAATGTTAAAGTTATTATAGCATGAGTATCGATTATTCCTTGAATAGGAAGCGGCAGCGCTCCACCCGTGTGCCTTCATACCGTATCCCCAGAACGTCCAGCACTTCCTCGGGGCGTCCCGTTGCCCCTTCACGGGCGGCGAGCTGCATAAATAGGACGGGTTCCCCTCTCCCATTGGGAGAGGGGTTAGGGGTGAGGGAAAGCCTTTCGATCAAAGGCCGCAGGTCATAAGGTTTACCGCGCCGCTCCCTGGGCAGGGAGGCGGTTTCTGTGACGGACTCAAGGCGTTGGGTGAGGCCCTCCAGGTCGATTTCATCGAACAGAGTCACCTCGTATTCAGCGGAGACAACCTGCGTCTGCAAGGGGGGACTCTTTTCTTCCACCTTTTCCACGCCTAAAATCTTGATTCCCATCGGGACGGCCTCGCCGAAACGGGCGGGCAGAACCGTTAAATCGAGGGACTCGTCAGCGACCCACAAATCCACCAGCTCGCAGCGGCTCGAAAAACCGAGCGGCAGCGCCGCCGCCAGTTGGATTTTGGGCTGCGGATGAAAGCCCTGGCTGTAGGCCAGCGGCAGATTGGCGCGGCGCGTGGCGCGTTCCCAGATTTTGTGCAGGTCGAGATGACCGGTATAGCGCAGTGCGCCCTGTTTGGCAAAAGTAATGCGGATTCTCATAACGCTTTTCTCAATTTTGCGCCCAGCCAGCCTCCGGCAGGGCAAAGAATAAGGACGGTCAACATGCCCAACGGACCGATCACCAGCGGGTTGAATTCCTCCCCGGGCTGAGCCGCGAGCCATAAATAGCCCAGAATTCCGGCGGCGACAATCCCGGCGGCCAGCCCGGTGATTGGCCCCTGGCGTAAACGTGTCAGCCCGGCCAACGAGCCAACGCTGAGCGTGACGATAATCAAAATGGCATAAGGCGCGAAAGATGGAATCAGGGTGCTGAAAAGCACCGTGCCCATGAAAATCAGCATTCCGGCAGGCAAGCCTACAAGCACATCCCACAGCCTGATTCGGAAATTCAACTTACCCCCCGCTGCTTACTGGTAACTGATCACTGATTACTTTTTTCCCGGACACTTCCGGGCATTTCCAATGCTCGCCGGGGTTTTCCCGCCGCAGGTCATTGAAGGTGGGCAAAATACCGCAGGCAAAACACTGTTCGCGGCAGTCCACGCGGATTTGCCCTTCGAGTGACTGGCGGAAATCTTCGAATAAAAAGGATTTTTTGACCGCCGCTGAGATATGGTCCCAGGGGAAAACTTCGTCGAGACGCCGTTGGCGGTGAGAATAGAAGGCCGGGTCGATCTCATGTTCGGCAAAGGCAGATTCCCATAACTCGAGACGGCGCTCGTCATTCCAGGCGTCAAACTTGGCCCCATTCTTCCAGGCCGAATAGATCACCTCACCCAGGCGGCGGTCGCCGCGCGAGAGCCAGGCCTCGAGCAGGGTATCTTCTTTGTAGGTCCAGGTCAATTTGACATTCCGGTCGTGCAGTTCGCGCTTGAGCAGATTCTGTTTGGCCTGGATTTGTTCCGGGCTGTCCACCGAAACCCACTGGAAAGGCGTTTGCGGCTTGGGGACAAAGGTGCTGACACCCACATTGAGTTTGACCTTCATCCCGGCCACTTTGCGCCCTTCGGAAAGGATACGCTTGCACAGGTTGGCGATGGCCTGCACATCTTCGAGGGTTTCGCTCGGATGTCCGATCATGAAATAAAGCTTCAGGCTGGTCCAGCCGCGTGCATAGATTTCGCGGGTGGTGTTGAGAATATCGTCATCAGGGATAAATTTATTGATGATCCGGCGCATCCGTTCGGTGGCGGCTTCGGGCGCGAGCGTAAACCCGCCCGAGCGCCGGTCTTTGAGCTTGTCCATCAAGTCAATGGAGACGGTATCGATGCGCAGGGAGGGCAGGCCGATGTTCAGGTGTTTTTCCCCGAATTTTTCTCCGATGCGCGTAACCAACTCGAGAATATTGGTGTAATCTGACGAGGAGAGCGAGATCAGCGCCAGTTCTTCGAAACCGGTGGCGTTGATGGCTTCTTCGGCAGCCGCCAGCACTTCCTCCACCGGGCGTTCGCGCACCGGGCGCGCGATCATTCCGGCATGGCAGAAGCGGCAGCCTCGCGTGCAGCCGCGCATGATCTCGATCGTGGCGCGGTTGTGGACCGTTTCGATATTGGGGACGATGAATTTGGTCGGCGGCGGAGGCAGTTTCGCAACGATGCGCTTGGTCACCACCTTGGGCGCATCAGGGGTGTTTGGACTTACCCCGGCCACGGTCCCATCCTCGAGGTAGCTCACCTCGTAGAAGCGGGGGACATAAACACCGGGAATTTTCGCCAGTTCCTTGAGCAGTTCGTCGCGGCTTTGAGCATTGCCTTTCACCCTTTGGATAACATCGATAAGGTCATGAATGACTTCTTCGCCCTCGCCGACCACAAAGGCGTCCATGAAGGCGTGCATTGGTTCGGGGTTCATCGTGCTGTGTCCACCGGCAATCACGACAGGGTCTGAGTTATCCCGCTCCGCTGCTCTGACGGGAATCCCGGCCAGGTCAAGGATGTTCAGGGTGTTGGTGTAGAGCGTCTCGTAGGGGATCGAAAAGCCGATCAGGTCGAACGCGGCCAGCGGGTGGGTGGTTTCGAGCGAATATAACGGGATTCTGTTTTCGCGCATCAGCGCTTCCATGTCGCGCCAGGGCGCGTAAGCGCGTTCTGCCAGGGCATCCTGGCGTTGGTTGACCTGGTCGTACAAAATTTTCAAACCCACGTTGGAAATGCCGATATCATAAATATCTGGAAAGACCAGGGCGACTTTGGTTTGGACTTGTTCCCAGTCTTTGACAGTGATGTTCAATTCGCCGCCCACGTAACGGCCCGGTTTGGCTACTTTTAAAAGAATTTGGTCGAGCTTGCGCTCGATCTCGGCTGGAGTCATCATGCGCAGGATTATACCCGCCTCGCACGCGGTGTAACACAGATATTTGTCACTAATCTGGAGTATCCATGTCTAAAAACCAATAGCCCAAATGGGGCACTGCGCAAGTTTTGTAATGCAATTACAATCTTTAAGAAAAAGGAGAATTGAAATGAAAAAGTTACTATTTTTGGTCTTGATCTTTGCCCTGACTGCCTGCGGCGCTGCACCTGCTGCCCAGCCCATTGTCCAACCGCCAATGATTGTCGAAGTGACTGTGGTCGTGCCGGTTACCTCGGCGCCTGCGCTGCCGACAGATGTTCCCCCGCCAGCTGCCCCGGTTGCCACTGAAGCTCCGGTTGCCGCGCCGACCGAAGCCCCGGAAAATACCCCGACCGCGACCCTGCCCCCGGCCGTTGGCGCCGACCAGCTTGTTGATATCACCCGCTCTGGTGATACCCTCTCGTTGAAATGCTCTCCGTCGCAACTTGTCTTCACTGCGAAGAGTGTCAGCCCGTATATCGTGCAGGTGGACATTTATTACCGCATGGTGGATAAAGTGACCGGCATGAGCAGCCAGTGGTATGCTGGCGGGAAAATGGACACGGATGGAAAGGGCAATTTCACCCGGACGTTCTCAGCGCTGGATATCAGCCCTGATGTCCGCGTCAGGGAGAATGGCTGGTTCGAATACCAATTTGTGGCCCTCGCCAAGGACGGGAATGCTTTCTGGCGCAGCCCCAAAGGACGATACGAACAACAAGTCAGCTATACCAAGGAATGCCCGTAAAATTTTCACTTGAATCAAAAAACGACGGCATTGCGCCGTCGTTTTTTGATTCAAGGTTTGTTTCACGCCTGGTTTATGACCTGTAACGTTACTCTGCCTGTTTTCTTGGGAAAAGACTGTAACCTGACAACCATAGCGCGCCCAAACCCAGAAGAACCACAACCAGGCCAGCCAGTTGTCCCAAAATCGGGATGGAGGTCAGGATGGCGAACAGAATCACGCCGATGGCCAGCGGCCAGACTTTGTGGTCAGCCCATTCTGGTTTCACCTTTTCAAGGATCAGTTTGCCGCCCAACAGGCTGACGATGATTTGCGCGATAAAAGAGGTCGCCAGCACAAAACCAAAGATCAGGACGAACATTCCCAACAGGCCAAGGAAAACCATTGCTGCGCTGAGGCCGCTCAATGTCAACGCGCCAAAGAGCAGTGCGCCAATAATCGTGGCCATGATCAGCACCAGCAGCGCAAAGAAGAAGGCTGCAATCGACACGATCCCCCAGCCAAATGACGGCAAGGGAGCTGTGCGGACGTGGTTGATGCCCAGGGAGAGAAAGGTTGGGAATAACCAGCCGACAAGCAGGCCAAGCAGGATCAGGGTGACGATTTTGCGGATTGAATTAAGCAGGCCTGCCATGAACAATTCGCTTGCGGTTGGTTTGATAACGGGCGTGACTTCCGGCTCCAGGCGAGTGACAACTCCCGCAACCACGCCGCCCGGAATGGTCAGTTCCTTGGCGCTGGTATAGGTCAGTTTTCCGCCGATTTTGGCCTCAGGGTCGATGGTCAGGCCGCCTTTGACATTTGGCACAGGGATTGGCGATTTTGGGATAAAGACCATCGGGCCGGGTCCGTCATGTTCCGCCTCGCCGACTTCAGCTTCCAGGTTTCCGTCGATCTGACCGCGCAGTTCCAGCCCGCCGGTGAATACTTTTACGTTGCGAGCAATCTCACCCGCCAAAAGCGCCTGGCCGCCGAAGATGACTGCGTCCTGTCCAATGGCGCTGCCTTTGCGGGTCTCCAGGCTGGCGCCTGCTGCGATAATGTCGCCGCCAATTTTGGCATTTTCTCCGACGAATAATGCCGCGCCAGCCATTCGGACACTGCCGGTGACAACGCCGTTGAGGATGATGGTTTGTCCGGCTGCCATGACATCGCCTTCGACAGTGCCATTAATCGTCAAGGTTTCGCCACTGGCAAGCAGATCCCCTTTGATGGTCCCATCCAGGGTGAAATTACCGGCGCCGACATAGAGATCATCGTTGACAACCTCGTCCTTGCCGACGATGACCAGGTCGCCACCACGCCCATCGAAAGCGGATACCGGGGCAGCGATGCCCAAGGCGAGCACAGCCAGCAGCGTGGCGCTGACCAGGATGCGAACGAAATTTTTGTACATGAGAGCCTCCAATATGAAAATTGATGCAAAATGTCCAGGAAAATATACGCAGTTATGCTTAAATAGTTGCCGGTATGGATAATCAGTAGTTTTCCCAACTTTCGTGAATTACTGATTATAAAGCATGGCGAGGTTGGTTCAATCCTTGTCATCCATGGGCGCGCGCGCAGATTCCCAAGAATTGGGCTGCTTCAAGATATTTTGTAAACTACTGATAATCGATTAACCTTTCTCCGATGCCGCTCTAACGTTTGTGGCTTTTCCAGGTGATAAAATACAAGCAATCTTTCCTAACGATTGGCAGCCCCGAATCCGAAACATGCTCCCCGATTTCCGCGTCAGACAACGCGACTACCTGCTCGAAATAACCCGCACCATCACCCAGGAACTTGATCTGCAAAAGGTGTTGAAGCGCATTTTGCGCATCGCCATCGAAATGCTGGCAGGCCAGGCCGGGTTGATTGCGCTGAAAGAAGCCAATTCCTGGCGAGTTGCTGCCGGGCACGGCATCCCGGCGGCATTTTTGCGTTATCTTGAGCCGCTGCTGGCTGAAGAGCGTGCTGCCGAGCTGGATGTTGACGAACTCAACCGCATGTTGAAAGAACTGACTTATACTGCCAGCCAGGGCTTGTTAAACGGCACCGCCATTTCGCTCGTTACCCATGGACAGGTGATTGGCGTCATTTTCATCTTCCGCTCCTATCCCGACCTTTTTTCTGCCAATGATAAACAGCTCCTGCAATCCTTTGCTGACCAGGCCGCGATTGCGGTCTTCAACGCGCGCCTGTACAGCCAGGTAATTCTCGAAAAACAACGTCTCGATGCCCTGATCGATGGTGCTGCCGATGGCATTCTCATCCTGAACGCCGATCACAGCATCGAGCGCGTCAACGATGCCTTCGAGCGCATCTGCGGCCAGACCGATGAGCAGGTTCGCGGCAAAAGGCATGATGAAGTCATCGACTGGGCGCGCAAGCCCGATGGCATGACCCTTGAAGAAGCCGAAGCCCAGGGCTGGCCGCTGACCACCAACGCGCATTTGTACGTTGAGGGAGATCTCAAGCGTTCGGAGCCGCCCAACGTCCCGGTCGGCATTACCTACGCTCCTTTGTTGACCCCCGATGGACAGGTGCGCAACATTATCGTCACTGTCCGCGACATCACCCACTTCCGCAATGCTGATGAGATGAAGGCCACTTTTATTTCCATTGTCAGCCACGAACTTAAAACCCCCGTAGCCTTGATCAAGGGTTACGCTTCCACCCTGCGGCGTGACGATGCCCGCTGGGACAAGCATGTCATCCAGGACAGCCTGGCCGTCATCGAAGATGAAGCCGACCGCCTGACCCAGATGATCGAAGATTTGTTGGATGCTTCGCGACTCCAGGCTGGCGGGTTGACCATGAATCGGACGGATTTATCCCTGCCCAACCTGGCCCAACGCCTCGCTGAACGCTTCCAAACCCAGACCAAAAACCATACACTGACGGTGGATTTCCCTGCTGATTTTCCCGTTATCATGGGCGACGAAACCCGCATCGAACAGGTCTTTTCCAATCTTATCTCGAACGCGATCAAATATTCCCAAAAAGGAAGAATCCAGATCAGCGGCGACCTTCGCCCTGAACAGGTAATCATCACGGTCAGCGATGAAGGACCTGGCATCGACCCACACGACATGCCGCATATCTTTGACAGGTTTTATCGCTCTGACACCGCTGTCCGTAAAACCAAAGGCGCGGGGTTGGGACTCTACCTGGCGCGCGCAATTGTCGAGGCTCACGGCGGGCGCATCTGGCTCGATCCGCAGCATGGCTCAGGCGCAAGAGTTTGCTTCTCGCTGCCAAGATAAATTTTCGGGGTAAAATATCCCCTCTTGTAAGAAACGAAAGACGGAATACGCAGCAAGTTATTGCGTGAGGCGTATTCCGTAAAAAATTAAACCCAGAAATCGGAAAATACAAAACCCCATGCCCCAGACCCAGATTTCCTGCCCCCGCTGTCGCCAGATGATTCCTGCCCAGGTTGAACAGCTTTTTGACGTGACCGCCGACCCCGGCGCGAAACAGCGCCTGATCGGGCGCGTTTCCAATTATGCCCGCTGCCCGTTTTGCGGATTCGAAGGACCGCTCTCGACTCCCACCGTTTATCACGACAATGAAAAAGAACTCCTGTTGACGTATTTCCCCTCTGAGTTGGGATTGCCCGTCAACGAACAGGAAAAAATCGTCGGCCCGTTGATTACGCAGGTGATGAACCGCCTGCCCGCTGAAAAACGAAAAGGCTATCTCCTGCGGCCCCAGAGTTTTCTCACTTTCCAGAGCATGATCGAAAAAATCCTGGAAGGCGACGGAGTCACGAAGGAAATGCTTGACGAACAGCAGAAACGCCTGAACCTGATCCAGCGCCTGATGCAGGCCAGCTCGCCCGAGGCGCGCACCGAGATCATCAAGAACGAGTCCGCCCAACTGGATGAGACCTTCTTTGCGTTGTTTGGCCGCCTGGCCGAAGCTGCTGTGGCCTCTGGGCAGCAACAGTCGGCCCAGGCCATGGCTGCGCTCCAGGAAGAACTGATGGCCAATTCTGAATATGGTCGTAAAATCCAGGCGCAGATGGGCGAGCTCGAAGCGGCGGTCAAATCGCTCCAGGATGTGGGGCAGGGACTGACACGCGAAAAATTACTGGAAATTTTCATCGCCGCCCCCACCGAGGCTCGCCTGCAGGCCTTGGTCAGCCTGACGCGCAACGGGCTGGATTACTCCTTCTTCCAGATTCTCACCGAGCAGCTCGACAAGACCTCCGGCGAAGAACGCCAGAAGCTTGAGGAACTGCGCGAGAAGATCCTTGAATACACCAACCAGATCGACAAGGCCGTCGAAGAACAGATGAAACAGGCAGATGCGATGATCGAATCCCTGCTGGCCGCTCCAGATATTGCCCAGGCAACCATGGAAAATATCGCCAATTTCCAGAACGAAGTCGTTGTCCAAATCCTGGAGACAAAATTACGCGATGCCCAGCAAAAAAACGAGGCCGACCGGATGCAAAAGCTCCAGCAAATCGTCTCCGTCCTGCAGCAGGCCAGCACCCCGCCCGAGTTGGAAATCATCAACGAACTGGTCGAAGCTGCCGGGGAGGATGCCGCGCTGGATGAAGCGCTCAAAGCTCACGAGAATGATCTGACCGAAGAATTCACCGGGGTCATGGCCTCCTTGATGCAGCAGGTGGAGCAGCAGGGCAAACAGGACCCCAATTCTGCAGAAATTATGAAACGACTCGAAAAAGTTTACCGGGCGGTTTTGAAGCACTCGATGCAGAAAAATTTGGGGAAGTAGGAAAAGGGGATTGGTCAACAGGGAATAGTAAACGCAGGTGGCAGTCACTTTGGAAGCGACTGCCACCTTTTTCCGTAATCAGGCGCGGTAGGTTTTCCTGGCATACCGGTCAATCTCGGGAGCCACGCTTTCCATGCCTGGCTCACTCCCCGCCCGGGGGGTTATCAAGCATCATGCCATGTCCGCGCACGGTAACGATGTAATTATGCTCCGGATCCATGGCCGCGAGACGGTCGCGCAGGCGGCGGATGAGCGCATCCAGCGCCTGGTCGGTCACCCCGGCAGACTGTTCGTCGCCCCAGACGGCTGAAACAAGCTCCTGGCGCGTGACGACTTTTCCCTCGTTCTGGTACAAAACCCAAAGAAGCTGGAATTGCTGGGCCGAAAGCGGCGGATTCATCTGTTTCTGGTTGACCCAGACCTGGCGTGCGCGCATATCCAGCATCAAGCGCCCGCCGAGTGACGGCCCGGCCTCCAGCGGCATGGTTGCGTCCGAGCTCAGGAACTGGAATTCCTGAGCCACCGCGATTTGCAGTGTGTCGCCATCCTGTAAAACCACCTGCCCGGCTAGGGGACTGCCGTTGTAGTGAGTGCCATTTTTGCTGCCCAGATCTTCCAGCACAACGCCATTCGGTCCAGGAGTCAGGCGCGCGTGATAGCGAGAGACCTGTCTGTCGGGGATGACCACTTCGCAGCCCGGTTCACGTCCCATTACCAGGGGGTGATCGAGCGACCAACGTTCCCCTTTTAGTGGACCATTTATTGCGACAAGAATGGGAGCATCTTTTTCGCTCATAGGTGTTTTGTGCATCCAAAATCCGGTTCACGAATGAAAAGCAAGAATCCTGATTTGCTGATGCGCATACTCTCCTCTACGTTATAATATAGCAGAAAAGCGCCGTTCTGTGCATAAAAAACACGCCGAAATTCACTCTGCACAGTTCACTAAAACGAGGAGACAAGCCAATGCCGATCCCGCTCAAAACGGGGGAGGTCCTGCGCGGACGCTACCGCATCCAGGAGCGCATCGGCCAGGGTGGGATGGGAAACATCTACCTGGCAGACGATTTGCGTCTCGATGGGCGTAAGTGTGCGCTTAAGGAGGTCGAACACGACCGCAACCTTCCCGAAAAAGTTTTGTGCGAAGCCCGCGAACAATTTATGCGCGAGGCCACTGTGCTTGCGCGCCTCGATCACCCGAACCTTCCCAAAGTCTCCGATTTCTTCTCGATTGGCGAGAAAGATTATCTCGTCATGGACTACGTCCCCGGCAAAGACCTGCGCACCGTCATGCTGGAGGCCAAGAGCCGTAATGCCTTTCTCAGCGAGCGGGATGCGCTTGATTGGGCTGCCCAGCTTGCCGACGCGCTTGCCTACCTGCATAGCCAATCTCCGCCCATCGTTCACCGCGATATCAAACCTTCCAACCTGAAGATCACGCCCGGCGGCCTGCTCAAACTGGTCGATTTTGGTCTGGTCAAAGTGCTTGCCCCTGATGAGGAGACCATTACCATCATTCAGGGACAGGGCACTGTTTTGTATACTCCGCTGGAACAGTATGGCGGTTCTGAAAGCCATACCGACATTCGTTCCGATATTTTTGCCTTTGGGGCTACCCTCTATCACCTGCTGACCAACCAGCCTCCCGTGGATGCCCGCCAGCGTTTCCTGCATCCCGAGGGATTGATGTCGCCGCGCCGCACCAACCCGGCCATCAGTGTGCGCACAGAAAAAGCCATCCTGTGGGCCATGGAATTGCACCCTGACCAGCGGCCCGAATCGATTGAAGCCTTCCGCCAATATTTATTTGGGACAAAGGAACTACCGACGAGACCCATGTCTCGGCCCCGGCGCGCACCCGCGCTGGACGCCTTGCTCGCCCCCCCGGAGAGTATCTTATTCGGGATTTCAGCCGTTCTGCTGCTCCTAAGCCTGATCGCCACCCTCGGCCGCTAACCGCCAAAACCACCCAATGGCGAATCCGACTCCCTGACCAATCAAAACCGCCTGCAAGAATGTCGGCAGGCCGCGTTCGTTTAGCCAATTTCCCCCGCCCGGAAAACCCAAAACCAGATAGTTGTAGGTGACCAGGCCGCCTACCAGAACCAGCAGCGACCAGCGAACTGCCCATTTAGGATCGACGATTTGACTGGAAAGCCAGTAAATCAGGCTGACGCCTGCGGCCATGACCAGCAGCACCAGGGACCACCCGAATAAGTTGGGATAACCGTTCGAGATGGTTAACGAAGCTGTTGGCGTGGGAACGGGTTCCAGCGTGGGTGTTGGCGTCACAGGCTGTGGGGTGACCTCAACCGTGGGGGTGATGATAATTACCGTTGCTCCCTCGTTGGTCACATCCAACTGGATGGTGTCTGAAACCTTGGCAGGTTCACTCGTGGCATGAATTTCGATCAGCCCGGGTTTGTCGAGCCGGAAGGCTGCCATCGCGATGCCCAGCGTTGTTACCGCTTCGATCTGTTGGATCAGACCGCTCTCACCTTGAGACAACGTAAAACGCACCGGCGTGCCGTCTGGCACCGGATGCTGGTTGTGGTCAACAATAATTCCCGTTCGCACCGAAATGGTATCACCCACGCGAAACAATGGCGCAACCGTCGGTTCGGCTGTGAGCGTGGTTTCGGGTGTGGGAGTGGCTTTCGGCAGGTCCAGGCTGAGTGAAATCACCTGGTTTGGATCTGGGGCGGTCGTAGAAATCAAGTCATAACCAATCCCCTCCACCGAAACTGGCAGGGAACCGGCGGGGGAAATTTCCTGGTAAAGCAGGCGGGCGGCCACCTCAACAAATGGGTCAGATTCGGCATACAACCCATAAAAGGCTGTCAGTTTGGAAATATCTGTCGCATCGAGGTAATAGGGGGCGCTAAACGAGAACAGGATGACCTTTTTGTTGCCGAGCAGGCTCTGTTTTTCGGAGAGAAAACGCCGCAGGGTGCTGCCCTGTGGGGACTTGTCTGGCAGGTCCAGGGTAGAAATCACAACCCAGCTGGCGCGCCCCAGGGCATTTAATAAGTCGGGTGACGGCAGTTTATCATCCAGTAAAAGGTTTAAGTCGTCGAAGGAAAAAGACGAAAGGTGACTCAGATTAACCAATCCGCTGGCTGAAGGCCCATATAACCGCTGCACAGCAACGTGCAGGGCATCTTTGGCGAGGAGGGGCTTATTCGGACAGGTGGAGCACTGCCGCGCGGTACGGGCGTCGGTTAGGAAGATGATGTAATCGGATGTGTTTGGAGGCGCGGGCAAGACAGTTGCGAAATCGGCCGGAGCCGGGCTGATCAGCGTGGCTGACTGACGCGCAATCGCAAAAACCTGTTCTTTGGAAAGACCAAGTTTATCCAGGTTTGTCGTTGGAGCTTCGACGAGCGACCATGTGAAGGTGCCATATAAACGATATTTTACTTTTAAGATACGCTCGACAGACTCGTCGACGCGCGAGGCAAAAGCGGGGTCTTCGCGGTATTTTTGTGCAAAGAATTGCAGTGTGCGAACCATGCTGGTATAGGTATCGGGCGCGTCAGATGAGACGATGTTGCCCATATAAAGCAGGTCATTCCCGGCCAGGAATGCGTCGCGAGCCACCAGGCGGGCGGAGAAAGTCTTCAGGTCGGGGTCGTAAAAACGTCTGACGGCTGGCGTGCCAAGATTGTCGCTGAGAATCAAGCCGCCATTTTGCCGCCAGTTGGACAGTATGGGGAGCGACAAGATCTGGCTGAGCGCCTTCTGGTCAAAACTGATCGGCCGGGTTGTGGCGCGGATATTGCCCTGGAAGCCCTGGTAGCGGATATGTGAAACCAGCAATCCGTCGACAACCATTTTGGGGTCAAGGGTATTCGCGGTCAGCGCAAAAAAAGGCGCGAGTTCGATGGATTTGAGTTCATCGAGAGAACGCCGAATGGTTGAGATTTCCTTGTCAGCCGGGCGGTCAGAACCTCCGCGGCCAGGAAAATGCTTGGCAATGATCGCCATGCGGCCATTCGAGCCAGTATGCAAGCCGGTGAGATAGGCGCGCGCCATTTCACCAACCCAATAAGGGTCGCCGCCAAAAACGCGCGTATTCAAATCTGAGCTGACAGCTGGGTCGGGCAAGGTCAGCACATCGAGGGTCAGGCCAAGATACAGGTTAAATCCCAAAGCTGAGAGTTCCTCGCCCATAACCGCGCCCGCTTTTTCAGACAGGACCCGATCCCAGGTGGCGCCGATCGCCATCTGGTCGGGGATCGGGGACAGGCCACTTAATATCTGGTCGTTGGGAGCGCCGCCCCCCTCCTGTGAGATGCCAATTAATAAGGGGATGTAGGTGTGCGCGGTGGAATTGGTTGCCGGGTTGACCGCGCTATCCCGCTCCGCCAGTTGGAGCGCGTTAGTCAGGTTTAAGGCTTCCTGCGTGGTGTTTTCGGCCACAAAGTTGTCATTTTCGGCTGTCAGCACCACCCCGCCAACATGCTGATTGACAATCAGGTCATAAATTTGAGATTGTTTGCCAACATCGGCGCCGGTAAAAGAAACCAAAAATAACTGGCCGATCTTTTCCTCAGGCGTGAGCTTACGCATGAGCAAGGTGGCAGGATCAGTTCCCTGGGCCGAGGCTGCCGCGGGCGCAATCAGCGCGGCCAGCAGCGAAATCAGCGTCAGGGCCGCCCACCCCGCGTAGTTCAATCTCGCCAAGAGCGCGGAACAGGCAGGAATAAACATCCGGGCAGGCTGCCGCTGGTGGCGATTGTTTGAGAGTCTGTTCGCAGTTGAGGTCATCTACTTGAAATTTTCCAGGCCGATGAGCGGGTCATCGGTAAAGATGCCATCGACGCCCAGTGAACGAAGGCGGCGCATCTCGGCGGGGTCGTTCACTGTCCAAACGTGAACGCGGCGTTTTTTGGCTTGGGTGCGTTTTACCGACTCTGCGGTTACGTCTGTGCTAAATGGATGTTCGGCCTCCAGCTTCATGAAAGTTCCGACGGCTCTTTGCCACCAACCGGAATTTCCTTCCAAGATGAGTTGCCCGCGCGGGACGCTGGGCAGCAGCCAACGGGCAACTGCCAGGTTGGTGGGAAAAAACGAGGAGAAAAGCACATATTCCTGCAGCCCGTGTTTTTTGACCAGCTTTGCCACCTCGTGGACAAGCCCGTCAAATGGCGTGGCGTAGTTGGTCAGTTCCACGTTCATGAGGATTTTTTTGCCCAGCAATTCGAAAACTTCAGCGAGGCTGGGAATTTTTTCGCCGCGATAGTTATCCGAAAACCAGGAACCGGCGTCGAGTTCACGCAGGGCTGAGAAGGGTTGTTTTGTGACGGAACCGGAACCGTTCGTCGTGCGGTTTAACGTCTGGTCGTGAAGGATGATTACCTGTCGATCAGAAGTCAATTTCACATCAAATTCGATGGCGGGCGCACCCTGTTTCAAGGCCAGCTCAAAGGCTGCCAGGGTGTTTTCTGGGGCATGCGCCGAGGCGCCGCGATGGGCAAAGATCAGAGGAGTGGGGAAATGGGAAATCATGGCTCAAAAAATACGGAGAAGGGTCAGGAGGCTGGAAACACGCAAAACGCACTACGAAATAGTAGTGCGTTTTGCGTGTTTCGTAAAGGGGTAGACTAAAGTTTGGTAGCGCAAAGTTTGTAGACTAAAGTTGGTAGACTAAAGTTGGTAGACTAAAGTTCGACGAAATACGACTGCGCGGCCAGGTCGAGTAGTTCACGTGTCATGGCTGGCTCAACCCCGCGATAGTGGGCGATATCGATAATCTGGTCGCACAAGTCACGCGGATGCGAAGCGCGCAATTTGCGGTTGCGCTTGATATACCATTCCTGAAGCAGGTAGGCCAACCCCTGATCGTTGTACTGTACCTTTTTAACCTGGGCCACGCGCTGGAAAATCTGGCGGAAGTCTTCGTAAGAGGGATCGCCAATCTCAATTTTGTGGCGCAGGCGGCGCAGGAAGGCCTCGTCAACCAGGTCGCGTGGGGGCAGGTTGGTTGAAAAAACGACCAGTACATCAAACGGGATTTCGATTTTCCGGCCGGTATGCAGGGTCAAAAAGTCGACGCGATTTTCGAGCGGCACAATCCAGCGGTTGAGCAGGTCGCGTGGACGCACCTGCTGGCGGCCAAAGTCATCGATGAGCAGGATGCCGCCGTTGGCTTTGACCTGGAAAGGCGCCTCATAATATTTATGGGTGTCATCAAAGACCAGGTCGAGGCCAGCCAGGGTCAGTTCTCCGCCAACAACGATGAATGGGCGGCGAACATGCACCCAGCGCGGGTCGCGGCGTCCGCCGGAACGCAAGGAGCCGGTGCCTGCGGCAGTTGAGTCTTCATCCTGGGCGCGCTGGTGATTGACCGAATCATAGAGTTTGATAACCTGTCCGTCCACAAAAAGGGCGTAAGGGATGTACATATCCTGTTGGAGGACCATGCTGCCAAAGGCACGCGCCACACTGGTTTTCCCGTTTCCGGGAGGACCATACAGGAAAATGGAGGTGCCAGAATTGAGCGCCGGGCCAAGTTGCTCAAAGGTTGCGTTTGACAAAATCAGTTGCGATAGTAATTGCCGCATGTGGCGTGAGGTGACCACAACGCGATGCTGGCTCTGTTTGCGGATGGAGGCATTGTAGGTTTCGATCGGCACGGGGGCAGGCCCGGCATACTGGCTGCGCTCCAGCGCCTCGCGCGCGTGTTCAATCCCAGCGCCGGTGATGGCGTACTGGTAGGAACCTTCCCCCAGGCCCATCGATGAAGACTTGACTTCCACCAACTTTTCGCGTTTAAGTGATTCCAGAATCTGGTCGGTGACCCCGGCAAAGGGCAGGGCGATTTCTTCGGCGATCTTGAACCCCGAGAGGTACCCCTGGAAATACAGGATTTTAAGCGCCAAATCTTGCAGCCAGAGTTGCGCAAGGCCGGTATCTTCCATCTTCGTAATGGGCGGGGGAATAAAAGCCGGGCCAGAAGAGGCTGGTTGTGAAGGGGCTGCCGGGCGGGGAGAAAGCGTGTTCATTGTCATCATTGCCTGCCATAATTCGAAAAGAATAGATGCTTTGTAAATTATAGCATGTCCGTCTGTTTGGTTGTGTCTGAGAGCATTACAATAAATTAAGTTCGGGTAAATTCAAGTATAATTCCTGGCATGAAACTATCCGTGTTGATTCCTGTTTATAACGAAAAGAACACCATCCGTGAGATTATCAGGCGCGTGCAGGCTACCGGGCTTGCATCCGAAATCGTGATTGTGGATGATGGTTCCCAGGATGGCACCCGCGATATCCTGGCTGAACTGGATGGCAAAGATGGCGTGCGTGTTATTTTGCATGAGAAAAACGCCGGGAAAGGCGCTGCCCTGCGCACCGCGATCCGGTCGGCCAGCGGCGATGTGATGCTCATCCAGGATGCCGATCTCGAATATGACCCGCGCGAATATCCCGGTTTACTAAAACCCATCGAAGAAGACGTGGCCGATGTTGTCTACGGTTCGCGTTTTCTCGGAGGACCGCACCGCGCCATTCTGTTCTGGAACATGGTCGCCAACAAGATGCTGACCTTGATGACCAATATCCTTTATAACAACATCCTGACGGACATGGAGACCGGCTACAAGGTTTTCCGCCGTGAAGTCGTGGCCGATATGCCCTTGCGCGCCAACCGCTTTGATTTTGAGCCTGAATTTACCGCCAAGATCCTCAAGGCCAATGTGCGCGTCTATGAAGTGCCGATTTCCTTCAACCCACGAGAATACTCCGAGGGTAAAAAGATTGGCATCTGGGATGCATTCGAGGCGGTCTGGGCTTTGCTAAAATATCGTTTTGTGGATTGAAAATCCAGAAGCGCGTTAGCCTGTCCTGGCCGGTCAGGCCAGGGAGAACGCGTTCTACACAGAAAAAAAATGGAACACGCAACATGTATTTCGTGTTGCGTGTTCCATTTTAAGTGGTTCCAATTTTAAATCGTCGGTTTACCGTCTTTGTAGAACAAATCACCATCGACCGTGATTTCGCTCTCGGCCATGTCGCAGAGCATATCCCAGTGCAGGCCGGATTCGTTTTTGCTGCCACTTTCGGGGTAGCCCGCGCCGACCGCAAAATGGATCGTGCCGCCGATTTTTTCGTCGAAGAGCATATTTTTGGTGAAGCGCTGGATGCCGTAGTTTGTCCCGATGCCCCATTCGCCCAGGTAACGTGAACCGGCATCGGTGTTGAGCAAGGCGGTCAGGAGTTCCTGGTTTTTGCTGGCGGTTTCCTTGATGACCTTACCTTTCTCGAACCAGAGTTCGATGTCGGTGATTTCCTGGCTGTCATAAATGGCCGGGTAACGAAAGCGGATCCAGCCGTTGACGGAGTCTTCCACCGGGCCGGTGAAGATTTCACCATCCGGGAAGTTGTATTTTCCGTCACAGGGGATAAAGGTGCGCTCCTTGATCGACAAGCTGATATCGACATTGGAGCCCTTCAGCACAGCCTTCTCGCGCCCTTTCAGCCAGGAAACCAGTTTGCCCTGTTTTACGCCTTCGGCCTTCCAGAAAGCCACCGGGTCATCATCATTAAGCATCCCCGCGCCATAGACAAATTCGCGATAGTCCGCCAGGTTCATGTCGGCATCCTGGGCCATGGCATGGGTGGGATAAACCGTCAGCCCCCAGCGCAATTCTCCTCGGGCGGAGCGTTCGAAGGCAATTTTACTGAGCGGCGCGCCGGCTTTGCGGGCGCGCGCCATGCGCGTGGGGTCGATGCCCGAAAGCGAGCGAGTGTTGTGTTCGGCTTCGATGTAAAGCGAGGCGTCGAAAGTTTCAGTGATCAGTTTCCGCACAGGTGAAATATGGTCGAGCTGCGTGTCGGAAGCATATTTGTAGAAAAGCTCTTCGGCGCCAGGCATGCTCATTTGAACCAGAACGTGCGCTCCGGTTTTGACGGCTTCTTCATAAATAGCCAGGTTGAGTTCTTCGGCCAGCGGGCTGGTGCGCAGTACGAACTGGTCGCCAGGTTTCAATGCAATCGAATAATTGACGAGCACTTTGGCAAGTTTGGCAACACGGGGATCCATTCAAGCTCCTTGATTTGAAATCTTTCGAGCGCAAACTTCAGGCAAATAACGGCTGATATGCCTGGCCCGATTCTATCAGTTTTTCACGTTCTGCGTCACCCAGCGGCTGGAAGTTTTCGCAGGCTCTTAGCATTAACGGCAGGATGCGCGTATCACCGGCCGTGCAAAGCCCGGTGACCTGATACGAAAGTGCGAAGTTCACTGCCTGTTGAATTTTATCTGGCGAACTAAATGGTTCGTACCAGGTGGTGGCGGTGTGTTCTTTTTCACCCCACGGCCCCAGCGTGACAGATTTAATAATCATCGTGCCGACATCTTTCTGGCGGCACTCGGCCAGCAGGGCCTCGGTGTTCTGGCGGTAGACGGGGTTGGCCAACTGAACAAAATTGAGCGGGAAAAGGATCGAATCAAAGTCGAAACGTCGCAACGCTTCGAGGAAAATGGCTGGAGAATCGACCCCGTGGCCGGTGATGCCGATAAATTTAGTCAGCCCTGCCTCGCGTGCGGCAACTGCCGCCTCGAGCGCGCCACCCTTCATCGTGACTGCGTCTAGTTCTTCGAAAGTGGTGATGGCGTGGAACTGGTACAAATCAAAAGACTTGGTCTGCAAACGTTTCAGGGAAGCTTGCATCTCGTTCCACGCACCTGCCTGGGTGCGTTCCATTGTTTTACAGCCCAAGAAGAAGCGCCCCCGCTCCCGCGGCATCCACGGGCCGATGCGTTCTTCGGCCTGCCCGTAGGAAGGCGCGACATCGATATGGTTGACGCCCGCCGCGATGATTTCTTCCATCACCTGGTCGGCATCGGCTTGCGAAATTTCCCAAAAAGCGGCCGCGCCAAAGATGGCGAGGGTACTCAGGTGGCCGGTACGGCCAAAACGTCTGGTTTCCATGGATTAAGCTCCTGCGGCCTGAAAAGCCGCGCTGACTATTGCCTGGGCTTCGTCGATGACCCGGTTCAGGTGACCCTCATCGATAAAGCTCTCGGCGTAGATTTTGTAGATTTCCTCGGTGCCCGAGGGGCGCGCTGCGAACCAACCGTTCTCAGTGACGATTTTTAATCCGCCAATCGAAGCATCATTGGCCGGGGCCTTGGTCAGACGGGCAATGATTTTTTCTCCAGCCAGGGTCTCGGCTTTGACCGCTTCGGGTGATAGGTTTTTGAGCACGTTTTTCTGGGCAGTGTTGGCTTTGGCATCGATCCGTTTGTAGACTGGGCTGCCAAAGCGTTCGGTCAGATCGTGGTAGTGCTGACCAGGGTCGCGCCCGGTCGTGGCGGTAATCTCAGCCGCCAGCAGGTTGAGCAGGATGC
>DHVZ01000087.1 GCA_002412925.1 Anaerolineales bacterium UBA5195 | reverse complement strand
AGCTTGCGGTGATCGCGCTTCTTGGCTTCTTCCAACATCTGGAGATATTGCTTGAGTTCATCCGGCTTTTCCCAGGCCGTGCCATAGATGCGCGTCAACATCTTGTTGTGTTCATCGCCGCGCCAGTAGGCCCCGGCAATCGACATCAGCTTGAAGGCGCTCGGATTAATTTGCTTCGTCGTTTCGACATGCGGCCCACGGCAGAGATCCGTGAACGTATCACTCTGGTAGAGCGAGATTTCAGGTTTCTCGTTCAGCGGATTGCCGTACTCATCCAGACCGCCTTTTTCCAGGCCTTCGATCAGTTCCAGTTTATAGGGCTGATCCTTGAAAACCTGACGGGCCTCCTCAGCCGAAATAACTTTCTTTTCGAAGATGTGGCCGCCGGAAACAATCTGGCGCATCCGTTTTTCGATCTTTTCCAGGTCTTCGAGCTGGATCGGCTGGGGCAAGTCAAAATCGTAATAAAAACCGTTTTCAACCGGCGGCCCGATCGTATATTTTGCTTCGGGGTAAAACTCGAGTACCGCCTGGGCCATGACATGCGCCGCGGAGTGACGGATACGGTAAAGTTTCGTTTCTTCGTAACGTTCCTGAGCTGGCAATGACATTCTGACTCCTTCTTCCTTTTTGAGCGTCAATTGGTTCAACGCAGTAGTTTGATAAAATCCTGACCGCCAAACGGATAGGGCAAACCCGGATTTGGTGGCTCACACAGCTGGGTGTGACAAATCTCCGGGTCGCCAAAGAGTCATAGTATGATCATCAGACATGGCAGACCTCCAAATAAAAACAAAAAACTCTCGCCCACAACGGGGCGAGAGCGCTTACGCGTCACGCGGTACCACCCGATTTATTCTGCGACTGCGGGGCTAGACCCTCCGCTCAGAATATCTCTTTAGCCGATAACGAGGCAAATCGTCTTCCTTACTTGCACGGGCGAAGCACGCTTCGCCCCTACGTTCTGGTCAACGCTCGCGGGTGGTTTTCTGCGGTGGAGGCTGGAACCGGCTTTCAGTCTCTGGCCTGGTTCTCCCTGTCAGCTTCTGGACCGCTTACTCGTCCCGGTCAATACGTTTGTTGAAAGAGATTATACGCGCTTCAGATTGGAGGCGCAAGAGAAATTCTACCGCGGCAGCAGGGCTTTCACAAAGTAGGCAATTTTGAAGAAGTAATCAGTTGCAAGGCAACCTCATGGTTTGCGTCAAAAAAGCGACGGGCCCGTTCGAGATTATCAAAACCAGAACCAAGACATAACCCAATCGTGATGTTATTCAAAATCCCCATATTATGACCAGCATTGCCTTTGGTTTGGCGAGTAGCGTCTTCGTGAAAAATTACATCCCTGCGATTGTGTAATCTGTTTTCTATTTTCCATTCTTCTCGAAACAAAGAAAGCAGTTTTCCGCTCCTGCTTTTTCTCGACTGAGACTTGTCACACCGCTGTGAGGGATCCTGCCCGTTCTCTCCAGAGTACCGCTTGCCAGTCATCAGATAAGGCGCCAACCAAAACCAATTACCGAAATATGCCCTTGAAATGATACACCACCACAATAACAGTTCCACTGATCGCTTTGTTTTTTACGGGGAATTAAAGGATCGAGAAATTTTACTATTGCTCTTAGAGTAGCCTTCGAGACCAATAATGGTAAAACAACGGGCAGGGTGCCTGACGAGCAAAAAAACACCTTGTGGGCGTGTTTTTTGTTGGATTCGATGAATTATATGGCTTTTGGAAGCAAAAGCATCGGCTTCGATGCTTCTCTTGCTCAAAATGTGTCAAATTCTAACAATTTGACCGAATTTACCATTGGGTGAATAATCGAGGTCTCCACCCCCGTCGGGGCCGCCAATGGTAAAAAATTGGCGATTTGTCTTAGCAGAGATGCTGAGGCATGAAAAAACACTCTGACCAAAGAGTTATCGTAAGGTGCAAGACTTGCAATGAGATCGCTCCTGGTGACGCAGGGGCGATTTCGTTTAATTTACTGCGGTTTGGCGCAGGGGTCAAGCAAATGACGCGCAAAATCGCTAAAACACAGGGCAAAATCCAGGCGATGACTTGTTGTGATTGAGAATGAAACTCAGCCCATTTCGCCTGCCCAATGAGCTGTCTGCCGATGACAAAATGCACCAACTTTTCGTGTTCTCGCAACCAAGCATTCAGGCAGTCCTGGCAGTCTGCTTGGGCACAGGCAAATCTTTCCTCCCTTAGTTCGACAGTAAAGTACAATCTCACAGGCGACACCTCCTTCAGGTTTGGTTTGTTTGTACACCCCATTTACCTGTAGTTGGTGTCGCTTTCTTTGCTTTTCTTGAGTTGCTTGCCCCTTTTTTCGAGTTGCTTCTTCAACCCCTGACTTGTTGCGCTATACCAAACGAAATCGCTAAAAAGGATTTAGGATGGTTTGCAAGCTGTTCAGGGCAAAGGATTGTTATAATGTTTTGAATATGAACCCCTATCTGCTCGCCACAAAATTTCACATCCCGCCGCTGCGCAGTGACGGGATTACCCGCCCACGCTTGCTGGACCGGATGACCGCTGGTTTGCGGGAAAATCGCAAATTGACACTTGTCTCCGCCCCAGCCGGGTATGGCAAAACCACACTCGTGGCTGAGTGGCTCCATTTTTTTAGTAGTGGGCAGCGGGTTGTCTGGCTCTCCCTCGAGGAAGCCGATAACGACCCGGTGCGCTATCTCTTGTACTGGATTGAGACACTGCGCAGCGTGGATCAAAGCCTCGGGCAAAGCGCCCAGAGCCTTTTGAGCGTGCCGCAGATTTCATCCACGACGATTATATTGGATGAACTGCTCAACGAACTGGCTGCCCTCGAAACCCGGGTTTGCCTGGTGATGGATGATTACCACGTGATTACCAATCCGCAAATCCACCAGACGCTGGAATATTTCATCGACCACCAGCCCGCAGGGACACATCTCATCCTAACAACGCGTGCCGATCCGCCCCTGCCGCTGGCACGGTTGCGCGCCAGCGGACAGATGACCGAAATCCGAGCCCGCGACCTGCGCTTTACGCCTGCGGAAGCCCACCAATTTTTTGACCGTTCGCTGGATATTTCTCTGGCTGACAGCACCCTGCGCGCGCTCGATGAGCGTACCGAAGGCTGGGCGGTGGGATTGCAACTGGCCGCCCTCGCCCTGCAATACCAGCCCGACCCGGCGGCTTTCATCGAGACCTTCCGCGGCAGTCACCGTTACGTGCTGGACTACCTGGCCGAGGAAGTTGTCCGACAGCAGGATGAGGAGACGCGCGCCTTCCTGATCCGTACCAGCATTCTCGACCGCTTTAACGCTGAACTGTGTGAAGCGCTCATTGGTCGAGCAGATTCGAGAGATGTCATCGCCCGGCTCGAAGCGGCCAACCTGTTTATCATCCCGCTCGATGATGAACGCCGCTGGTATCGCTACCACCACCTGTTTGCCGACTATTTACAGACAGGTTTATCAAAATCCGAGCAATCGCTTTTGCAGGAAAAAGCATCTCAATGGTTTGAAGAGAATGATCTGGTTTTCGAAGCGGTCAAACATGCTTTTTTTAGCGAAAACCTGGAGAGAACTGCGGATGTTATCGAAAGAGTGATCCAAAAACCTTCTGCCTGGTCAGGAGGGGAGATTACGACATTGGTTGGGTGGCTTGATGCGTTGCCAGGTCAACTACTACAATCCAAACCTGCGTTATGCTTGCATGCTTCCCGGGCCTGGTATATTGCGGGGAGAATCAATCTTTCTGAGAAATATCTTGGTCTGGCAGAACAATCCTTGAAGGAGAGTTCAACATCGAATCTGCATAATAAGACATTGTTGGCAATCTCTGCCGAGCGTCGCGCTGCCCTTGCTGTCTTGCGTGGAGACCTATCCTTCGCCATTGAACGGGCAACTTATGCATTAAACCAACTACCGGAAGAAGACCTTTACGATCGCGCCCGCGCAGGCGCGATGCTGGGACTTGCTTATGGATTAAAAGGTGACCTGGAAAAAGCCAGCCATTTATTTATTAAGGCAAGTGATCTCGCTCATAACGCTGGCGTTTCCTTTATGGTCGTGATGGCACGCTGTGAGGCAGCTCTTATGCAAATCACACAGGGAAGATTAAACCTGGCAACCCAGACTGTCCAACATGCAATCCAACTTGCCGGGGAAAAGGTGATTCCGCCTTTTGGGTTTGCATGGTATGTTCTGGCCGAAATTGCTTGGGAACGAAATGAACTTTCTTCTTCTGAAAAATACTTGATGGATGGGATCGAATTATCCAGGCAGGGTGTCCTCATTGATGATTTACGCTTTCAATTAATGATGCTTGCCCATTTGAAAAAGTCAACAGGCGACCTGGCTGCCGCAATGACGGCAATTGAACAAGCACACTCGATCTGCCAGTCGTTCGAATTACCGCGTTTTATCACACTTTCCAGTGCTCATCGCGCCCGTATTCAACTGGCAAATGGGATGTTGGATTCAGCCCATCAATGGGCGCAGCAATATCAGGAATTTCGCAATTCACATCAGGTTGAATACACCCAAGAATATGAAGATCTCACTTTAGCTCGTGTATTTTTAGCGAATGGAAAACACGATCAGGCACTGGAAATACTGACTTCACTCTTTGAAAAAGCCGATGCAACAGGAAGAATCAGAACCTGCATTGAAGCAACAATCTTGTTATCGCTCACTAGCTTAGCCCAGAATAAAACAACCAGTGCGCTGGAATGGCTGGTGAAAGCTTTGAAATTAGCTGAGCCTGATGGCTTCCTTCGTCTTTTTCTCGACGAAGGTGCCCTCATTGCAGAGCTACTACCAAAAGTGCGCAATACATCACCCAGATTTGTGGATCAAATCCTTCAGGTATTTTCAAATCAAACACAGGACACGGGTCAAAAAGAATTACAACCTACAATAAATGATCTGATCCATCCCCTCAGCGAACAGGAACTGCGAGTGTTGAATTTTATCGTGGCGGGCAAATCCAACCAGCAGATTGCCGATGAGCTGGTCATCAGCCGAGGGACAGCCAAATGGCATGTGCACAACATCCTGCAAAAGCTGGGTGTGGGCAACCGTCCACAGGCGATAGCCCGAGCCAGGGAATTGGGCATCTCATAACTTAACTTTTGGTGTTGTCGTCAAAGAGGAGCCGTTGAAACGGCTCTTTTTGATTCCCCAAGCCTGCAAACCTACCCTCAAGCCTACCTCCAGATAGGGGACAGCCTGCACCTGCAGCGATACACTCTAGCCGTAAATCGAAACCAATTTCTTTCAACAGGAGAAACCTCATGAATAAAAAAATGGTTTATTCATCTTAGTTGGATTTCTCATCGGCAGCACGTTTGGCATCTTTCTCGGTCCCATACTTGGGAATTTTCTTTTGGAGCAGGGCTTGGTGCACTGACTGGCATTTTTATCGGCTGGTTTATTGCCGCGTCGGCAATCGAAAACAAAAAGAAAGACAAATAAGGAATTCACATGGCAAAGCAATTTTCAATCAAGGATGGCAAACCCTGGAAAGCCCGCTTTTTTACTATCTGGAGCGGACAAGCGCTCTCAATTTTGGGCAGCCAGTTAGTGCAATTTGCCCTGATCTGGCATCTGACTGTCAGTACCGGTTCGGCGACGGTGCTGGCAACCGCCTCGCTGGTCGGAATGCTGCCGGGAGTGATTTTAGGCCCAGTTGTCGGTACGCTGGTGGACCGTTGGAATCGGCGTTGGATTATGGTACTTTCTGACGGTATTGTTGCTTTTGCCACCCTCGTCCTGGCTGTTTTATTTGCTCTGAATATCGTTGCAGTCTGGCATATTTATGTGGTCATGTTCATCCGCTCGCTAGCTGGCTGTTTCCACGGCAACGCCATGAGCGCTTCGACTTCGTTGATGGCCCCGGTTGAAAACTTGACCCGCATCCAGGGAATAAATCAGATGCTCAACGGTGGTCTGAATATCGTTGCTGCCCCGCTTGGCGCGTTGCTCCTGGGCTGGCTGCCCATGCAAGGTATCTTGGCGATTGACGTGGCCACTGCCCTGACCGCCATCCTGCCATTGTTCTTTCTCGAGATTCCCCAGCCGGAACGCGGAAAAGATCCTGGTGAGGCGCGGTCCACCGTTTGGCAGGATTTCAAGACCGGTTTGCGCTACGTGCTTGGCTGGCCGGGCCTGTTGATGGTCAGTCTGATGACGGTGGGACTCAACTTCACCATCATCCCCGCCTTTTCGCTGCTCCCATTGATGGTCAAGGATTATTTCAATGGTGGCGCAATCCAACTCAGTTGGGTCGAAGCCGCTATGGGAATTGGTATGTTCCTCGGCGGGGCACTGTTGAGCGTTTGGGGCGGTTTCAAGCGCAAAATATTGACCTCCATGCTCGGTTTGATGGGCATGGGCGCAGGCACGCTGTTGCTTGCGCTTGCCCCCGCCTCGTTCTTTCACCTGGCCGTTGGTGGAGCTCTGCTGGTCGGTCTGATGAGTCCAATCACGATGGGGCCGTTCTTTGCCATCATCCAATCCAATGTCGAACCCGATCTGCAGGCACGCGTTTTCTCGCTCTTGCAGAGCGTAGGTACAGCTGCCGTGCCGCTTGGCCTCCTGGTTGCCGGCCCGCTAGCCGATCAACTCGGGATTCAGGCCTGGTTCCTGCTCGGCGGAACGCTGTGCGTCTCGATGGGCCTGGTTGGTTTGTTTATGCCTTCCGTGATGAATATTGAAAGGAAGCCCGGCACCGTGTTAGAAAATCTCAATCCAAGCTCTGAGCAGACAGCATAGCAAGGATTTTGTTTTATAAGCCAATGCATTACTGTATGGCTATTCGTTCTAAGACAAAGTATCCAAAGGAGAAAAAGAGAATGAATGCTATCAAATCGTTTTTCAAATGGATTTCTCGTTTTACCATTTTGTTCTTTTTATTCACTGTACTATTCATAGTTGGTTCCATGGCTTTGACAGGTGTAATGCCCGTCAATACAACATCAGAGCCGGGGCTGGTGTCAGAAACGAGCGGTCTGTTAGCCATTGTGCTTGCTAATGTATTTGTCATTTCGGCTCTGATCCTGACATCCAGATGGGGTGGTTGGAAACTTGCGATTGGAATAGCGCTGGCTTACTACGGGGCAGTCACTTTTGTGATGCAGATTGAGACCTGGTACTTCCTTTCTAGCATTACTGTTAGTTCGCAATTGCTACTGCGTCTGTTCTTGATGGGCATTCCAACTGCCTTTCTGTTTGTTCCCTTAGCTGTATGGGTTTTGGGTAAAAGCCGGTACACAGCAGATACTTCATCCAATTCGGCGCTCATTATGCCTGTTCAACAGTGGGTTTGGAAACTAAGTGGTGTTTCAGTCGTTTACCTTGGACTATATTGGGGGGCAGGCTATTTTATTGCCTGGCAGAACCCTGAGTTGCGCGCGTTTTATGGTCAGCCAGGCGAATCCCTGCCTTTCTTCATACACACAGCTAAAACCATACTCCATGACCCAGCATTATTCCCTTTCCAGATCCTGCGCGCTTTGATATGGGTACTATGTGCACTTCCAATCATTCGTGGCTCCAAGGTGAATCCCTGGTGGACCGCTCTTCTGGTTGGGATGTTTTTCAGCGTTCCGCAAAATATAGGTCATATCTTGGCTAATCCACTACTGCCCATTGCAAGTGTAAGACTGAGTCACATGATTGAGACTGCTGCATCCACATTTATCTTTGGCGCGATTGTGGTTTGGTTACTACATCGTGAACATAAGACAGTAAAAGATTTACTTGGACTGAGCCAGCCATGAAAACCGCTCTGTTTATGTACCTATCCTCACAGCCTATCTCTGGATAGGGGACAAATCCTGTTTCAAAGCACACACTTTGGCAGCGTAACCCATCAAGTTTATTTGGAAAAGGAGAACTCCATGAAAACTAAAACTATTTGTTTCGCCCTGTTGTTCTTTTTGCTGACCGCCTGCGGCATGAACATCAACACGGATCAGGATAAGGTCACTGCTGTCGCTGCCGAAATCGCCGACTTCGAACTACCCACCGGGTATAGCCCTGAATTTACCGCCAGCTTCGACGTTTATACCCTTGTCTCGTACACCCCCGGAAAAGGATCCTGTCATCTGTACCTGGTTCAATCACAAAATGCTGCTGACACCGAGAAACTTTTGCGGGCGATGAAAAACATCATCCCTGGCGAATACGATCCAGAAGCCGGGATGACTGTCATCGAAACCCGTCCTATCCTCGTACGAGGGGAACAAACGACCCTGATTCTGAGCGAAGGCGTCAATGGTGACGGAGAAACCTGCCGCCAGGCAGTGGTCGCTTTCAAAGGCAATGGCGGCCCGGCCCTGTTGGTTTATTCCAGCCCAGTAGCAGCTTCGAATCTCGAAACGGTTGAAGCCCTGATCGCCTCTATTCACTAAAAGGAATTCGGAATGAACCTGATCCGCACCGAAAAACCCTCTGATTTTGCCGCCATCCACGCGGTCAATAAACAGGCTTTTGACAACCGCGAATCTGAACCCGGTCTGGTGATTGCCATCCGCAATTCGGAAAATTTCATCCCTGAACTCTCGCTGGTGGCTGAGGCGAACGGGAAAATTGTTGGGCACATCCTGTTCAGCCGCATCCACATCGAAACTGAAGACGGGCAGGTGCCTGCTCTGGCCCTCGCTCCAATGGCGGTTCTGCCCGAATACCAGAAGCAAGCTATCGGGTCTGAGTTGGTCAGGCGTGGCTTGGCTGAAGCCAAACGCCTCGGGCACGCCATCGTCATCGTGTTGGGTCACACGGCTTACTATCCACGCTTTGGTTTTTCGGCAGCTTTGGCGAAATCGCTCGAATGCCCCTATGGCGATTGCGGCGAGGCCTGGATGGCCTTGGAGTTGATCCCCGGAGCGCTGGATGGGTTGCAGGGAAAAGTCGTTTATTCACCGGCTTTCAGTCATGTCTAAAACCCTTTGTTCGCGGTCGTCCAGAATTCGGAAATGTTGGACAACCGCAAGGAGCTTGTATGCAATCTGAGAAAAACATCACCATTTACCAAGTTTGTGTGGAAGGGCATCTCGATGAGCGCTGGCTGCGCTGGTTCGAAGGCCTGGTTGTTGCCCCGCGCCCGGATGGCAAAACCGTTATCAGCGGCACGCTGGATCAGGCCGCCCTGCACGGCGTCCTCAACCGCATTCGCGACCTGGGACTGGTATTGATCTCCGTCCAGCGTTACGCGGCCGGGAATGATAACGAATAAAAGGAAAGCCTCATGAAAAAGAAATTCAAATTCTTAGCACGAAAGGCAGGACGTCTTATGTTGACGATCATTTCTATCGCATTAACCTGCATACTTATTCTTGTGGGCATACTGCTAGTGTGGAGTCCCGGAAAAACGGAGCCCTTCCTGGATGAAAACGGAAATCTTCTGGCAGGCAGCATTTCAGAAAAAATCTGGGTCAAGATCAATGGCGTGGAACAGGGGATGTTCATCAAAAGCAAAGATAGAAACAATCCTGTATTGCTTTTTGTGCATGGCGGACCCGGTATGCCTGAGTACTGGCTTACGCAACAATACCCGACTCGTCTTGAAGACTATTTCACCGTTGTTTGGTGGGAACAGCGCGGTGCAGGGCTTTCCTACAACCCCGACATTTCACCAGAGACAATGACAGCGAAGCAATTTGTGTCCGACACGCTGGAAGTGACGAATTACCTTCGTAACCGCTTCGGCAAGGAGAAAATATACCTGATGGGACATTCGTGGGGCAGTTATCTCGGTATCCAGGCAGCGGTGCGGGCGCCGGAGTTGTTCCACGCCTACATCGGCATTGGGCAGGTTTCGCACCAAATCGAATCCGAACAACTTGCCTATGAATACGCGCTCGAATATTACAGGCAAAGCGGCAACACAAAAATGGTCGAAAAACTCAAAGCGGCGCCTCCCACAGCGACCGTCCCGCTGCCAGCTAACTACGATGCCCTGCGAGACGCGTACATGCACGGCGCTGGCATTGGCACTACCCGCGACATGAACTCGGTCATCACCGGCATTTTCCTGCCGTCATGGCAATTCCGCGAATATACATTAAGCGAAAAGGTAAACCTGTGGCGCGGAAAATTCATCTCCCGCTCCCCCCGTTTCGGTCTGTGGGACAAAGTGCAGATTACAGATTTGGCCCGGCAGGTGACGGAACTCGAAATCCCGGTCTATTTCCTCCACGGTAAATACGATTACACCTGCGCCTATCCGCTGGCAAAGGAATACTTCGCGAAAATCAGCGCGCCCGTGAAAGGTTTCTACACCTTCGACCAGTCCGCCCACAGCCCGATGTTCGAGGAACCTGAAAAGACGCTTCAGATTTTGTTGGAGGATGTGCTGGCAGGGACAAATAACCTTGCAGATATTGATTAACACTGGCTGCGTTGGTTTGAAAGCCTGACCGTTTTACCTCAACCAAATGGTGAAAAGGTCATCAGCACCGAAATGGATCAGGCCGCCTTGCGCGGTGTCCTCAATCGCGTCCGCGGCCTCGATCTCTGTTCAAAGAAAAGACTCATGAAAACATTCGCACAAAAACACCCTGTCATCACCTTCCTGCTCATCACTTTTGCCTGGACCTGGCTGTTCTGGTTTGTAGCCATGCCCTTTTGCGGACAAACCTTGCTTGTAACCGCCATTGTATTGATCGGCGGCTACGGTCCTGCCATCGGCGGAATCCTAACCCTCGCCCTGAGGAGCGGTCAAAAGCTACACATGTCACCCAAACGCATCCTGACCATGCTCCTCATTTCCGCTTTGATATTCGGCGTGCTGATCCTGCGCTATCTGGCTGGCAACATCCCCAACTTCGATATCCTAGCAGAGGATTTGACTCTCTCGGCACCGATTATCGTGACGACCTTGATCGCCAGTCTTTTGGGCGGTTGGGTCTTTTCGAGCGCAGTTTCGGATAACCTGTCAGTTCGCACGGGCATGGCATCCATCCTACCCTGGCGTTTGCCTCCGTTGTGGACAATCTTTGCCGTGGTCTTTTATCCCGTCATGCTTCTGGCTTCCTGGGGGATGTCAGCTCTCCTTGGGATGAGCGCTGAATTTCCCGGTCTCTGGGGTCAATCCGCGCTGGAAGTTCTGCCGCTCTACATCCTGACCTTTGGCATGACTTTGCTGGCCCAGGGTGGTAACGAGGAAATCGGCTGGCGCGGGTTTATGCAGCCTGAACTTGAAAAAAGGTTCAGTCCGCTAGTCGCGGCCCTGATTGTCTCAGTCTTTTGGTCGCTCTGGCATTTGCCGCTCTTTATGAATGGTGTCTATCAAGCCGATCTGGTGCCGGGAATGGTTCTGGGTGGTCTCTATCGCCTCCCGTTGGCGATTTTTCTCGCCTGGTTTTACAACCGCTCCGGGGGCAATCTGTTCCTGACCATGTTTCTGCACGCCAGTTTCAACCGGACGCCTTCCCTCCTGCCCACATCTTCGCTCATGTTGATGGCGCTCTGCCTGGTCATAGCGGCTGTGATGGTTGTGAAAGACAAAATGTGGCAAAAAAGCGTGCCATGTCCACTTCACCCTCCAGTCTCGGCTGTGGGTGAACCTACCCGCGAACCTATCTCCCGATAGGGGACAAACCTGCCGCCGGGCGCTACACTCCAGGCTGTCGCTCAAACAATTTTATGGAGAAAATCATGCACACAACTCAATCCCAAAAATGGCTTGCCTGGCCGCTGAGTGTTCTTGTCCTGATCGCTGCCTATTTCCTGTTCTTACGCAGCCTGTTCGGGGCGGCCCTGGCCGCCCAAATCGAGCTGATTGCCCTGGGCTGGCTGGCCGTGCTCGTGGCCGGAACCCTGCTGGTCGGTCTGTTCACCCTGGTCGAACTGGTTTTTGTCCAAAACCGCGCTGCCCGGCTCAAAAAACTTGGAGGTCAAATGCTTTTCCTGCTCATCCTCGTTGTTCTGCTGGCCTCCATCGTCCTTGGCTCGCAGTGGATGGCCCACACCCCCGCCATTAGCGGCGCGGATGGGAAGCCCCTACCGGGCAGTATCGCTTCGCTCGAAAAGGTCAAGCTCGGCGGTGTGGATCAGTGGCTGATCATTCGCGGGCAGGATGTCAACAAACCCATCCTGCTCTTTCTTTCTGGCGGCCCTGGCGCGAGCGAGGCGGCGCGCGTGCTGCGCTTCAATAGCGAATTGGAGAAACATTTCGTGGTTGTCATCTGGGAACAGCGCGGCTGCGGTAAATCGTACCCATCCATCAACCCCAAATCCGACCTGACGGTTGACCAGTATGTCGCCGACCTACTCGAACTGACCGACATCCTGCGCGAACGCTTCGATGAGCAGAAAATCTACTTGGTGGGTCACTCGTGGGGCACCATCATCGGCGTGCGGGCCGCCCAACAACGCCCCGACCTGTTCCACGCTTATATTGGCACATCGCAAATGGTGGACGCGCTCGAAACCGACCTGATGATTTACGATCTGGTACTGGAGCATTCCCGCAAAACCGGCGACGCGGATTTCGTCAAGACGCTCGAAACCCAAGGCCCGCCGCCCTACTTCGGCAAAAGCCCGATCCAGCCCTATGCAACCCTGTTTGGGCGCGAGTACCAGCTCTTTGAAGCGCCCAACATCCAGGACGAGTCCTACCGCCGCGACGGCGACATCCTGGAACTGATGCTCAAGCAGCCCGAATATGGCTGGCTCGACCGACTGTACTACCTGCTCGGGCTGATGAACACCTTCAACGTGGTTTACCCGCAGTTGCAGGAAATGGACTTCCGTGTGGATGCGGTACGTCTCGACCTGCCGGTTTACCTCGTGCTGGGCCGCCACGACCTGAACAATCCATCCCCAATTCCCGAAGCCTACTTCAACCTGCTTGAAGCGCCCAAAAAGGAATTAATTTTCTTTGAAAACTCCGGCCACGGCATGCTTTGGGAGGAAGCCGATCTGTTCCAACGCCTGATGGTGGATACCGTCCTGCCTGAAACCTACCGCTAAACAGGAATACAACACCATGACAACCACTTCACAAACTACGCCCGCCCAACGCCCGTTTTCGCTCGTCCTTTACCTGTTGATCGTGTTCGCGCTTTCCTGGCCCTTCCAGATTGCCTATGCCCTGTGGGGTGAAACACCCACCGCCAGTTATCTCTTGAGTTCGCTCTCAATGGTCATGGTCACGGTTGGCACCTTCATTGCCGGGCGCTGGGTCTTTCGGGACGGGTTCAAAAACATGGGCTGGAACTGGGGCAAACCGAAGCATTACCTGGCCGTTTTCGCCCTGGCGCTGTTTATCTTTGCCGTTCCCATTTTTATCGAAAACGCCTTCGGATTGCACACCCTGCCTGCCGGGATTTCTGCCAGTCTCATCCTGACCAGTTTTATTACCCGTTTTCTGCTCACCCTGATCCCCGGCTTTGGCGAGGAATTCGGCTGGCGCGCCTACCTGCTGCCGCACCTGGCGCAGTGTTACAGCGTGCGCAAAGCCTTGCTGATTCATGCCTTTATCTGGTGGGCCTGGCACATCCCGGCGCTGGTCAAAATCGGTTTGCAGGTGGAAGGGTCGGATGCCAACCCCTGGCTCTCGATTGCCCTGACCCTGCTCGTCAGTTTAATCCCGGCCATGATGAATGCGACTTTGTTTGCCTACGTCTGGACGGCCTCCCAAAGCCTGGCGGTGGCCAGTGTCTACCACTCGGCGTATGATGAAGTCCGCGACGCTCTTGAAAAAACGATTGGTTTCGGGCCGCTGGTCAGCCTGTGGGAGATGGCCGCCACCCTGATTTTCGGCGCACTTCTGCTCTGGAAAGCGGATTGGTCGGCGCTTCTCACTCAAAAAACAACCAGTAGCTTATCATTGGGCGAAAAATCGAAGGAGCCATCGTGACCAGAATTTTGGATTTTTCCCCCACCTTTGCTCAATGCTTGCCCGCTACTCATGCCTTGCTTCAAGCCGCCAACCTGGTCGTTCACCCCAGCGTCGCGCGGATCGTCCTGCACGGTTCGCGCGGCCTGGCCGGCGGTGCCCGTCCGGATTCGGACATCGACCTGAGTCTGATCGTGGAGTTGTCAGCCAGCTTGGAAACGACGAAACTGGAGCATCTTCTGCGTTCTGTTTTTGAAACCACCTTTCAAGCCTGGCAAGCCGAAATAGAGCCAGACCTGGCCGTTATTTTTGAGACGCGCGCCTGTGCTTTGCACTGTTTTTCCCAGACCAACTGGCATGACGATCTCTGCAACATTGGCGGATTAGACTGTTTTGGCCTGTACAAAGTTCAAAAAGGATTCATCGGCCTCCTCACTAACGCCGGCATCCAGATCAGAAGAATGTACCCCTGCCTGGAAATCTGGCGGCGGACATCTATGCCTTGCTCGCCCTGCTTGATCAAATAGTAGGATTCTTACTGATTTCGATATGTTAAAATAAGAGCAGTGCATGCTTGATATGCAGGTATAAAAACTTAGCATCATACCAACAATCTTGTCCGCACAAATTTATTGTCGATGTGTTTGGAAACTTAAATGGATTCATCTATTCTACGAACCAAGTTGTTTATTCCTTCGGTTCCCCCTGGCATCATCCATCGTCATCACCTTATCACGCGATTGACGGCAGGTTTTGAGGCTGGGAAAGTTCTGACGCTTGTTTCGGCCCCGGCGGGATATGGAAAATCGACCCTGCTGACGGAATGGGTGACCGCGTATAAAGGGCGGGTTGCCTGGCTTTCCCTTGACGAACGCGACAATACCCCATTGCGTTTTTGGACGTACCTTGTCACCGCTCTCGAAACGGTATCCAAACCGCTTGGTCAGGGCGTGTTGGAAATGTTGGAATCGGCTCAGGATTTTGATCCCAACCGCTTTCTGACCGCCTTAATTAATGAAGTTTCCACACTCGAACAGCCAGCAATCCTTGTGCTGGACGATTTTCACGTCATTTCCAATTTGGATATTCATGCGGGGATGAATTTCCTGCTTGAGCATTTATCCCCGGCGCTTCATCTTGTAATCGCCACCCGAACCGACCCGCCTTTGCCGTTGAGCCGTTTACGCGTACGTGGACAGTTGACCGAGATTCGTATTGCAGATTTGCGTTTTGATGTCGAGGAAGCAACGTCCTTCCTAAACGACTTGATGAATTTGGAGCTGACCGCAAGTGATATACGCGCGCTTGAAGCACGCACAGAAGGTTGGATAGCCGGGTTACAACTCGCGGCGCTTTCGATGCAAGGCCGTGAGGACACGCAAGCGTTTATTCAAAATTTCACGGGCGGTCAGCATTTTGTGCTTGAATACCTGATAGAAGAAGTTTTACAGCGCCAGCCAGTGTCTTTGCAAAAATTTTTACTTGAAACCTCCATCCTCCAGCGCATGTCTGCCCCGCTGTGCAATGCGGTCACAGATTCAACAGAAAGCGCGGAGGTGCTGGCAGATTTGCGCCGCCGCAACCTCTTCGTGATTCCTTTGGATGGCGAGCATTATTGGTTCCGCTATCATCACTTATTTGCTGAATTTCTAAAAAGCCACCTGAAACGCACTCGTTCCGACACTTTGCCCGCTTTGAATCGCCGCGCCGCGCAGTGGTTTAAGGAAAATAACGATGTTGAAGACGCCTTGCGTCACGCATTCGCCATTCCCGATTACCCGTATGCCAGCCGCCTGATGGTGGATAACTGGCGGCGTATTTATCACCAGGGGCGGTTGAACACTGCGGTGGAATGGCTTGATTCATTGCCCCCCGACTTTATTCGCCAGTCACCGCCTTTGGGTGTGGCGTATTGCTGGACTTTGTTTGTGCGTGGGGATTATGACCGCATCGAAACCTATCTCGCTGAGATTACGCAGACCTTTGAGCAAATGGTTGGGGCTGGTCAGTTGCCCACAGAACATCCCGAGTACAACATTGTTTTGCAGCAAGTGATTTTATTGCGTGCCGTAGTGATGCGCCATCGTGGCGATGTTCCCACTGCGCTCACAGAAATTGAACAACTCCTGCCAACCATCGAGGAATTACGACAAACGCTGGGCAATCTGGTTGCCGATATGGGTTACACGGCCTGCTACTCGCAGATGGGATACACCTATGTAGCCGCTGGCGATTTGGAGCGAGCGGCAGACTACCTGGGCCGCGTCAGTCCGCATGCCCGTAGATGTGGCAATATTCTTGCGCTGGCGCACACAACGATAGAGCTGGCGAGAATTAGTCTGCTCCTGGGACGCTTGGGGCAGGCGGAAAAAATCTGCCGGGACGAACTTTCCCTTACCGAGCAAGCCGCTTACGCAGATTACCCTGCTTTCTGTTTGATTCATTTGGGTCTGGCGAATGTCTTGCGCGAAAAGAAAGCCTGGGATGAAGCAGAACATCATTTGCGACAGGGATTGGAAACCGCGCAAAAAAGCGGGCACGCATACTATCTGGCGCAGGGCTATTTAATAGCGGCGCGCTTGCATCACGCGCAGGGGAAAGCAGACCAGGTGCAGGATGACATGCGCAAAGCGGAACAGATTGCAGAATCGATACACAACCGTTTCCTGACTGATGCGATTGCGCAGAACTGGCAGGCATTGAAAACCAAAGCCGCGTCATCCCAACCGTTAATCGAACCGCTGAGTGAACGCGAGCGCGAAGTCTTGCGCCTGATCTGCGCGGGCAAATCGAACCAGGAAATTGCCGATGAACTCTTTATCGCGCTCGACACGGTCAAACGTCACGCCAATAACCTCTACGGGAAACTGAGCGTCAAACGCCGCGCCCAGGCCATCCTCGAAGCACGCAGGCTGGGATTGGTCTGATCATCATATCTGGAAAAGAAAATCGCCTAACACCAAAGTGTTAGGCGATTTTCTTTTCCAGAATCCCACTATCGTGTGTTCAAGGATCGAACCCTTTCGCGTATATTGAAGACATGAAAACACAAGACACAGCGATGAAGTACGAAATTCGAGTCCAGGGTTACCTGGGAGAAAATGCCGCCATCTGGTTCGATGGTTTTGATGTAGAACACGACCCCGCAGGCGAAACTATCCTGCACGGAACCATCATGGATCAGGCGGCCTTACACGGTATTCTCACGCGAATCCGCGATTTAGGCTTGACCTTGACGCTGGTTCGACAAATGGAAAAGGAACAATGATGAACAACAAACGTAAAATATCCCGTCGTGATTTTTTGAAACTCCTGGCGGCAGGCAGCGCAACCGCTCTTGGCGGGTATCTGCTTTCAGAATTTGCGCCGTGGCTGGACTATGAAGAGCAGGCTACAGAGACCTGGACGGCGCAAAACTTCTCCGCGCCGCTGATGACGCTCGTTCATTCTGCGACCCTGGCGGCCAATGGACACAACACCCAGCCCTGGAAGTTTGCTATCAAAGACAATGCGATCGAAATTCACCCCGATACTTCCCGCCGCCTGCCTGTGGTGGATCCAAGTGACCGCGAGATGTGGATCAGTCTTGGCTGCGCGTTGGAAAACATGCTGGTTGCCGCCCGCGCTTCAGGATACAACGCTGAAGTTACTTACCCGGAACAGGCAGATTTCATTCACGTGCAACTGAGCGCCGATACCCCGCAAGCCAGCCCGCTGTTCGATGCCATTCCGCTGCGCCAGAATACGCGCTCAGCCTACGATGGCCGTTTGGTTAAAAACGAAGACCTGGAGCAGTTGCAAGCTTTGCAGTTGGAGCCGGGCGTGACGCTGCAATTTGCCACCAATCCCACAGCAATGGAGACCTTTTTGGAGTACGTCAATCTTGGCAACCTGGCGCAATATGCTGATACAGCATTCGTGGACGAGTTAATCGCATGGCTGCGCTTTAACAAGAAAGAAGCGCTGTCTTCGCTGGACGGATTGTATTCGGCCTGTTCAGGAAATCCACAAGTGCCACGCTGGCTGGGGCAGATGTTCGTCGCGGGAACCAAGCCGCAGCAGCAAGCCGATGCGGACGCAGCGAAGTTCCGTACATCGCCCATCGCGGTCGCAGTTTCTTCGGAATCGGACAACAAAACTTCTTGGGTCCGCACGGGTCAGGTTTATGAACGGCTGGCGTTGACTATGACCTCGCTGGAAATCAAGTCGGCCTTTCTCAACCAGCCGATTGAAGTATCCAGCCTGCGCGGTCAGTTCCAGAGCGCTATCGGGTTAGGCAGTTCCCTGCCGCAATTGCTTGTTCGCTTCGGGTATGCCGATGCCATGCCGCGCTCCCTGCGCCGCCCGGTGGAAGAAGTTTTGATTTAGGGAAGAAGTGGTGAGCCATGTATTACCGACTACTCCGTAACGACATTCGTAGAAGCAAAGCCATCACGCTGACAACCATGTTGTTTGTCGCCGCGGCCGCCATGTTGGTCGCGCTCGCGGCTGTTTTGGTCGTCAACCTGTCAGGCGCGATTGATACCCTGATGATGCAGGCAAAGACACCTCATTTGATGCAAATGCACGCCGGGGAACTGGATGCGGCGCGACTGGCGGCTTTTGCCGAACAAAATCAGGCTGTCGCCGATTTCCAGGCGATGGAATTTCTAAACCTGGACGGTGCACAGTTTGTATTTGTAGGCGGTTCGCTGGCAGATAGCGTCCAGGACAACGGCCTTTCAGTCCAGAGCGAAAAATTCGACTTCCTGCTCGACCTGGATGGGCAGGTTATCAGCGTTGCTGACGGCGAAATCTACGTCCCCATTACTTACCTGCAGGGTGGAATTGCCAGGGTTGGCGATACGATGACCGTCGCCGGGAGACCGTTCACCATCGCGGGCGTGCTGCGCGATTCGCAAATGCAGCCGCTGCTCTCCTCGTCCAAGCGCTTCCTGGTCAGCCAAAATGACTTTGCCGCGCTCCGGAAATCTGGCAGCGTGGAATATCTGATCGAGTTCCGCCTGCATGACATCGGAAACCTTGGCGCGTTCGAAGCCGCCTACACCGCCGCCGGTCTCGAAGCCAACGGGCCGACCCTCACCTATCCGCTTTTCAGACTGTTCAACGGTCTTTCCGATGGGCTGATGATTGCGGTCATCCTGCTGGTCAGCACGCTGGTGATTGCGATTGCCTTCCTGTGCATCCGTTTCACCCTGCTGGCAAAAATCGAGGATGACTACCGCGAAATCGGGGTGATGAAAGCCATCGGGTTGCGCCTGGACAACATCAAGAGAATCTACCTGACCCAGTACGTCGCCATCGCGGCAGTGGGCAGTCTCTTGGGCTACGGGCTATCCTTGCTCTTTCGGGACGCACTGCTCGCCAACATCCGGCTGTACATGGGTGAAAGTGAAAACGCCGCACTGGCGCCGCTTTTGGGCATTTTCAGCGTGACACTGGTTTTCGTGGCAATCAGCGCCTACGTAAACGGCGTGCTGGGACGTTTTCGCAAAATCTCCCCGGCAGAAGCCGTCCGTTTCGGGGTTTCGCAGGAAAAATCGGGCGGGGGCAGGCATTTTCGCTTGAGCACAAACAGATTGCTCGACACAAACATTTTCATCGGTATTAAAGATGTCCTCGCCCGCAAAAGTCTGTACGTCACCATGCTGACTGTGCTGGTGCTGGCGGCGTTCATCATCATTGTCCCGCAGAATTTGCACAACACCCTCGCCTCCGACACTTTCATCACCTACATGGGCGTCGGGAACAGCGACCTGCGCATCGACATCCAGCAGACCGACCAGATCGCCGAAAAAGCGGCGGAAATTGCCGCGGTGATGGAGAACGACCCATCCATTTCCAGGTTTGTTGTGCTGACCACCCAAACCTTCCGCGTGAAACTGGCCGATGGCTCTGATGAACGTCTCAAAGTTGAACTGGGCGACCATTCGATTTTCCCCTTGACCTATGCCGAGGGCCGCGCCCCTGCTGCGGAGAACGAAATCGCGCTTTCAGTGCTGAATGCCAACGAGCTGGGCAAAACGGTGGGGGATGCCATCACGCTGGTCATCGACGGGCACGAGAGAACACTCACGGTCTGCGGCACGTATTCGGATGTGACCAACGGCGGCAAGACTGCCAAAGCAATATTCTCCGACCCGTCGGCGGACACGATGTGGAGCGTCATCACCGCCGAACTGGCAGACCCCGCTCTGCTGGATGAAAAAATCGCCGAATACGCGGACAGGTTTGCTTTCGCCAAAGTCTCGGACATCGATGAATATATTCGGCAAACCTACGGCGGAACCATCCGCGCCATCGGCCTCGCCTCCTACGCCGCCATCGGCGTGGCGCTGGCGCTGACCGTGCTGATTACCCTGCTGTTCATGAGAATGCTGGTTGCCAAAGACCGCTACGCGATTGCGGTCATGAAAGCCTTCGGGTTTACCAACGCGGACATCCGGGCGCAGTATGTAACGCGCTCGATCTTCGTCCTGCTCATCGGCGTTTTGCTCGGCACCTTGCTGGCAAACACCCTCGGCGAGACGCTTGCCGGGGCAGTGATTGCCTCGTTTGGGGCGGCTTCTTTCAAGTTCATCGTCAATCCGGTTTTTGCCTACCTGCTCAGCCCCCTATTGATGGCAGGCGCAGTGCTGGCTTCCACGTACTTCGGCACGCTGGACGCCGGGCAAATCAAAATCTCTGAAAATATCAAGGAGTAAGCCATGCAAACCCTGATTAGCAGTGAAAACATCACCAAATCTTTCGGCCTGGGAACAGAAAAACGCAACGTCCTCGACGGCGTCTCGGTGGACATCCGCCAGGGCGAATTCGTCGCCGTGATGGGCCCTTCCGGTTCGGGAAAGTCGACCTTGCTGTATGCCCTGAGCGGTATGGACAATGTGGACGGCGGAAAAATTACCTTCGACGGCGTGGATTTGTCGGCGCTCAAGGAGAACGAACTGGCTGACCTGCGCCGGGCCAAAATGGGCTTTGTCTTCCAACAGCCGACCCTGCTCAAGAACCTGAACATTCTTGACAATATCATCCTGCCCACCATGCGCGATGGGCGCAAAGATGGCGCGCATCTCACGGAAAAAGCCACAACGCTGATGGAAAAAACCGGCATTGCGGGGCTGGAAAACCGCGACATCACCCAGGCTTCGGGCGGCCAACTCCAGCGGGTCGGCATCTGCCGTGCCTTGATGGGCGACCCGAAAATCATCTTCGGCGACGAGCCGACCGGCGCGTTGAACTCGACATCCGCCAGTGAAATCATGACCATCCTGGCGGATATTCACCGCGCAGGCACGACCGTTCTGCTGGTCACACATGATGTCAGGGTCGCTGCCAAAACGGAACGGGTGCTGTTCATCCTGGATGGCAAGATTGCCGGTGAGTACCTGCCCGGCGCTGACGATGAGACCCACGACGATTTCAAAGCCCGCGAAACAGGTCTGACCGCCTGGCTGGCGGAGATGAAGTTCTAATTTGGCAGGTTTGTCTTTTTTTGTAAACTGGAGTAAATTCGAACACAAAACAATCAGGAGGTTCAAATGGTCGCAAATGAGATAAAAACCCAACGGATGGATGTGATGTGGAAGTATGTCATCTTTTCATATTTGTTATTCTGGTTCATGGTGATGGCCTTGGGTGGTTCAGCAGCGATGGTGTTCAATGCCCCGCCTCTCGTACAAAGGATTGTTGAAGCGTTTTGCGCATGGGCGCCTACGTTTGCGTTTCTCATCATGTTCAAGAAACTAAGACCTGAAACAAATCTCAAAGATTTTGTTAAAAGCGTTTTTAGTCAGAAACTCAGGCTCGATCTCATGCTTGTCAGCGGCGTTGCCGTCGTCTTGAGTTCAATCGTCCCTCTTTTGATATTGTCTTTCTCAGAAGGTCAGTCGTTCACTTCATTTTTCAGCTTGAAGGGGTATTCATTGCCCGTAACATTACTATTGTGCCTGTTTGCAGGCCCTCTGGGAGAAGAACTTGGCTGGAGAGGCTATCTCCGCGTTGAGTTGGACAAAAAATATGGTTTCATCCAGGCTTCTATCGTCGCCGGAGTGATATGGGCATTCTGGCACGCTATCCTGTGGTTTGTAGATGTTGCCTTTATGGATGGTGCCACGGGATGGCCGCTTGTCATCTATATCATTGCAAATGTAGTGGTCATGACATCACTGGTGATAATCATGAATGTTGTCATGCAGCGTAGCAACAACCTGCTCAACGCCATCTGGATACACTTGTGTTACAACGTCATCTTTTATCATTTGACGAATATCAATCTCGCGTATTTTGGATGGCTTACCATTGTGTATGCGATAACAGGCGCACTGTTTTTGTTGTATCACTATGGATATTTTTCAAGGGGTAAAATCGTTGTGGCCGAAATGAAGTCTTAAAGAAGGCAGTCCCATGATTTCCCTTTTTGATTTACGCGCCAACCCCGACTCTGAAACCGTTGCGGCGATTGCCGCCCTGTATGATGAACCACCACGCTGCAAGGCGCTCCACCCTGACGATATTAAGGCCTGTATCGGCTGTTGGTCTTGCTGGGTGAAGACGCCTGGCAGGTGCATCTGCAAGGACTCGCTGTCGGAAATTTACCCGGACTATGTCAATGCCGACAAGGTCATCCTGCTCATGGATACCGCCCAGGGTTTTATCAATCACAGCGCCAAAGCATTTATTGACCGCACCATCCCGCATTACCATCCCTACATTGAGATTGTGGACGGTGAGTGCCATCACAAAGCGCGCTATGAGCGTTACCCGGAACTCCATTTTTATTACGACGAGCAGGGTCTCACCCCGGAGGAAGCGCAGGTCATCGAGGATTATCTTTACCGAACCGCCTATCATTTCAGGTCAAAGGCTTACCGCATTCACAAGAATCCCACCTGGACCTTGACAGAACTATGCCCGCGCCGCGCCCGGAACAAGATTTTGAAGCCGAATGCCACTCAAAAGGTCGATAAACTCATTCTCTATAATGGTTCCCCCAGGCTTCACGGCAGCAATACCGCCCTGATTCTCCAAGCCATATCGGAGGCTTATGGCGCTCAGGTCATTGTTCGCGACCTGAAGCAAAAGAAAATGTGGGCGCAGTGGGCCGCCGATTTTTCTTCCGATGGCACAGTCATCTTTTTCCTACCCCTTTATGTTCATGCCATGCCTTCGCATGTGATGGCTTTTCTTGAACTGCTTCAACCATCCAGTGGCTCATTGGGTTTTATCGTCCAGCAGGGTTTTCCAGAAAGCAGTCAATCGTATTTTCTGGAAGCCTACTTTGAAAATTTGACCCGGCGGTTGCAAAGAGACTATCTCGGTACAGCCATCAAAGGCGGGGTTGAGGGTTTCCAGCTTCAGCCAGCCAAAGAGCAAGAAAAAATCATCGCGCCATTTGTGGAATTGGTTGGCTCTATCCTCGAAAACGGCAAAATGTCCGCGCAGATACTGGCGAAACTGGCAGACAGCCTGTATTTGTCAAAAGGAATGCTGTTTTTGTTCAAGTTGCTGGCCCCCACAGGTTTGATTCAATTTTATTGGGACAGGCAATTGAAGCAAAACGACGCCTTCCAGCAGCGTTTTGACAGGCCTTATGTGGCTACGAATGGCAACCGGTTGCTGAGAAAGTCCGGATGACCATGACTTCCAAACAACTCTCCCGCCGCGATTTTCTTAAACTCTCCGGGCTGGCGCTGGGCGGCGCAGCGCTGACTTGCTCCGGCTTGGGCTATGCCGCCACCCGCACCCCGGACATTGCCACCCCCGAATTTTTATTTGCAAAGGATACAACCATGACTCAAAAAATTCTTGTCACCTATGCCACCCGCGCCGGTTCAACCGCCGAAATTGCCGCCGCAATTGGACAAACCCTGGCAGAGCGCGGCTTTAATGCCGAAGTCAAGCCGGTCAAAAAGGTCTCGTCGCTCGCAGGTTACCAATCTGTCATCCTGGGCAGCGCCATCCGCATGGGCAACTGGTTGCCAGAGATGGTCAAATTCGTTCAAGACAATCAACTTGTGCTCAACGGCCTGCCCACCGCATTGTTTACCGCCCACATGCTCAATACGGATGATGACGAAGCCAGTTGTGTTGCGCGTGAAGCGTACACCGCGCCCGTCCGCGCCCTGCTACCAAAGGCTCCCGAAGCCCTTTTCAGCGGCGTCATGGATTTCTCGCGCCTGTCTTTCCTCGACCGTTTCATCGCCAACATGGTCAAAGTGGTTGAATCGGACCAGCGCGACTGGGAAAAAATCCGCACCTGGGCGAATACGGTTTTGAATTAGTGAGGCTGTCATGAGATACAATCCTGCCTTGAAATGGCTTATCCCTGTGATTTTTATCCTGACCCTGGCCGCTGCACTGGCGGGTCTCTGGCCCGCGGAGGGGACGCCCTACCCGCTGACCACTTTCCGCGGCGAAGAAGTGACCATCAATGCCCGCGGCCTGTACTATTGGGATACGGTTAGTTCTGCCGCCCAGATGCAAGCCAACGATCTGGTCACACTTACGCTCGGACTGCCCCTGCTGGCGATTTCCTTCTGGCTGGCCCTGCGCGGCTCCCTGCGCGGACGGCTGCTGCTAGCGGGTACGCTTGGCTTTATCTTATACACCTACATCACGATGGCCTTTGGCGCGCAGTACAACGCCCTGTTCCTGATCTATGTCGCCCTGTTTAGCCTGAGCCTGTTCGCCTTTGTGCTGGTCATGATGACTTTTGACCTGGACAGCCTGCCCACACATTTTTTCGATAACCTGCCACGCGGCTGGATTGCCGGACTTTTGTTTTTTGCCGCCGCTTTTCTCTCCCTGGCCTGGCTGGGGCGTATTGCCGCCACCTTCTCATCCGATGCGGCTCCTGCGCTCGAAAACACAACCAGCATGTTCATCCAGGCCATGGATTTGGGCCTGATCGTCCCTGTCTGTATCCTGTCCGGCATCCTGCTCCTGCGCCGAAAACCCTGGGGCTACCTGCTGGCTTCGGTCGGGTTGACCAAATTCCTGACCCTCGGCGTTGCCGTCAGCCTGATGGGATTGAATATGGCGCGGGTCGGTGTGCCCGTCAGCGTGGTGGAGTTGGTCATTTTTCCCGGCATGGCGCTGGCGGGGGTGGTGATGGTGGTTATCCTGCTGAAGCACGTCAAGGAATAACACAATGACAAAACAAAACTGGCAAACGGTCGGGATAATTGCTCTACTTGGCCTGGTATTCTTATTCCTGACCCGTTTGATCAGTGAAGTTGCCTTCCTGCTGGCCCAACCTATAGCTCAGTCGCTAAGCGCTTTCGACCCAGGTGGCAGTTTCTTCTACATTTCGCTGCATCACGTCTTGCAGGGGTTATTTGCCCTGTTCGCCATTCTGCCCCTGTCCCGAATATTTCGCATCACGTTGACAGACTTTGGCTTCAACCTGAACAAATGGCGCTATGCGGTTCAGCTGGTCTTGCAGTTCAGCCTTTTTTGGTTCTTCTTGCAGGGCAGTATCGGCGTTTTGATGATGGTCTTTGGCGATACATCGGCGGCATTTCACTTCCCGCTGACTGCCTGGAACTTCGGCGGCTACTTCGCTTTTCAAATCCTGCTATCGGGCACGAGCGAAGAAATCCTGTTTCGCGCCCTGGTGATGACACCCCTGCTCCTGTATGGCAAACGCGCCGGGCTGGCTGACAAGACCAATGCCTTGCTGGCGGGTGGTATTGCCACCCTGATTTTTATGCTCGCGCACATCAACGTCGCTTTCAACCCATTGCGGGTGATGCGTTTCAACCCGCTTCAGCAATTGACCGTTTTTACTTTCGGCTCTTTCTATGCCTACCTGTTCGTCAAAACCCGCAGCCTGATTGGCCCCATCCTGGCGCATAATCTGCTTAATGCGGTCATCGTCGCCATCGGTTTGATTCCATATTTCATTTTTGGCTGATATTTTCAGCCAAAGGATAATGTTGCCATGTCAAACACACCATCCATTTTATCTCCCAGATTAATCTTGCGCGCCTTTGGTCCGACTGACGCTGAAGATTTACATGCCTATCTTTCCGACGCGCGCATCTACCAGTTTGAGCCGGGAGAGCCAATCAGCCTTGAGCAAGCGCACAAGATGGCTGGGGAACTTGCCAACTCTTCTGATTTTTGGGCGGTTGAACTGCAAGAAACTGGCAGGGTCATCGGGCAAATCTACTTCAAACAGATCGAACCGCAACACCTGATCACCTGGGAGTTGGGCTACATTCTCAGTCCGCAATATCAGCGGCAAGGGTATATGTCAGAAGCGGTTGGCGCGTTGGTCAGGAAGCGCTTCACTGATGGAGACATCCATCGCATTGTTGCGCACTGCAACCCGAAAAACATCGCATCCTGGAAACTGCTCGAAAAAGTCGGTTTTCGGCGTGAGGGATTGCTGCGACAGAATATCTACTTCCGCAAAAATATTCAGGGGAAACCGCTTTGGACAGATACCTTTGTGTACGCCCTGCTGAAGTCCGAAGTGAATGGATAGTTCATAACAGGAGATGTGGAAATGCGCATTACCATTTTTGCCGCGGGTTCCCAGGGTGACATCCAGCCATGTATCAGGCTGGGGAAAGGTCTGCAGCAGGCCGGGTTGAATGTTCTCCTGGCCGCCCCGCAGAACTTTGCTGGCCTAGTGCAGGGTGTGGGCTTGCCATTCCACTCTTTGCGCGGGGATGTTCAGCAGATCATGGCAGGTGAGACCGGGCAAAAGTACATGGAATCAGGAGGAACCAATCCCATTCAATCCATCCTGGCGATGCGTAAGATGCTTGGGCCGATCGCCTTGCAAATGGCTGAAGATGCTCTGGAAGCATCCCGCCACGCGGAAGCGCTGATTACCCTGGCCGTCTTTGCCCCGCTAGGTGCAACCATCGCCGAGATTTGTGAGATACCGCTCGTGCTGGTCGAACCGACGCCGGTGCTGCCCACCCGCGATTTTCCCGCCCCCGGTTGGCCAATCCAAAAGAACCTGGGCGGATGGCACAATCGCCTGTCGGGGTTTGCCATGTTGGAAGTGATCTGGCAGTGGTACCGGCCTTTTGTGAACGAGTTCCGTCAGCGTTTTGGGCTGCGGCCTTTGCGCGGGGCCGATTTTTACCACACCCTGACATCCGTCCCGCTCTTGGGCGCTTACAGCCCGGCGGTGATTCGATCTCCGCAAGACTGGCCTGGCAGCATCCACCTCACCGGCTACTGGTTCGATGACGCGCAAACGGACTGGCGGCCTTCCTCTGACCTGCAAGCCTTTCTTGACGAAGGTAAGCCGCCAGTCTATATCGGGTTTGGCAGTATGGCGGGACGCGACCCGCAGCGTTTTGCTGGGATTGTACTGGATGCCCTCTCGCGCAGCGGACGGCGCGGCATCCTGGCGACCGGCTGGGGCGGGCTGAATGCGCTGGATGTGCCGGAGAATGTCTTTATCCTGAAAGAAGCTCCGCATGGCTGGCTGTTCCCGCGGATGTCGGCCGTTGTCCATCATGGTGGGGCGGGGACAACTGCCGAAGGCTTGCGTGCCGGAAAGCCCAGCGCGATTGTCCCGTTTATTGTGGATCAACTGTTCTGGGGCAAACGTGTTCACGGGCTGGGGGTGGGCCCGGAGCCGATCGCAGCCAAAAAGCTGACCGCTGTCAATTTAGCGGTAGCCATTGACAGGGTAGTCAGCGATCCAATCATGCGCGAGCGGGTGGAAATGCTTGGGCACTCCATCCGTGCCGAAAATGGCGTGCAGAACGCCGTCACAATCCTCTGCCAGCATCTGGGAGTATGAACATGAGCAACTCTGGATACGAAACCCTGCCTTTTCCCAAAATCCGCCGACTGATGGAAGACGGCGGGCGGCTGGGGCGCGAGAAGCACCTGATTCATGGCCTGTTTGAAATGGACGTGACCGAAGCGCGCCGCGCCATCCGCCAGTACCGTGCCCGTACCGGCGAGGGGTTTTCGTTCATGGCTTTTGTCGTGGCCTGTGTGGGACGGGCAGTGGAGCGGCACAAGCCTGTCCAGGCGTGCCGCGCCTGGGGCGAGAAAATCGTCCTGTTCGACGAGGTGGATGTCAACACCATGTTCGAGGTCGATGTGAACGGGCAGAAAATCATCCGCCCGCACATCCTGCGCGCGGTCAACCGCAAAAGCCCGCCCGAGATCCATGCTGAAATTAAGGCTTTTCAGGATAACCCGCAGGGTCGAGAAGCAAAGTTCATCGACTGGTTTGTGCTGCTGCCTGGCTTCCTGCGGCGCTTTTTCCTGCGGCTGTTGTTCCGAAATCCGCACTGGCTGAAAGAGATGAACGGCACCATTGCATTGACTTCGGTGGGTATGTTTGGGACGGGCGGCGGCTGGGGACTGCCGGTTTCCAATCACACGCTCCAGATCACCCTGGGTGGCATCGCCAAACGGCCGGCCCTGGTCAACGGCCAACTGGAAAATCGCCAGGTGCTGTGTGTGACCATCAGCTTTGATCACGACCTGGTGGACGGCGCGCCTGCCGCCCGTTTTGCCCAAACGCTAAAAGAACTCATCGAAGGCCGGAGGCTGCTGGACGAGTTGACCGCGCAATACGAAAAATTAAAAGAAGGATGAACATGAATCTTGACCTGATCCTGCAATACCAGCAGAAACCCGAACCCTTCACCCCGGGTGAGCCGCTTTTCTGGAATGACCCGCATATCTCGGCGCAGATGCTCAAGGCGCATCTAAATCCCGATAACGACCTTGCAAGCCGCCGCCCGCAAACCATCCAAAAGTCGCTGGATTGGCTGGTTACCACGCTCGGGCTGCAGGCTGGGAACAACGTGCTCGACCTGGGCTGTGGCCCCGGCTTGTATGCGGCCCGACTGGCGGAGAAAGGTATGCGCGTCACGGGTGTGGATACTTCTCGCCGTTCGATTGACTATGCCACGCAATACGCCAGCGAGCATCATCTCGACATTTTCTACCGCTATCAGGACTACCTGACCCTGGCCGATGAAAGCCAATATGATGTCGCCCTGCTGATTTACGGCGATCTCTGCCCGCTTTCCCCTAACCAGCGCCGGACTCTGCTCGGGAATGTGCGCCGCGCCCTCAAGCCCGGCGGCCACTTTGTGCTCGATGTCACCACCCGCACCCACCGCCAGAAACATGGCAATCGCAATGGCTGGTACGCAGGCCAAACGGGATTTTGGAAACCAGGCCCACACTTGGTCTTGGAAGAAGGCTTCGACTACCCGGAACAATCCGTTTTTCTCGACCAGGCGATTGTCATCGAAGCGGACGATAAAGTCTCGGTCTATCGCAATTGGTTTCAGGATTATGATCGCGAAACCATCACTGCAGAACTGAAACAGGCCGGTTTTGCGGTGCTAAATGCTTGGAATGACTTGCTTGGCACGCCCTTCACGGATGATACAGAGTGGATTGGGCTTGTTGCGCAAAAGGAATAACAGGAGTGTTCTCATGAATCCCCCAATCATCAAACCGCTGGTTCCCTGGCTGATGTTATTTTCGCGGACGGTTCTCTTTGCCGTCTTCCAGATTTCGATTGCCGGATTTCTCGCCCTGGCCGGATTGCTCGCCCCTTGGGAGGCTTCCGCCGCCTGGTGGACGATCAGTGCGCTGTTCACCAACCTGGCTTCCATCATCCTGCTGGTCTGGCTCTTTCGGCAGGAGAACCGGCGTTATTTTGAGTTCATTCCTGCTTCGCACCAAACCTTCTGGAAAGACCTGGGCCTCGCCCTGCTTTTGATGATGGTGTTAATGCCTATGGCGACCTTGCCGAATCAATGGCTAGCAAACTGGCTGTTTGGCTCCGAAGAAGTTGCCTTTGGGCTCATGTTCCGTCCTTTGCCGTTGTGGGCCGGGGTGCTCAGCCTGCTCTTTCCGCTCACGATTGCCTTCGCGGAATTGCCCACCTATTTTGGCTATGTCATGCCGCGTCTCGAAAAACAACTCGGCAACGGTTGGCTGGCCTGGGCGTTGGCATCCTTCTTCTTGGCGCTGCAGCACATTACGCTGCCACTGATTTTTGATTGGCGATTCATCGTCTGGAGGTTGGGGATGTTCATCCCACTGGCCTTCCTGATGGGACTGGGCCTGAAACTTCGCCCACAATTATTTCCCTATCTGATGGCTATTCATGCCTTGTTGGATATGACCACTGTGGTCATGCTCTTGATGTTGTGAATCTCAAGGAGAAGACGGTGACCATCACAACCATCCCTTTTCTGCTTAATCGCAAGCCGGGCACCTTGACTGCGGAATACGAAGCCAACCAGAGCGCGGCGAAATCCGGCTTTGACCTGTTCGCCGGGAGCGGCTTCAACGTGGAGATGTGCATCGGCTATCCGACCATGCGCGCCTGTCTCGATCCCTACGCAGGTAGAGGCTATTCCACAGCCTGCGCCTGGATTCAGATTGTCACCCGGCGGGAATTTGTCTCGCTTGAAGCGGTTGAACCGGCGGCGATTGCGCCGAGCGTGGACACGCACCCGACCCTGGCAGAATTGGGCGTCCCGTTTTTTGCGTTTGGCTTCCCGGCTGAGATTTTCGACGCCCCTTGCAACAACCTGAACGGCCTCGCCAAACTGGATTGGGTCGCCGACACCTTCTTGGTGACCCTGCCGAGCCGGGCAAACGATTACACCATCTCCCGTGTGGCCGGTTTCCGTTGGGGATACATTGAATACGATCTGGCCGGAAAGCGCCAGGTGGAAATCAGTCCGCTCTCGGTCACGGGCCCGGCAGTTTGGAATCAGCACCTTTCCTTGCTACGAAACCGGTTTCCCGAATGGAGATACGATGAATCTAAATGATTGTCAACGTGAAATGCGCTCCACCTTTCTGGGCGGATTTGCCGGGCAGTTGGTGTCCGGAGTGATTTGGCTGGTTGCTGCCACTCTTGCAACCTGGCTCTCGCCCAGGGTGGGCATGGCGGCGCTCTTTTTCGGCAGCATGGGTATTTTCCCGTTGACTCAGGGGGTTGTTCGGCTGATGGGACGCCCCGGCAAGGTCAGCCCTGAAAACGGACTGTGGCCGCTTGGCTCACAGGTTGCTTTTACGGTACCGCTCAATTTCTTGCTGGTGGGTGCGGCCACACTTTATCGTGAGAACTGGTTTTTCCCGGCGGCGATGGTGGTGGTCGGCACACATTACCTGCCGTTCATCACCCTGTATAGAATGAAAATGTTCGGAATCCTGGCGGGTCTGCTGGTAGTGGCTGGGGCTGGCCTGGCGCTGTATGGACCGGATGCTTTCAGTCTGGGTGGATGGCTGACCGCCGGTTTGTTGATTGTTTTTGCCTTCCTGGGCCGTCACCTCGTTTTACAGGAGGAACAGCGATGAATTCAGGCTATCCCATTCTTGAGCACGATACGATTTCCGAATCCAAGCTCGAACCGTCGCGCTTAATCAAGCCCCGCGATGTACCCGTGCATTGCGTCATTTCGTTTTTCCGCGAAGTGAACGAAAAGGTCGTGGCTGAAAAACAGGCGCGGGTGGCCGTTGCCAACCGTTGGGAAGATGGAGAACATCCCATCTACGAAATCGAACATCGCGGCCAGCGGTTGGCCTTCTTCCATCCCGGCGTGGGTGCACCGATTGCGGCCGGATTGCTCGAAGAAGCGATTGCGTTTGGTTGCAAGAAGTTCGTTGTGGTTGGCGGCGCGGGGGTTCTGGTCAAAGAACTGACAGTGGGCAAGCTGATCCTGGTCGAGAGCGCAGTGCGCGGCGAAGGACTTTCCTATCACTATCTGCCGCCGGAGCGCGAAATCCAGACCCAGACCGATACCCTGGCGGCGATCCGCGCCACGCTGGAAGCGCAAGAAATCCCGTTTGTGAGCGGCAAAACCTGGACGACCGATGCCCCCTACCGCGAAACCCAATCCATGATTGACGCCCGCCGCGCCGAGGGCTGCCTGACCGTTGAAATGGAAGCCGCCAGTCTGTTGGCGATCGCCCAATTCAGGAAAGTCCCGCTGGGGCAAATCTTGTATGCCGGGGATGACCTGAGCGGCGAGAACTGGGACAATCGCGGCTGGCAATCGCGCAAAGAAGTGCGTGAGAGCCTGTTTTGGCTGGCCGCGGATGCCTGCCTGGGGATGTGAACGCGAAGAATGAACTGGTACGAACCTCCTTTTCTACAAAAGAAAGTTTGCTTATGAAAAACAAGCGTGTCCTTTTTGAAACCATCGTTATTACCTCCATAACCCTGCTGGGGATGTGGTTCGTTCCTGCCGCCAAAACGCTTTTCGCGCTGCTGCCGGTGACATATCTGCTGATTGAGCGCCGCCTGCGTCACCGAACGTGGGGCGAACTGGGTTTCAATCTCCGTACCTTTTGGGCGGATTTGCGCGCCAACTGGCTGCTGTTCGCGCTGACGGGTTTTCTCATCCAACCGCTGACGGCGCTGTGGGCGAAGGTGTATTTCCCCGAATTCCTGGCGCACGTCCAGGCACGGCTGCCTTTTGAAAGCGGAATCGGCTGGGGCGTGCTGCTGCCCCTGCTGGCGGTTTCGCTCATCGGCGAGGAGATGACTTACCGGACGCTGATTCAGGGGCGGCTGACTCCGTTTATCGGCATTCCGGCAGCGGTGGGGGTGGCGTCAATCCTGTTTGGGCTGGCGCACTTCGCTCCAGGCCCGGTACTCATCGTTTTAACGGACATCGGACTGATTGTCATCGATTCCATTCTTTATGGCACCATGTTCGCCCGCCGCAACAACCTGTGGGTGGTCTGGCTGGCGCACCTGTTGGGCGATATTGGCGGGTTGCTGGTTTTGGCTTCGGTCTAAGGAAAAAAATGGTTACGTTAACCCCGATTGAACAAGCTGATTTCGAGCGATTTTTGGAAAGTGAAATCGCTGAGTATGCCCAGGATAAGATCAAAAGCGGCAATTGGCTGGCAGAAGATGCGCTCGAAAAGTCACGCGCTGAATTTCTGGGCCTGTTGCCGGATGGCTTGCAGACCAAAGACCAGTTTATTTTCACCATTTTTGACGAGCAGGCCAGGCAAAAATGGGGCGTGCTGTGGGTGCAAGTGAAACTGGGCGAGGCGCGCCGCCGCGCCTTCATTTGTGATTTTGTCATTGAGCCGCAGTTCCGTGGCCAGGGTTTTGGAAAACGGGCTTTGCAGGCCCTGGACAAAAAGATGGATGAGTTGGGCGTGGAAAGTATCAGTTTGCATGTTTTTGCCCACAACACCCAGGCGATTAGCCTGTACGAAAAGATGGGTTATGCGGTGACCAACCTGTACATGGGCAAAACACTGCGCGAAATAGTCATCTGAAAGGGGATAACATGGACGAAAAGCAAGTTTCACAACATAGCTTGGGTTTGACAATTGCCTACCATCTCCTGCCGGGCGTGGTGATTGTGGCCGGTTACGCTCTGATCACACCTTTTTTACGGAATGCGGGGCTGCCCTCTGCAATCGGCATTTCGCTGGCGGTGCTCTTGGTGCTGGTTCCGCTGGAGTTGGGGATCCTGTTTTGGCAGGGAAAAAAGCGCAATGGACGATTCTCGCTTGAGGGGATTGTGCTCAACCGCGAAAAAACACCCCGAGGGGCATTTGTCCTGTGGACGCTGGCAGTGCTGTTCGGGGCGGTGTTGTCTTTTGCCCTGTTCAGCGCACTGGATAAGGCCCTGCTGCCGCTGTTTGCCTGGCTGCCCGATTGGTTTTTCATCAACGAGGACCTGAGCATCTATGGCAAAAACATCCAGTTCGTCAACTGGCTGGCGATTTTCCTGCTGACCGGCATTATTGGGCCGTATGTGGAGGAACTCTACTTTCGGGGTTTCCTGCTCCCGCGTATGGCCTGGATGAAGGGCTGGGTGCCCGTTGTCGAGGCTTTTTTATTCGCCCTGTACCACTTCTGGTCACCCTGGCAGCTGGTCACTCGCACCCTGGCTGTCCTGCCGCTGGTCTATATCGTCAACCGCAAACGCGACATACGCATTGGTATCGCGGCCCACTGGCTGTTGAACACGCTTGGCAGTCTTGAACTTCTGTTTGCCGTCTTTCGGTGAAACCATGGAACTTCTCACCCCTCGTTTGATCCTGCGCGAATTTCGGGAGAGCGATTTTGCCATCTTTCGTGAACTGGAAGCGTACCCTGAAACCTATCGCTTCGAATCCGCTCACCCGGACGATGCACAGATCCGTGCTTACCTGAAAAAAGCTCAATCGGATGGATTGCAAACCCCGCGCTCCCGCTATCGTTTGGCGCTGACCATTTGCCCTGTAGATGATGTTCGTGGTCGGGTGACGCTGGCCCTGATGAATGATTCCATTCATGAGTGGGAAATCGGCTGGGCGATTCACCCGGCTGAGTGGGGCAAAGGATTTGCCGTTGAGGCCGCTCACCGTCTATTAGATTTTGCCTTTACCGACCTGGGCGCGCACCGGGTCGTGGCGTTTTCTCACGCCCAGAATACTGCATCGCTGCGGGTCATGCAAAAGTTGGGGATGCAGCAGGATGGCCTGTTGCGGGAAACCCGACCGTGGCGCGGGGCCTGGAGCGATGAAGTTGTTTTTTCCATCCTGGAGCGGGAATGGCTTGTTTTTCAAGCAGGAGGCCGGTTATGAATCATATTTTGAAATGTCACGATATCGTTAAAACTAACTTTGTGCGCGCTGAAAACTGTTTCCTGTATGATGAACTGGGGCGTAGATATACCGATTTTGAATCTGGAATCTGGTGTACAGCGTTGGGCCACAGTCATCCGCGCATTAGTCAGGTGGTCGCCACACAGGCTGCAAAGTTGATGCACCTGGGCACTCGCTATCCAAACACCATTGTTGAAGAAGCGGCCCTGGCCGTGCTGGAAATTGTGCATTTTGAGGCTGGGAAATGTGTTTTCCTGAGTTCTGGCAGCGAGGCGGTTGAGTTTGGCGCTCAAACCATCCGGCGGGTGACCGGAAAAAACATCTTGCTGACATTTTCCAATTCTTACCTGGCGGCCTATGGCTCTGCCGGACGGAAAAATATTGAAGACTGGTTTCTTGTGGATTGGAATATTTGCCCGGAAGCGGACACATGCCTGGAAAACATCCCCTTCGACCAGGTTGGCGGCTTTGTCTTGGAGCCGGGCGGGAGTGGGTCGGGGTTTGTCCGATTTCCGCCTTTGCAGCTTGTTCAAGAATTGGTTCAAAAAACCAGGCAAGCGGGTGGGCTGGTGATGTCGAATGAAGTCACCGCAGGGATGGGGCGCACAGGGAAGTGGTTTGGCTTCCAGCATTACGAGATCCAGCCCGATCTGGTCGCCTTGGGTAAAGGCCTGGGCAATGGCTATCCAGTCAGCGCCGTGGCGATGAGCCGGGACGTGGCAGAAAAACTGGAAGCCAGCGGGCTGCGGTACGCGCAGTCACACCAAAATGACCCGCTGGGATGTTCCTTAGCAAAAGAAGTCATCGCTGTGATGCGAGATGAGAACCTGATCGAAAAAGGTGCGGCACTCGGGGCATATTTCCTGGCAGGCTTACAGCGCTGCGCTGAAAAATATGCCATTGTTAGAGAAGCGCGTGGCAGGGGCATGCTGCTTGGCCTGGAATTCCATCCGCATGAAACCTTTTCCGCAGAAACTGCCTATCAGACGTTGCTGGAACAAGGTTTTTTGGTGGGCTATTACCCCGCTGGCAATATCCTGCGCTTTGATCCCGCGCTGACCATAGAGCAGGAATCCGTTGAGCAACTGCTGGATTGCCTCGACAATGTTTTGCAAAACGTTCAAATTCCAACGCTCGCTTAGCCATGCTCCCAAAGTTATTCCTGGGAACCACCAATCCTGTCAAAATTGCCATTGTGCAGGCGGCGATCTGCTCTTTGCCCCTTGAAATGCTGATACCGTCCGATTTAGGCGTGAACATTCAGGTTGAAGAGACCGGACAGACCACGTTGGAAAATGCCAGTATTAAAGCGCGGGTCTATTGCGAGTTGACCAGCCTGCCGACCCTGGCGATTGATGGCGGCCTGTGGATTGAGAAATTCCCGGTAGAAAAACAGCCCGGCGCCAGGGTAAAACGGATCGGGGGAAAGGATGAAGCAGTGCTGGAATACTACGTCCGTGAGTTGGAGAGGGTGGGTGGTGAGAGTCCCTGCACCTGGGAAGGCAGTCTGGCGATGGCATTTCCAGATGGCCGGCTAATCACAGATACCTACAGAACCCAGTCTATCCTTACCACAAGAGCGCACAGAACTGCTGTGCCTGGCATTGCACTGGCATCAATTACGATGAACCCGCTAAACCGGAAGTATCAGTCCGAGATGGCCTGGGGTGAATATCCTGATGTTGAAAAAATTCGAGCATTTTTGCAGAAATGGTTTTGTAGCTCATTTCTGTGAAGCTATACTGGCCACCAGCCTGATCACGAGTATTCCCATCACGGCGAAACTAACCATGAATAGAAATGATCTGATTCCGCCAATTTTACTATTGTTGTTTATTTAGTCTTTCGAGACCAGTAATGGTAAAAACAATGGGATGAGGCAGCGCATTACAACAAAAAACACACCTTGCGGTGTGTTTTTTGTTGTAATGCTATAAAATTATATGGTTTTTAGGCTGACTGCCCTTGAACTTTGGCACTTTTTTGCCTCAAAATAATCATTTTTAGCAATTTGCCTGGATTTTTACTATTGGTGGAAGATCGCGGGTTCGTTTCCCGTCGGGGCCGCCAATGGTAAAAAATAGGCGGTTTGTCTTAGCAGAGATGCTGAGGCACAAAAAAACACTCTGGCACAGAGTTATGTAAGGTGCAAAAGTTTTGCATGAAATCGCTCCTGGTGACGACAGGGGCGATTTCGTTTAATTTACTATGATTTGGCGTAGGGGTCAAGCAATTGATAAGCCAAATCGCTAAAACTTCATAGCTAAAAGAACAGGGATGCTTTTTTAATTTCTTGGGGAGTGTCTTATAATTGATCTATGCCCACGCCAATTTTGGCTACGAAACTTTATATTCCCCCACCTCGGCCTAAAATTATCCTGCGTCCCCGCTTGGTCGAGCGGCTGAACGAGGGTCTCTCTTTGGGATGCAAGCTGACGCTCGTCTCCGCCTCCGCTGGCTTCGGCAAAACCACGCTGGTCAGCGAATGGGTCGCCGGTTGCGGGCGACCGGTGGCCTGGCTGTCTCTGGACGAAGGGGATAACGATCTCACACGCTTTCTGATTTACCTCGTAACTGCTTTGCAAACGATTGCGGCGAAGATTGGAACAGGGGTGTTGGGCGCGCTCCAATCCCCTCAACCACCAGCCATCGAATCGATTCTGACAACCCTGCTTAATGAAATTGCCACCATCCCGGACAATTTCATCCTAGTCCTGGATGATTATCACATTATTGATTCCAAACCAATAGATAACGCCCTCGCCTTTCTGCTCGAGCATCTGCCAGCACAGTTGCATCTGGTTATCACTACCCGTGAGGATCCACAGCTCCCCCTGTCCCGGTTACGCGTCCGGGGCCAATTGACCGAACTGCGCGCCGCTGATTTGCGTTTTACTTCCTCTGAAGCCGCTGAATTTCTCAACCTAGTGATGGGCCTCAACCTCTCTGCCGAAGATATTGCTTCGTTGGAAAATCGCACCGAAGGCTGGATTGCCAGCCTGCAATTAGCCGCACTTTCGATGCAGGGACACACTTCGCGAGACGCCGCCAGCTTCATCAAATCTTTCACAGGCAGCCACCACTTCGTGCTGGACTATCTGGTGGAAGAAGTCCTGCAGCAGCAGTCCGAAAGCATCCAGACTTTTCTGCTGCGCACTTCAATCCTTGACCACCTGTGCGGCCCGCTGTCTGACGCCGTTTTGGGTTCAGCTTCTGCTTCCGGGCAGAAAACCCTTGAATTTCTTGAACGCGCCAACCTGTTCATCGTCCCCCTGGATAACGAGCGGCGTTGGTACCGCTATCACCATCTTTTTGCCGACGTTCTTCGTATGCACTTAATGGCGGGGCAACCCGAGCAGGTATTTGGCCTGCACCGACGCGCAAGCGAGTGGTACGAGCACAATGGTTCGATGGACAATGCCATCCGCCACGCGCTGGCCGCTGAGGATTTCGAGCGAGCAGCGACCCTGATTGAACTGGCAGAGCCAGAAATACGCAGGAGTAGACAGGGAGCCACGGCCACGGAGATTAGCTGGCTGAAGGCACTACCTGACGAGCTGGTTCACTTCAGGCCGGTGCTCAGCGTTGCCTATGCTTACGCACTATTTAACAGCGGTGAGGTCGAGAGCGTGGAGCCTCGACTGCTGGATGCCGAACGGTGGCTGAACACGACGGCCGACACAGCGGGGATGGTCGTGGTGGACGAAAAGGAATTTCGCCGTCTGCCGGGTATGATCGCCCTTCTCCGCGCTGCGCGGGCCCTGGCCCAGGGCGATATGCCTGAGACCGTAAAAAACGCTCAACAGGTGCTCGATCTCGCACCTGAAGATGCCCATTTGATGCTTGGTGGGGCAGCCTCGCAGCTGGGGCTGGCGGCATGGGCGAGCGGGGATCTCGACGACGCCCGCCGGTTGACTGCTGATGGCATGGCGAATGTGCGGCGGGCCGGGTATATCGCTTCCGCCATCGGCGGCTCGATTACCCTGGCGGATATCCAGATCGCACAAGGCCGTCTGCATGAGGCAATGACCACCTATGAGCAGGGATTGCAGTGGGCGACAGAGCCTGGCGCGCCAGTCCAGCGGGGAGCGGCAGATATGTATGTGGGCATGAGCGCCCTACAACGTGAGCATAACGATCTGGAGACCGCCAGGCAGCACCTGCTCACAAGCCAGGCATTGGGTAAACCGGCCGGGCTACCGCAAAACCCGTATCGCTGGTGCGCGGCGATGGCGCGCATACGGGAGGCTCAGGGCGATCTGGATGACGCGCTTGATCTGCTCGACCAGGCCGAGCGCCTATACGATGGCAACTTTTCGCCGAATGTGCGCCCGATCGCGGCGCGGAAGACACGGATATGGGTGGGCCAGGGCCGGTTGGGTGAAGCCCTGGGCTGGGCGCGCGAGCTGGGACTATCCGTTGAAAACGAACTCAGTTACCTGCACGAGTTCAATCACATCACCCTGACCAGGGTGCTCATGGCCTGCCAGCAGAGCGACTGCGCAGATAGCCCCATTTCTGGGGTAATGGGATTTTTGGAGCGTCTGCTGAAAGCCGCGGAAGCAAGCAGGAGGCAGGGCAGCGCGATCGAAATCCTGGTATTACAAGCGCTTGCTTATCATGCGCAAGGTGACCTCCCTGCTGCTCTTTTGCCTTTGCAGCATGCGCTTGCATTGGCCGAGCCGCAGGGCTACGTCCGCATGTTCCTTGACGAAGGCTCAAGCATGCTGCAACTGCTTCGCGAAGCTTCCGCGCGTAAAATCATGCCAGACTACACGGACAAACTGCTGGCAGCTTTTGAAGCTGAGAAGCGAAAAAGCGAAGACAAACCTGATCCAATCCCTGCCATCCCGGAAGGACGCCAGGGCGGTGAACCCCTTATTGACCCTTTGAGCCAACGTGAGATAAAAATACTGCAATTCATTGCCGAGGGACTCTCGAATCGTGAGATTGCCGAGCGACTTTTCCTGGCCCTGGATACGATCAAAGGGCATAACCGCAAAATTTTTGACAAACTGCAAGTTCAAAGCCGCACCGAAGCCATCGCCCGCGCCCGCGAACTGGGTTTGCTGTAAGTATCCGTTTTCCTCAACATTTCCCCTTCAACAACCAAATAGAACACCCATAACCAACACTAAAGTGTCTGTTCGTTAACACTGTGTGGGGCATATTATCCTTGTACATTCCCGTGCAGAGAACGGGATCTTGAGCAAGTGGCACGGACTGGAATGACCGGCCACAAAAGGTACAAGGTGATGTCAAACAAACTCGAACCAAAACCGACTCCAAGTCAAACCGTGATCTATCAGATCAGGCTCAAGGGCCATCTGGACAGCCAATGGACAGACTGGTTTGGAGGCCTGACCGTCACGCTGGAAGAGGATGGCGATACTCTTCTAACCGGCCCGGTGGTTGACCAGGCCGCGCTTTATGGCCTGCTCAAAAAAGTGCGTGATTTAGGAATGCCATTGGTCTCGGTCTGTCCTGTCAAACCCGGGCCCTCGACTACTCTTGGGATAAGCCAGGCAGATGTGTCAGATGTCAAATCGTAAATTGGCGTGAGCATCTTGTTTACGCCAAAATCAATCACAATAAAAGGAGATAAAAAATGAATTCAATCAATAAGACCGCAAGAATGGCAGGGTTCCTGTATCTCATTTACATGGTGGTTTCCATCTTCGCAGATGTGGGGGTGCGCTCCAAACTGATTGTCCTGGGAGATGCCGCCACAACCGCCAGGAACATCATGGCATCTGCGTTGCAATTCCGGATCGGCTTTGTGGTCGATCTGGTTGGTGCGCTGCTTTTCCTTTTGACGGCCTGGGCTTTGTCCGTGTTGCTGAAGCCGGTCAATAAGAACATCGCTTTGCTGTTCCTGTTATTGAACCTGGGCGGTGTCGCCGTATGGTGTTTTAGTGATCTTTTTCTAATTGCCAGCCAGCTTCTTTTGAGTGGCGCTGATTACTTGAAAGTATTCCAGTCCAATCAACTGCAAGCCCTGTCCATGGCATGCCTGTATATCTACAAAAATGGGTTCTCAGGGGTCTCCCAGATATTCTTTAGCGCCTGGCTCTTTCCGCTGGGTTATCTTGTTTTCAAGTCCGGCTTCCTTCCCAGAATTTTGGGCATCGTGTTGATGGTTGAATGTTTTGGCTGGCTTTTGTTTCCAATTCAGTTCTTCTTTTTCCCGGGCAACTTAGTTCTGTTTTACCTGAGTTCTGCGGTTGGTTTTATTGGGGAATTTTCACTCATGTTGTGGCTTCTGATCATGGGTGCAAAGGATCAAAAACCAGCATGAGTTGAGGCTGGTTGCGAGACCAGCGACGAACTAGGTCTTGAACATGACATAGATTTGCACTATCGGGGGGAAGGGGAGGGCTGAAGATCCTCCCTAACCTCCTCCCCGCTCAACACCATGTTTTGCTCGTGGAATAGACCTAATAAAGCGGACACAACACACCACAAGGAGAAAGCCAAATGTTAAAAAAAGGTTCGACCAGCCTTTCAAAGAAGCTGTTCATACTAACTCTTGGGGGCGGAGTAGTATTCTGGGTAACTACCATCGCAATTTCCCTGCTTCCCATCGCAGCTGAGTATAGATCTGCCTTTTCAAAAGCGAATATTCAAACGGTTTGGGTTGCTTCTTTGCCTGCTGGTTTGATGATCGGAGGCTGCGTCAGTTATGCTTTGCTTCGTTTTTTTGACAAGATTCCAACAAAGAATCCAATTCTAAAATCCGTGATAATAAGCCTCATCGCCCTAGTCATTGCCACAATCCTGACCCTGGTTCCCCATAGTTTTCTTGGGCAGCGTGATGTCTTGCATTACTTTCTCATCGGCATACTGCTTGACGCACCAAGGTTTCTCTTTCTTGGAATAGGTATTGGCTATCTATACAGACGGCTGTACAAAGGATCCGATCCATCCGCAAATGCTTCCAAGTCTGCTCAGGCGGAATAGGTGGACAACCATGGAAACCCAGGCCACAGCTCGAACCAAGCGGCAGACATCACGTGAGTTCTACAAGAAACTGCTTAAGTTAGATGGAGCGGGAGGCGCAGCTTTCTGGATAACTGACTTCGCAATCTCAGTGTCTCCCATCGCTGCGGAGTATAGAGCTGCTTTCTCGATTTCATATATTCCACTGGCTCTTGTTGAAGCTTTGGTTGGCGGTCTGATGATCGGATGCTGCGTCAGTTATTTCCTGCTTCGTTTCTTTGATAGGATTCCAACAAAAAATCCCATCTTAAAGGCATTGATCCTTAGCTTTGTCGCCATGTTCATGATCGAATTCCTTTCAACTCTTGTTGATCCAAACAATGCCTCTGTCTACCTTTTGATTGACACAGGCATGAACGTGCCAAGGTTTCTTGCTCTTGGAATAGGTATTGGCTATCTTTACAAAAGGCTGTACAGGTCAGCCTAATTGTGTGCGCGCATTCAAAGGAGATAAAAAATGAATTCAATCAACAAGACCGCAAGAATGGCAGGGTTCCACTATTTCATGTATTTTGCAACTTCGATCATTGCAAATATGTTTGGTCACTTTGTATTCGTGGATGCCCCAGTAACGGTCAATCACATAATGGCTCATGAATCGCAATTTCGTATCGGTTTTGTAATCAGTCTATTCTCAGTTGTATTTTTTCTTTTGGCGGCCTGGTATTTGTACGTGTTATTAAAACCGGTGGACAAAAACATGGCTTTACTGTTCCTGTTATTAAACCTGGGTGGTTTTGCTATATGGTGTTTTAGTACGCTTAATCTATTTGCCAGCCTGCTGCTTCTGAGCGGAGCTGATTATTTGAAAGTATTCCAGCCAGATCAGCTGCAAGCGCAAGCGATGTTATTCGTCAATTTACGCAAATCTGGGGCTATTACCGCCCAGATACCCTATGGCATCTGGCTCTTTCCTCTTGGTAATCTGGTTTTCAAGTCGGGCTTTCTTCCAAAAATCTTGGGCTTACTGTTGATCGTTGATGGTTTTGGTCTTCTGATATGTGTTTTTCAGTTTTTCCTTTTACCGGGCTACGAAGTAATATCGGTCCCATTTATGGCGGTTAGTTTTATTGCGGAACTCTCTCTTACTTTGTGGCTTTTGATTAAGGGTGTAAAGGATCAGGAACCAACTCCAGCTGATGGTCAGAAATAAAAATGAATACTATCAAGTAAAAAGGAAAGGTACAAAAATGAAAGCGATTGTATGCACTAAATACGGACCGCCGGAAGTCCTACAAATCAAGGAAGTAGAAAAACCTACTCCAAAAGATAATGAAGTACTGATAAAGATTCATGCGTCAGCAGTAACAGTCTCGGACTGTATAGTTCGAAGTGGTAAAGTAAATATATTACTTTGGATCCCAATGCGAATATTTGTTGGTTTCAGAAGACCAAGAAGATCAATATTGGGGCTTGAGTTAGCCGGAGAAATTGAAGCAATAGGCAAAGATATTAAACGATTTAAAAAAGGCGACCAGGTTTTCGCATTTACCGGGAGAAAATTTGGTGCTTATGCCGAGTACACTTGTATGCGCGAAGACGGATTGTTTATGCCTGATGATGGTTTGGTGGCAATAAAACCCACTAATGCAAGTTACGAGGAAGCTGCATCTGTCCCTTCCAGAGGAACTTTAGCATTGTATTTTATTAGAAAAGGAAATATCCAGAAGGGACAAAAAGTTCTTATCTATGGAGCTTCTGGAGGGGTGGGTACTTTTGCGGTACAGCTTGCCAAGTACTATGGGGCGGAAGTTACCGGGGTGTGCAGCACTGCGAATTTAGAATTGGTGAAATCTTTGGGAGCCGATAAGGTAATCGATTACACAAAAGAGGATTTTACGAATAGAGTAGAATCTTATGATTTTATCTTTGATGCCGTTGGAAAAAGATATAGCTCAAAACTACAGTACAAAAAAGCGCTAACTCCGGCCGGGAAATACATATCAGTCGATGAGGGGACGCCAAAGATACATATTGAAGATTTAATCTTACTCAAAGAGCTGGTTGAAGCGGGAAAGATAAAACCGGTCATTGATAGACTCTATCCGTTGGAACAGATGGCCGAAGCTCACGGGTATGTCGAAAAAGGGCACAAAAAGGGAAATGTCGTCATCACTTTGGAGGAACACTCATGAAAGCAATTGTGTGCACAAAATACGGTTCACCGGATGTTCTTCAGCTCCAGGAGGTGGCAAAACCCGCTCCCCAAGATAATGAAGTACTGATCAAAATTCATGCAGCCTCCATCAATTCGCGTGACTGGCGTATGATGCAAGCAAATCCGGTCTTTATCCGCCTAGTGCCGGGAGGCTTTCTGCAACCTAAAAACAAGATACTCGGGGCTGATGTTGCCGGGCGGGTCGAGGCGATTGGCAGGTATGTCAAGCAGTTTAAGCCAGACGATGATGTTTTTGGGTACTTGCCCAGCGCAACCGGTCGAGGTACTTTCGCTGAGTATGTCTGCGCCAATGAAAAAGCAATCACACTGAAACCTGCCAACCTCACGTTCGAACAGGCTGCGGCTGTACCTGTAGCGGCGCTGACTGCCTTGCAGGGTCTGCGCGACAACGGCAACATTCAAGCAGGGCAAAAGGTTTTGATTAATGGCGCATCGGGCGGTGTCGGAACTTTTGCCGTGCAGATTGCCAAAGCATTTGGCGCAGAAGTCACCGCGGTGTGCAGCACGAGGAACCTGGAAATGATGCGTTCCCTTGGGGCAGATCATGTCATCGATTATATGGTGGAGGATTTCACCCAAAACGGGCAGCAGTACGACCTGATCCTGGCTGTGAACGGATATCATCCGATTTCAAATTACCTGCGCGCATTAAGTCCTGAGGGAATCTATGTCGTCGCTGGAGGTTCCATGCTTCAACTCTTCCAGGCTGCGCTCCAGGGATGACGGAATTCAAAGGCTGGGAACCAGAAAACGTATGTCGCGTCGCTGGTGCAAAGCCAAAAGGATTTGATCTTTATGAAAGAACTCCTTGAAACTGGAAAGGTCGTACCTGTGATCGATGGATGTTATCCTTTAAGCAAGACTGCAGAGGCTTTCCAGTATTATGAAAAAGTGCATCCCAAGGGAAAAGTGGTCATCACACTGGAGTGATAAGGCAGAAGATAACCTGCCTCATTAGTGGGGGCAGACCCAACAGAAATGGGAGAGAGAACCATGGAACCAAAAATAATAAGTATTATCGCCGTCTCATACTTGTACGGATTTTTTGAAGTTTTTATGAATTTGCGACAGAGAAATAAAAGCAAGGTTGCCACTTCGGGTGATAAAAGCAGTTTATGGTGGTTATATGGTCTCATTACACTTGGCTATTTCCTGTCATTTTCAATCGGTGCGATGAAAATCGGCAGGATTTATGATTGGAACACTTTTTTTGCAATTGGTATGGCATTGGTAGTGATAGGGTTTGTAATTAGAATTCATTCCATCCTGACTTTGAACCAATATTTTACGTATTCAGTTGCAAAGGTGGAAAACCATAAAATAATTGAAACAGGCTTGTACAAATTCATCAGACATCCCGGATATCTCGGGCAATTAATTATTTTCTTTGGAATTTCAATTTCAATATCCAATTGGTTATCAATTCTAGTCATGATGATCCCTGTTACTCTTGGATATCTCTACCGAATAAAAGTGGAAGAAAGATTTATGCTTGAACAACTGGGAGAAGATTACTTGAATTATCAAAAACGGACAAAAAGATTAATTCCAATGATCTATTAGATTACGCCTAACCGCATACAGCACTTGTGTGGAAAGTCCGCATCCAATATCTAGCTTCAAGTTTTTCTACATCCCAAACATAATCCACGCCCGCCCACCTATATCCCGAAGGGCATAACATAAACTATTTGGCAACTCACCATATCTAATATCATGAACAAGGATCATCAATGAGCGCTAATTATCTTTTTTCCCTCAGCCTTTATCTGGGCTGCTTGATAGCCCGCACCTGTTATGAGCTACTCAAAAAAACAGGGAAGGTGAATCCAAAAAGTACGATTGTCTTTGCAATGATCTTTGCCGTGATGTGCCTGATGTGGATAAGCTGGTTCAACATGGGTTGGTTGGATTCGTGGCGTCTCGCCCTCCCTAACATAGTACGATGGATTGGACTTGGTGTAGTAATAGTGGGTATGGGTCTGGCAGTGGGTGCTTTCGCTCAACTGAAAGGTTTGGAAAATATAAACCACCTGGTAACCACTGGATTGTTTTCCAAACTCCGTCATCCCATGTATACAGGATTCATCCTCTGGATTTTGGGGTGGGCGATATTCCATGGCGCGGTCATCAGCTTGGGTGTTGGGTTTATCGGCATCGGCAACATATTATATTGGCGGCAACTGGAGGATGAGAATTTGGAAAAATTATATGGTGAAGTTTATAAAGAATACCGCCAAAGAACATGGTTTTAAAGACTGATCTTTTCTCGCATCTTTGTTCTATGAATTTCATGTAAGCACTCACGAATAAAGGTATAAAAACCAAGGAAAGTCTATGGAGAATACTGAAATACTGGCCATTTTTGATAAAGAAGTCCGGCGCGAGTGCGAAAGAACGCACAAGCGGCGTCAAGTACTGCCGCAGTTGGTGCGATACACGCCGGTGGATGGGGGCAGCGGTGGAAGCTTCATCAGCTGGTCGGATTTAACCGCCGAGAGCGCAGACGTTGCCATTCAAAGTCAAATCGATACCTTCCGTGAGCTCAACACTGATTTTGAGTGGATATATTATAGCTACGACCTACCCGCGGACCTACCGCGGCGGTTGTTGACCCATGGTTTCACGGCGAAAGAGCCCTTGGCGCTGATGGTGGCGGACATAGACGACCTGCCGGAGGAATATTGGACGAGAGATGTTTCTATCGTTCAGCGCATCACCACCCCTGAGGGCGTGGATGAGATCATGCGGATGCAGAGCGAAGTTTGGAACGAGGATCTGTCTGGGCTTGCCAGGGGCATGAAGATTGACCTAGAACACCAGGCTGCTAACCTCAGCGTTTTCGCAATCTGGCAGGACGGCCGGGTGGTCAGCGCCGCCTGGACTCGTTTCCTGTTCTCGACCTCATTCGCCACTCTGTCGGGCGGATCAACCCTCAAGGAGTACCGCCATCGCGGCTTTTACACCACCTTGCTGGCGGCACGTGCGCGCGAAGCCAGTCAGTGCGGGTTCCGCTTTTTGCAAGTGAATGCCAGCCCCGACAGTCAGCCGATCCTCGCTAAACATGGATTTCGGTGTCTGGCGTATTCGACAGCTTACAAATGGAAACCAAAGATGCCTCGGGAATAGGGAAATTTTGCAACTTTTGTAGTAACACATCAAATTCGCCCAGGCTGAGTGGTTACAGAAAGGAACTTTTTTAATTCTCCAGCGTCTATGTGTGAAATGGTGCACAAAATAAACTGTTTCCATAAACACCAAGACTGGTGGTTTTCTCTCTACAACAGAAAAAGGGAAAAATGAAAAATATCTTTACATTCGTAATCATTTTGATGACGCTGACAGCCTGCGCCGCGCCCCAGACTCAGGCAATGCCTGAACCTGCTGCAACGGACATGCCTCAGGCTGGTATGCCAAATCCTGCCTCGGTCTATTGCGAGCAGAATGGGAATAAACTCGAGATTCAAACGGCTTCCGATGGCAGCCAATCCGGAGTATGTGTTTTTCCGGATGGCAAAACCTGTGACGAGTGGGCTTATTTCCGGGGAGAGTGTGGCCCGGCAGCACAAAAAAGCCCAACACCTGACATGATCGTTGAAGCAACTACAGAAGCAAGTGGTGGTGGCCCAGGAGGAAGTGGTGGCACAGAAATAATTGGTAGTGGCGGTTACATGCCACCTGGTACCACAGAAGAGATATTTGACTGGTGGGGCGTCATCAGGAAGACGGGGTCCGGCGCGCAGTATGATGACTACTTCGAGCGGCAGGACCTGGGGCAGATAATCTACTTTGGCATCGATTCCATGGACCCGGCCGTACAGGCACAGATCAAGGCCCTGCGCGAGAGTGGCAAGATCGTTCATCTTTACGGCACATTATTCAGTAATGTTCCTGACTACAACGGCTCGCAGATTCAGGTGAACCGCATCGAGGTTGAAGAACAAGACTCAGGCACCACAGAAGAGATATCTGACTGGTGGGGCGTCATCAAGAGTACGCAGCGCACCGGCGCGCAGTTTGATGACTACTTCGTGCGGCAGGATTTGGGGCAGATGCTCTACTTTGGCATCGATTCAATGGAACCAGCAGTAAAGTCCCAGATCGAGGCGCTACGCGAGAGCGGCAAGATCGTTCATCTTTATGGCACATTGATCCGTGATATACCTGATTACAACGGCTCGCAGATCCAGGTGGACCGCATCCAGGTTGAATAGTAACGATCGACCACAAATGTTGTCGGGATGGGCAGGGGCAGCGTTGGCGCTGTACAAATTGCGGCACATCTCATTCGTGATGGGATGCAACCTGCCATCAAAGTGGTCAAGCGGTTGCAAATTATCCGGCGGACAGCATAGGTCTTTGTATTCGTGAAGTTGATTGTCCCACTGATAGATACCGGTGGCGATGGGATGAATCCTACCCATTCTCTCCGGCACAGTACCGCTCGCCAGTCATCCAGGTAAGGCACCTACCAAAACCAATTACCGAAATATGCCCCTGAAATGATACACCACCACGATAACAGTTCCACTGATCGCTTTGTTTTTTGCGGAGAATCAAAGGATTGGGAAATTTTACCATTGCTCTTAGAGCAGCCCTTCGAGGCCAATAATGGTAAAAACAACGGGCAGGGTGCCGACGAGCAAAAAACACACCTTGCGGGTGTGTTTTTTATTGGATACGATGGAAAATATGTAGATATTGGTCAGAATATTCTTGACAATCACATTTTCCCCGCATAAAATTCACTCGTTATTGCAAAATAATCATAGTTGGCTTAAATTTAGCAAAGCGGCCCCGAACCCCGTCGGGGCCGCTAAAATAATCGAAGAGAACCGATATCTTGCAGCCGGTTCTCTTCGATTATATTTTTTCTATACACCATGCACCTACGTTCCGTCTGCGAATTTTTTAGCCATATTCCAGCTATACACCGCGCTATTTTGTTGTAGTAACGTTATGATAACATCATCCTGTAGATGGATTGTTATGTCGCGCTCTGACACCGCAAACAACAGGTTTACTATTTCCTGACCATAACAAAGTCAACTATAGAGCAACTAAGCTCCGAGGAGGGTTAAACGTAATCCATCATATTGCTGAAAGCCTCCATCAAAAGTGACCAAATGGTATTTGGCAGCACGTGCAAAGGCGGCCAGATATGCATCCTGCCACAATTTGGGAGAAACCCGTCCGCCCACAGTATACCTGCGCAAGTGTTGCTCCAAATCCATGGGCTCTGTGGAGAAGTCAAACCGTTCATCCCCCATCAAGGTATCATAAATGATCCAAGCCTGTTCCAAGTTGCAAACATCGTTGCCCATCACGCTTGCATTCGTCAGTAACCGAAGCAAGCTCAACTGGGTAATGCGACAAATTACCACAGACAATTCATCCTGCGATTCGAGCCAGGTTATTGCATTGGAGTGGTGGATATGTCGGTCGTAACAAAAAGCCAACAAGCAATTGACATCACAAAGCGTAGCCATCAGACGATCCCTTCATCTGTGTTCAGGGCCGCGTAGATTTGTTCATCAGTGAGGCGCGGGGCACTTTTGGCAGCGCGGATCAATGGGAAAGTTGCGCGATGTTTAGTGGTGGTTGATGGGGTTTGCACTGCCAATTGCAGCCCACGTACGAAAAGATCGCGCAAAGTGAGACCATCCATGGCGGCCTTGGCTTTTGCCTGTCGAAAGAGTGGTTCGGGAATTTCAATTGTTGTTTTCATATTTCACCTATATTTATATTTTACCATATTTATGGGGAAAATATAACGAGAACTGTTTGGATTCTACGTATTCCTGAGTTGTATGGTTGTACTTAAATTTTTTAAGGAAGCGGCCTCAAGCTCATTGGAGCTGTGATATTTGGGGCTGAATTCATGGTTATTTATCGCCGGCGGCAGAATGAAAACTAGGGTTGAGTTCAAAGTTGCCGGAGAGTATAATGGGCTTCAGTATCCTAAAACTGCTGATCTAATCTCGTCGGGCTGGCTTGAACCTATGACCCTCGGGCTACCCCAAAAACACGAGCTTTAGGGTCAAAGGTTGCGAATTTGGGCCGGTGGCTCATAACCCGGAGGTCGCAGGTTCGAGTCCTGTCCCCGCAACTTTTGATGAACCATAGCTCCGCAGGGGCTATGGTTTTTTGTTTATCCTGGCTCTGCCAGGGTTAGCCCGACGATGATAGGTTGGCAGACATTCTCATTCTGGAGGAGTTTGTGATGAACCTGCGCTCGTCGGGCTCGTTGGTTCTCAGTAAAGCCATTCAAGGCTTGGTCAGCTTCAAAAGCGCTGAGGGATTGTCAGATCGGACGGTTGATTCGTGCGATCGTTTGTTGCAAAAGTGGTTGGAACAGGTGGGGGAGAGGGAGATCCGCAAGATGACGGCATCTGCTTTGTTCACGCGGATAATGAAGCCGGGGATATAGTTGCGAATTAGCCCGCGCTGAGGTTGAAAAGTGTCTTGAAAGGCAAAACGTGTTGGCCGACTCGCAGGATTGAGCCGGCCAAAGTTATCTAAACTCGTGAATTCCGCGGCTAAAGCGAGGCAGGATTAAATTCGGGGGTGAGCCTTGTTTCTCTGCGCCGGGGATTCTGCCCGAGTAATTACATCCCATTCAGAGTCACGATCAAGACCGAGGCAAGTATGGAGATTTGCAGGGTCTCTAGGATTTTCCGTGCGGGGTTCTATCATGGAGATTCCCGAAGAGCCGATTTGCATAAGACCCGGTCTGCCGAACATGAGCGCAGAGTTGCCAATGAAAGACTTTTTTGGGGAGGCTGATTGTGCTAATATATATTTGTGGTAAGCATCTATTTTGTCAAATAAAATAGTTACCCTGACGAGCAAAAATATAAACTGGATGGGGCGACGGCTTCGAAATGCTGATGGGTATCCGCGCAATTTCATACTCTGATCTTTCCGGAGGAATGTGATGACAAAACAAGATTCTCCAACAGAAGGGTTGTCTCCCTGGTGGCGCGTTGGCGTTTTACTCTCCATGATCGTTGGCTTTTCTATTCTGATTGGGATGACGGTTAATGCCTACCAGGTTGCTCCACCAATCCCTGATAAAGTAGTCGGCGCGGATGGGGCGACCATTTTCACGGGCAGCGATATCAGCGCAGGGCAGGAAATCTTCCTGAAGTATGGCCTGATGGAAAATGGTACGATCTGGGGGCACGGCGCGTATCTTGGCCCTGATTTTTCAGCAGAGTACCTGCATACCCTCGGCCTGGATGCTTCGATCGTGATTGCAAGCCAGTTGTACGGTAAAACGCCCGAGGCGTTGACATCTGCCGAACGGGCTGCAGTGAACGCACAGGTGGCAGAGCTGCTCAAGCAGAATCGTTACGATCCGGCCACCAATACGTTAACCTTCACAGTGGCGGAGACTGCCTCGTTCCAAAATCAGATCGTCAAATGGACAGCGTATTTATCCAGTCCGGAAAATAATGCCGGTTTGCAGAGGGAGGCCATCAGCGATCCACAGGAATTGCGCCAACTGACGGCCTTCTTTGCATGGACGGCCTGGGCCTCGGTTGCCAATCGTCTTGACAAGCCTTACTCTTACACAAACAATTTTCCGTATGATACTTTGGTTGGCAATGTCGCCACTACCGATACGTTGGTGTGGAGCGCCTTGAGCATCATCTCATTGCTGGGCGGGATCGCACTGGTTCTGTTTGCTTTTGGGAGATGGGACTTCCTGGGCTGGAAGGCCGACAAGACAGGTCATGTCCATTCCGAGCCGGTCGAGACAGGAGTTGCAACTGCCAGCCAGAGAGGCACCATCAAATACTTCCTGATTGTTGCCGTATTGGTCCTGGCCCAGGGCATGCTGGGCGCCCTGATTGCTCACTACCGCGCCGACCCCGGTTCATTTTATGGTCTGGATCTCTCGCAACTGCTTCCCAGCAACCTGGCCAGAACCTGGCATTTGCAGTTAGCCTTGTTTTGGATTGCCACGGCTTTTGTTGCAGGGGCCTTGTTCCTGGCGCCGGCCATCAGCAGACAGGAACCCAAATGGCAGGCGGCTGGCGGTAATATCCTGTTTGTGGCCTTGATCATCGTTGTGGGCGGAAGCCTGTTGGGGGAGATGCTGGGTATCAACAACTGGCTGGGCAATTTATGGTTCTGGTTTGGGCACCAGGGTTGGGAGTTCCTCGATCTTGGACGCTTCTGGCAGATCCTGCTCGCGATTGGCCTCATCTTCTGGCTGGTGCTTTTGATCCGCGCTGTTTTACCGGCGCGCGAGGACCCAGCTCGAAATGAGATCGCTTCGCTTTTCATGCTGGTGGCCGTTGGCATCCCCGTCTTCTACCTGCCTGCCATGTTCTTCACCAGCACCACAAATTTCACTATTGTAGATGTCTGGCGTTTCTGGATCATTCACCTGTGGGTGGAGGGATTCTTTGAATTGTTTGCGACGGTGATGGTGGCGATTGTTTTCTTCCTGCTGGGTATCGTCTCTCACAAGACTGCCGCCCGCGTCATTTATCTTGACGCAATCCTGTTCCTCGGCAGCGGGATCATCGGCACGGGGCACCACTGGTATTGGACAGGGCAGTCGAATATTACGTTGGCGTTAAGCGCAGTTTTTTCTGCCCTCGAGGTGGTTCCGCTGACTCTTTTGACACTCGACGCCTGGGATTTCATCAAGCTGACGCGCGGAAAGTGCGAGGTGTGCGGTCAAGAAATCGCCATGCCCCACAAATGGACGTTCTATTTCCTGATGGCGGTTGGCTTCTGGAATTTTATCGGAGCAGGCGTGTTTGGTTTCCTGATCAACATGCCGATCGTCAGTTACTATGAAGTTGGCACCATGTTGACCCCCAATCACGGTCACGCCGCGCTGATGGGTGTCTTCGGGATGCTTGGTATGGCCTTGCTGACATTTGCGCTGCGCCAGGTCTTGAACGATCAGCAATGGGAGGGCATCGAGAAATACATCCGTGTTGGCTTCTGGGGGCTCAACCTCGGGCTTCTACTGATGGTTTTGATCACGCTTTTCCCCGGCGGTGTGCTGCAAATGGTGGATGTGGTCAACAATGGGTACTGGCACGCTCGCAGCCAGGCTTTCCTGGGCGGTAGTCTGATCAAATTCATCGAATGGATCCGGATCGTCCCCGACCTGATCTTTGGGGTCGCGGGCGTGATCCCAATGCTAATAGCTGCTTTATTGACCTATTTAGCCATGCGAAAAAAGCCGGCGGAGGCATAGATGCAAAAACTTATAAGGCGCCTTCTATCTCCACCTGAGCCGGCTGCAGCTCTCCCTGGCCACTCGCATTGCAGGTGATTTGTTGAGTAATCAGATCGTCCGGCAATGGGGCGGGTTGCTCAACGAAGTTGCCATTCTGCTCTTTTTGGGGCTGACCATTTATTCAATTGTCAAAGGGAGCAAAGGTTAATGCCCATCATTACCCGCTGGTTTGTCAAAACTTCGCTGGCACTACTCGTGCTGGCGCTGGGCTTGGGCATCTACCAGCAAATCCCCGGCACACCGCAAAGCGGACTATTTCCCGTCTATCTGCACCTGCTGACCTTCGGCTGGCTGACACAACTCATTTTCGGCATAGCCATCTGGATGCTGCCCAAGTTCACCAGTGAGCGTCCGCGTGGTTATGAGTGGGTCAACTGGCTGACCTACCTCAGCCTGAACGCCGGGCTGATCTTGCGCGCCATCTTTGAGCCGCTGCAAGGGGCGAACGTGCTTTCCTGGAGCGGCGCAGCGCTTATGGCAGCGGCACTGTTGCATTGGGTTGCGGGGGTCTCATTTGCTGCCCAAGCCTGGTTTCGGGTGAGAGGCCGCTGAGATGCCGCGCTTGAGCCGTCTTGTCGTGCGTTTATCCCTGGTTTATCTCGCGCTGGGAACAACCTTCGGGGCGCTGATGCTAGCTAATAAAGGCATTCCCTTTGCGCCGCTGGTCTGGGCGTTGCTCCCGGCGCATATTGATGTGATGTTTCTGGGTTGGATGACCCAGTTCGCGTTAGGCATGGCCTTCTGGATTTTGCCGCGCTTCCCACAGGAGGCCCCACGTGGTGATGAACGCTGGAGTTGGGCAGCGTTTGCCCTGGTCAACAGCGGTATCTGGTTTGCAGCGTTTTCGCCGATCCTGCCCTTCTCAGGCATCGTGCTGGTCGCCCGCTTGCTAGAAGCGGCGGGCTTGCTGGCCTTTGCCCTCGGTAACTGGCGACGAGTGTACCCGTTGAAGTTTCCAGTTGTAACAAAATAAGGTGCACCCATATGTTGTATTAGCCATCCCTGACTGTCTTATCGGTGATGGTGTGCATACCAGTTCAGACAGTCAGGGACTAGCCATGCACTACCAGATCCCCTGTTCTCCACCCCTCCCCCAAGTGGCGGAGGATAATACCCCCCGGTTGATGGATGCAACCGGGGGGTGCCTATTGTAGGATAATTTTACAATCTACGCAAATTTGGGCTTACTTTTTGGCACGCCAGGCGCGGCTCTGGAATAACTCCGAAAGGCTTAATCGACCGCGCTGGTCACAAGTATTGTTGTCAGCCATCTGGACGCCCCATCAGAAAATCGCATTCTCTACCGAGGCAGATGGTTTTATCAGTAAGGGTGAGATGCCTGAGCATGCGGCCCAATCCCTGGCTCTTGTGGCCTCCAGTATTCGCGTTTTATGATGCCACCTGGCTGATGGTCCCGGTTTCTGCGCGGGATCGACAAACTTGAAATCCGGTGCACCAAGGCTGTCTCGAGCGCCGGCGTAAATTGGGACAGCTTTCTTGTTTTTTTATGATCTGGAGACTCGAACCATGAACAAGGATGTTTTCGAAGGCAAATGGAAACAAATCCGAGGTGAGGCCAAATCCTGGTGGGGCAAACTGACCGACGATGATCTGGATCGAGCTGCCGGTAAGTTCGAGGTCTTCACCGGCTTGCTTCAGGAAAAGTATGGCTACACTCGCGAACGTGCCGCCGATGAAATCGATAAGCGCGTGACCGACTACGAGTCCAGTCAAAAAAGCAAAACCAGGCCCACCCCCGTCAAGTAATCGATGAAGTGGTCCAAAACCCCTTCTTATTGAGAATGGGTTGTTATTAATATTAAGCTAACCGCAAGGGAGAAATGAATATTTTCAAGATAAATTACCAACGCAACGGGATTATCCAGGCAACGAATAAGTTGAGATATGACCGCTGCCTCTAAACAAACTGGTTTTGGATAGCACCACCAGACTGAATTACCAAGAACAATCGGAAAGAATGGTCAAAATGTCAAACGATAATCAATTATCAGATGGAAGAACGGCACAACCAGAAGTGGAACGAGAACAACGCATGATTACTTTTACTGCATCTAAATTGATCTGGCTATTATTCGGCGTACTCGAAACCCTGATAGCAATTCGGATTGGGCTGATGTTCATTGGTGCAAATCCCGATATCCCGATTGTTTCCCTGATCTACGCTTTCACTTATCTGTTCCTGTTCCCCATTACCGGGTCAATCATCTCACCGACGGCCGGCAGCGTAGTGTTCGAAATCTCTTCCATTTTCGCAATGATGATCTATGCCTTGCTCGCCGCGGTTATTGAAAAAGTAGTCTGGCTGCTCTTGTACAACCCGGTTGAGCCAGTCAATCTGCCTCAAACTACAACTGGCGAACGCAATATTGCCTATAGCCAAAGAACGAAGAATGAATAATCCCTTCTGTTGAGTAATTCCCAAACACAGAAACGAGTAACTTTTAGCCACTTTGAAATTTATTAAATGTATCCTGAATATGATGGTCTTATTCAGCCGTTGGAACAAATCATCACCATGCCTGGATGATAAGGAGAAAAAATGGAAAAGAAACTATATCGCGTGAAAGTCGTTCTGTTCGTGATGGCAGAAAACGAATCAGATGCCCGCGTAGCTGCTACGCGGGCGCGATTTGATATCTTCGAGTGTGCTGCCACAAAAGCAGAATATGTCGATCCAGAATGGAAGGATGCCATCCCGTACAACGCAGACGATGAACGCACCTGTTCGAAGATCATGCCTGGCAAACAGCAGGCTGAGTGTCCGGGGGACAACTCTGTGAAAATGCCCAGATATGTCGAATCCGGCATTAAAGCCTTTGATGTCGACAAACGATATCTCCAGCCCGGACAGCAACCCTGAGCTGAAGTCAATCACCATGCAAGGGATGACAATGATAACTCAGACAGTTAACCCACATCATTTGATAAACCGGGCGCAAAAAATCATCGCTCAGATACCAAGTTGTCTGTCTCAATGGGGCTTGTTGCCGCAGTTTAAGCGCTGGCGCTTAATACAGGATTCGGAAACGGGCATGGTCGCGCTGTTTGGCGTGCTAGACAACCAATTTATTACCCAACACACTACAGCCTGGTTGGGCGATTACTTTGATCCGCGCTTGTTGCATGACTTGACGACAGTATTGAACGTCCAGGTGATAGGCTCCTCCAACGATGGCCTCCGCTATACCTTTATTCTCGAGAAGGGCCAACCTGAATTCCCGATAGACATCGAGGATGGTCACACGAGCATGCACCAAAGGCTGGATCAGTTTTTAAAGGCAACTGGGGCTATTGATGCGCTGAAGAATGCCCCAAACCAACCACTTCCCGATGTTTTATTTATGGATGAAGCGGAATTCAACCAGCAAATGACAGAGTACGCGACCAAACATAATCCTAATCAAATTCTCCAAAGAGCATAATTTAACAGATATATGCCAATCCAATGGATCAAACTTAAGCTTTGTCTTTTTTACCTCATCATCACCGAGAAGATGGATTGGCAAAGAATGAGGTTACAGGGAGATAAACCGTGATCAACGATGATCAACCCATGCTAAATAACAGCCAGCGCGAACAGTTCGTTGGGATGCTTCAAAAACGTTATGGGTACACCAAAGAGAAAGCTGCATCCGAACTGAACGAGCATTATTCGAAAGAAAAAATCAGCTGAGAAGTTGGTAACTATCCGTAAACCAAAGCCCCGCGCAAATCACCGCTGTTTTGGCGAAAAGTTTACGGCCGGCCAGTAGAGAGCAAGCGGTCAGGCTGTAATTAGATTGGAGAGAAAAAATTATGAGTGAAACTATCAAGCCCAAAGAGCCCAAAACCAAAGCTGAACTCAAAAATACATTGCGCTGGGAAGATGATGGTGGCCCAAACATTGAAATTAATGCTTCAACTTTGGACCTGCGCTCAAGCCAGCCCGTGCTTCTCAATCCAACTACGCCAGTTAGCGAATGCCGAATTGAACGTGACTCGCTTGGCGAGGTGCTCGTCTCCGAAAACTCCCTGTATGGCGCACAGACCCAGCGTGCCATCGAGAACTTCCCCATCTCTGGACTCAAGCCTCGCCCCGCTTTTATCTGGTCGATGGGCATGATCAAGAGAGCTGCGGCAGAGGTCAACCGGGATCTAGGGTTGCTGGATGTGGAAGAAGCGAGTGCCATCGTGCAAGCCGCGCAAGAAGTCATTGATGGGAAGTGGAACGAGCAGTTTGTCGTTGATCCGTTCCAGGCGGGTGCGGGAACCAGCCATCACATGAACATCAATGAAGTCATTGCCAACCGCGCCACCCAACTCCTGGGTGGCAAACTGGGGGAATATCGCGTCCAACCCAATGACGATGTCAACATGGCCCAATCCACCAACGACACCATCCCAACCGCCATTCGGCTGGGATGTTTGTGGCGTTTGGATGAACTGCTCACTGCGCTAGAAAAACTGACTGTTGAATTAAACGCCAAAGCCAGCGAGTTCGATGAGATTGTCAAATCGGGGCGCACCCATTTGCAGGATGCTGTTCCGATTCGCCTGGGACAGGAATTCGGCGCATATGCCAGAGCTGTCGAGCGGGATGCGGAGCGCATTCGGTTTGCGGCGGAGGGTCTGAGACGCCTGGGGATTGGCGGCACAGCGGTCGGGTCGGGGCTGAATGCTCACCCTGAGTTTCATGCTCGAATGGTTAAAAAGCTTTCTGAATTAACCGGCATCCAGTTGTATGAATCCGACAATCTCTTTGAATCGATGCAATCGATGGCCGATGCGGCTGCATTCTCAGCCTCGCTGCGGACGCTGGCCCTGACCCTGATCCGGATTGCCAACGATTTTCGGTTGCTGGCTTCGGGACCAACCACCGGGCTGGATGAAATCCACTTACCGGCAGTGCAACCCGGCTCGAGCATTATGCCGGGGAAGGTCAACCCGGTGATGGCAGAGATGCTTGACATGGTCATGTTCCAGGTGATCGGTTGTGACACGACTGTCGCCCTGGCATCCCAGGCCGGGCAGCTTGAACTGAACGTCATGATGCCTGTGATTGCCTATAACCTGTTCGAGATGCTGCAGATCACGATCGCTTCGGTACAAGTCTTCACTGAGCGCGCGGTGCATGGCCTGACTGCAAACCGGGAAAAAGCCGAAGGCTGGCTGGCGCTGAACCCAATCGTAGTGACCGCGCTGAACCCGTTGATCGGTTATCGCCAGGGTGCTGAACTACTTAAAGAGGCAGTGGAACGCAGACTAAAAATCCAGGATATCGCCGTAGAAAAAGCAAAAAGCGGCCAACTTGAACATAGCGATGGCAGCCGGCTGGTGACTGTCGAAGAAGTTAAAGCCGCATTTATCCAACTGCGCTGATGATCGGGGGAATTCTGGCTGACGCCGTAGACGCCCAGCCGTGATCGAGGTTGCGATCATGGTTTGTTTACAGCTTGTTTCTCCCCCGAGTGGCGGAGATCAATACTCTCCAGTCGATGGATGCGAGCTGGATGTGTTTGTTGTAAGGTAAATGTACTACACATTTGTTTACAGGATTTTCAGGAGAGAAGCCATGACGATAGAGGTTGTTGGAGGAAAGTGGAAAAATTTTTTCAGCGAAATTCGCACACGCCTGGATAAACGCAGCGATAATCAACACCAACCCAGTAGAGATGGCATCCAGCGCAAAGAGTTCATTGGGATTCTTCAAGAGCGTTATGGATATACCAAAGAGAAAGCCGAAGCAGAAATGAGTGCGCATTATTCGGAAATTATCCTGGGTTGAGAGACTGGCAACTTTGTGATTTATTTCTCGCCCAAATGACGCAGATGAGAGAATGAATTCAACCAGCTTTTTGTAGATAATAGCTCCCCCAAGTGGTGGAGACAGACACTCCCCAGTTGATGGATGTGGCCGGGGTGTGTTCGTTGTAGGATAAATGTATGACCCACGCAATTTAGCCGATACCAAACGCCAAGAATGTTTATGTCGAATGTTCTTGGCGGCAAATCAGAGTTTAGTCTTCAGGGCGCCACGCTGGATCTGGAATAACTCTGAAAAGCTAAATTAACAGCTCTGGTCATTGTCGTCAATAGCCGTCTGAACGCCTCATCTGCAAGTTGCGTTCTCTGCCGAGACCGAACTATTTTATCCGTCAGGATGAGATGCCTGGGTCTGTGCGAAAATGCCGTATTTTTGTGGTCTCGCGCTTTTGCACCTGGAGATGTTACCTGGCCAAACGACAGAATGAAATCCGGTGCACCAAGGCTGTCCTGAGCGCCGGCGTAAATTGGGACAGCTTTTCAACTGGATTATCAAAACCTGCGCGTCGACTATGCCAATGCTGTGCTTGACAAACTGATCAGCTGGGAATTTGCCTTGCAAAACGCCAGCTAATGGCGCGTAGTATTGAGACAAACTAATTCATCAAAGGTTTAAATTCATCAACTGGAGGACTTGCTCCCGGCATGATACTGACGGGTAAAAGCTCAATTTAGCCCATTGATGCGTGGATCTTTCTAAAAAGGCTACTTTTTAGAAAGATCCCTTGCCAATCTGGCGCTGGCCGGCCTTTCATGCATCTATCTGGGCGAGGTTCTCTCGGGGATGCTGTCCGGCATGACTCTCGCCGAAGGCGCCCAGCGGGTGCAGCGAGCGTTGGCGCGTGCGGCGGGCCGTCCTATTGATTCAATCGATTGGAAAAAACGATGAATCTGTACAACTCAAAAACTCAAACAATTGAAGAATTTTCCTTGCGAGAACCTGAAGTAAGGTTGTATGTTTGCGGCATTACCCCTTATGACACAACTCACGTTGGGCATGCTTTTACTTATACCGCCTATGACCAGCTCATTCGCTACCTGGAGCTGAAAGGCGTCCGGGTCCGTTATGCTCAAAATGTGACAGATATTGACGATGATATTTTGAAAAAAGCGCAAGAAACCGGTGAAGACTGGCGCGAGTTGGGCAACCGCTGGACGGATCATTATATCGATGACATGATCGCTCTCAATGTCCGCCCGCCCGATTATTTTCCGCATGCTACGGATGTCATTGCGGAAATCATTCATTCTGTCGAAGAGTTAATCAACGCGGGTGTCGCCTATGTCAAGAATGGTAGTGTGTATTACGAAGTTAGTCGTTATCCCGAGTTCGGACAGCTCAGCCACCTTCCGCACAGTGAGATGCTGCCGGTTGCCAATCAACGCGGCAACCGGCCAGATGATCCAAACAAACGAGATCCTTTAGATTTCGTGCTCTGGCAAGCCCAGGCGCCCGGAGAGCCAGCCTGGGAAAGCCCCTGGGGAGCAGGCCGGCCGGGCTGGCATATCGAGTGCTCCACCATGGCAACCCAATTCCTGGGAAAAACGGTGGACATCCATGGAGGCGGGCTGGATCTTTGTTTCCCCCACCACGAGTGTGAGCTTGCACAGGTAAAACCGGTCTCAGGCCAGGACCCGTACGTTCGTACCTGGATGCATACAGCCATGGTAGGCTACCAGGGGGAGAAAATGAGCAAGTCCCTGGGGAACCTGGTGATGGTCGACAGCCTCCTGGCTACCTATTCGCCCGATGCCCTGCGCCTGTACCTGGGCTCTCATCATTATCGTCAGGCCTGGTCCTACGATGAAAAGGATTTGAATAAATTCCAGGAGTTGGCGCACGCCCTCAGCCAGGCCGTGCGGGTAGAAAGCGGAAAGAATGCCTCTTTTAGCCCGACGAAATCTGTAAATGCATTCCGCGAGTCGATGGAAAATGACCTGGGAACCCCAGGCGCGGTGCACGCTTTACAAGATCTGGCCCACGGAATCCTGGAGGCTGGCAAAGGCCAGCGTGACGTAAAGGAGGCCCAGGAAATGCTGCGAAAATACAGCCTGGTCTTCGGTCTCACACTCGGATCTGGTACTCCTGATGAGCGGGTGGTAAAAGGTTGGAATGCGAAAAAGAGATGAACACCACAGGAAGAATTCAGTACATTTCGTTGCCAGGATATTGGTGGAAAAGGTCATCTTCAACGCTTGGTTGGCAGGAGAAGCAACGGGTTTTGGGATACGCAAGCGTTGCTGACCAGCAAGGAGGCTGCCCATCTGGGTCCTTTCAAGGAAAGTGGCCTGGTAGTCCTCGTTTTCTGACAAGATGAGGACAAATGGTGATCGGAGGTATACATGGCTAAAAACGAATATGATCTAATTGTGATTGGCGCTGGCGGCGCGGGCAGCACAGCGGCTAACAACGCCGTAAAAATGGGCAAGCGCGTTGCGTTAATTGAACGTGACAAACTTGGCGGCACCTGTCTAAACTATGGTTGTGATCCAACCAAAACGCTTTTGCACACAGCCCACTTGCTTTACCATGCACAGCATGCTTCCAACCTGGGGCTGATCTTTCCACAAGCCACGGCAGATTGGAAGAAAGTGCAGGCGCATGTGCGCAAGGTAATTGAGACCATTCGCGGGGGCACACTTGCCCAGGCGAACGCAGGCATCGCGGCGCAAGGCATTGACCTGTTCATGGGCGAAGCCAGCTTCAGTTCAGCGCACGAGATCCGCGTGGATGAGAAAACCTTGCAGGGCAAACGTTTCATTATTGCCACTGGCACCATCCCCGCTATCCCTGAAATTGAAGGTCTTTCACAGACCGGCTACATCACCAATGAAGAAGCCGTCTCGCTGCCCAAACTGCCTGAGCGCCTGGTGGTGCTCGGTGGCGGCCCGATTGGTTTGGAGTTCGCCCAGATGTTCAGCCGCTTCGGTGTGCAGGTAGTAGTGCTTGAGCGCAGCCAACAGCCCTTGCCGCGCGAAGATCGCGAATTGGCACTGGCGCTCTGTGACCAGCTTGGCGCAGAAGGCATCCGGCTGGAATTCGGCACGGAGATGCGCTGCGGAAAAAGCGATCAGCATGGCAAACACATCCATATCCGCGACCAGAATGGCAGGGAAGAGGATCTTGTAACTGATCAATTATTGGTTGCTACCGGGCGAAGACCCGCGTTGGATACCCTTAATCTTGAAGCCGCCGGGGTTCATTTTACGGCGGAGGGCATCCCCACCAACGTGAGTTTGCGCACGAATGTGCCCCATATCTGGGCGGCAGGCGACATTACCAGCAAATATCAATTCACGCATGTGGCGTCCCGTCAAGGTAAATTGGCGGCACGCAATGCGTTTGCCAAAACGCCGCGCGCCTTCGATGACAGCCTCATCCCCTGGGTGACATTTACCGATCCCGAACTCGCCAGGGTCGGCCAATCGGAGGCCGATTTACAAGAGGCCGGGATTAAGTACCGTGTAGGACGCGCCAACTTCGACAAACTCGACCGTGCAATCACCAACGACCAGACCTTTGGCAGTGTCAAACTCCTGGCAGATGCAAAAGGAAAAATCCTGGGCGGGCACATCCTGGGAGCAAACGCCGGCGAGCTGATTGCGCCGGTAGTCTACGCCATGCGCTTTGGCTTGACGGTCAAGATGGTGGCAGAGGCAATGCTGCCGTATCCGACGATGACTGAAGCCGTTCGCTCAGCTGCCAGTCAACTTTAAGCGCACGCTAACCAGGAATAGGCGTAATACAAGGAATATGGAAAATGGCAAATAGAACGTCGCTGACTGTCATTCAACTGAACGATAGCCATGCCTATTTTGATCTACACCAGGAGATGTTTTGGCAGGGTGGTCAGGCAGTCTATCGTCCTGCGGGAGGGTATGCCCGCATCGCCACCATCGTAAAGCGGATTCGGGTTGAGAGCCAGGAGCGCACGCTCTTTTGTGATTGCGGCGATACCCTCCAGGGGACGTACCCTGCCCAGAGTACGCAGGGAGAGGCAATGATCCCGGTTTTGAATTCGTTGGGCCTCGATGCCATGACGGCCCATTGGGAATTTGCTTATGGTCCCGAGACCTTCAAGCAACGCGCAGCACAACTCAACTATCCGATGCTGGCAATCAATATCTACGATCAAGCCACCCAGGAGCGGCTTTTTCCACCATATAGCGTGAAGGAAATCGGCGGGTTACGGGTTGGTCTTGTGGGGATCGCCTCCAATATTGTGGGCAAGACCATGCCGCCCTCCTTCAGCGAAGGAGTGGACTTCACCCTCGGGCGAGAAGAACTCCCTGCGATCATCGATGTTCTGCGCACCCAGGAGAAGGTAGACCTGGTTGTCCTCATCTCCCACCTCGGGTTTCCCCAGGAGATGAAGCTGTTGTCGGAGGTGAAGGGTATCGATGTCTGCTTGAGCGGCCACACCCATCACCGCCTGTATACACCGGTCATCCAGGGAAAAACGTTGGTAATCCAGTCAGGTTGCCACGGTTCTTTCCTGGGGCGCCTGGATCTGGAAATTGTCGGGGGACATGTCGTTGACTACCGACACCAACTAATCGAGGTAGAAGCCAATATAAATCCCGATCCAGCAATAGATGACCTTATCCGCCAAGTGCTCGCGCTTTATCAAAAAGAATTATCCACGGTTGTGGGTGAAACGGCGACTGCGCTCAACCGAGCCACCATGCTGGAAACAACAATGGACAATTTCCTGCTGCAGGCATTACTGGAAAGCACGGGCGCGCAATTGGCATTCTCGAACGGCTGGCGCTTTGGCGCACCCATCATTCCCGGAGAGGTGACGCTGAATGACCTCTACAACATGATCCCGATGAATCCGCCCATCTCAACGGTCGAGCTGACGGGCGAGGAAATTGTTGCGCTGTTGGAAGAAAACCTGGAGCGAACGTTTGCACGCGACCCGTACGACCAGATGGGTGGGTACGTCAAGCGTGGTCTCGGTTTCAACGCCTATATCAAAATCGAGAATCCACCCGGACAGCGCGTCCAGCAAGTGTTTGCAGGCGACGAGCCGCTACAACCCGGACGCCACTACCCCACGGCCTTTGTCACCGAACAAGGCGTTGCGCACAAGTACGGTCGCAATCGCCAACAGCACACGGAGCGAAGTATCGAGGCGCTGAAGGCATATCTGATCCGGCACCGCCCGCTGCACGCAGAACTACGAGGCACGTTCATCGCGGTATAGGGTATTCGCGTGATCGCTTGCAAAACCACGCTGCTCAAACATCCAGCCAGAGAAGAATTTGGCGCTAGCAGTGGATATCCTGCGCAGCCAGGTAAAGATAGTTCGGGCGGGGCAGGCGGCTCATTTTGCAGGAAGTTCGCCAGCGTTTCGGTCTGCGCCTGGGTCAGCACGCCCTGTTTGCCCCAATCGGGCATCCCGCGCGTGGTGCCGTTGAAAATGATCGCCGCCAGGCCAAGCGTGCCCTTGGGCAGGGTTTTGTCAGGGGTCAGGGCCGGGCCGGTGGCGCCTTTTCTTAAGGTTCCATGGCAACCCGCGCAGCGCTCGAAATAGGTTTGCCTGGCCCAGGCAAATTCCTCGTTGGTCAGGCCGGGCATTTCACCCAGGGGCGCGGCGGACGCAGACTCACCGGGGCCGGTTTCTGTTGCTGCGGCAGGTTCGCCACCCGGAAGCGCCGCCAGGTACTTTACCACCGCTGAGAGTTCATTTGCGCTCAAGGCCTGCGCCAGCGAAGCGGGCATCAGCCCATTGGCGCACGGCCCACTCGGGCAGGCCGGAGAAATAAACGCATCCGGCGCCTCAATCGATTCTGTCAAATACTCATCGGCGGTTTTTGCCGCACCGGTATATTCACCTTTTTCGAGACGCGCTTTCACCACTGCGCCGATTTCACTCAGGTCGGGGCCAATTGTCCCCACCGCTCCGGGCACACCGGGGATGGCATGGCAGGCGGTGCAGCCGCCTTTCTGGAAAGCTTGGACAGCCAATTCTTTGTCATACAGTCCGCCAGGCTGCCTGCCAGGAGCAGACAGCACTAGGCCAAATTGGATAAATTTGATTCCCTTCATGCCATTCTCCTCATTCAATTGAAACCTGGGTTGACTCGCGCAATTTTTCGAGCAAGATCTCAAGCGGTAACTCGTAGGAAGCAGCGACTTCCTCCAGGGTGCAGAAGCGCTCCAGGTGACAGCCAACACAGTCAGTTTTTAAGGCCAGGAAAACAGCCACCGTTTGGGGGTAGGTTTTCAGCACTTGTTCGGCAGTCCAGTTGGCGGCGAGAATCGGTTCCATGAACCAACTATAGCAAAAACAGCGCAATGGTTCTTTGCGCTTACGCAAAGAACCATTGCGCATATCCGTACGATGAATAAAATGGCAGATTGCCCCAAAATTATGGGGCCGTCAGCAAGGGTTGGAATGCCAGGAGGTCATTTTGCTTGGCTCCCTTTGATGATGGAGTAAACCGTCAGACCCAAAAAGAGCAGGATGGCGACTTCGTTGAGCAGCCCGCCCCATTTGCGCAGTTCCATTCGCAAAGCCAGGTCGCCAAGGATGCGCAAAATAAGCGAGAGATGCAACAGCGCCAGGTGGACATAGAAAACGGGATAAAACTTGACCTGCGCACCCAAAATGGCCGGGAAAATGATCGGGGCGTGGCCGAAAATCATGGCGATGACGAAGCCCACGAAGACGGTGTGCAGGGCGGCGTCATACAAGGGTCCAGCGTAAAGCGCGCCGAAGTACAAAAACAAACTACCAGAAAGGCCCAGCCAGATGAAGCCGCCGAAAAGGCAGATGGCGATGTAACGGGTGAGCGGGTTGGGGTGGCGCAGGTTGCGTTGGGCAAGATCGTTTCTCAGGAACCAGAGTGAAAGTCCCAGCAGGGCGAAACCGCTCAGGCGTGAGCCGAGATCCAGGCTAAAGGTGGCGAGAATGGTCCCGGCCAGGAGTGCGGCGGCGAGCAGGCTGAAGAGACGAATCTGCCCGAGGGTGGGGCGCAGCACCCGGCTGAGTTCGAGTCGCTCGCCGCCAATCGTCAGCACGAGAAAGGTTATCCACCAGAAAACAACCTGGAAGATTGGAAAACCCAACATCCACAAAGAATTGCCGACCAGCCAGGCCAGCGCGCCGAGCGCCATGACAATGGTGTGGCTGTGTGGTTCGCGCCGTACCATCACGCCGAGAATGGCGAGTGTGCCGAGGCTGCCGAGGGTCAGCAGACTCGCTCCGAGGGCGGGCGCAAAAAACAGGCTGACCCAGCCCGCCCCAGCGATGAGCGGCACGGCAAACATCCACTTTTGGCGGATGGCGACCGCGCGTTCGAGCGGAATCAGCACGCCGAGGAAGCCAGAGACCATCAGCGGGCCGTGGGCGGCGGCGAGATTATCGAAGGTCGGCCAGTTCCAGCCCATGCGCAACAGCCCGGAATACATGGCGAATAAAAGTGCCAGGATGGCAAGAACGATGATGGGGAGAAAGCGGAATTGGAGTTTCATGCGTTCAGTCTATCAGCGCCAGTAAGTTTTTTCTTTGCGCTCGGTCAAAGAGCAAGAATTGGGTTTGGGTCTAAGCTGTTGGCCCAGAGCCAGACACCGTATTTGCAGTTTGAAAGCAGAAACTCTGAGTGAACTGGTGATGAGCGGAGGTGTTTTATCCAGTGGTTGGCAGCCTATCGGCCTGCAAGACAGGATCGCCTATTTTTTTGCTCGCCCTGCGTACTTTGACGATGATCAGGCATCCAAATAGCACACAACCTGCGCCAATCACCATCAGGGCAAGATTGAACGCGCCGGCATAATTGATGCCGCTCCAGGTGTGGGTTGCCGCCATGGCGTATTGGATGCTGAAGGTCATCAGCCCGACCAAAATTGCCGCCGCGCCGCCCGCCATGTTCTCATTTTCGCCCGCGCCTTTGTCGAAGTTGACTCCCTGCCAGATGCCGGGGATGCGGAAAAGCAGGAAAACAACCAGCGTCAGAACGGTGGTGTAAACGACCGCATCGACCGGCATCGACTTGCCGCGCAACATGCGCGAGGTTAGGATGTGGATGACACCGATGACAACGCCTGCCAGGAGCGCAATCAGCGTTTCACGGTAGGCCTTGGCGTCGCCTTTGACAAGCAGGATGACGGCGCGAATCCCCGCGATACCAATCGCGACCCCGGCCACCACATAAAAGATGTAGAGCCATTGCATTTGGGCCAGCGGCCCCATCGAATCTGCCCAGTCCGGGTTGAGCGGGGCAAACGCGGCGCAGCCTGTTCCCACGCCTCCGAGAATGGTGAACCCGGCGGTGAGCGCCATCAGGATAATGCCGATGGCGCGCAAAAACTTGGAAAAGAAACTGTTGTGAGACATGGGGTTCCCTCCGAATTGGTTAACTGAAAAAGAATCCCGCCACAAAAGCCACCGTCATGAGCAGCAGCAATCCGGGAAGGATGCGGAAAATAGTTTCCCTGGGCAGGATTGGCTTGCCTGCCTTTAGGAAAGAGAGCAATAAACCGCCAACGCCAATCAGCGCACCGCCCAGGCCAACCAGAGCAAACCCCGGGCGTGCCGTTCCGGTAGAGGCGAGAATGACGGGGAGCAGGAAAATGGTCAACCCGGCGATGCCGTGTGTGATGGCGAGTGTGAAAACAGGTATTCTGCCGGGAGCAGGGATTAAACGGGTCAAGGTCACAGCCAGGAAACCGCCGATGGCAAAGACCAGGTAAACAGCGCGGCAGGCTTCGAGATACTGCCAGGCCAGGCCCAACGCCAGGCTGAGCGGAATCAGGGTCGAGACGATGACCACCGCCGGGCTATCCAGAATCTCGAACCCCAGGATGATGAGCAGCAATCCGGCCACCAACAGGACGCCGAAACCGAGGGTGTAGGCAATGACCGGCAGGGTGTCGAAGGCGTCAATGCCGATTGCCACCTGCCAGGCGGCCAGCAGGCCGGTCAGCAGCAATAAGATTCGGTCTGGGAGGCTCATTTTCATGTTGTCATGCCTTTAGAGCATCATCAAGAACATCGACGCAAGCATATAGAGCGAGGCATACTTGAACAAGCCAAAATTGACCCGCTCGGTGGGGCGAAAGACACTGGCGAGCGCCAGGGTCAACAGGCCACCGGAAAGCACGAGTAAAACCCGTAAATACCCGAATTCCATTCCGATGCCCCAGGCCGCCCAGCCCATTGCCAGGGCGGCAAAAACACTCGAAAGGGCAATCGTTGCCCGGGTGGCGCTGAAGCCGTAAGTGGAGGGGAAGGTCGGCACGCCAGCGGCTTTGTAATCATCGAAATAACGCATGGAGAAAGTCAGGATGTGAGTGGGGATCCAGAACAGAATGCCAAGCGCCAGCAGGCTGCCAATCCAATCGAGGCTGCCCACGCCGAGCGCGCGCCCAGCCAGGATGGGCATCCCGCCCGAAATCCCGCCCCAGAGGATGCCCCAGCAGGTGCGGCGCTTGAGCCAGATCGAGTAAATCACCACGTCAAAGAACAACCCGGCAAAGATAATCAGGCCGTAGAGCGCATCCATTGTCACCGCCAACCCAACGCCAAAAACCGAAAGCGCCAGGCCAACCCGCAAAGCTTCATTGGGGTCGATGACGCCGGAAGCCAGCGGACGTTTTTGGGTGCGTTCCATTTTGGCGTCGATGTCGCGGTCCCACCACATGTTGAGAAGGGTGCTGCCGCTAATGGAAGCGACCAGGCTGATGAACAATCCCGCCAGCGTGCCCAGGTTGAAAATGGGACAGCGCGCGCTCATGTAACCAGCCAGGCCGGTGGAAACCAGCAACCCGGTTTGCAGGGACTTAATCAGCAGCCAATACGACCCAATTTTGGATTTGAGATTGGCGATTTTGGATTGACTCATTGGACTTCTCCTGACACAAAGAAATTGATTATTTTACGCAGCGGAAACCAACACCTGGGCTGAAATATGTTGGGGTGGCGTTGTTGCGCACCCAGGCGCGTAAATCCATCTCGTAGGTGTCCTTCGAGCCGCCGCGCATGAAGCGGTAGTGCAGGCCTTCATACACGTCGCCTGTCCACTGCCAAACGTTCCCGGCCATATCGTAGAGGCCATCAGGGCTGGCATTGTTCAGGGTTTGATAACCATTGTACGTCTTGCCATTATAAAAACCAACTGGTGAAGTCTGCGAGCCAAACGTGGACATCTCCTCGAAGGGATCGCGGCTGGCGTAGAAGTTGGCTCGCTCGCGCGACATCTCCTCACCCCAGGGGAAGGGACGCCCATCCACGCCGCGCGCCGCCTTTTCCCATTCGATTTCAGTCGGCAGGCGTCCGCCGATTGCGCCGCAGTAAGCCCAAGCCCCAAACCAGGTGACATTGGTCATCGGGTGATTTTCGTAGCCGGGTTTGGGCGTAAAGGTCTTTCCGTCGAAGATAAAACGTGAAGCAGGGTCATCGAGTGGGATAAAAATCCAGTCACCGGCTTCGATTTTTTCCTCGTGTTTAACGCCGTGGAACGTATCGCCGGGATAAAAGCCGACAATTCCGCTCTGCTGCGCTGCGGGGACTTTTGCCTTTTTCCCATTAAGTTCACCGATGCTTACCGCGCCCGAAGCCAGCGCTTCCGTCAGCCAGGCTGTGTACTGGCTGACAGTCACATCCGTGATCATCATCTCGAAGGCCTCGGTGGTCTCGACGGTTTCATGCTGCCCAAACAGGAACTCCCCAGCGGGGACTTGCGTCCAGGCGTTGGAATCTACCCCGGTCTCGAAGGTCGGAATTGGCGCATCCAGGTTTACCGGAGCGCAGGCGGTTAACAAAATGAATGTCGTTGCGAAGGCGATTGCCCGACACATGCGCTGGCGCGCAGTGCCAATGAGCAACCTGCTCGGGGTCAGTGTTGCCCGTTTAATTGGGGATTGCTCAGCTCGCTGGAAAACGTTCGCTCGCAATGACATGAATCTTGTGTTCATTTTGCCACCTCCTGCGCGAGTTCATGTTCTTGTTCCTCCGTCCAACGGCCTTTTGGCTTGAACAAATCCACCAGCCGCCAGACCATGACCATCGCTAGAATCAGCAGCAAGGAACCCAGCCCGAAATCAATTGCGTACATCAGGCCATTTACCAATGGCTGTTGTTCGGCTTCAGTGATGAACAAGCGCTTCATCTCAAAGACAGTCACCGCTGCGAAGGCGATATCCGACAGAAGGATGATGCTCCAGCCATATAGTTGGCGGATCTTCCCCTTCAGCCCAAGCATATCACCGTAATACATCAGGATGATGGTGGCGACGATGGCCGAAAGCACGTGCCAGTGGCCGGTCAGTTCAATGCGCTCCTCGCGCGCCGGCCAGACGCGGAAAATCTCATCCAGTTTAATGGCCATGAAAATACCGATGCCGCTGGTGGTAAAGTTCATAAAGAGCATTTGCCAGGTCGGGCCGAATTGCAATGGGTCGCGGACGAGTGCAGACAGTTTGTGCCCAAGGTTAGGCTTTTTGATGTGAGCCGTCCCCTCGCGAATGAGTTTGGCCCAACTCCAGATCAGCAGGAGCAGGGCGGCAAACATGGAGGGCGTTGCGCCAACGTAGATGATCATGTGCGCAATCGGTTCGAGCGGCGTGACCACACCCCACACGCCCAGGTTGAGCACAATCGTGCCGAGAATCATGAGCGGCATGGCAAATTTGTGCAGGAGGCCCTTGAAATTGAGCCAGCGCCCGACAATCAGCGTAATCATGACGCAGATCAGTGCCAGCATGATGTGCAGGTGGCCGATGACCGAGTATTCCAGCGTGGTCTTTTCAGGGATGCGGATGATGTTTTCGGCCAGGAAAACCTCGAAGCCGTTGCCAAAGTACGAGCCGGGAACTGCGCCAAACAGGGCGGAAATGACCGTTGTGACGGCAGTTGCAAAAAATGCGGTGCGCTCGAGGTCGAGGCCGCTCTTTGTGTGGGCGTAGTCCTTGTCGGAGATGTGGTATTCCTTGTTCCAGGGCCACAGGGCGATGCACAACAACACGCCCGCAAAGAAAATCAGCGAGAGACCGGTGATGTACAACCCGTGAAAGGCCCAATTGCGCCCGAAATAGGCAAAGCCCATGCCAAACACCATTGTCAGTATGTAACCGACAGTAATCAGCGCGGTCACGGCGCTTTTATAAAACGGCTTGACCTTGAGCAGGCCCAAAATCATGTAGGTCTCAATGGCAACGACGGCCATCGCAATCGAATGATACAGGATGATGATGCGGCCCTCGCGCTCAGATTGGACGATGTTCATCCCAAGCAGTTTGATGACCACTTCGCGCACACCCAGCTCGGCCATCGGGCCTGAGAGCATCCCCCACACGGCTGTCACCACTGCAATCATGGCAATGGCGACCAGAATCAGCCCTTTGGTGGAATTGAACAGGTAGTTGAAGCGGGTTTTGATGAATTGCATGGATTTGGCTCCTGAATAGTGTGTTCTCATGAGAACAATATCACAAAAAGAACAGCAAGTCTTTGACAAAAGATGAATTATCACCCAGATAAAAATCCCGGCAAGGTGGGCAAAACCTGGCCGGGAGAGGCATTATCCTTTTTTGCGAATCCCGGCACGATGCCGCCCATGCCAATCAGCAGGCCGCCAATCCCAACCGAGAAGAAGCCTTTCGGCGCAGACTTGGCAAAGAATGGGCCAAGGGAAATAACCGGCCCGGCAACGCTGTGAAAGAGCGGAACGACAATTTTCTTGAGCAAATCCATACCGCCCAGGCTGGTCAGCGCGATGGCGACATAACCGACCGCCGCAAACCATTTGAAGTACTTTTTCCAGGCCGGGAAATATTCCTCGGCCAGCCCTATCGAAATTCCGAGCGGAATCAGGCTGGCAATCTTCAGCACGAGCGGGGAAGCCAGGATGCCCAGGCCGAGGAAATCGAGTGTGAACAAGCTGACGGCATTTTCCTTGGCTGAATGGGGCGCAAGCGCAACCCTTATTGTGAATTGTTGCACAAAAATGATTGGGTCGGTATGACAAAAATCACAATTAATGCGCACCCAATCCAAGAATCAACCAGTCAGCCACTTGCGGGTGGACGGGAGCAATAAGTAGATTAGCAAACCAGTGCTCAGGAGCGGGGCGGGAAGAAACATTGAGAAACGGCCCACTTCCGTCACGTTATGGATACCCATCGGGTAACCGCCAATCATCGACATCGCGGCCGCGAAAATTCCCACCGGAATCGTCCAGGGTTTTTGCTTGAACGCCGCAAAAATGAAAACCGCCCAGGCGGCCGCGCCCCACCAACTCACCTGCTGCAAAATGACGTACATCCCATTCCAGAAAGCATCCTGATTCTGGACAAATGTTTCGGCTGACTGGAAAGTGGTTTGGAACTTGGAAATCGGAGCGACACCATCGATGAAAGTTAAGACGTATGCCAGCCCGGCGATGAAGGTGAGCGTGATGATTTTCCTATCCACGCCGCCAATGATGAGCATTCCAAACCACATCACGAGCGCCAGCCCAAAGACCATCAGGGTCGGGGTGGGCAGGTGGCTGTCCATGGCAGGGATGGCGGGGAAGAATCCGGTCAGCAGGAGGATGGTTGCGGCAACTGCTCCCCAGAACCAGGCCCAAGCCTGTTTGTTCAGGAAGCCCCACAAAACAGTCACGGAGAGCGCCCCGGCAGCCGTTCCCAGCCAACCCAGGACGGCATAAACAATCCGAACCGTATTGCTTTCCTCCCACTGGCCAGCCGCAAAATGGGTATGGATGACGGTGTTGTAGGTTTGTGCCAGGAAATACAGGCACAATATCCCTGCCAGAACACCAAGTATTGCCAGGACAGCCCCAAGTTTATGATTGTTTTTCATTTCAGTTCTCCTTTTAATTCTGTTGCGAGTTAATTCAGCTGCAAGATTCGTCAACGATTCGCGCTCCGAGCGGGAATACTTTTCTGTTTGCACTGTGCATTGAGATTGACCGTTCTGGCCGGATTGGGCGCGCCAGGCGCTTCGATGCGGTTGACCACGCCGCGGATCCCTGTCACATCTTCGGCCAGTTCCGCTGCGAGGATGTGTGTCTCGATGGATGTCACTGCACCTGCCAAATGGGCAATACCGTTGTTGACACCCACGCGCAGGTTGGCGCAGGCGGTGCGGTCATCAGCTGCGAAGCGGGCCAGGATGGCGGTGCGCAGTTTTTCATCGGTAGTTTGAATAGGGATACTTTTCATCTTGTTTCACAAAACAAAACAGGTCGATCTGTTCCAGTGTACAGACTGACCTGTTTTTTGTATACGACTTTTGTCGTGTGAAATTTCACAAATTTCCGCGTTCTGCCAACCCCTTTGGATCGAGCAGGACGATGGCCTGTTTCTCCACCCTGAGCAATCCCTCCGTTTCGAGCGTTTTCAATGCGCGGCTCAACACATCCCGCACGGTGCCGAGGCGCACTGCCATTTCGTCGAACGTGGTCCATCCGCGGCGCGGGACAAGCAACTGTCCATCAATCGATTCGGCATGTTGCAAAAGTGTATTTGCGATGCGCGCCTCCACGTTGCGCAGGGACAGGTCTTCCACCAACCCGATGTAATGTAGTACGCGGTCGCTCAGGTGGCGGATGACCGCCATCGCCAAAGCAGGATATTGATTTGTGAGGGTCAAAAAATCCTGAGCGGGGATGGCCCATACTTCCACATCTTCGAGTGTCATCACCGTGCCGGGATAAGTTGTGCCGCTGAACACGGCAATATCCCCAAAAATTTCCCCCGATTCGAGAAACAACATGGCTTGCTCACGCCCGTCGCGCGACATGCGTGTGGCCTTGATCCAGCCGCGCTCGAGCAGGTAGAACGCATCCGCAGGCTCGCCTTCGATGTAGATGACCTGTCCCGCCTTGAAGTGACGCGGCGAGGCGGACGCGGCGAGGCTTTCCTGGACCTCGGGCGGGAGGTCGTCAAAGTGGCGGATTCGGGCGAGGAGCGCTTTCAGCCGCGCGAGAGTCTGGGGGGCAGGAGGCAGGTTAAGAGTCATGCGAGATGCGTTTTTGTCCGCTTCTCATTTTACTCGGAATTTTCAGGGCTTGAGGCACTTTCAGTTCCGGCGACCCATTTCGCGCGCAAGTTTCCAGGTAGTTCACCGATCGAAGCGGACTGGAAGATCTGGCCAGGCAGGGATAAAAGCAAGATGGACAGCGATTTTTCGCTGCCCATTGGTTTATTCAATTGTTGGGCGCTTATATTTCTTCGACCAGGCGCCTGTGGTTGCCCTCAGCTGTGAACTTCTCAATGCGCCTGCTGCGCCTTGACGATTGGGTTGACCATGTCGAAATCGGTGAGTGGCACCACAACAATCATCAAGATTGCGGCACTAGCACGATCAGGGAAACGACTGCGAGATGTACCTGGCGTGAAGTGGAAAGCAGCTTGCGACAGACCTCCTGGGGAATAGTGACGGAATTCACCATGAGATTACAGTATTCTCGCGTACAATACTTTTACAAAAGTCAAGAAATCCATCGCCTTTATCGAGAAGGATTGCATGAGCCTCCAACCGGAAAAATTGACGAAAACGGATGTCTTTGGGCAGTTGAGCGATTCCGGGCGTGAAGCCTTGGCCCGGCTGACGTGCAGGCGCATGGTTGGTAAGGGCGAAATCCTATGCGACTAGGAGGATTGCTGGCCTGTCGTGGTATATATCGCCAACGGTCAGTTACGTTCATCGAGACCAGCCTTCCTGACAACCGGCAGAATGCCTTCCCCGCACGATCGAAAAACCAATCAATCTGAGAAGCCAAGCCATGAAAATAAAAATTTCTCAACTTGTAAGCCTGTTTGATGTGCCCGTTTCTGTCAGTGAAGAAACGCGCCGCCAAAGATTGCTCGACATCCTGCTGGGGGTGTTTGGATGTATGGCACTTATTGTGGTGATTTCGGCGATTGCCATCTGGGAAACACAGAAAGCGCTAGATTATACAGGCTTGCTTGCCGTTTTCTTTTCCTCGGTTTTCATTGTGCCTATCCTGGCTGGCCTGTTTGTTCTCAATCATTCAAGAGCGGCTTATTTGGCTGGCCCCATTTTTGTAGTGCTGCTTCTGATCTTGGGTCTTTTTGACACTCCTGCCCAACTGGCTAACGGCAGAGGCTTATTGTTTTTTTCGCTGCCGATTATCGCCTCGTCTATTCTCATCAGGCCTTCAGCCAGTTTTATCCTGGCGCTGGTCAGCTCTGTAATTGTTGAAATCGCTGCGTTCTTAACCGATCCAAGCCCTCAACCCTTGCCTCCAATTGTTGTCTTTTTTCTGCTGGCAACCTTGATCTGGATGGCAACCCTGAGCCTGGAACGCCATATCGAGCGGTTGAGCCAAGCCAATACCGCGCTCAGGGAAAGTGAAGAGCGTTACCGTACCCTGGTGGAAATTTCTCCGGACTTGGTTGCGCTCACCGATCCTGGCGGGAAGCTCATGCTTGTGAACCCGGCCGGCCTGGCGCTTTTTGGGTATGTGGATGCAGAGGAAGTCGCTGGCAAACCGGTCTGGGAATTTTTTCTGCCCGAGGACCGACCGCGCGCCAAGGCTGTTTTTGACCGGCTTCGGGAGAATCAAGCGTCAGAGAGGGATGAATATCGCGCCTTGAATAAAGAAGGCGTGTCTTTTTGGGTTGAGTTAAGCGCGTCGGTCATCAAAGATTCAGCTGGCCAGCCGCAGGCTATGCTCAGCGTGGGCCGTGATGTCACTTTGCGCAAAAAGATGGAGCAGGCTTTGCTGGCTGAGAAGGACGGTTTGGAATCAGAGGTGATTGAGAAAACGATCGAGCTGCGTCAGACAAATGAGCGCCTGGATGAACTGGTCGTGCGCAGTCCAACGGTGCTCTACAATCTTGGGCTGTCGGAAGATCAGGCGATTTCCTTCATTAGCGAAAATGTCTCTGCGCTGCTGGGGTATGCGGCGCACCAGTTTATCGAGGAAGGCGATTTCTGGAAGGGGCGCATCCATCCAGACGACCAACAGGTGGCTCAAATTGATTTGAGCCACCTGAAAAAAGCCGGGAGTCTCACCCGCCAATACCGGTTTTTACACAAGGATGGAAGTTATCGTTGGATCCGCGACGAAGTGAAAGAGACTCGGGACTTGAATGGCAGGCCGCTGGGTCTGGTCGGTTCGTGGGTCGATATCACACCGCAAAAGCTAATTGAAGAAGCTTTGCGTGAGCGCGAAAGGCGTTACCGTGAACTGTTCGAGAATGCCAGCCTGGCGATCTTCCAATCTGCGCTGGATGGAAAGGTCATCGCAGTCAACCCTGAGTTTGCGCGCATGTTCGGTTACCAATCGCCGGAAGATTTCAAGGCTGTCATCAAGGATACGTCTGAAATCTTTGCCGACCCACAGCGCCGGGCAGAGATTATCCGCCTGCGGACAGAAAACCCGGCCCTGAATGTCTTCGAAAATATATACCTTCGGAAAGATGGCAGCACGTTCATCGGTCAATTAACCGTCAAGACAATCACGGATGAGGCCGGTCAGTTACAATTTTTTGAGGGCTTCATCGAAGATATCACCTCGCGCAAACAGACTGAACGTGCTTTGCGTGAATCTGAAGAGCGCTATCGCAGCCTGGCCGAAACCGCGCACGATATCATCGTGATCATAAACGCTGATGACCAGATAGAATATGTTAATCAGTATGCTGCCCAGTTGATTGGGATGACCTCCGAAGAAATCGTTGGGTTGCCACGTTCCCGCTTTTTCCCGGTCTCTATCAACGACCGGCACCTCGGGAATTTTCAAAAAGTGTTTGAACATGGACAGCCTATGTTCACAGAAAGCCGGTTGCCGCTTCCGAGGGGTGAATTGTGGCTCAGCAGCTGGTTGGTGCCGCTCAAAGACGAATCCGGCGCAGTCAAAAAAATTCTGGGGATCTCCCGTGACATTACTGAACGCAAAGCCCTCGAAGAATCTTTGCGCGATGCAAAAAACTCCCTCGAACAACGCGTGGCCGAGCGCACAGCAGAACTGGAAAGCAGCCGGGCGAAACTGCGTGAGCTGACCCACCTGACCGTTTCAGCCCAGGAAAACGAGCGCCGGCGTCTTTCGCGAGAATTGCACGATCAGACCGGGCAGGCGTTGATCGGCCTGAAATTCAGCCTGGATGAGATCCTGGCTGAAACCCCGCCGGACCTGGATGAGACACGCGGAAAAATCGCAAAGACCATGACACAGGTCGACGAATTGAACCGGCAAATCCGGAACCTGGCGCACGGGCTGCGTCCGCCGATCCTGGATGTAGCCGGGATCGACCTGGCCCTGAAGGACTTTTGCCGGAACTTTTCCGACGAAACCCGCTTTCCCCTCACGTACAGCGGCGCCGGGGACTTGCCCGGCCTGTCTGAAGAAGTCAGCATCAGCCTGTATCGATTCGTTCAGGAAGCTGTTACCAATGTGGTCAAACATGCCCGGGCCAGCGAGGCTTATGTCAGCCTGCGCCGCGAGGCAGGCGGCATAGTAATTTTAGTGAAAGACAACGGCACAGGTTTTGACGCGGCCTCCACGCCCAAAGGGATTGGCTTGCTCGGCATGGAAGAGCGGCTCGGCCTGCTCGGCGGCAGGTTGGAAATCAAGTCTGGCCGAAGACGCGGAACAACCTTGAAGGCCGTGATCCCATTGACGGGTGAAACGCGGACGTTTTAAACCGAAGGGATTGATTCTGGCCCGGAGATAGGCATTTGTAACGCTTCCGCCGCGCGGGTTGCCGTTCTTTGTATAATCAACAGTCAGTAGTTCACGAAGCCTCTCGGAAACTCTTTCAACTTTCGTGAAGTACTGAGAATGGATGGGTCTCCGGGATTTTCCTGCCTGCCCCGATGGGTTTACGGGGTGAAGGGTGCGGGGTCTGACCACGGTGATTCCCAAAGAGCCGAATGGATTGTAAACATGGGAGGTGTGACATGGCAGGTCCCCAGGTGAGGGTGGCAATTCTCGAAGATCATCAAAGTATCGTCGATGGGTATATCTATCGACTGAGTACAGCGCCAGAAATCCAGGTGGTTGGCGCGGCCTCCTTTGGCGAGGACCTGGAGCCGCTGCTTGCCAGTCATCCGGCGGATGTGCTTTTGATGGATATCAACATCCCGGCCTCTCCCGAAAACGGCAATCCTTTTCCGATCCTGCACATGCTTCCCGGCTTGCTGGATAAATATCCGGGTTTGCGCATTCTGGCAATTTCAGTGCTGACACAAAACACCCTGATTGAAGCTTTGATTGAGGCAGGCATCAGCGGCTATATCTTCAAGCACGACCAGGCCTCCATCCAGCAACTTGCGAAAATTGTGTTGATGACGGCCAGTGGCGGGGTTTATTTCAGCCAGGGCGCTTACCAGAACATGCGCGGAACCTTGGCGAAATCCACAGGCTCCCTTTTGACTCTGCGCCAGATGGAGATTTTGTCGATTTGCGCAGCCTATCCCGATGTGAGCACCGCGGAACTGGCCGCGCGGCTGGGCATCGCCAGCTCGACCCTGCGCAACCTGCTTTCGGGGGCTTACCTGCGCCTGGAAGTGCGCACCAGGGCTGCCGCAATTGCCAAAGCGCGGAAGCTGGGACTGCTCGCGGATTCGGATTCCGGCGAATGAGGAGATTCTTATGTCAGATAATTCCTGCCCGCATTGGTGGCAGACGGGCGTGATCTACCAAATCTACCCGCGCAGTTTTCAAGATTCAAACGGCGACGGTATCGGTGACTTGGTCGGAATTACACAGCGCCTGGACTATCTCAGCGATACCCTGGGCGTGGATACCGTCTGGCTGTCGCCGATTTATCCCTCGCCCATGCATGACTTCGGCTACGACGTGGCCGATTACTGCGGCATCCACCCGCTCTTCGGGAACCTCTCCGATTTCGAGCGGTTGCTGGCCGAAACCCACCGGCGCGGCATGAAGCTGATCCTCGACCTGGTCCCAAACCATACCTCGGATGAGCATCCCTGGTTCATCGAAAGCCGGAGCAGCCGTGATAATTCAAAACGCGATTGGTACATCTGGCGTGACCCTGCTCCTGGCGGCGGCCTCCCGAACAACTGGCGCTCTTTCTTCGGCGGCCCTGCCTGGACCTTTGACGAAAAGACGGGACAATATTATCTGCACGAGTTCGTCAGACAGCAGCCCGAACTGAACTATCGCAACCCCGCAGTGGTTTCCGCCCTCCACGATACCATGCGTTTCTGGCTTGATCAGGGCGTGGACGGCTTTCGCGTGGATGTCATCTGGTTGATGATGAAGGACCCGCTCTTCCGTGACGAGCCGCCCAACCCCGATTGGAACGGGATCAATCCCTTCGACAGTTTGCAGCACATCCACACGGCCAACCTGCCCGAAGTCCATGAACTTATCAAGGGCATGCGCAGCGTCTTGGATTCCTACGCTGAGCGGATGATGGTTGGCGAAATCTACCTGCCCAACCCGGAGTTGATGAAGTATTACGGCGCTCCCGGCCAGCAGGAATGTCACCTGCCGTTCAATTTCCAGCTTATCGATACAAGTTGGGAAGCTCCCAGCGTAAAAAAGGTGGTGGACGACTATGAAATAGCGCTGCCCCCAGGGGCCTGGCCCAACTGGGTGCTTGGCAACCACGACCGGCATCGCCTGGCAACCCGGGTTGGCGCGCACCAGGCGCGCCTGGCGGCCATGCTCTTGCTGACCCTGCGCGGCACCCCCACCTGTTACTACGGCGATGAACTTGGTCTGGAAAACGTTCCGATTCCCCCCGAAATGGTGCAGGACCCGCCTGCCGTCAACCAGCCTGAAATTGCCCACCTCGTTGGGCGCGACCCCGTGCGCACACCGATGCAATGGGACGATTCTCCCCGGGCGGGTTTCTCTGCGCCGGGAGCCAAAAGCCCCTGGCTGCCGCTGGCCGCCAATTACAGGGAGGTCAACGTGGCGCGTCAATTGGCGCAGCCCCGCTCGATATTAAATTTTTATCGGAAGCTGCTGGCGTATCGTCGGAGTTCATCCGCCCTGAAAATCGGACTCTATCGCTCTGTCGAACTCAAATCTGCCGGGGCACAGCAAAACTGCTTCGTCTACGAGCGAGAGTCGCGCGATCAGCGCCTGCTGGTGGCGCTGAATTTTTCGGGGCAGGAGCAAGCCCTGGGTTTGCCCCATACCGGGAGCGGCGTCATCGCGCTTTCGACCGAATTGGAGCGTGAAGACAGGGTTGAAGAACTGTCCAGTTTCAGCCTGAATCCCAATGAGGGCTGTCTTATCCTGCTGCCATAGGATCAAAGCCGGCACTTCACCCCGTAAGCCCATCGGGCCGGCAGGTAGATTCTGGAGATCCCGTTCAGACACTGGCAGAAGAGGCCAGTTTAAGTTATATTCTCACCAAGCTAAGTAGTACTTTGCGAAAGTTGAAATTTCGGAGAGGCTTCGTGAGCTTCTGATAATTGTACAAAGCCAATGAAAGGAGCATGAAATGGGTACAAAAGGTCGTCAAATTGTAGGAATGGACGTGGATGAGTTGTTAGGTCTTCTCAACCAGGCTTTTGCTGATGAATGGCTGGCATATTACCAGTATTGGCTGGGAGCCAAAATCGTCAAGGGGCCCATGAAAGATGCGGTTGCCTCTGAACTGCTCTTGCATGCCACCGAAGAATTGGCTCATGCCGATCTGCTGGCGCTGCGCATCATTCAATTGGGTGGCACGCCGCTCATTAGTCCTGCTGAGTGGCTCAAGCACACCCATTGTGGCTATGATGCCCCCACCGATCCATTCGTTAAACAAATCCTGGCGCAAAACATCAAAGGGGAGCAATGCGCAATTGATGTCTACCAGAAGCTTCTGCAAATTGTTAAGGACAAAGATCCGGTAACATACAACATTGCGCTGACCATTCTTCAACAGGAAGTCGAACACGAAGAAGATTTACAATCCCTTGATGAAGACTTGGACTCCTTGATGATGCGCACAAGATAATAACGAAAATATACGCGTAGCCAATGACTGAAGATCCAGATAATAATAACCAGGCAGCCACCCCGGTCTTGACGGTGATCGGCAAATCGAAATCAGGAAAAACGACCCTGCTCGAAAAACTGATCAAGGAGTTGAGTGGGCGCGGCTATCGCCTGGCCACGGTCAAGCGCCACGCGCACCCGGGTTTTGAAATTGATGTTCCGGGGAAGGATAGCTGGCGGTTTGCCCAGGCAGGTAGCCAGCAAGTTATCATCGCCTCGCCAGATAAATTTGCCGCTTATCGTAAATTGGATCAAGAGCTGAGCTTGGATGAAATTGTTGCAGGGATCAAAGGCGCAGATTTAATCCTTGCTGAAGGATACAAACAGGCCAATAAACCCAGCCTCGAAGTGCTGCGCGCCGCCAACAGCGCTGAGTTAATTGGCTCCCCAGAGCAGCGCATCGCTTTGGTTTCGGATTTGCGTTTGGAGGTCGGCGTTCCGCATTTCGAGTTTGATGACATTCAGGGAATTGTCGGGCTGATCGAAAAGCATTTCTTGCTGAGCAGAAAATGATGGCCTTTGAAGGGCAGGGTTTTCTTAAAGTCGAAATCTCACCGCCAAGCCCGCCAGGTTTTTACAAAGAACGCCAAGAAAAGCACAAGAATCTTGGCGCACTTGGCAGATTTGGCGTCTTGGCGGTAAAACCGCGCTGACTTTATGAAAGCCATGATTTGAAGGGGCTTACCAGCTTACAGAAGGCGTCTTATGCTATACTCGAATTCGGAAGGGCAAGATATTAAAGGATGCACATCCATCGTTGGCATATCGGTTGGGCATTACTTTTCATTTGTCGGCCCGGCCTGTTTGTCGAGTGAATTGACCAGGATATTGATATGACAAAAATTTTGTTGATTGAAGATATTCTTGATACCGTTGAACTGGTCCGTAAGGCGTTGGCGCCTCGGGGCTATGAAGTAATCCACGCCCCCGATGCCGAAACAGGCTTGCAGCAGGCGCTGGGGCATCATCCCGATCTGATTCTGCTCGATCTGGGTTTGCCTGATTATGACGGGCAAACTTTGGCGGGTTGGCTGCGCGCTGAAGCCTCGCTGGACGAGACTCCCATTATTGCGTTTACCGCCTGGCCGCAAGAAACCGCCCGGAAAATGGTAGAGAGCTATGGATGCGATGGCTACATCAGCAAGCCCATCCTTAGGATTAAGGAATTCGCCAATCAAGTTGCTTCTTTTTTGAAACCAAGCTAAATATTGCCTGCCATGACGACTGATGACATTCGACTAATCCCGGCGAGCCAATTTACCATTGACCAGTTAACCGCTATTTACAACCAGACCCGTGTCGACTACCTGGTTCCAATGCCGATGAATGCGGCGCGCCTGGCTGAGTACGTGGCGACCTACGATGTGGATTTAGACCATTCCCTGGTTGCCATGCAAGCTGGCGAATTACTAGGTGTGGCAATGTTAGGTGTGCGTGCAGGGCGGGCATGGGTAACGCGTTTGGGCGTACTGCCTAATACGCGCCGTACTGGCGTTGGAAGGGCTTTAACGGTTGGGTTGATCGAGAATGCGACCCGCCTGCATCTTGACTTTATGATGCTCGAAGTGATTAAGAACAATACACCAGCGCACCAGTTATTTTTAAGCCTTGGTTTTCATGAAGTTGGCGAGCTGCTGGTACTTCGCCGTGCTCCATTGATTCCACCCCCTGATCCCGTGATTGCTGATGCCCGGCGCCTGGATCCTGCTGACGCGCTCGCATTGATTGGACGGGACCGAGGAACGCAGCCGTGGACCAACCAGTCAGAATCGTTGATGAATGTCTCTGAAGTGTCAGGTTTGCAGATGACACTTGCTGATAATAGTCGCGGCTGGCTTGTGTACCAGCGCCAAAAATTCACCTTAACACGATTTGCGTATAAGACCGAAGTGGGAGATCCGGTCACTATGGCGTCTGCTTTTCTCTCTCATTTGCATCATCAATTTCCACGTCTCGATACCCAAATCGAGAATATCCAGGTCAGAGACCCACACCTGGCAGCCTTTTTTGAGATGGGCTATGTTGAATCGTTTCGGCGGATTGAAATGTGGCGTGGCAGCCCTCCGGCCAGCTTGAACATGCAGTTTCAAGCAGTTTCGTGAACTACTGAGATTGGTTGAGACAACAGATTGAGAATAATGTAAAATTTACTATAGACGATATTTTCCTGCATCTCAGGGAAGAAATAATCAGGAAATGGTCTCGTTTGCAGACGATTAAGCAAAAGCTGGTAAATATGCAGTCAACCAGTGGCGGTAGTACAAAAATGCGGAACCTCATCAGATTATTAAGATCTTCTCCACCTTTGAAACGGTCAGGAATCGTTTTGGTTCTGACGGTTTTATATCTCGTCCTGGTCAAACCACTTACAAATCTCGTAGGGCCAGCCAGCGCGGCCTTAATTACCATACCGGTTGCGGTCACAGGTTGGTATTTTGGAATCAGGGCGGGGCTTATCGCTGGATTCTCAGGCATTCTTCTAAACTCAGTGCTTTTTTCTATCCTGCAAGGGAGTTCATGGTTTGCCTGGCTGCTGGGAGGTTGGCCCGGAAATTTACTGGTGCTTTTGATAGGGTATGCGGCCGGCCATTATCAAATGGACGCTGTTGAGCGCAAGCGGGTTGGGATTAAATTAAACTCGCTTGAGCGTTTTATTACCATCTTTGGCCTGACGGTTAGAGACATTCTTAACCCTGCAAAGCCGGATGATAAATATTATTACCTGTCCAACCATTTGGCGAATTTATTTATAGCCGATTATGCTTATATCCTGCGGTGGAATGCAGAGCAGGGACAAATGAGCCTCCTGGCCGCCACCAGGCCTTTGGAGAAGCCGATTCCCAACATTGTTTTGGAGCCGGACAATGTCGCCGCGGGTTCGTTATCCATAAAAAACTATCAAGCCCTTGTGACAGAGCCCGGGTTGAATTTGCCCAGGATTATTGATCTTGCAACCATAACAGAATTTCCTTTACCTGCTGATTCTACATTCGCCCTGCCCTTGGTTTTAGGAACATACAAATTTGGCGTGGCAGTTCTCGGATTTGATGCGCCCCATTACTTTTCTGGCGACGAGATTATCGTTGCCCAACTGGCAGGCTCCCAGGTTGCGCTTGCGCTCTGGACGGATGAGCAGGCTGTTCAGATAAAAAAGCAATTGAGGGAGGCGAACGCGCTGACCAAAATTGAACGCGCGTTAGGCGAAACAGAACAAGTCGGGCTCGAAACAGTTTTGCAGCTGATCATTGACTCGGCCAAGGAATTGATTCCTCGCGCAAAACACGTTGTTTTACATTTGGTAAATAACGAAAACCAGATTTTGGTACCGCGAGCAGTGGCGGGAAGAGGATCATCTAAAATGAAGCTGAATATGCGTTTGGGGGAGGGGGTGGCTGGCCAAGTGATTGCGACCGGAAATAGCATCTCAATTTCTGATGTGCGCACTGACCCCCGCTTTATCAGTCAAACCATCCCTGTAAAATATCGTTCGCTCATCGTGGCGCCCATAAAAAACCAGGATCGGGTGGTAGGAACAATCAGTATTGATAGTGACAAGACGAATGCATTTACGCCCGATGACAACCGCCTGCTCGACGCGTTGGGTATCCGGGCCGCAATTGCCATTGAGAACGCCAACCTGCTGGAGACAACCCGCGAGGATTTACAGGAGATTAACGCCCTTTATAAGATCAGCCGAGGGCTGGCTGCCACCTTAAATCCCGACCAGTTGATGGAGGATATCACCAATCTTTTGCGGCAAAATTTTGGTTATTATCATATCCAGGTGTTTGTAGTGGATAGTCAAAGCAACGAGCTGGTGGTTCGCTATGCCAGCGGGGAGAACGCGGAAGAACTCTTGGAGGCAGGCCATCGCCTGGCCGTCGGCGAGGGTATTGTTGGGCACGTAGCCGAGTTTGGCGAGCCATTTATGACCAATAATGTGGATGCCGTCATTTTTTTTATCCGCAATCCGCTTATGCAGGAGACACAATCGGAGTTGTGTATCCCGATTAAAATCAATGATCAAGTGCTGGGCGTTCTTGATATCCAGGAAAAACCTCCCCGGCAATTCTCTCTGCGCCAAATGAACTTAATGATGGCTGTAGCTGATCAATTAGCTGTTGCTTTGCAGAAGGCAAATCTTTACGAAGAGTTGCAAGCCTCCCTGCGCCAGGAGAAAGCGACCCGCACCCAATTAATTCAAAGCGAGCGGCTTGCAGCCGTTGGTCGCCTGCTTGCTTCTGTATCACATGAATTGAATAACCCATTACAGGCCATTCAAAATGCTCTCTTCCTGATCAAAGAAGACGAAAAACTTTCTGAGCAAGGGCAGCAAGATTTGGCTGTTATTTTGTCTGAAACAGAACGGATGGCATCCCTGATCAGCAGGCTGCGCGTCACTTACCGCGGCACCCAGGTGGAAGATTTTAAAGATATTTGTCTGAACGACGTCATTGAAGACGTGCATGCCCTGACCTCCACCTACATGCGCCACAAGAGTATCACTTTTAATTTTCAACCCGAGCCAGAATTGCCGAATGTGCCGGGTCTTCCTGACCAGATCAGGCAGGTGATCTTGAATCTGTTTATGAATGCGACCGAAGCTATGCGGTCTGGAGGCGAATTCACTGTTTGCACCCAATATTTGGCTGAACAAAATCAGGTTTTACTGACATTCTCAGATACAGGACCAGGCATCAGCCCTGAAATACTTCCCCGCATATTCGAGCCTTTTGTAACCGACAAAGATACTGGCACCGGGCTTGGTTTGACGATCGTGCATGATATTATTCACCAGCACCATGGGGAGATCCAGGCTGAAAATAATTCTAAAGCAGGGGCCGTCTTCAAGGTTTGGCTTCCTGCGAAGGGGATTGAGCCGTGATGGGCATCTCTGGTCATATCTTAGTCATCGATGACGAGGCCGCTTTGCGGCATACCCTGGCGCGTATTCTCCAGCGCGCCAACTTTGAGGTTACCACCGCCGCAAGTGGGCAAGAGGGCCTGGCCCTCCTCGGGCAGCAGACATTCGATCTGGTCTATTTGGATCTTCGGATGCCAGACATGAATGGAATGGATGTATTAAAGGCCATCCATGCAAAGTCTCCTGAAATACCGGTTGTACTCTTTACAGCCCAGCCAGACCTGGATTCTGCCCTGGAGGCTCTCCGGCAAGGAGCGACAGATTATCTTTTAAAACCGCTCCAGCCGCGCGACCTGGTTAAGCGCACAGAAACGATTCTTATTCGGCAGGTGCGCGAACAGCGCAAGCGCCAGATTAAATCGCAAATCGGGGCGCTTGAAGACGAACTCAAAAATCTGGAAAATGTTGATGGCATTCAGGAGCAGGCATCCAAGGTCGGTATTGACAACGGCAGATTCCTCGCACGCGGCAAGATCACCCTGGATTTATATGCCCGCCGTTTGACTTTTGGCGAAAAGAACGTCAACTTACCCCCCACCACTTTTGATTACTTGTTGGTACTCTTCCGACATGCTCCCAACGTGGTGGATTATCAGACTCTGGTGACAGAGGCCCAAGGCTACGAAGTCGAATTTCGCGAGGCCCAGGAACTGGTCAAGTGGCATATTCACCATATTCGGCAGGCAATCGAACCCGATGAAAGCAAACCCAGATATTTGATCAATGTGCGCGGAACGGGGTACCGATTCGTGGCAGATTGATATTCCATCTTCCGATTCTTTGAAAAGCCCGCTTTTGGCCCGGCCAGGCGGGCTTTTTGCTTGCCAACTATTGCCAACTATTCCACCATATAGCAATCGGCGGAAGCAAGAAATTCATGCAAAATAGCAGCATGGATATTGACGAACCAGCTATCGTTACCGATCTTCATAAGGCGCGCATCCTGATCGTGGATGATAACCCGAGTACGGCCATGACCCTGGCCCGTGCCGTTGCTCGCATCAGCCCCCGCCTCGATGTCATTTCAGCCACGGATGGCGAGATGGCCCTGGAGCAGGTCAAAGGCGAATCGGTGGACTTGGTCATTACTGACATGATGATGCCCGGCATGAATGGGCTTGAATTAATCGAAAAACTGCGTTTGCACCCTGCAGGTGGTCCCACTTATACCATCCTGATCACTGCTTACGACGTTCCGGGTTTGAAAGAAAGTGCCCGGCGCGTAAAAGTAAATGAAACCATGATCAAGCCCATTCATCCGGAACGCATTTGCCAGGTTGTTCGCAAAGCGCTCGAAGAGATGGAGCCTGCTCAATCTGCCGGACAATCGCAGGAAGCGCGCCCGGCATTCAAGCTCCTGGTTGCCGATGATAACCCCAGTAATATGGTCCTCCTGACGCGTTATTTGCAGGGTGAGGGCTATGATCTGGTGACTGCCTGCGACGGGGTGGAAACGCTGGAAGTAATGCGCGCAGAAATGCCCGATTTGCTCCTGCTCGATGTGAATATGCCTGGCAAGGATGGTTTCCAGGTACTGCAGGAAATTCGTTCGGACCCTGCCACTGAGCATCTCCCTGTCATCATCCTGACTGCGGCCCGGCTTGACCCGGCGGATATGCAGCTTGCCCTGAATCTGGGCGCCGATGATTATGTCACGAAACCATTTGACCGCCGTGAACTTCTGGCGCGCATCCGTACTAAATTGCGGGTTAAGCAAGCCGAAGACACTGTCCGCCGCCGAAACAAAGAGTTGAGTCTGTTGCCTGAAATTGGCCGGGAGTTAAGCGCTCGCACCAGTCTGACCGACCTGGCCGATGTTATCCTGCGCCGAACGGTGGAAACGCTGGGGGCGTTCATGGGTCACCTGATCATGCTTGAGCCGCAAGGGAATTCCCAGAAGACATATCGAATTCCTTCAGAAAAACAAGAGAATTTTACGCCTGAAATACCCGATTTGGCTCCACTCCTGAAACAGGTTAACGATACCCGCCAGGGATTTGTGATTGGCGATACGGGTAAAGATGCACGCTGGCCTGCTGCGATGGGAGATCCGTCGCGTTCGCTGGTTGTTGTTCCGATCTTTGGGCGTTTCGATTTACTGGGGTTGTTGGCCCTGGCCCACGAACAACCCGAATATTTTTCGCAGGAACACATGCTGCTTTTGCAGGCCATTGCCAGCCAGGCGGCCATCGCGATGGAGAATGCGCGCTTATTTACAACCATGAAACAGGAGCGACAGCGTTTGAATGTTGTCTTGCAAAATACTACCGATGCCATTCTGATCTTCGATGCCGAGAAAAAAATGTCCATGGCGAACACTGCGGCGCAAAAATTATTCAAGGGCCACGAAATCGAGCTTGGAAAACCATTGCAAACCAGGTTCGAAAACACCCTCCTGATTGGCCTTTTAGATCAGGCCCAAGTCACCGACGCTTGCCAGTCTTGCCTGATTGCCTGGTCGAACAAACAGACTTATAACGTGCTTGTAACGCCTGTCGAAGATGGCTATGTGGCCACCCTGCATGAAACTTCATCCAGAGGATAAGAATATGAACCTGACACAAATATCAAGAATCATACGCGGCTGGCTTCACCTGATCTTTCTTGCGGCTTTTCTGGCTTCACTGATCCTGGTAGCTGTTCATCCATCCCCGGCGGCGGCTCAGGCTGTGCGCAAGCAGGTTTTGTATATCAATTCATATCACCCTGGGTATAAGTTTTCAGATGATATCGAACGCGCTCTTTCGGAGACCTTTGCCAAGCAGGGCGATGTCGATTTTCGCATTGAATATCTGGATACAAAACGAGTCACCAGCCCTGAATACCTGGAGCAAGTGCGGCAACTTTATCAAACCAAATACAAGGGTACCAAACTTGATTTAATCATGTCTTCCGATGATGCCGCCCTGAATTTCTTGTTTAAGAATGCAGATACTTTATTCCCAGATGTGCCGGTGGTTTTCGTTGGTGCTAACTTCTTTGACACCAACCGGCTGGTCGGTTTCGAAAGGTTTACGGGCGTCAGCGAGGAGGCCGATATCAAAGGTACGCTCGATTTGGCCTTAACATTACATCCAGAAACCAAGAATATTACCGTAATCAACGACACTTCGGTTACCGGACAAATAATTCACGAGGCTGTTTTAAAACTTATTCCCCAATACCCACAAGTCACCTTCCAACTCCTGGAAGATATCAGCATGGAGGAAGTCCGCCAGAGAGTGGGCGCGTTGCCATCCAACAGTCTGGTGCTCCTGACCATTTTTTTTAAGGATAACGTGGGCGGGCTTTACGAGTACGATCAATTTACGACGTTAATCTCAGAAAGCAGTTCTGTGCCGGTTTACGGCACTTGGGATTTCAGCCTGGGTTATGGCATCGTTGGCGGGAAACTGACTAGCGGCTACACCGAGGGCGAACGCGCCGCCAAAGTGGCGATTCGTGTCCTGAACGGCGAAGCTCCGCAAGCCATCCCCGTTGAAAAACAGACCCAGGCCCAGTATATGTTCGATTACAAGGTTTTGGAGAAGTGGAAGATCGACATATCCCGCTTGCCGGAGGGGAGTTTTGTTCTCGACCGGCCGGTCTCCTTCTACGAGGAAAACAAGGGTTTAATCTGGGGTATTTTGGCCGGGTTTGTTGTCCTGATCTTTATCATTGTCTTCCTGGTGATCAACAATAACCGGCGCCGCATAGCGCAGGCAGAATTAGCGGTCAGCAACCGTGAATTACAGGCCATCCAGGTTTCTCTTGAGCAGCGTGTAGCTGAGCGCACCAAGGCCTTGGCTACTTCCTCCGAAGTCAGCCGCCGTATTTCCACCATTCTTGATCAACAACAATTGGTGACCGAGGTGGTCAATCAGGTCAAGAATGCCTTTGGCTATTACCATACTCAAATTTACTTTTACGATGCAGCCAAAGAAAATTTAATCATGGCGGGTGGTACGGGAGAAGCTGGCGAAAAGATGCTGGCTCAATTCCATAAAGTCGCGAGAGGGGTTGGTTTGGTGGGGCGCGCGGCAGCCACCAACCAGGCCGTGCTGGTGGCCGATACAGTCAAAAACCCCGACTGGCTGCCCAATCTCTTACTTCCCGAAACCAAATCTGAAGTAGCCGTCCCAATCTCTATTGGCGATCAAGTCCTGGGTGTGCTCGATGTGCAGCAGAGTATCACAGAAGGTCTTCACCAGGAAGATGTCGATTCGCTGCAAGCCATTGCCAACCAGGTCGCGGTCGCTATCCAGAATATTCGCCAGTATGAAAGCACCCAGAAGATCGCGGCCGATATGGGTATGGTGGCGAACGTGGGTATTGCCACTTCCACGATTACCGAAGCTGGGCGTCTGTTGCAAGAAGTGGTGGATCTCTCCAAGAAATCCTTTAATCTGTATCACGCTCACATTTACCTCTTGAACGAGAAGGGCGATCTGCTTGAGCTGACTTCTGGCGCTGGCGAAGTGGGCAAGAAAATGGTTTCGGAAAAACGCAGCATCCCACTGGATAGCGAACAATCGCTGGTTGCCCGCGCCGCCCGCGAACAAAGAGGCGTTACCGTCAATGATGTGACCCTGGCTCCGGATTTCCTGCCAAACCCGCTCCTGCCTGAGACACGCTCTGAAATGGCTGTGCCAATGATCGTTGCGGGCAAAGTGATCGGCGTGTTGGATGTGCAATCGGAAACAATCAACCGCTTCACAGAGGTTGATGTCAGCATTCAGACCACGTTGGCCTCCCAGGTTGCGGTCGCTTTACAGAATGCGCGCTCTTTCTCACAGTCGCAGCGGCAGGCCGAACGTGAAACCACGCTGAACCTGATCACGCAAAAGATCCAGGGCGCCACCAGCGTGGAAGTGGCCTTGCAAATTGCGGCGCGCGAACTCGGCCATGCCTTAGGAAAGAAGCAAACATCGGTGACACTCGGTTCGTCTGCGCTGGCTGGTGAACATAAGAGCCAATAAGGATGGCAAATATCAGCAAACCTACCCATAACAATACTTTTTAATTGACGATCCTGATCTACCAACGCTTGATCAACAAACTGTTCTCTTAGGATAAAAAGGAGGCACTTTAATGAACAATAACAAGATCTGTCGAATTAGGACAATGTTGATTTTGACGGCCATGACAGTCAGCATGCTTGCAGCCTGTCAGACAGCCACTCCTGTCCCGCCGCCAACCCCGCTGCCAGCACCAACGGCTGCCCCCACCTCGCCTGCGCCCGCAGCCAATGAAGTTATTTTGACCACCGGCGATTGGCCCCCCTACGTCATCGAACAGGGCAGCGATCCCGGCCCAATGGCAGAGGTCGTGGTTGCAGCCTTCAAGGAAGCGGGCATCACTGCCAAAATTGTCTTCTACCCCTGGAAGCGCGCTGAGGACGAAGTCCGCCAAGACAAAGCCTTTGCAGCCTTTCCTTACTCCATCTCCCCGGAACGCCAAAAAGAGTTTGACTTTAGCGACTCTTTGTACAGCGTTAAGGCTAAATTCTTTTATCACAAGAAATACCATCCAGACGGCATACCCTTCGATAAACTTGAAGACCTGCGCGACTTCACAATTGGCGGAATGCTCGGTTCCTGGTATGAGCCGGATTTCAAGAATGCCGGACTGCGAGTAGAGTATGTGGCCGGGATGGACCAGAACGTCGAAAAACTAGCCCTCGGACGCATTGACCTAGCAATCGAGGAAGAAAACTCGGTCTGGGGTCTCATTCGAAAACAATACCCGAATGATGTCGACCAGTTTGCCACGCTTGACAAGCCTTTGGAACAGCCGGGCGTTGTCAATGATTTGAGTCTGATGGTTTCTCGTGGTTACCCAAACTCTGCCGAATTGTTAGCAAAGTTCAACGCCGGGCTGGCAGCCATCCGCGCCAACGGTACTTACCTTCAGATTCTGGAAAAATACAAGATTGCGGCACAGTAGCCTCAGAAGCACCTTGATTACGCCCGCTCATCTCCAGCCCGGCTGGAGATGAGCGCAATCAACGGAATAATGTTTAGCCAAAGGATAAACTATGAAATGGACACAACAGATCGCAAACTTTTTTACCACTAGCCTCCAGCGAAAATTGATGCTGGCGATAACAATGATTGTGACTCTGGTGATGATCGCCTTCGGCTTCTACCTGATCAATACGCAACGTCAGACCGCGACAACCGAACTCGAAGGCCGCGCAACTCGCACTGTCGACCTGCTTGCCCAGACCATTTCGCTGCCACTCTGGAACGTTGACAAGGTTAGCATTCAGGCCCAGATTGACGCTGTTATGGCCGACCCTGAGGTGAATGCTGTCCGCGTGATCGAAACCGGGAAAAGTGAGCCCACCGTGCAGGGTAGACGGGAGACCTCCGCGGTGGAACCCATCGTCCGCAAAGCTGAAATTATCTTCCAACGAGGCGAAGAAAAAGTCTCGCTGGGTATGATTGAGATCGATTACACCCGTGAGTACCTCAATCGCTCGCTCGCTCAAACAACCATATTGATTGGCATCATTGTTGTAGCACTGATTTTGCTGCTTTTGAGCAGTACCTACTTCCTGGTGGGGGGCCTGGTGACCGGTCCCCTGCGCGAAATAACCACCTTGGCCAGCCGCGTTGCGGGCGGCGATTTAACCGGGCGCGTTAACTTAACCTCGCGCGACGAGATGAATACCCTGGCTTCTGCCTTCAATGGCATGACCAGCCAGTTGCGTCAGACACTTGAAAACTTGGAACAACGTGTGGCGGCCCGCACCAAAGACCTGGCGATCGTGGCCGAAGTGGGAGCTGCTACTGCCACCATTTTGGAAACGGATAAACTCCTGCAGGCAGTGGTGGACATTACGAAAGAACGATTTGAGTTGTACCATTCTCACATCTACCTGCTTGATCAGGTGGGCGAGAATCTGGTACTGGCTTCCGGTGCTGGCGAACCTGGCCGCCAAATGAAAGCTGCGGGGCTTACCATCCCGCTCAACCGCGAACAATCACTGGTGGCACGCGCTGCCCGTGAACGTCAGGGAGTCACCGTCAATGATGTGACCCTGGCGCCAGATTTCCTGCCCAACCCCCTGCTGCCAGATACGCGCTCCGAACTAGCTGTGCCGATGATCGCCGGTGGGATTGTGATTGGCGTATTCGATATTCAATCTGATCAGGTAGGACGCTTTGCCGATTCAGACATCAACATCCAGACCACATTGGCGGCGCAGGTAGCCATTTCCATTCAAAACGTGCGTTCGTTTGAACAATCCAAATCGCAGGCGGACCTGGAATCACTTGTCAACACCATTGGTCAGAAGATCCAGCGCGCCACCTCCGTGGATGACACTTTGCAAACCGCCATCCGCGAAATCGGCCTGGCGCTTGGCGCCTCGCGTGTGAGTGCCAAGATCGGAATAAGCCGCTTGCATGACGGCGATGAAACCAGTCTTAATTAAGAAAACCGGCAGAAAGATATCTACTGAAGTAAAGAAGCGAGGTCACCGTGAGTGAACAACACAACTCAGTACCCAATCTGGTAGAAGAAAGACAAAAGCAACGCGGTTTGTGGGCGGCGGGCATCTTCACAGCCTTGTGCGCCGCTTTCGCGGGAATTTCGATCTATGCAGTCGTTCAGCAAGGCCGGTTTGATTTTGAAGACACCATCCTGATGCCTGCCACGGTCATACTGACCATTGGTAGTTTCCTGGGCTACTTTTTTATCCGCCAGGGACGTTATAAAACGGGAAGCGAACTACTGTTCATTGCGATGATGGTTATACCTGTCATTGGTACGCTGGTGCTCTCCAACATCCTTGTGATAGGGATTGCATTTACTGTACTTTTTGCCCTGGTAATGTATAACTGGATTTTACTAAAGACTTCAAGGCGACTCGCCCTGGCTACGATTGCGCTTGTGATTTTGGCTTTCATCGGCATCGAAATTTGGAACCCCGGCTTTCGCGGCGCTTCCACGGTTGCGATTGGTGCTGTTCCGGTTGTTACCGCCTTTGCAGTCGTCGTCTTGATGGCATTTATTGTGCGCCAGACCTGGGATAAGATCACCTATTCCATCAGCAATCGCCTGACCGCCTTGGTAATGATTTTAACCGTCCCGTTGCTGATTGGTATCGCTGTTTATATTAGTTCTCGGGCGGGATCTGAAATCGAAGCCCAAGCCTTGCAAGCTTTGCAGAAGAATAATCAATCCCTCGCGACCAATGTCTCCACCTGGCTGGAACTCAACGCGCTTACCTTGCAGGAGATGACCCTGCTGCCGGATATCCTCGGCATGCAGGCCGATGAACAACGCCCAGTCTTGCAAGCCGTGGCGAAGACGCACCCCTACATGTACCTGGTCAGCACCACAGATCTTTCAGGGCTCAATCTTGCCCGCAACGACGATGCAAAGCTAGCTGATTACAGCGACCGGGAATGGTTCCAAAATGCCCGCTCAGGTGCGCCGATTACCTACCAGAGCTTGATTGGTAGAACAACCAACCAGCCGGCCTTGGTGGTCTCTGCGCCAATTTTGAATCCGTCTGGAAGTATTGTCGGCGTTGGCATGTTTGCCGCAGACCTGGCCAATTTGAGCGAGCAGACACGCGTGAGTGCGATAGGTCAAACCGGTTACATCTATATTCTGGACGCTAATGACCTGGTATTGGCTCACCCAGACCCGGCCTACACCACCGGCGAACTCAAAAATCTGGGTGAATATCCACCTGTAGCTGCGATGCGCCAAGGTCAGGCGGGCCTGATCCCCTTCACAGACGAGAGTGGAGTCCGCTGGCGTGCTTATGTGAGCAAATTAGACAACGGCTGGGGCATTATCGCCCAGCAGCCTGAGGCTGAACTGCTGGCGCCCGTGCGCCAGTTCCAAACCACCGCAGGCATCCTAATTTTTATTGGCTCGGTGTTGATGTTCGCCCTGGTCTGGTTTGCAATTCGACGCAACCTTCAACCGATTGGGACACTCACATCAACTGTCTCTGCCATTGCGGCAGGTGATTTGAGTCGGATAGCAGAGGTAAAAAGCCAGGATGAAATCGGCGTTTTAGCCTCCACGTTTAATAAGATGACTGCCCAATTGCGCGAATCTTTTGCCACGCTGGAACAGCGCGTGACAGAACGCACGCAAAGTTTGGAACTGGCGGCGGAAGTAGGCCGTTCTGTATCGCAAGTGCGCGCTCTGGATGTTATGTTGAAAGATGCCGTTGAACTCATCCGGGCACAGTTTAACCTGTATTACACCCAGATTTACCTGGCTAACCCTGGCCAGACCGAACTCGTTTTGCAAGCTGGCACCGGCAGTGTGGGTCTGGAGTTGCTTGGACGCGGTCACCGCCTGCCGTTAAATACAGCCTCCATCAACGGACGCGCCGCTGTTGAGAAAAAATCGATGGTTATCTCAGACACCGCCACCAGCGCCGCCTTCCGCCCCAATCCCTTACTGCCCGCTACCCGTTCCGAAATGGCTGTGCCTTTGCTGATTGGTGATAGAGTGGTGGGCGTGCTGGATATGCAAAGCGAACAAGCAGGGTCATTAAGTCAGGATGTATTGTCTGCTTTTGAAGCCCTGGCTGGACAGTTAGCCATCGCCATCCAAAACGCTACCTTCCTGGCAGAAGCAGAACAAGCCCGCGCTGAAGTTGAGGCTCAGGCTCGCCGCCTGGCGAAGACTGGTTGGACGGATTACCTGGATGCCCTGCACAAGCCTGAAAAAACTGGCTTTGTCTTTGAAAATGATCACATCCTGCCGTTTGAAGATACGGAAATTACCCAGCCCCGGGAAGGTGTCAGCGCTCTGGCGGCCTCCATCTCGGTCAGCGGAGAAACGCTTGGCGAACTGCTGGTAGATATGGAAGAAGGCAAACAAACTACCCAGGCCGTTGAATTGGTCAATATCGTTGCCCGCCAGGTGGCTCAACAAATCGAGAGCATCCGCCTGTTGGATAGCTCTGAACGTTATCGCTTTGAAGCGGAACAAGCCTCGCGCCGCCTAACCCGCGAGGGCTGGCAAGATTACACAGAAGCCAACGTTGCCAAAGGCTTGAGCTACATTTATGACTTGAAGGAAGTCCGGCCATTCAATCAAGCTGGCGATCAACAGGCCGAAGAGTCTGCCCTCAGCCTGCCGCTCAAAGTTCGTGATGAAACCGTTGGAAAACTGGTGATACAGGGTCTTGGAGCCGACGACAACGACGCCCGCGGGCTTGCCAATGCGGTTGCCGAACGCCTTGGGGCGCATATTGAAACCCTGCGCCAATTCGACCAGACGCAATCTGCGCTGGCGCAGACGGAAAAGTTATCTGCAGCCAGCTTGCGTTTTGCCCAGGCGACCGACCTGCAAGAATTGCTGTCGGTTGCCAACGAGACGCTTGGCATTCAAGTGGTTAACCGGTCGCTTCTAGGCGTCTTCAACTATAACTCAGCCAATGTCATGGAAGAGATGGTGATCGTGGCAAATTGGTGGAACGGCAGCGGTCATGAACCATCAGAAATCGGAAGACGATACACATTAGAAACGCTCAATGCGCTGCCGTTTTTTATGAGCACCACACCGGTCTTCTCCAACGATACATTCGATGATGGGAGAATTGATGGGGCCTCGCTGCAACTCGTCAAACAACAAAACATTCGCTCCATGGCAGTCCTGCCTTTGTTCCTCGGTTCGCATCAAATCGGCGTTTTGTTACTGGAATCTGAGGAAACGCACAGCTTCTCGCAAGCTGACACCCGCTTGTTCACAGCCATGGCTCCGCAGATTGCCACCGTGCTTGAGAATCGCCGCCAGTTCGAGCGGGCGCAAAAACAGGCTGAACGTGAGAGTACGCTGAATCTCATCAGCCAAAAAATTCAAAGCGCGACCTCGGTCGAAGCTGTTTTGCAAATTGCAGCTCGTGAACTGGGCCATGCCCTCGGTGCGCCTCGGACCATTGCCCAGTTGAGCATGAAAGACAGCAAGTAACCGGACATGCCAGGAGAATCGTTATCCATGCCCAACGATAAATTCCAAAAGCGGATTCAAATGCTGTTCGAAGATATCGAACAGCTTGCGGCCAATCCACAGCTTGAGGCTGCGGTGATACGCCGTGAGCTGGAATCGTTGCGGGCGCAAGTGGCTGATTTGCAGACGCAATTCCTGCAAAGCCAGGCGCGCGATTCTGTGAGTATGCAGCCCCAAGAAAGCGAAGCCGACCAGCCTGCGCAAATTCGGCCTGCCGTGCCCCTCCTTTATGAAAAAGAGCAGATTGGTTATGCCTTTACAGGCGAGCGTGTTGAGCCATGGCAGGCTTCAACCTTGCCCAACCCAGATTTGAATGAGGCCCTCCAGGTGCCGCTGACCGACACCGGCAGGCCTGTCGGCGCGATGATGGTCGAATCCGTACCGGAGCGAGAGTGGAGCTCCGACGAAACCGAACTGACCGAGGCAGTTGCCCGGCAGGTCTCGCTCCAAATCCAGAACTTGCGCTTGCTGGCCTCCGCCGAGCGCGCCCGCGCCGAAGCCCAGGCCGCCACCCGGCGCTTTACCCACGAAAGCTGGGAATCCTTCCTGGATGCCATTCACCAGAGCGAACGCATCGGCTATGCCTATGATCAGGGCGGCGTGGAACCCTGCGCCGAGCCTTCCCCGGCGGATGCTGATTTTCAGGAAACGGTCTCGGTACTGGATGAACATATCGGCAGGTTATACCTGAAATCCGACCCGGCCAACCCGCTGACTGAGGACGACAAAGCCCTGGTCGCTTCCGTCGCGCGGCAGCTAGGCCAGCAAGTGGAAAACCTGCGCCTGCTGGCAGATGCCTCGCGCGCCCGCGCCGATGCCGAAGAAATCACTCGTCGTATCTCCCGCGACAGTTGGAAGGCTTACGCCAAAGGCAAGGACGAATCTGCGCTGGGATTTGTCTATGACTTAAACCAGGTTACCCCGCTGACAGAAAAGCCTGCGGGCCTCAGCCTGTCACAACCGCTCATGGTGCGTGGCGAACCTATCGGCCAATTGGCAGTCGCCGGCCTGGAGGATGTTTCCCCAGAAGCCGCCGGGCTGCTGGCCGCCATCGCTGCGCAAACCAGCCTCCACCTCGAAGCCCTGCGTTTGACTGAAGAATTGCAAAAACGAGCCGCTGAACTTCAGGAACTTGACCGCTTGAAATCATCTTTCCTGGCCAATATGAGCCATGAATTACGGACGCCATTAAATTCCATTCTAGGTTTTTCAGATGTCATGTTGGAAGGGATTGATGGGCCTCTGACCGAATATATGAATAATGACTTGCGCCTGATTCAGAAAAATGGCCAGCATCTGTTGCATTTGATCAACGATGTGCTCGACATGGCAAAGATCGAATCTGGGCAACTTAATCTGCACCCCGAAAAGTTCAAAGTTCACGATATGCTCGAAAATGTTGTTGGCATCACCTCCACCCTGGCAAACGCAAAGAACATTCCCCTTTATATCGAACCTGATTCAGACAAGGAATTGGAAATCATTGCGGATGATACGCGAATCAATCAGGTCATGATTAATCTGGTAAATAATGCCATCAAGTTCACTGAAACTGGAAAGGTGACTTTGCATGTTGGTCTGCACGGGAACGATAAGATTTTAATTGCAGTTAAAGATACTGGCATTGGGATTCACACGGACCACCTGGAAAAAATCTTCCAGGAATTTTCCCAGGTGGATACCTCCACAACGCGCAAGGTCGGTGGCACGGGGCTGGGATTGCCCATCAGCCGCCGCCTGGTTGAATTGCACGGTGGGCGTTTGTGGGCTGAAAGTGCTGGCGTATCTGGCGAAGGTTCCACATTTTATGTCGAACTCCATCGCGAGGCAATTTTTACCGAATCCATCGAGAAAATGACGAAATAACCATGTCGATGCCAACCTTTTTAGAATGTACTGCCTGTGGCGCTCAACAGCCATATCAGCCTTTCGTCCAAACGGTTTGTAACCAGTGTGGCGCACAATGGCTGGAACCGTGCTACGATTACAATGCCTTCAAGCGTGAAATCTTGAGCGGGTTACCCGGGCGGCCGTTCAACATGTGGCGCTACCAGAATATTCTGCCGATTGAGAACCCTGCCGCCCTTGACCTGTATCCCGCTGGAGGAACACCTCTCTGGCTTTCGCAGCGCTATGCGCCCGCGCTTGGTCATTCGCATGTTTACATCAAGGATGAGCGCTACGGCCCGACCAGTTCCTTCAAGGATAGGCAGGCGGCCGGAGCGGTGGCCGCCATGCTGGAAAGCGGCATCAAGGAGGCAGTCATTGCTTCCACAGGAAATGCTGCCGTTGCCTATGCCGCTGCCTGCGCGCGGGCGGGGATCAAGCTGTGGGTTTTTATGACCAGCCTCGTCCCTCAGGAAAAACTGCGCGAGGCTGCCCTGTTTGGGGCAGAAGTGATTCGGGTCAGCGGTAATTATGACCAGACGAAACAAATCGCGGCCCAGTTTGCCCAACGCCGCCACCTGTTGCTGGATCGTGGCGCTAACTCCATCCCCGCGCGGGAATCGATGAAAACCATCGCCTATGAAATTGTGGAACAGCTTGGCTGGCGTTCTCCCGGCTGGTACATCCAGGCCGTCAGCGGAGGCATGGGGCCGCTGGGGGTCTACCGGGGCTTTGAAGAGCTGCTTGGGATGGGGCTGATCGACCGGATTCCCAAGCTGGCCGTCATCCAGGCCGAGGGATGCTCGCCAATGGTGAAAGCCTTTAAGGAAGGCAAAGATACCGCTGAGCCGGTCATTCCTGATACCTGTATTATCATCCTCTCGACGGGTGACCCAGGAAAGTCGTACACCTACCTTTGGAATCTAACCCAAAAATACGGCGGTATCATGGAGTCGGTGACAGACGCTGAAGCTTTTGCCGCCATGCGTGCGCTTGCCAAAAGTGAGGGCATGGCCGTGGAGCCGGCGACGGCGGTCGCATTTGCCGGGTTGGAGAAGATGTTAAAGAATGGCGTTATCAGTCCCGATGAGAGCGTTGTGATCAATTGCACCGGGCACACCTTCCCGGTCGAAAAACATGTTCTGGGTGATCAATGGGCCGTGGATGTCCACCTGAGTGAGGGACAGGCCCCCGCTCCCCGTGAAGGGCTGCAAGCCGCGCTTGAAAATCTGGACGAAAAGACGACCACAGTTTTGTTGATCGATGACAATGATGATGATGCCTTGCTCATTCGCCGCATTCTTGAGGCGCGCAAAGCTTACCGCGTTTTCCATGCCAGGGATGGCTGGGAAGGCTTATCACAGGCCAGGCAAAAACTACCCGACCTGATCGTTACCGACTTGACCATGCCGGGAATAGATGGGTTTGGCTTGGTGGAAGAATTGAAACTGGATCCGCGCACAGTAAATATTCCGATCGTGGTTGTCAGCGCAAAAGATATTACATCGGAAGAACGAAAACGTTTGAATGGTCACATCGAGGCAGTCTACCAAAAAGGTTCCCTGACTCCGCGAAAATTCGTCGAACAGGTTGTTCATGCCATCGAAGAAGAAAAAAATGGCGAAAAAGCAACCTAGGTACCGCAAAAATAATGATCCAAAAAAGAGTGTTCTCAAGCCGATTAACGATCACCCCGGCGGGGAATTGAAGCATAAGGAGTTTTGTTATGGGAAATATTGTCTTGTATATTGAAGATAACCCGGATAATATGATACTCGTCAAGCGAGCCCTCGAATCGCGCGGTTATCACCTTCTACAAGCCATGACCGGTTTGGATGGTATCTCGATGGCCGAGAAAGAAAAAGTGGATTTGATTTTGCTGGATATCAACTTGCCGGACATTGACGGCTATGAAGTGGCCAGGAGGATTCGGCATAGCTCGAAACCTGCCCTGGCCTATATCCCGGTGATCGCCATCACCGCGAATGCTTTAAAGGGGGATGCTGAAAAAGCGCTTGCCGCTGGCTGTGATGTTTATATGTCCAAACCCATCAACATTCGTGAATTATGGGCGCGCGTTGAAGGATTTTTACCTTCAGAAAATTAGCCGGGCGAAATGCTGAAGAATTCCCTGTGATTTGCCATGACAAATACCTTGCTTTCCCAGAAGAGTTATTCATATGCAACACACCTGAAGTGCACTGGTTGTGGGAGGGAATACGCTGTTACCAAAGTGAACACATTCTGCCTGGAATGCCAATCACCGCTTTTTACAGTTTATGACCTGGAAAGTGCCCGGAAATACCTGGCACGCGAAGAATTCTCGAAACGTCCCTGGGGCATGTGGCGATGGCACGAATTCCTCCCGGTGCAATCCGCGGCAAACCGCGTTACTCTGGGTGAAGGGGACGCGGCCTTGTTGCGGCTTCCAAACCTGGGAAAGAAGTTGAAACTTTCGAACCTTTTCCTGAAGGACGAAAGCACCAATCCAACCGGTTCTTTCAAGGCGCGGGGTCTTGCTGCGGCCATTTCTAAAGCCAAAGAGTTGGGCATTCGAAAAGTGATCATCCCCACCGCCGGGAACGCTGGCGGCGCAATGGCAGCCTATGCCGCCAGGGCGGGCATGAAAGCGCATATTTTCATGCCCAAGGACACTCCCCGGGCAAATATCGAGGAAAGCCGCATGGCAGGCGCGGAAGTGGTGCTGGTTGAGGGGCTGATCAGCGAAGCCGCTGGCATGGCTGGTGAAAAAGCGCGCGCTGAAGGCTGGTTTGATCTATCTACGTTCAAGGAGCCATATCGGGTGGAAGGCAAGAAGATCATGGGATACGAACTTGCCGAAACCTTTGACTGGACTTTGCCAGATGTGATTGTCTATCCTGCCGGGGGCGGCACCGGGCTGGTGGGGATGTGGAAAGCCTTTGAAGAATTGGAAACGCTGGGCTGGTTGCAAAACCCCAAGAAGCCGCGCCTGGTGGCTGTCCAAGCCGAAGGTTGTGCGCCGATTGTCAAAGCCTTTGAAACAGGAGCGCTTTTTTGTGATTTTTGGATACAAGCGCAGACCATCGCCTCCGGATTACGCGTGCCGAAAAGTTTTGCTGATGAACTCATCCTGAGGGACCTGCGCGAGAGTCAGGGAACAGCTGTAGCAGTGAGCGACGCCGATCTTCTCCTGGCCCAGCAGGAGCTTGGCAGGCTGGAAGGGATTTTTTCTGCACCTGAGGGTGCCGCCACACTGGCCGCGCTCAAAAAGCTGGTTCAACAAAAATGGATCGACTCTGACGAGCGGATCGTTTTGTTCAATACCGGCTCAGGTTTGAAGTATCTCTAACCCCGTTATTGCCACAATCTATGCCCACCCAGTGCGTTTGCCTATAAACCGCAAAGGTCCCGTGAGTTTTTTCTACCAGACGCCTGTCATCACCCAGGATGGGGGGAACAAATCCCAATCAAGAGGTGGCTATGCCACGCAACCAGAGAAGGGATTTTTATCAGGAGATCTGCTTGCTAATTGATTAACTTCAGTTCTTTCGCCCGTCCCACTGCTGCGCTACGACCATGGACTCCCAGTTTCCCATAGATGTTCTTGATATGCGTCCGCACCGTGTTAGCTGAAACCACCAGCTTTTCCGCAATTTCCGGGGTGGAGAACGGGCCATTGAGCAGGGCCAGAATCTCTAGTTCGCGCTCGCTCAGGGGTTCGATCAGCGGTTCGAGAGCAAGCGCAGGTTGTGGTTTACGCCTGGTTTCAAAAGCAGCCAGCAGGCGCCATAGAAATCCTGGGTGGAAGGTTTTTACCCGCATCTGGCGCAATAACTTTTCCACCAGCTCCCCTTCGCGGACAAAGGTTGTGATGCGCTTTTCAAGCTCAGCCATTTCGACGGTCCGTTTCATGGCAGAAAGCGCCCGGGATTCATCCCCTTTTTGAGAATAGGCCAGGGATTGGAGGAGGCTCAAGCGCACAGCTTCCAAAGATGGGGATTCCAATTCTTCAGGCAGGGCACGTTCCAGCAGGGCAAGGGCCTCATCCAATAGATTTTGCTTGAGCAACAGGCGGACTTTCAGCGAGATGGGCACCTCTGTCTGTATTTTTTGCGCAACGAGCGCCGCCTGGCAAATGTCACCCGCATCCAGGCAGATTCGCATTTCCAATTGATCAACATTCAACACAAACCAGGCTGAGACTTTTTGGGCGGTACTTCGTGCGCGCCTGAGTACCTGCCAGGCTGCTTCGGTTTCATGCGCCAGAGACAGGCTATTCGCCAACTGCAACAGGCAGAGCATGAGGGTATCGACCTGCCCCCACAACTCACTCAAGGCCAGACCTTTGCGGGCGGCGTGGATGGATTTTTCGATTTCGCCCCATTCGCCCAAAATGCTGGAAAGCACCGCATAGGCGCTGGCCACTGCCGGGAAGGGTTGGCCGTTGCGCTGCTGGTAAATCTCAGCCACTTCGATGGCTTCCAGGCAGATTGCATGGGCCTGTCGGAGCCTGCCCAGGCTGGTGTATGTGTAAGCCAATGCCGTGGCGGCAGGCATGAAAACATGCGATTTCCCGGCCTGGCGTGCCAACACCGCAGCCTGCTCCAATACCTCCACGGCGCGCGACAAGTTGCCGCCGCGTTGGATCAAGGCATTGCCCAGCGTGGTCAGGTTGAGCGCCTGCGCCGCAATCTCCTCGCGCGGCAGGCGCTTTTCTGCCTCTTCGGCCGTCCGGATCGCTTCGGCCTGGTTGCCGTTCACCCATTCGACATAAGCTCGAACTGCTAAAAGATGCCCGCGCATGCGGTTGTTTTCAACGCCAGTTAATCCAGACAGCCCTTTTTCGGCTTGCGACAAAGCTGTGCTTGCCCGTTCCATCTGCCCGGAATATGCCAGCGCCCAGGCGTGTGCCAGTCCCAGCCAAGGCTGCGCTTCACGCTGTTCACGCGGCGCGGCATCCATGCGCAGCAGGATAGGCGTCAGTTCAGCGTGTTCGACCAGCGCCAGCGCGTTGGTCGAGACCAGGCGCGCGGCCAGTTCCAAATCCCCTGCTGAGAGAGCGTAGCCCAAGGCCTCGGGCACCAGCCCCTGAACCTCGTGCCAGGCACTCGCCCGGCGCTGCAATTCCGCTGTCAGGCCAGGGTGAGTCTGCTCCAACATCAGTTTGAGCAAATCAGCAAAAAGATGGTGATAGCGGTACCAGCCGCGCTCGTCATCGAGTGGCACCAGGAACAGATTGTCGCACTCCAACCTGTCGAGCAGCCCGCGCGCCGAGGTCGTTTCGGCCACCGCATTACACAACGAGGCAGAGAGCCGTTCCAGTACCGAAGTTTTCAATAAAAACTCGCGCACTTCAGGTGTCTGGCGGTTGAGCACCTGTTCGAGCAGGTAATCGAAGACAAAACGGTGGCTCCCGGCAAATGCAGCCACAAAAGCCCCGACATCCTGCCGCCCGCGCAGCGAAATTGCCGCCATTTGCAGCCCGGCAATCCAGCCCTCGGCGCGCGCATTCAGCGTGGCTGTCTCTACATCTGTCAACTGCACCCCGGCAGCCTTTTTTAGGAAGGTGGCGGCCTCTGGGGTTGAAAAACGCAGGTCTTCCATGCGAATTTCTGCCAGTTGCCCCAGCACGCGCAGGCGCGCCAACTCCAGCGGCGGGTCGGAGCGCGTCAATAACACGAGATGCAGGCGCGGGGGTGTACGTTCGAGCAGACCTCCCAGAGCGGTATGGATTTCCTTGTTTTGGATAAGATGATAGTCATCCAGGATAAGAAAAAACTCAACCCGGAGATCCGTCAAGCTCCGAATTAATCCAACCGGAACCTGTTCCCCTTCACCCGTTTCACCGTTTTCAGGCCGGGCCCCCGCCGAATCGAGACCTGCGCCCCCTTCTTCCAGGCAGGTGGCCAGATATTCCCAGAAGCGTCCGGGAGCGTTATCTGCCTCATCAAGCGAGAGCCAGCCAAAAGCCGCCGCCCCTTTTTTGCGCAGCGATTGTGCCCAGGCGCTGACCAGTGTCGTTTTCCCGGCCCCCGCCGGGGCGGAGACCAGCGTCAGGCGGCGAGTCAGCGCTTCGTCCAGGATTTCGAACAGGCGCGGACGAACCACAAACCCGTTGGGGGTGGGCGGGAAGTAGAATTTGGTCGGCAGGAGGGTCGTCATGGCATGATTATAAAGTACCCTCGGCTAGAAATGTATTGTTCGAGGTGGGGATTTACCTGCTCCAAATCCCTATCAGCCATGGGTGGATGAAACGCTTCAAGTATGGCCCCGCTGAGTGGCTCTGGCGCTCCTTGACCTACCTGCACCCCCAGCCGATGAAACGCTGACCCTTGACCATCTACTGTTGTGCTGTGGGGTGAGATTAACTCTTGCCCCACGATGTTTAAGAGCTCTTTTTTATTGTAAGCGCACATCCGGGGCGCGCGTGGTGGCAAAGGAAAACTGCATCTGTTGGATGCGCCACTCCCCGCTCTGGCAGACCGCTACTACCGTCCAGCGGAAGGGCCAGGTTTAGGTTTTGCTGAGAGGCAGGCTATTTTCAAAAGGTCAGCCAGGGCAATTTCCCTAAAAATGGCGCGCGTCGCCAGGCTCTTCCATTCTCCGGGTCGGCCCGGTGGATGATCACTGCTGTGGATTAACTGAGACCAGACACAAGCCCAAGTCGCGGATTTTCAGCAGCACCCCGAATAATTCTGCCTGGTCGTGAGCTGTGCCGGTCAGGGTGGATTCGTTCTCGCCAGCCGTCAGTGTAAACGGCGCAAAATAAGCCGCCCATTTCTCGTCCAACACGTTCCTCACCCGAATTTCATAGAGGCTTTCTCCAGGCATGGCTTTTCCTTTTAGCCTTCTGGTGAACATTCCCCACTCAGTTCGAGCGGCAGGGTGATGGTCAAGGTACATTGGTTATTCCCTTTGAGCAGGGTTTCAACGTGACTAATTCTGACTGGCTGGCCCAAAACCCCTTCCCAGAGCCGCTGGTACCAGCCCGCGCCGCAGAAACAGAAGGTCGGCGAGAGTTTGGATGGGATCTCATCGAGATATGGGCGGACGAACGGGCAATGACAGTAAGCTTTGCGGCGTTCGGCGGGTGTGGTGGCGTTCTGATAACCCTCGGGGTTGAAGGGATTCTTGCGCATATAGAGCACATTGCCGCGCCGGACTGGCTTTTCGTACCAGAATTCGTCACGATACATTTCCTGTAGGACATGATCGAACGTGCCATGCCGATAAACCTCTTGCAGGTGGTCGATGCGTTCCTGTGGGAAAACATGCGCACAGTGTGAAACTACCTGGCATTTTTTCTGATTGTCATCGGTGAGCGCATCCAGGCGCTCGATGGTTCCCTGGATCCAGGCGATGTAAGTCTTGCTGGAGGTTTCGGGCGTGATTACCTGACTGCCCTGCATCAAACTTTCGCGTGCTTTCGGCCCGAGTACTTTTTCTGCGCCTTCGGCTAGCAGACGTTCCCATTCGTGCAGAACAACCTGTACTTCGGTGATATTCTTCCCCGGTCGGGCGGCATCCAGCACCCGGTAGATTTCACGCCGAAAGAGCGAAGTTGTCCAGGCGTGTTGTTCGAGATATGCATAGATCTTCAGCACTGTTTCACGGATTGTCTGGTGCGGGCCGTGGTGGAGACTGGTCAGCGCCGGTGCTGATTCCAGTCTGCGGGTCCGGATTTCGTCCGTTTTCACCGGGCGCGTCACCGGGTAGGCGGCCTCGATCAAGAATCCGTTCTTCACTGCGCCGCCGTGAAAGATGACCAGGGGATCGCCGTCGATGTCATCCCCGCAGGCTTTTTGCAGTTTCTCGAACAAAAGGGGAATCTGGTCGCGGGTGTCTACGCAGGTTTTGATGAAAGCGATCTGCATCGGTTCAAGCTTTTTGTAAACAATGGGATTTTTGACCATCTCAAACCTCCCCGCATAGCACCAGCGCCAGGGTGCCGCCAAGCGCTGCCAGGACGAACCCGGCAAAACTGAACAGGAAGGTGGCGGGGAGTATCCCGATTGCCATCAGTAGGGGAAATCCCAGCCCGGCCACGATCAACCCCGCTGAAACCGCCATACAGCGGCGTGGGATGAGCTTCTCGACTACCTCGTCACGTTTTTTGACCAGATTGACGCGAATCTGGTTGGGTTTGTCTGAATGGATCAGCGCAGCCATTTCTACCTCCGGAACTGAACAGATTACGCTCCAAGAATATCCCGGGTTGGGTGAAAAGGCATCACCTAATCTCGGTGATTATCTCCATGTTCTGAAAAGGCGTACTCCATCGTGATCTCAGTGTTTTTCTGGCAGATTTGTTCTGGTTGTATAATTTTGGCTCTTTGGGAATCGCCGTGGTAAGCCCCCGCATTTTGGGTATGAGTGTGCGTACGCACACTCATACCCAAAATGCGGCCCTCTTCACGGAAAATCCTGAAGACCCATAATTTTGGTATAGCTGGAGGATGAATTGATGATATAACCGCCTGCAACTGCCTGTTTTGAGTAAAAACGCCCCAGAATACCCCGACACCTGAGTTGCTTGCGACACTCGGGGATGCCAGGAGAAACATAGATGTCTGTTGAACAGTGGATCATCTTTGTTTGGTACCTTGCTGTTGACGCTGGTCTTGTTCGTTACCGGGCATTGGCGTTACGATGTGGTGGCTTTGATGGCGCTCTTGATTGTCACTCTGACCGGGCTGACGCCAATCAGCCGCGCTTTCAGCGGGTTCAGTAACCCGGCAGTTGTTACGGTAGCGGCTGTGTTGGTTCTCAGCCGCGGCTTGCAAAACTCTGGCCTGGTTGATTGGATTGGCCAACGCCTGGAGCGATTGGAAGGTGGCATTACAATCCAACTGGCGGTTTTGACCAGTATTGTGGCTATCCTTTCGGCGTTTATGAATAATGTGGGGGCATTGGCGTTGTTGTTGCCAGTTGTTTTGCAACCGGCACCCAAGAAGCGAATTCCGGCCTCCGCGTTGTTGATGCCGCTGGCCTTTGCCTCGCTGCTGGGCGGTATGACTACGCTGATCGGCACACCGCCCAATATCATCGCCGCGTCGTTTCGCCAGCAGACCGGCGCTCTGCCGTTTGGCATGTTCGATTTTGCTCCGGTGGGTGTGGGGTGGCCGTGGCGGGGCTGCTGTTCATTGTTTTGGTTGGCTGGCGGTTGATCCCCGTTTGCCACAGTAATTCATTATCGGGCAATCTGTTCGAGATCGAAAACTAGATTACTGAAGTGCGTATCCCCGTCGATTCGCCCCTGAGCGGTAAACGACTGCGTGAAGTTAATATTTTTTCCAAAATTGAAGTGAGTATTGTTGGGCTGGTACGCGCTGGCGAACGTCGCTTGGAGCCATCGGCGTTGACTAAATTGCTTACGCACGACATCTTGATGATCAGTGCGGATACTGAAAACCTGAAGAAATTGGTGGAGATAGCCGGCCTCGAACTGGTTGGTAGTGAAAAAATCGACAAAGCTAACCTGGGATCAGACGATGTAACCCTGATAGAGGCGGTCATCATGCCCAATTCGCTTTTGCTGGGTAGCACCGCCCGCAGCCTGAACCTGCGCGCCGAATATGGGGTCAATTTGTTAGCGGTTTCCCGCTAGGGGCAGGTTTTCCGCGATCGCCTGGACCGTATCCGATTTCGTAGTGGCGATGTGCTGCTCTTGCAGAGTCATATAGAAACATTCAAGGAAGTGGTTGAGACCCTGAGCTGCCTTCCGCTGGCCGGGCGCGGATTGCGCCTGGGACAATCGCGCCGAAGATTACTGGCATTGGGCATTTTCGCTGTAGCCTTACTCCTGGCAGCCATGGGGGTAATTCCGGCGCAAATATCGTTTGTAGCAGCCGTGGTACTCATGGTGGTTGCGAAAATTGTTTCGCCGCGCGAAGCCTACGAGAGCGTGGGTTGGCCGATTATCATTCTCTTGGGGGCGATGATCCCCATCGGCGAAGCCCTGGAGACCACCGGAGGGGCACAGTTGATCGCCAATTTGCTGCTTCAACTTGTTCCACCAGATGCCGCCTGCCCTCACGCTGGTTATTATCCTGGTCAGTACGATGTTCCTTTCGGACGTGGTCAACAATGCAGCGGCAGTGGTACTGATGGCTCCGATTGGAATCAGTGTGGCGCAAGGGCTGGGCGTTTCGGTGGATCCGTTTCTGATGGCGATCACGATTGACGCTTCGTGCGCCTTCTTGACGCCCATTGGTCATCAGTCTAATACCCTGGTCATGGGGCCGGGCGGTTACAAGTTTGGGGATTACTGGCGCATGGGCCTGTTGCTGGAACTGATTGTTCTGGCCGTGGCGATTCCCTTGATTTTGATTTTCTGGCCGTTGAGATTTGTGCTTCGCAGCAGACCCACTGGCAGGATTCCAAACGGTTTTGCAGACTGGCCTGAGTGTGTTTCAATTGCTCTGAAGGTGCGCTGGGCTGTGTCTCAACACCAGGGGGTAGCCTGCCATGCCGACCCGGGTGAAGGCGCGCTTGGAGAGATGCTCAGATGGTCTGAATTATCACAGGTGTTCTCAACTGCAATTATTTTGGCGCTGTATTCGGTCGGAAATCGATGATAATTAGGGCACGCTTAGAAAAAGTAACCAATGTAGAGAGTGGCTTGTCATGGATAACCCTATTCACATTTTGATTGTTGATGATGATTCAAACCTGCGCAGAACCTTGGGCGATATTTTAAGGGCCAGGGGTTTTGAACCGTGTCCTTGTGCAACCGGCAGAGAAGCCCTGGAACAGGTGGTACGGGAGAAAATTGCCATAGCTTTAATTGACCTGCGGCTGGGGGATATTTCTGGCTTGGAGGTCTTGCGCGAGATCAAACGGTCTTCTCCAAGCACGGAGTGCATCCTGGTCACCGGCCACGCCTCACAGGCCACGGCCATTGAGGCCGTCAACCTGGGCGCTTACTCTTTCTACCAGAAACCATATGATCTCGACCAACTTCTGCTTTCCATTCAGCATGCCGTGCAGAAAGGCCAGGCTGAAGCGGCCGTCCGCGCCAGCGAAGAGCGTTATCGCATGTTGGCTGAGAACATGAGCGATACCGTCTGGCTGATGGATATGAACCTGCGTAATACCTATATCAGCCCGTCTGTCACCCGCCAGCGCGGTTATACCCTGGACGAGCTTAATGCCATTCCACTCGCCCAGCAAATGACGCCCGACTCACTCAAACGCTCTCGGCAGTTGTTCGACGAAGTCCTCCGCCCGGAAAACCTTGCCAGGTCAGACTTGCCAACTGCTTATTCAATCGATCTGGAATTCTTCAAAAAAGATGGTTCGCGCTTCTGGAGCGCAAATACCTTTGTCTTGATTCGAAATACTGAGGGTCAGCCAGTCAATATCCTGGGTTCTGGTCGGGATATTACCGAACGCAAACGCGCTGAAGACGCTTTACGCGAAGCCGAGACCAAATTGCGCGCCCTGGTGGAGCAAGTTCCGGCAATTGTCTATACCGAATCAGCCTCTGATCACAGCAACCTGTATATCAGCCCGCAAATCGAGGCATTGACCGGTTATGCTCGCGCTGAATGGCTTGGCTGTCAGGATTTTTGGAAGCAGGTTGTTCATCCAGATGATCTTGCCCTGGTCATTGCCGAGGATGAGCGTACCCACCTAAGTGGTGAAAAATTCCAGATAGAGTATCGTTTCATCAATCAGGATGGCAGCATCAGCTGGGTGCGGGATGAAGCGGTCCTAATTCGAGATGAGACCGGGCAGCCCCTGTTCTGGCAGGGTGTCATGCATGATATTACTGATAAGAAACGTGCCGAAGAAGCCTTCCGCGAAAGCCAGCGGCAGTTGTCCACGTTGATGAGCAACCTTCCGGGCATGGCCTATCGCTGCCAGAACGACCCTGATTGGACGATGGAATTTATCAGCGAAGGCAGTTACCAGCTCACCGGTCACCAGCCTCAGGAAATGCTTGCGAATGCAACGCTGACATACGGCAACCTCATCCACCCCGATGACCGGCAAATGGTCTGGGATCTAATCGAGGCCGAGGTGGCGAAAAAACAACCCTTCCAGCTTAGCTATCGAATTCTGACTGCTGACGGCGAAGAAAAATGGGTCTGGGAACAGGGCCGGGGCGTCTATGACCCGGATGGCAGCCTGGTGGCGCTCGAGGGCTTTATTATCGACATCACCGCGCGCAAACTGGCCGAAGAGCGGCTGCTGGCCTCCGAAGAAAACTATCGCACACTTTTTGAAAATATCCCTGATGGCGTCTATCGCACCACACCCGAAGGGAAATTCCTGTCGGCGAATCCTGCATTTGTGAGGATGTTTGGTTTCGAATCCGAGGCTGAGCTGGAACCACTGACCGCCTATGACTTTTATGTCAATCCGCAGGATCGTGAGACTTTCCTTCAGGAAGCTGAAACAAACCGAGCGGTCACAAATATGGAAGTGCTGATGCGGCGGAAGGATGGCCAGGAAATTTACAGTCTCGACAATGCCCGCTCACGCTACAAAGCAGATGGGACGGTCTTGTATATTGAAGGGACCCTCACTGACATTACTGCTCGCAAGCGGGCTGAAGATGATTTGCGCCGCCGTACCCTGGAAGCTGAGACGCTTTGGGAGGCCTCTTCTGCACTGACATCCAGCCTGGAACTGGACCAGGTGCTGGATAACCTGCTGAGTCAACTGGCCCAGGCCATCCCCTTTGACAGTGCCACTGTTTTTCTGCACGAAGACCAGTCTCTGTTGGCCGTGGCCGCGCAAGGTCTCCCCCGGCCGGAGGAAGTCATCGGTCAACGTTTCCCGGCGAATAGCTCGCTGATCGAGGATGTCGATCAGACTCTCCAGCCGCTCATTGTTGCAGATGTTCAAAAAGATTCGCGTTTCGGGAAGTGGGGCGGCACTGACTATGTGCGCGGCTGGATGAGCATTCCGCTCATCGTCCACGGCAAAGTGATCGGTAATCTGACCGTGGACAGCCGTACCCCGAATGCTTATAACGAAACCCACAGTAAACTGGCCCTGGCCTTTGCCAACCAGGCAGCGGTTGCCATCGAGAATGCCCGTCTGTTTGAAGAGACGCGCCGCCGTGTGGCAGAGTTGGAAGTGCTCTACGAAAGCAGTCTTTCTATCAGCCGCCTGCTCAACCCGCGCCAGATAGCCCAGACGATGACCGAGATTTTGTCTCAAAAACTAAGTTGGCACCATGCAGCTGTGCGTTTGTATCACCCCGAGAATCACAGTACTGAACTGTTGGAGTTTCACCAGCCTGATGTGGACTCGAAAGCCCTGGATAATGAGATTAAACGCTTGCAGCAAGTCATCCAGACCGGACAGGGTTTAACTGGTTGGGTGATCGAACATGGCGAAGCGATTCGCTGTGATGATGTCCAAGCTGATCCCCGTTATTTTCAGACCTTCCCGGGTATTCGTTCGGGACTCTATGTGCCAATGAAGCTGGGAGATACTATTCTGGGCTGCATCAGCGCTGAGAGCACCCAGCCTGCGGCCTTTGACGAGCAAGATCAACGCCTGCTCAGTACCATGGCGGCCCAGGCTGCCATCGCCATTCACCAGGCGCAGTTGTACGAACAGGTTCAGCAGTATGCCACAGAACTTGAAAAGCGGGTCGAAGAACGTACAGCTGATTTGCAACGCGCCAACCTGGAACTGGCTCGCGCCTCGCGCATGAAGGATGAATTCCTGGCGAGCATGAGTCACGAATTGCGCACGCCGCTCACTGGCATCCTGGGGCTATCTGAATCGCTTCAGTTGAAAACATATGGAGATTTAACCGAGAAACAGCTCATGGTGTTGAAAAACATCGAAAACAGCGGGCGGCACCTGCTTGAATTGATCAACGATATCCTCGACTTGTCGAAAATCGAAGCCGGGAAGTTCGAGATGCAGGTCGAACCCTTCTCCCTGGTCGGGGTGTGCCAGGCCAGTCTGCAAATGACCAAGGGCATGGCCCAGCACAAACGCCAGCACTCCAGTTTTTCGATCACACCCGATTCCATCGTTGTGCGCGCAGACGCACGCCGCTTGAAGCAAATGCTGGTCAACTTACTTAGCAACGCGGTCAAATTCACTCCGGAAGACGGCAGCCTGGGGATCGAGGTCAAGGGCAGCGAACATGAAAAGCGGGTCAGGATCACGGTCTGGGATACGGGCATTGGCATCCAGCCCGAAGATCTGCCACGCCTGTTCAAGCCCTTTGTGCAGCTCGATAGCAGCCTTTCTCGTCAGTATGCCGGAACCGGGTTGGGGTTGTCTTTGGTGCAGCGCATGGCCGCCCTGCACGGCGGCAGCGTGGAAGTGGAAAGCGTTCCCGGCGAAGGCAGCCGTTTTACCATTATCCTGCCATGGGAAACCGAATCTCTCCAGCCAAGTGTTCCAACCGACAAGACTACGAATCCGCTAAAGCAGGCCCTGACCATCGACGAGAATGAGGTCAACGCTGAATTGCTGACGCATTATCTGGAGAAGCTGGGCCTGAGCAATCAAGTTCATTCGGCTGGCCTCGACGCCGTTGAACAGGCCGCCCAAGCCAGGCCAGATATCATCCTGCTCCACCTGAACCTGCCCGACAAACCGGGGCTGGAATTGCTGGCGGAGTTCAAGTCAGACGACCGCACACGCGATATCCCCGTGATTATCATGTCGGTGGAGGAAAAACAAGACGAAGCTCTGGCGCTGGGCGCGGTTGGCTACCTGGTAAAACCATTCCTCCTGGCTGATTTACAGGTGGAGTTGCGGCGGGTTGCAGCCCTGGCAAGTCTTCCTGCGCCAACCGTAAAGGTTTCACCTGTTGTTCTGCTGGCTGACGATAATGAAATTATCCTGGAAGTACTGGCTGATTTCCTGCGCACACGTGATTTTCAGTTGATCCCTGTCCATAGTGGGAGCGAACTGCTCGAACAGGTCGAAGAAATCCGCCCTGACATCTTATTGATCGATATCCAGATGCCAGGCATGAACGGATTAGAAGTCATGCGTCGGATCCGCGCGCACTCCGACGCGCGCATCTCAGCGTTGCCGATGATTGCGGTGACGGCTCTGGCCATGTCTGGCGACCGTGAACGCTGCCTGGCCGCTGGCGCCAATGAATACCTGAGCAAGCCGCTCCATTTGGAAAACCTGGTTGAAACCATCCAAGGGCTTTGCAAAGGCTGATCGGTATTTCACGAAAATCGGGCTTCTACTAAAAGGCGACACGCTTTGCGAAAAATCCCGGAGATCTTGCAGTCTTATCTGGGTGGGTTTCGAGTAAAATGATGTTGACAACATGAACAGGCTTCTAGGCTCTAAAATCATCATAGTTTTGCTGGCTATTGGCGGGTTGCTTGCCCTGACCCTGCTGGCTGCGGCTTTGCGCGATTTTTCGTTTCGCCCGGCAGAGCCGTTCTCGTTTAATGTCGGCCAACTGCCGCCTCTCTTACGCCCTATCGGGCAGGGTCAAGAATTGCCAGGCTGGAAAATCCTGCTCTTTGGCGGCCTGCTCCTGGTGGTTTTTGTTGTCCTGATGCTGTTGCTCGATCCCGAAATACGCAAGCGGCTTTTGCGCAGGTTATTCCGTTTTTTCATGACGATGTTGGCTCTCTGGCTGGCAATGAATTATGCCTATGAGCACGGGCATCTTAAGTTAACGCTCGACCTGTTTCTTGCTGGTGGGCCGAGTGCATCCGATACGCCAGCGACGGTTTTTCCCGAGTATGTTCCGCCACAAATCAACCCCTGGCTGGTCTTTGCTGTCAGCTTTGGGATTGCGCTCGTGCTGGTCCTGCTTGCTTGGTTAATTTATACGCGCCGCCCCGGCGCAGGCCGGGCGTTTTCCATGGACGAAATTGCGGGCATCGCGCGCGAGGCGCAGTCTGGGTTGCAAGAGGGACGCAATTGGGATGATGCGATCGTGCGTTGCTACGTCCGCATGAACGAGGTGGTCACACAGGAGCGCGGATTGGTGCGCCAGCTTGGCACCACCCCGGCAGAATTTGCCCTGCGCATGGAGCGCGCCGGTCTGCCCGGTGAAGCTGTCCGCACGCTCACACACCTGTTCGAAAACGTCCGTTATGGCGGCCAAACCACCGGTCCTGCCGAGCGGGATTTAGCCGCTGCTGCGCTGGCCGCCATTTTACATGACTGTGGAGTCAACCTATGAGCAGGCGCAGGGTTCAATTGGTGGCCCTGGCTTGTTCCGCCGCGCTGCTGATTGCCATCTTTCTCCGCGATGCGGTCGAGCAGCTCATTATTCGCCCCGCAGCTTACCTGTTCTGGTGGCTGGGCGTGTTTTATCGTTTTGTCCCTCAGCCTGTTATCTGGTTTTTGCTGGTGTTGGTCATGCTCTTCCTGACCCTGAATAGTATTGTGGTGAAAATTAAATTGCCGCGCTTGAAGAGGCTGCCGCCACAGTCAACCCTCGGCCCGGTGGGGGAGTTTGCCTCACAGATTCAGCGCAGGCAGGGTGGCATCTATTTTAAATGGCAGGTAGCTCGCACCCTGGGTGAGATTGCCATGGATTTACAGTCGCTCCACCAGCCTGAACGCCGCCGTAAACTGGATTTCAACGAGAAAGCAGCCTCCCCGCAGATCTACCATTACCTTGATTCTGGTCTCAACACCAGCTTTTCTGACTATCCCCTGAAGGGAAACTACCGCCTGTTCGGGGCCATCCCGTTGCCAGGTTGGCTGCCCTTGCCGGAGCGATACCGCATTCTTCCACAAACCCCCTTCGATATTGAGATTGATCCTGTCATTGGCTATCTCGAGTTCCAAATGGAGAGCGAAGATGATTTCAGACGTTCATGATGTAGCCGCCATCGGCCAGAAAATAATTAACGAAGTGGAACGCGCCGTGGTGGGCAAGCGCGACCTGCTCGAGACGGTCACCTGCGCCGTGTTGGCCGCCGGGCATGTCTTGTTCGAGGATTTCCCTGGCCTGGGCAAGACCCTGATTGCCCGCAGTTTTGCCGCCGCCCTGGGGCTCGATTTCAAACGAATCCAATTTACCCCCGACCTGCTCCCCGGCGACATCACCGGCGGATACATTTTCAATCGCAACGAGAATCGTTTTGAACTGCGCCAGGGGCCGATTTTTGCCAACCTGATCCTGGCCGACGAGATTAACCGGGCCTCGCCCAAAACCCAGTCCGCGCTGTTGGAAGCCATGCAGGAAGCCCGCGTCACCCTTGAGGGCGAGACATTGCCCTTGCCAGAGCCTTTCCTGGTGCTGGCGACGCAGAACCCCATTGAGTATGAGGGAACTTTCCCGCTCCCTGAAGCCCAACTCGACCGTTTTATGCTCAAACTCAGCGTTGGGTATCCCACATTGAACGAGGAAAAAGAGATCCTCCATCGCCGCCACCAGCGCCAGGTGGAGGAAGTCTTGCTCTCCCCGGTTATCTCCGCTGCCGAAGTGCTGGCAATGCGCCAGGTAGCCGAAACTGTCCACGTGGATGGCGATTTGGAACTTTACATTGCGCAGCTTGTCCACGAAACACGCGGCGACCGGCGCGTGGCGGTGGGAGCCTCCCCGCGCGCCACGCTGGCTTTCCTGAAAATGTCCCGCGCACGCGCCGCTTTGCAGGGACGCAGCTTCACCCTGCCGGATGATATCAAGCATTTCGCTGTGCCAGTGCTGGGACATCGTTTGATCATGCAGCCCGAATACTGGATGGGCCGCCGCGTGGCCGAAGATGTCATTATGGACGTGCTCAACAAGGTTCCGGTGCCGGTGGTGAAGGGCATCTAAGCGCCTGTTGTCGCAAGGGTGGTTGAGTAGGGCGTAGCCCGTATCGAAACCACCGAAGCAGTCGCTTGTTTGCTGAGCGTCAGCTTGGATAAACCTGAAGTTTCGACACCCGCGCTGCACCGAACGCACATCCTCCCGGCGTTCTTCGGGAGTGCGGCGCAAGTGTCAGTCGCTCTGCTCCTTCCAATGACACAAAACCCATGACCCGTATTCTCCTGCTTGGCCTGCTCCTGTTTGCTCTGCTGCTCGGCGGATTGGCCACCTTCAACGCCGGGTGGCTAGAGCTTGCCATTCCGCTGGCGGTTTACCTGCTGGCCGGCTTTCTTTTTGCGCCAGAACGGATTAACTTAACCGTTGAGCGCCGAGTCGGGGCCGAGCGGGTTGCTCCCGGCCTGCCGGTGACTGTTGAACTGCGGATCACCAACCATGGTCCGTTCATTCGGGAACTGCTTCTGCGCGACCCCTTGCCAGGTTTTCTGACCGTTACCGAAGGTTCGGCCAGCCGCCTGGTATCCCTTAAAAAAGGCCAGAGTCTGCACTGGAGATACACTTTTACCGGGCAGCGCGGGTTTTTCCAGTTCGGTAGCCTGCGGGCCCAGGCCAGCGACCTGTTCGGATTGCTCACTGTCCGCCAGAGCTTGCCCACAAGTGGGCAAATCCTGATCCTGCCAATGTCTCCACGCGTGCGCCGGATCGCCATCCGCACCCGCGTCACCCGTGTTTATTCGGGTATGATTCCCGCCCGCCAGGGCGGCGCCGGGATTGACTTTTTTGGTGTTCGAGAATACCAGCCTGGCGACCCGCAGCATGCCGTCAACTGGCGCGTCTCAGCTCGTCATCCGCAGGCGCTCTTTGCCAACGAATATGAGCAGGAGCGCGTTGCCGATGTTGGTGTCATTCTGGATGCCCGCCGCCGCGTCAACCAGCTTGGCGCGAATTTGTCCATTTTCGACGAATCCATCCTGGCTGCCGCTTCGCTTTCAGATGCTTTCCTGGCTTCTGGCAACCGCGTGGGCCTGCTGGTTTACGGACAGTTTATCAACTGGACCCTTCCCGGCTATGGGAAACAGCAGCGCGAGCGCATCCTGCATGCCCTGGCGCGTGCCGCCCCTGGCGATAGCCAGGCTTTTGCGGGTATCTACATCCCCGGGCGGCTTTTCCCGGCCAAGTCACAGATTGTCTTCATCAGTCCGCTGCTCGATGAGGATGTTTCGCCGCTCGTGCGCCTGCGCGCCCAGGGCTATTCTCTGATTGTTGTCAGCCCGAATGCTGTGCGCTTCGAAACTGCTGCCCTGCCGCAGAACGAGACCATCCAGCAGGCAGCACGGATTTTGTCCCTCCAACGGCGTATCACCCTCCAGCGTCTGCGCCATGCCGGGGTGCAGGTTGTCGATTGGGATGTGGCGCGCCCCTTTGAACAGGTGGTCGAAAGTTCTCTCTCCCGGCCGCCAGCTTTTATGCGTGCCATCGGCGTTGGGAATGCGCCATGATCCGTAAGTTTGTTTATGGATTAATGGTGCTAGGATTACTCTCTCTGGCCGTTGATTGGACGATGGCCGGGTACTGGCCGATTGGCCTGGTCCTGCTGGTTTTGACTCCCCTCAGCCTGTTTCTCGTTAAACGGAGATTTCTCCCTACCCTCAGCCTGGTCCTCGCGCTGACAGTTTGCATGGCGGCCTTCGGTCTGTGGCGTGCGATCAACCTGTCGCTTGCACTGCTGTCGGTCTTCTGCGCCCTGGCTGGCTGGGATCTGGATGGTTTTTCCCGCCGCCTTTCGCTGGCGTCTCCCGAAGACAATCCTGCCTCGATTGCCTGGCAGCACCTGCTGCGTTTAAGCCTGGTTTTGCTTCTGGCTGCTGGCGTTAGCTATCAGGCGCTGTCGATCCATTATGAGACCAGTTTCGAATGGGTGGTTATCCTGGTCGTCTTTGCTTTTAGCGGCATTGGCGCGCTGACAGCTTGGTTGAGAAACAGGGAGAGCGAGTAGGTCATGTTTCAAACATGATCTGTCTTCGGTGCCAGATTTTGCAGCCAGGCTTTTGTTTCTTGTGGGGTTTCGAAGTGGATAACTTTCAAGTGAGAATATTTGGGCTGGGCAAACAGTTGCGGGTACTCGCGCTTGCGCCGCCAGTAAGTTTTGAACAGCCAGTTAAAGAGAGAGTCTTCAGACCAGATTTTGAACTGCGGCCACAGGCGTTCGCGGTTGGTGCCCCACAGGGTTTCCTGGTTCCACCAGCGCTGCCAGGTGCGCCGCCACAGCCGCCAGAAAATCGTCCAGAGCGGATAATCCAGCCAGATAATCGCCTCGGCCCGAGGCCAGGAAACATCGCGCGCAACACTGTAATTCCCGGCGATCACCCAGCGCGGTGCGCGAGTGACTTCTTCTACACGGATTCGGAAGGCCTCATCCGAGAGATGTTCCCAGTTCGGTAACCAGTGCAGCGCATCCAACTCGATGAATTCCAGGCTTAGCCGTTGCGAAAGTTGTTCCGCCAGAGTCGATTTGCCCGAACCGGTGGTGCCGACCACAATCAGGCGCTGATAAGGGAATTTGAGGGATTCCATGGCTTTCCTTGTTTTTATAAGGGGAAGGGGCGCGAATTATATCCGTTGTGGTCAAAAGTGAGAAGGAATATGTGAGTAGTGTCACGATTTCAGGGCCGGGCTTTTATGATACGATTTCACTAGCTTAAAAAGTCGATGGTCGAGCAGCCAGTGTTTTTTGGCGTACACTTGCACCGCATTACGATCGGTGCAAGTGTACGAACGAGAGAACGCCTTCCTACTCAACCAGCATTTCCATTTTCCCAGCGAGGTTCCCATGTTCGATCTCCCCGATGACCAAATCGTACCCCTCTCCAAAGAACACGTTTTCTGGACTTGGTCGGCCCAGGCCAAAGTTAATCCCATTGCGGTCAAGCGCGCCAAAGGTGTTTATTTTTGGGATATTAACAACAAACGTTATCTCGATTTCAATTCGATGACCATGTGCGTCAACATTGGTCATGGCGACCAGCGCGTGATCAATGCGATGAAGGCGCAGCTGGATGAAATCCCTTACGCCGCGCCGGGCATGGCGACCAAAATCCGCGCGATTGCCAGTAAGGCCGTAGCCGAGATTACCCCCGGTGGCAAACTCAGCAAGGTGCTCTTCACCCTGGGTGGGGCGGATGCCAATGAGAACGCGATCAAGATTGCGCGCGCCTACACCAAGCGTCATAAAATTCTGACGCGCTATCGCTCCTATCATGGCGCAACGGCTGGGGCGATGGCCGCCACCGGTGATCCGCGCCGCGTGGCCTGGGAGCCGAACCTGATGACGGGCGTTGTCCATTTTCTTGACCCGTATCGTTACCGCTCGACTTTCCACCGCACCAACCCGAACATCTCTGAAGCGGAATTCACCCGGGATTATCTCAACCATCTCGAGGAGATCATCCTGTACGAAGGCCCGGAGAGCATTGCTGCCATTTTGATGGAATCGGTCACTGGCACGAATGGGATCATCATCCCGCCTGCCGGGTACATGCAGGGTGTGCGCGTATTATGTGATAAGTACGGGATCGTGATGATTGCCGACGAAGTCATGGCCGGGTTTGGCCGCACCGGTAAGTGGTTTGCGATTGAGAATTGGAATGTGGTGCCCGATATTATCACCATGGCCAAGGGCTTGACCTCTGCTTATGCGCCGCTCGGCGCGGTGGCGATGAAACCCGAAATTGCTGCCACTTTCGATGAGCAGGTCTTCGAATCAGGGCTGACCTACACCTCGCACCCGGTCTCGTTGGCGGCGGCGGTGGCCAATATCGCCGTCATGAAGCAGGATCACATCGTGGAAAATGCCGCGGCATTAGGACCGGTCCTGCACAAGCTGCTGACGGATCTGGGCGAGTCGCATCCTTCAGTGGGCGATGTCCGCTCGATTGGCTTGTTTGGGATTATCGAAGTGGTCAAAGACCGCCAGACGAAAGAGCCGATGGCCCCCTGGAATGGCAACAGCCCTGAAATGGTTGCCCTGCGCAAAGCCTGCCTCGACCGGGGCCTGTATGTTTATACCCATTGGCACACCATCCTGATTATCCCGCCCTTGATCATCACTGCTGAGCAGCTGCAGGAAGGGATGTCAGTGATCGACGAAGCCTTGAAAATCACGGATCAGGCTGTTAGGTAACGTGGAGTGACGCGGCCCTAAATTTGCAGGTGTTTCCACTGATAAAAATTCGTTCCAATCAAAGACTGCCAGAGCCTGCAAAAACCCAGCTCTGGCAGTCTTCTTTGCAGAGATTGGTGCTTATTCGTCTTCTTCAGGGATGGTCAGAGCCTGTTGGGCTGCCGGGGTCGAAACCCACAGGAGCAGGATCATGAACACTGCCGAGGTGATGCACCACATACAGGTCGCTCCGATCACAAAGGGTTCCAGAAAGGTCAGGTAGGTCGAGAACAGAACCCCAAAGATGCAAAATCCCCAGACAGCCAGATCACTCCATTTGTTCAGAGAAGCCGGGCCGAATTGCCTGGCGAGCCAGGCCACCAGGATGGCGAAGTACCCGGCCAAGCCGAGGATGCCGATTGGGAGAACCCCAAACAGGGTGGCGTATTTGCTGCTTTGGACCGAGCCACAATCACCCACCGGGCCACAGAGGGGACTGAGGTTGGCCGTTTCGACAAAAGCCAGATACCCGGCAACTGCCAATCCGCCAACCGAAATGACCGGGACTGCCCACTTATACCAGTCGACCACGAGGGTATGGGGTGATTTTTCGGTTGTTCGCAGGAGAGGGACAGCGATATTGAGAAGCAGCGCTATTGTCGCAATCATGGCTAGGAAAAATTCCAAACCGCTGGTCTGGAGCAGGTCCAGTGCGGCGGGGATACCAAGCAGGGCAAAGATCGGCAGCAGCTTGTTATGCCAGCTTTTGGCGGCATGGACCGGCTTGTCTTTCAAAATGATGGCCAGTGAAGCAATCCAGCTGACGACCAGGGCGATCAATACGATGACTGCCAGGGTATTTGCCAGTGGGTCTTTTAAGAAAGCATTGATCATCATCACACCTTCGCGTTTAGATTGTGTTGTCTGTCTGCAGAGGCGGAAAACCTCTATCTGATTCAACCAGCGTAGTTTACCAGTGTTTAGGAAATTTCTTGACGCATTTCTTCTGGTAATTTTCTCACATCTGCCGGGTGGACTGAGAGCCAGCTCAAAAATGACCCGGCAATGATGACGGCGCATCCCAGCCATAGACCGGGCCCCGGTCGCACGCCCAGATAAAGGCAACTGACGATGGTTGAAAAGAGGGGCGTCAGATAGGAGCTGGCTGCCACGAAGACCATCTTCCCTGCCCGCATCGACAGATCCCAGAAAACATAGGCCAGGGCGGTGGCCAGGCCGAGAAAGGCTACTTCGGCCACTGTTTTGAGATTCCAGGCGCTGGTTTCCCGCCAGAAAAAACCGATTAGCAAAAAGGTAACTCCAGAACCAAGTGTAAACAACAGAACTGCGCCGCCGCTGTTTGCATCTCCCCAGCGCCGGGCAAGATTCGAATACAGTCCCCATGAAATTGCTGCCAGGAACCCCAGCCCATAAGCCCAGGGATTGCTTGTCAGATTGGTTAAAAGTGACGCCCAGGAGACTGTGGTTTCGTGGGTGAGTACCAGGAAGACCCCCAGCAGCGCCAGCAGCGTTCCAGGAATTAACCACAGGGAAGCTTTATTTCCCAGAATGGGCAGGGAAAACAGGATGGTAAAAGCCGGCCATAAGTAATTCAATAAACCGATTTCGATGGTCTGGCTGCGGTTTTCAGCAAACCCCAGGGCGAGAAAAAGCGCGGTAGTATAAAGCAAAAATAACGCGCCGCATCCGTACACATATTTTCTGGGCAGGGATTGCAGCCTTTTGAAGGAACGCTCTTTCCAGAAAGTATAAGCCGTCAAAAACGAACCGGCGGTCAGGTAAACAGAACTTCCGGCCGCCAGCGGCCCCAGTGACTCGGAAATGCTGCGGGCCAGCGCAACCGTGGAACTCCATAGCAAGATAGCCACCAGCCCAAGGAGCGTGTTACGATCCAAGCTCAAAAATTTTTGCATCTTCCGCTAAATATCCTTGGACGAGACAGATTTGTGGCTCACCAGCGATCCCAGTGCACCATTTCATCAATTGGTTTACGCCCACCTTTCTTTGGAGTCGCGGTCAGTTTTTCTGTCTCAAGCGGGTACCCGAACGATAATGCAAAGCGTAAATGCCACTCGGCGGGGAAACCTAAAATCTCGCGGGCTTTCTCAGGTTCATAGATGGAAGCCGGGCATGAACCCGCGCCCAATTCCCAGGCGGCCAGTTGCATAAAGGCCGCGGCCTGACCTGCGTCAAACAAGCGTTGAAATTTTTCTGTTGGATCTGGGGTCAGGATCGCGATTGCCAGCGCTGCCCCGGCAATGTGCCCGGCCCATTCTCCGCAGGTGGAGAGCGCCTTGAGAATTTCCTTGTCTTGAATGGCAATGAACTGCCAGGCCTGGCTGTTTTTGGAGGACTGTGACCGCCGCCCGGCATTGAGAATGGCATGAACGACCTCCTCGGGTAGCGATTGGTCTTGAAACTCGCGCACAGCGCGCTTGGTACGAATGGCTTCTGATACTTGCATATCGCCTCCTTGGGTCAGACTACACCGAGTATAATTCAATTCTATGGATGAGAAACCCACCTTTCGCCCCTTTCTTTTCTCCACATTCGTGCTTATTATCGGTGGCTGGGCCGGGCTGGCCTTGTTGACAAACTATACCTTGCCCACCGTCTGGCCGCGCTGGGGATTTTTTGCGCTGATCGTCCTCGCCTGCGCCGGTACTGCCATTCCCATCTCTTTCTGGCTGAATAGAGTCTTTGCGACCGACCCGCCCGCGGAACCGCAGGTGATCGTGCGCCAGTCCACCTGGGTGGGAGTCTATTTTGCGGTGCTTGCCTGGCTGCAAATTGGCCGTCTGCTCAGTTTTTCCATAGGTTTGTGGCTGGCGCTCGGACTGATCGTTTTTGAGTACCTGCTGCGCCTTCGCGAAACATCCTCCAGGCCTACTAATCATGTCCCTCCGCAGCCTCCCGCCAGTTGAACAGCTTTTACAGGCTTCAGGGGTGTTAATCGCCACCTATGGCCGTCCGTTGACGCTTACAGCGCTTCGTCTTGCGCTGGATGAGATTCGCGTGGATGTCCGCGCTGGGAATATGGCGCCGTCAAACGAACAAATCCTGGCCCGCGCTGAATCCCATTTAACCACCTGGACAAAACCCACCCTTCAGCCGGTCATCAATGCCACAGGCGTGATCCTGCACACCAATCTGGGACGCGCGCCCCTTTCCGGCGCAGCCATCCGCGCCATGCAGGCCGTCTCGGAGGGTTATTCCAATCTCGAATTTGACCTCGATACGGGCAAACGCGGCAGCCGCCTGTTGCACGCTGAAGCCGTCTTGCAAAAACTGACCGGCGCCGAGGCGGCCCTGGTGGTCAATAACTGCGCCTCGGCGGTCTTGCTGGTGCTAACGGCCCTTGCCGGCCGCAAACGGGTTATCATTCCGCGCTCGCAACTGGTCGAAATTGGCGGCGGCTTCCGCGTTCCCGACGTGATGAAACAGAGCGGCGCCAAACTGGTCGAAATTGGGACTACCAATAAAGTGCGCCTGGCTGATTACGAAGAAGTCCTGGCATCATCCGTTTTATCCGAAACTATCCGTTTATCCGCTTCGTCTGTTGTTGCCTCCGTTTTGGTCATGCGCGCGCACCGCTCCAATTTCAAGATGACTGGCTTCACCGAAGAACCGGAACTTGTGGAAATCGTCCGGATTGCGCATAAGCACGATGCTGTTTTCGTGGATGACCTCGGTTCGGGCGCACTCCTGGAGACCGCCAAATACGGCATGGAACATGAACCGATGGTGCAGGAATCCCTGGCTGCTGGCGCGGATCTGGTCATGTTTTCCGGCGATAAGCTGCTGGGCGGCCCGCAGGCCGGGATCATCCTCGGCAAGGCGGATTTAATCGCAAAAATTAAAAAGCACCCGCTGGCGCGCGCCGTCCGCGCTGATAAGACCTGCTTGGCGGCGTTAACTGCCACCCTGCTGCACTATCTCAAGGACGAGGCCGAGAGCGAAGTCCCCATCTGGCGCATGGTTTCCATGCCGCTGGACGAAGTCAAGGGCAGGGCCGAGCATTGGAAACGGGAACTTGGCTGTGGGGAGGTGGCCCCGAGCGAATCCACCGTTGGCGGTGGGTCCCTGCCTGGGGAAAGTTTCCCCACCTGGGTCTTGTCGCTTAGCGTCAAATCCCCCGATAAATTCTTGTCCCGCCTGCGGAAAAATCATCCCCCCGTGATCGCCCGCACAGAGAACGACAAGATCATTCTCGACCCGCGCACAGTTCTTCCCGAGCAAGAGTCGATCCTCTTTTCCGCAGTTTACCTTCTACTTTCGGAGCAAAAATGAAATCTGATCTCGATGCCCTGATGCAAGCCAAAGACCTTGCGGCCATCCTTGTTTTTGGCAACGCTGAAAATAACCCCCCCATGACTTACCTGACCGGCGGCGGGCATGTTTCGGCGGCAACATTGATCAAGAAGCGCGGCGAAAATGCGGTGTTGTTTTGCAATGGCATGGAGCGCGCCGAAGCCGCGAAAAGCGGTTTGAATGTCCGCCTGTATGACGAATATCCCTGGCAGGATTTACTCCAGGAAGCCGGCGGAGATACGGCCCTGATGTCTGCGCTGCGCTTGCAGCGTATGTTTAAAGACCTCGGCCTCGCTGGCCGCGTAGGGCTTTACGGCCACACAGATTTGAGTAATATGTTTGTTACGCTGGATCATTTTCAAAAGCTGATGCCCGAAGTGGAGTTGGTCGGCGAGACTCGCGACAATTCGCTCTTTATGCTTGCCATGGAGACCAAGGATGAGGCTGAAGTGGCGCGCATCCGCGCCATGGGCAAAATCACCACCGAAGTCGTGCGCCTGACCGCCGAATACCTCACCAACTGCGCTGTCGGTGTGGATGAAATCCTGCTCAACGAGGCGGGCGCTCCGCTCAAATTGGGCGAGGTCAAGACCAAAATCAACCTGTGGCTGGCCGAGCGCGGCGCCGTGCCGAGCGAAGGCTATATTTTTGCGATTGGCAGCGACGCGGGTGTGCCGCATTCACAGGGTAACCCCGATGACCTGATGCGTCTCGGCCAGACCATCGTCTTCGACATTTATCCACAGGAACAGGGCGGCGGTTATTTCTACGATTTCACGCGCACCTGGAGCCTGGGCTATGCCACCCCCGAAGCAGAGAAACTTTACGAACAGGTGCGCGGTGTTTATAACGAAGTAGTCGAAAACCTCGACTTGAATGCCAAATTCAAGGATTACCAAATACTAACTTGTGAATTATTCGAGAAAGACGGCCATAAAACGCCTCGCACCGATAAGGCTCCGCTCGAAGGTTATGTCCATTCGCTTGGGCACGGCGTGGGTTTGAACATCCACGAACGCCCCTGGAGCGGGTTGACCGCGGATGATGCTAATCTGCTCAAGCCTGGTGTGGTCATGACCATCGAGCCCGGCTTATATTACCCGGAGCAGGGCATGGGTTTCCGTATCGAAGATACCTACTGGGTGCGCCCGGATGGCAAGATCGAGTTGCTGGCCGAGTATCCGTATGATTTTGTCCTGCCGATGAAAAAGTGGAGCAAAAAATAGTTGCGCTGTTTATGATGACTAACTTGCCTTCTGCCCGCATCCTTGCCATCGAATCGTCCTGTGATGAGACAGCTGCTGCCGTGATTGAAAACGGACGCGCGTTGCTTTCGTCTGTGGTTGCCTCGCAGATGGACATTCATGCCCGTTATGGCGGCGTTTTCCCCGAAGTCGCCTCGCGCCAGCACGTTTTGAGTATCATCCCGGTCATCGAGCAGGCGCTGGCCCAGGCGCACCTGACCCTGGCTGACGTTGATGCGATTGCCGTAACGCGCGGGCCCGGCCTGGCCGGTTCGCTCGTGGTTGGGTTAAACGCGGCCAAAGGGTTGGCGCTCGGCGCAAACAAGCCGCTTGTTGGTGTCAACCACCTTGAGGGGCATATTTATTCGTCGTGGGTGTACGAAAGTCCCCTGTCTTTGCCAGGGGGCGAATCTGGTACGGAGGCTCCCCCGGCCCCGCAGTTTCCAATTCTGGCCTTGCTCGTCTCAGGTGGGCACACCGAGTTAAACTTGATGACAGACCACCTGACTTACCGCCGCCTGGGCGCGACCCTCGACGATGCGGCGGGCGAAGCCTTCGATAAAACTGCCCGTTTGCTGGGATTGCCCTATCCTGGCGGCCCAGCCATTCAAAAAACGGCCAATGATGGCGACCCAAAGGCTTTCAACTTTCCGCGCGCGCGCATGGACAACCCGTGGGATTTCTCATTTAGCGGGGTCAAAACATCCATACTGTACGAAGTTCGCCGCATGCAGGCCGCCGGAGAGGTAATCCCGGTTGCTGATCTGGCTGCCAGTTTCCAGGCGGCCATCGTGGATACTTTGCTGGCAAAAACGGTGGCCGCCGCGCGTGAATTCGGTGCGAAGGAAATTCTGGTGGCTGGGGGTGTCTCGGCCAACACGGCCCTGCGCGCAGCCTTCCTTGGGCAGGATGAATTTAAAGTCAATATCCCCAAATTTGCCTATTGCACCGATAACGCCGCCATGATCGCCGCGGCTGGCTACTTCCGCTTGGCGCTGGGGCATACCTCGGCCCTTGATATCGATGTCATGCCCACCTGGCCGTTGTTGTAGAAGTCAAATATTATTGGCTCTTTTGGAATCTCCGTGGTAAGACTTCGCCTTTGGGGTATGAGCGTGCGTACGCACGCTCATACCCCAAAGGCGGCACTTTTCACCCCGTACCCTGTAAACCTATCAGGGCAGGTAGGAAAATCCTGGAGGCCCATATTATTTCTAAAACTGGTTAAGCCTATTAAAAAACCCAACCCCCGCTTGGAGACCGGCCCAGGTCTCGACGGGGGTTCGTTGGGAGAATGTAATTTTTATTATATGGACGAAGATAAGCCATGCCTGAGTAAAAGCTAAATGGAGCCTTAGCATTTGGAAAGTTTGCCTCCTGGGCCTGGGCGGGTCGCTCCGGCTCAGGCCAGGGCATTCAAGATTTGTTCAAGCGAGATTGGTCCTGCGCGGACGATGATTGGCTCTGTTTGAGAACAGTCCACGACTGTTGACGGCATGCCGCCTGGTGTGACGCCGCCATCCAGAATGAGCGGGATTTTCCCATCCAATTGGGCCAGCACGCCGTGCGCCGTCGATGAACTGCCCTGGCCAGACATGTTTGCCGAGGTGACAGCCAGCGGGCCGGTCAGCTTGAGCAGTTCCAGCGTGGGCGCAAAATTTGGAATTCTCACCCCCACAGTACTCAATTGCGTCACTGCGTCTGGAATCGAGGTGTGGCGTGGCAGGATAATCGTTAGCGGCCCTGGCCAGAAACGACGCGCCAGTTTTTCACAATTTGAGCTGACCCCGGCAGCCACACGACTTAATTGGCCGATATCGCTGATCAGCACCGGGATTGCTTTTCCCGCCTCCCGACCCTTGATATCTGAGATCTTGCTGACTGCCTGTTCGTCAAATGCCAGCGCACCCAACCCGTAGACCGTGTCGGTTGGAAAAGCCACCATTCCGCCGCTGGTGAGCAGGTCTATGGCGGTGGCGAGGGCTTCGGGGTCATTGATGGCAAGTATTTTGGTTTTCATAATCTTTCTTATACACCCAATTTCTCCGGCTTACCATAGTAATTTAGTATTAATCACTGCCAGGCGGTCGTGCCCCGCCAGGTCTTTTTTTATCTGGACATCGGCGGCTGGGAAGGCTTGCCGCGCCAGTTCCTTGACCGCCAACCCTTGCCGCGCCTCGATTTCAAGCAAGATCGAACTCCCCGGAGCATTATTCGCCGTTATCCGGGCCAACAGCCGCCGGATCAGATCCAGCCCGTCGGGGCCGCCATCCAGCGCCAGAGTCGGTTCCTTGCCGAAGACCTCCAGTTCTTTCAGCGTTTCGGTGGGGATGTAGGGCAGATTGGCCGTAAGCAGGTCAAAAGTGGCTGGCTGCAAATCGTCTGGCAATAGATCGGCTTCGATAAATCGAACCCGCTCGGTAACACCGTGTTTTTCAGCGTTCGCGCGGGCCACAGCCAGGGCTGCGGAGGAGATGTCCGTTGCGACGAGTTCGGCGTGGGGTACGTGAACCGCCAGGGTGATGGGGATAATGCCAGAGCCGGTACCAACATCGAGAAAGCGGGGATAAGTTTTAGGGTGAGTCCGGGTGTGGGCCAGGGCGGTCTCGATCAGCAGTTCCGTTTCCGGGCGTGGAATCAGCACTTCGGGCGTGACGCTAAAATCCAGCCCAAAAAATTCCCAGTGACCGAGCACGTAGGGCAAAGGTTTGCCAGCCTGCAACTGGTGGATGTCCGTTTCGAGGTTTTTTTCCTGCTCCGGGGTGAGACTTAGCTCGGGGTGACTCAAGAGCCAGGCGCGGCTCCGCCCGGTGACGTGCGCCAGGAGTACCTGCGCATCGAGCGTGGCCGTTTCGCCGGGGAGCCGTGCTGCCAGAGACCTAATCACCGGTGACTCCGAACATCATCCGGTCGAGCAGGGTGCGCTGGAGCAGCAGGAAAATTGCCACCACCGGCGCGGACATGATCAAGACCAGCGAACCAAGGTAGCTCCAGGGTTGGGCGTTGCCGGTCTGCACCATCGCATAGATCGACATGGCCAGCGTGACGGTCGCGGGCTTTTCGACGAACAGCCAGCCGATGGCAAATTCCGAGTAAGCCATCAGGAAGGCGATCAGCGCGGCCACAGCGATGGAAGGCAGGGCCAGCGGCAGGGTGATGTACATGAAGGTCGTCAGGTTCCCGGCGCCATCCAGGCAGGCGGCTTCTTCCAACTCCTTGGGGATGGCCTGGAAGGCGGCGCGCATGTTCCAGATGCAGAAAGGCATGGCGAAGGCCGCGTAGACGATGGTCAGGCCGAGCAGCGTGGTGCGGATTTTGAGAATGCTCAAAACGATGTAAAGCGGCGTGGTAAAGGCGATCGGCGGCAGGAGCGCGGTCAACAGCAGCAGGAACAGCCCCGGCTGGCGGCCCGGGAAACGGAAACGGGCGAAGGCGTAGGCCAGGCTGGCGCCCAAAAGCATGGCAATCAAGGCCGCGCCGAAGGAAACGGTCAGGCTGTTCCCCAGCAGGGTGCTGAAATTGACGGATTGATAGGGCTTATCCAGCACCTTGAAAAAGGCGTCGAGGGAAAAGACTTTCGGCAGCCAGCGGAACTCAGTCGGGCGGGCCAGCAGGGAACCGTCGAAGGCCAGGCGGATCATGCCCCAGATTGGCAGGATCACGTACAGGCCGATCACGGCCAGGAGTAATTGGGAACCAATCTGCCGCAGGAAGCTGATTTTACGCATAGGTCACGCCCTCCCTGGCTTTGCTCCAGCGGTTGAACAGGATCACAAACCCGATCAGGATCAGCATCGTCAGGATATTGAGCACCGCTGAAATGGCGAACTGCCCGTTGATGAAGTAACCGCTCGGGTTGAAGAAGTTGTAAGAAAGCGTGGCCAGCGTGCCCTGCCCGATCTGGAAAACCTGGAACAGATAGAACTGGTTGAAGGCAAAAATCCCACGGATGATGATGGCTGGGACGACCAGCGGCATCAGGAGCGGCCAGGTGACATGCCGGAAGGTCTGCCAAGCGTTCGCGCCGTCCAGTTGGGCGGCGTCGAAGACTTCGAGCGGAACCAGTTTCAACCCGGCGCTGGCCGCCAGCATCATGAAGGGGAACCCGTACCAGAGGGTGGCAATCAAAAGGACGAGCGCCCAGAGGCTCGGGCTGCGTTCCCAGCCGGTGAAAAAGGCAAAGGGGATTTGATCTCCGTGGGTTTGCACCGCCAGGCTTAACCAGCCGGTGGTCGGCGCAAAAATGTTCAACCACATCAGCGCGCCAATCATTTCGGGGATCGCCCAGGGCAGGATGAAGAGCAGCTCCCAGCCGCGCCGGAGTTTGATCCCCGGCTGCCAGAGCAGCAGGGCGGCGCCCAGGCCGAGCGCCGTTTGCAGGGCCACGGAAACAATTGTCCAAAGCAGATTGAAGACCAGGATGCCGCCGCCGGTGATGTAATCGAGCACCGGCAGATAGGAGCTTGGCCCGGTGAAGTTGACCTCTTTCGAGCGGAAGGGGAATTCGGTCGAAGCGGGGGGGATTTGTCCTGTCAGCCCGCCCCAAACCTCGCGCCAGATGCCGCCGTTCAGCCCGTCCCGGATTGAAACGCTGTTGAAATCGGTCAGCGAGACGCCAAACTGGAAGAGCAGGGGCAGCAGAGTGAAAACGGCAAAAGCCAGCAGGCCGGGAACCAGCCAGGGCAAAGCCTGGCGCAAGTCGGTTCGGGCGACAGGCTTCTCGCCCAGGAGTGCGTCGCACCAAACCTTGAAGCTAATTTCGCTTAATCGGGGATGCTCAGGGTTGGAAAAAGTCCCGTTTAACACGGTGCGACGCACCGCCCGGTCGGTTACGGCGGCCCACCAGTTTTGAATGGGTTGGATGATTAGCGCCAGCACGCCGTGGGCAGCCGCCAGCGAGAGCGGAACAGTCAACATGAGGATGTACTGCGGCCATTTCGTCGGCCAGAGCAGCAGGAAAAAGAGACCGAGACCCAGCCAGAGCGCGTAGACGCGTTCTTTTCTCCACAGGCGGACAAGGCCAAAGGCAGCGAACAGGGCGATCAGTGGGTCGAGGCCCAGCAGGAAAACCCCCTCGTGCCAGGAGTAAGGCGAGGTGTTCAGCCAGACGAGCGGCTGCCAGACGGGAAAGTTGGCCTGCTGGACTTCGGACGCGCCGCTGGAGTACCCCACATGATAAAAGACCGATTCTTTCAACCGTCCGATGGGATCGGGCCAGAGATAGGGGTTGGCGGCAAAAAAGACGGCGATGGCGAGCAAGCCCCAGAGCAGCATCGCTCTGTAGGGGCGACGCAGTGCGTCGCCCCTACAGTAATCCAGATACCAATCGACCAGAATGGCAATCCCCACCGCGCAGTACAGGTACTTGGAAGCGGCCGTCAGCCCTAAAAATACGGCAGAAAATACCAGCCAGTAGGGGCGACGCAGTGCGTCGCCCCTACTCTTTTGATAGGCGAGCACCATCACCAGGCTGGTCAGCGCGGGCAGGGCTTCGAGCATGACCTGGTCGACGTATTTGATCGTCATCCCATGCACGGCCAGGAACAGACCCGCCAATGGGTTGACCAGGGCCAGCAGGGCAACCGTCAACGTGCCGAGCATCGCGCCGGAAGTCCGCGCGGCGCGCAGTTGTTCTTTGGGCAGGAACTTGTCGGGTTGGGCGGTGGTTGGACGGTCAGGGAGCAGCGGCGCTTCGGGCGCGGAGAGCAGGCTGAACCCAAAGACGATCTTTGCCAGCGGTGGATGTTCCGGGCGGTAATTGGTCTCAGTGAAACCTTGCCAATCCCCGGTGCGGAGCAGGGCCGCGTACTGCTGGGCGGCGCGCAGGTAATCATCCTCGTCGTAATCGCCGGGCAGCATCGTCACGGCCCGCCAGCGTAAGGTCCAGGCGAGCAGAACAATCAAAACAACAGCAAGAACAGTGAAGGGGAATTTGAGACTGCGTAGTTTGTCCATAATTTAGCTCGGATTAATGTTTTAGAGCTGCTACCTTGAGATAATAAAGAAACATGTCACCCTGAGGGAGCGTGCTTTTCGCGACCGAAGGGTCTACCAGACCGATTTGCAAGATTCTTCGCCGCCAAAGAGCATTGGCGGCTCAGAATGACAGGGTCAAAGAAGAAGGTGCAACTTGAGTTAACTATTATCTCAATATTATATTCTGGTCTGACTTCGGGAAGGCTGTCTTTCTCCCTGAGATTTTCTGTTATCGGGAGTAGGTCAGGATGACCTGGCATGAGCTTGCCTAAAAGTTCGGTTTCTTTTATGGGTATCTACTCCATTGCAGATTGGCTCTTTTGATTATAACGTTAGGGATAATTTTTACAATAAGTGCTATAGTTAATCCAGTTTGTGCTTTGACTGCCTATAAGCCGTTGGGCGGCAAAGAAAAACCATCGAACCTTTATGGAGGAAAAATGAACTCCCAGGGGAATACAGATCAACAACTAATTGAATATTTGGAAACCATTCCAGATGTTTATATCGGAGCCACCTTACCATGTGCAACTGACGAAAGGATCTTGGCAATTGTGTCAGGTGTGATTGAGGGGACCCCCAAAGAACGCCAGAACCTCTTTTCGGTGATGACCCGGCAGGCAGGCGGTATTTTGCAGTTATTTGGGGAACGGATGTCTATGCTGAGTGTCAGAAAGCAAAATCCTGATTTATTGGCCTGTGGCTTGGTTGCCATGGCCCTGGCCAAGGAACCGGATGAGCGCAGTATGACCATGCGTTTGACACTACTTTATCGCAGCGCTCAACTCCTGGGCCTTGAGGCAGACGAATTCTTCAAACAAGCTACCCAATGTATGGAGCTGAGATCCTCTTCGCTCGGGCATATAACCAGTTTTTTGAAACGGACACCCCGGTTAAAAGGGATTGATGGGATGGGGTATCGTGAAGTCGCTGGCCCTAGCGGGCTGGTCTATGTTGCTGGATATTTTTCAAGTGTTCCAGCAGGATTATTGTATGAAAACGAGCCATCGATCCCGGATCATCTGGAAACCATTTTCAGCCTTGTGGAAAGAGGCTCTGGATCTACTTCACGGCTAGAATCGTACTATGACATTCGGAGCCGGATTGAAGTAACCCCTCAGTTAGCTGGGGAACTTTTGGCGTTGCTGCATAACGGTTCGCATGATACGCGCGTGGTGTTATCGCTGGGGGGGCTCGGAGTTAAGGAAGCTATCGGCGTTCTGAAAAATCAGCTCACCGCCGATACCGGGGATTTTTTACTCGGGTTCAAGATTGATGCAGCGCTAGCCCTCTGGTGGCTCGAGCAATCACCACAGGCGCTTCAGTTTTCACTGGAAGCTGCCAGCCAAGATCCTACCCTTGGTGTTCGAGGCCACGTTGCAATCAATTTAAGATACTTTGAGTGTTGTCAGGCTGTCAAAACCTTGCGTGACATGCTGGCTGGAGAGGGGAGCTTTAATGTAAAGTATTATGCCGCCGATTCACTGCTGAAGTTGTCTGACCCGGCCGGGACAATTGAGCTCCAGGAGCTAACCACCAAACTGAGATCTCAAGATCCACAGATTCAGAAAGAGCTTTTCAGCGAGATAGATAATCTGATTGCGCAAAGGCCCTTAATGGACTGTTTAGATTAAAAAATCGTTTCCGGGTGACACATTCGCCACATCCCAAACAAGAACATACTAATAGTGCCTGCCATAGGCCGCTCAATCCAAAAAAGGAAGTGAATAGGTGACACAGCACCAAAACAACAACTTCCCCAAGACACCTATCTTAACCGTAGCTGTCAACCTTGTCCACGATGTGGGCAAGGTTGACAATTAATGGTAAGTTTATCGAAACATAACACCGCGTATAGCAATCCATTGAACAAAAAACGCCCTTATGAAAGGGCGTTTATGTTATTGACTAATAGAATGGTTACAGGGTTTCAGATGGTATTTCTGTCGTGAAAAGAATCTGACGCGTTGATTCCAGCGGCCTGTTGGCCATCCTGCGGGATTATTCGTCGTCATCCACGTTCGTCGATGAAAGCTTCCCGGCTTCGTCGCGTTGGGAGAGTTCATCGATGAACATATCGATGTCGCCGCTCATCACCACCGGCAGGTTGTAGGATGAAACGCCGATGCGGTGATCCGTGACGCGCGATTGTGGGTAGTTGTAGGTGCGGATTTTCTCCGAGCGTTCGCCCGTGCCAACCTGTGAGCGGCGGTCATCTTCCAGTTCGGCCTGGCGTCTTTGCTGCTCGATCTCGAACAGGCGCGCGCGCAAAATGGACATGCCGCGCAGTTTGTTCTGGAGCTGTGAGCGTTCATCCTGGCAGGCCACGACGATCCCGGTCGGTTTGTGGGTGATGCGCACGGCGGTGGAGTTTTTCTGCACGTTCTGGCCGCCCGCGCCCGCCGACTTGTAAACGTCGATTTCGATGTCGCTTTCGGGGATTTTGATCTCGACATCATCCACTTCGGCCAGCACCACCACGGTGGCGGTGGAGGTATGGATGCGGCCCTGCGATTCGGTGGTCGGGACGCGCTGGACGCGGTGTACGCCGGATTCCCACTTGAGCTTCGAAAAGGCCCCTTTGCCTTTGATTTCAAAAATGACTTCCTTGTACCCGCCGATGCCAATTTCACTGGCTGACATGACTTCCGTTTTCCAGCGCTGGCGCTCAGCGTACAGGGTGTACATGCGGAATAGGTCTGCAGCAAATAGGGCTGCCTCGTCGCCGCCTGTTCCGGCGCGGATTTCGACAAAGACGTTTTTCTCGTCACGCGGGTCTTTGGGAACCAGCATGGCCTTCAGCGCGGCCTCGATTTCGGAGATTTTTGGCTCAAGTTCGGCCACTTCCATTTCGGCCAGTTCGCGCATTTCGGCGTCCTGTTCGTTCTCGGCCAGCGCCCGGGCTTCTTCGAGCCGCTTGAGCGCTTCACGATACTCACGCGCCTTCTCGACGAGGGTTTCAATATCAGAGCGTTCCTTGTTTAACTCCGAGGCTCTCTGGTAGTCGTTGCCGACCTCCATCAATTGGCGGGTAAGTTCATCATAACGATCTTCAATTCCAACAAGGTTTTCAAGCATAGTTCACCATGACTTGTATTGCCGGTTGAGTAGGACGATGCTCTTTCGTCCGTACACTTGCACCGAACGCAGCGCGGTGCAAGTGTATGCCGAAAATCATCGGCTCCTCGACCCTCTAATTTGCTTTATTGCGGCACAAAGCGCGGCAACCTGCGCCGCGCTCCTGGGTATAACCTGAACCAGCCTCGCGGCCTGCTCAGGGATCGGTTCTGTTCGCTAGAAATTTAACTGCGAGAGTGCCATGGATAGAATCAGGATGACTGCGATCACCCCAAAAATAATCCGATAAAGGCGCATTTGCCGCGAACGATAATCATTTTTATCGACTGTGTTTTTTGACTTGCCTGCCATTTTCATACCTCTTCAAGTGGAGCGGATGTAACAGGTACCTTTAAGTTGCCTGCCACATTAAATTTTTAAGTACCCTACATTTTACCGTGTTTTTCGAAAGCTGACTGCATTGCGGCTTCCAATTCATCGATACTGACCGGTTTGGTAACATAAGCATCTGCGCCCAGCCCGAGGGCTTCGTCGATTTGGACATCGGTCGCCTCGGAGGAGAGCATGATGATCGGCAAATCCTTCCACTCCGGGCGGCGGCGGACAAATTCCAGCATCATGATCCCGGTCACTTCGGGCATGCTGATATCCAGGATTATCAAATCGGGGCGCTTGCCCGCCAGCAATTCCGTGGCGGCCAGGCGCGCTTTGAGGAAGTGGCGTGCAGTGCAATCGAGCAGCTTGAGCATCAGCGTGATGGCCTGCGCCATTTCGTCATCGTCATCAACAATCCAGATTTGTTTCATAAATCCTTTTTCTCTGAGCGCAAATCAATAAAAATGGTCTTTTGGCGGCATTGGAGAACGCCGACTACTCATTTTAATGGAATTCCTGAAAGAACTCGATCACGTTGTTATCCGGGTCGGTGATATAGAGCCATTTCGCCAGGCCCGGGATTTCCAGTGGCCCGTGGACGATTTTCAACCCTTGGGCCCGGATGTCGGCCAGGGTCTTCTCGAAATCGTCGCTTTCCAGGGCCAAGTGTGGGCAAAAGTGCGGGCGCACCACCTGCGGGTCGAAGGGTTTCTTTTCATTGGCCCCGTCCAGCACCTGGATCAACTCCAGTTTGCCGCCATCCAGCGCCAGCACCGCCAGGGTCTCGTGTTCTTTTTCGTCCGTGAAGGTCATTTGTAGCTGAAATCCCAGCTTGTTGACGTAGAAGTCGATCGAAGCTGGCAGGTCTGAGACTTCAAAGGCGAAATGGTCGATTTTCAAAGAAAGGCTCCACACTATCAAGCTTGCCGCAGACACTTGCACCGCGCTGCGTTCCCTGGCACCGCCCGCTAGGGCAGATGTGGTGCAGTGCAGGTGTTTCGCAGATTAAAACCGATTATTGTTCTTCTCCGCGAAAATCCGTGAAATCCACGGCCAAAGAATGGCTATTCGAGATGCGCTTTCAGGCTTTCGGCCACAGCCAGTGGGACGATTTCGGCCAGTTCGGTGACGGAAGCAACTCTAATCTTATCCACAGAACCGAAATGCCGCAAGAGGTTCTTTCGGCGCGCCGGGCCAACGCCGGGGATCGAGTCGAGTTGCGAGGCCAGTCCCTGTTTGGTGCGCCGCGCGCGATGGGCGGTGATCCCGAAGCGGTGGGCCTCGTCGCGGATGCGCTGGACGAGGTACAGGCCTTGTGAGTGGCGCCCGAGCATCAGCGACTCGGATTTGTGTGGGAAGAAGACCTCCTCCTCGCGTTTGGCCAGCCCCACGACCGGGACTTTCCCGAACAGCCCGAAATCCTCCAGGACTTTGACGGCGCGGCTCAACTGGCCTTTGCCGCCATCCACGATCAACAAATCGGGTAACCGGGCGAAGGACTCGTCCGTTTTTGCGCCCGGAGCCGCCGGGGTTGAATTCTCTTGGGAAACCTGCCAGCGTTTGAAGCGCCGCCGGAGCATTTCTTCCATGCTGGCGAAATCGTCCGGCGCGCCGGGGGAGGCGCTTTCGATGTTGAATTTGCGGTACATCTTTTTGGCCGGAACGCCCTGTTCGAAAACGACCATCGCGCCAACCGTGGCCACGCCCTGCGTGTGCGAAACATCGTAACACTCGATCCGGTTGGGCGGCTGGGAAAGGCTGAAAGCGGATTGGAGTTCGGCCAGGGCCAGTTCCTGTTTATGTGTGTCGGCCTGCCACTGGGCGCGCAGGGCTTGCAGCGTCTCGGTCGCGTTTTCGGCGGCCATCTGGACCAGTTCTTGCGGTTGGCCGCCCTTCGGGACGAACATCTTGACCTTTTTGCCGCCGTGTTTCGACCTAAGCCACTGCGAGACGATCTGGGCTTCTTCGAGCTGGTTGGGCAGCATGACCTGGTCGGGGACGCTGGCGGCTTCAGCGTAGAACTGCTGGACGAACTGGGTCATCACCTCGGAATCGGTCGTTTCCTCGGTGCCCTCCAGGATGAAGTATTCCCGTCCGATCAGCTTGCCGCCGCGGATGAAGAAAATCTGGACGCAGGCTTCGCCGTCGGTGCGGGCCATCGCCAGCACGTCTGAGTCGAGATAATCGGCGGCAAAAACGACTTTCTGGCGTTCGATGATTGATTGCACCGCCTTGAGCCGGTCGCGCAGGGCGGCAGCTTTCTCGAAACGCAGTTCTTCAGCGGCGGTTTCCATCTCCTGCTGCATTCGGCTGACAATCGTTTCGCTGTGACCGGCCAGGAAATCCATCAGATCGGAAATCATCTGGCGGTACCCGGCCTGGTCGACCGCGCCGATGCAAGGCCCGGTGCAGAGTTTGATGTCGTAGTAGAGACAGGCGCGCTTGTCGAGGCCGGTGATTTCGCGGTCACAGGTCAGGTAGGGAAAGATCCGCCGGAGCACGTCCAGGGTCTGGTAAACGGCCCAGGCCGAGGTATACGGGCCAAAGTAGCGCGCGCCGTCTGTTTCCATTAACCGGGTGACCGTCACCCGGGGGTAAGCTTCGTTCCAGTGGACTTTGATGTACGGATAGCGCTTATCGTCCTTCAGACGGATGTTGTACTTGGGCCGGTGGCGCTTGATCAGGTTCATTTCCAGGATCAAGGCTTCCAGCTCTGAGCCGACCAGGATCCACTCAAGATGGGTGATCTCGCGCACCAGGCGGCGGGTCTTGCTGTCGTGACTGGCATCGGCATGGAAGTAGGAGCGCACCCGGTTCTTCAGGTTGATCGCCTTCCCAACGTAAATAATTGTCCCGGCGGCGTTTTTCATGATGTAACAGCCGGGTTTGGTCGGGAGCGTGTCGAGAATACCTTGCAGGTGAGCGGAGATTTCCATCGGATTGATTTTAACGCAAAAAGGCCCGCGCCTTGGTGAAAATGCGCAGGCCTTTTGTAGATTGGCTCAACCGGGTTTGTTTTTAATAGCCGGTGAAATGCTTGATTTGTGCAACCAGGTCCTCGATGGAAATTGGCTTTTCCATAAAGGCGTTGGCGCCGGCAGCGAGCGCGCTGATGATTTGTTCCCGATTGCTGACGGCCGTGACAACGATGATCGGAACCTGGCTGAAGGAGCGAATGGTCTGGCAGACTTCCCAGCCATTCATGACTGGCATCATCAGGTCGAGCAGGATCAGATCGGGAGACTCGGTGCGAGCCAGTTCAATCCCGGTTACGCCGTCGTTGGCAACCACAACCTGCATCTCATAAATTGTGAGCAGCAGATTGATAAAAGTTGTAATGGCTGGATCATCTTCAATGGTCAAGATTTTTAGTGGCATCCCAACTCCTGGTCTTTCAGTTTTCCCGATTTTGAGTTTTTCTGAGCCCAAGGTTTGCCCGGGCAATTCAAAACCCTGACAGGAGATGGCTGGTCAATCCCTGTTTGATTTATGATACCAACCATTCTGGAGATGGTTCATTACAGGTCTGTTGAGGAATGTCTTCGACTTTGCTCAGAACGCTCCGCAACTGCTTTATGGCCCGACAGACAGGTCGACCTTAAACATGATCGGGTTCTCATAGATGAACAGGAAATTATCGATTGCCAGGGGCTTGGAGAAGAAGGGCTCCTTATGCTTCCAACTGTAGGTTTTCAATAGTTTTTCTTGGGATAGATCCAGAAGATAGACATCGCCGTTATTGTAAACAGCGGCGAGATTCTCAAAGAGCCATGATTTCACCTCACCCAAATCTTGTGAGAACCGCTATACTTCAGTCATTCTTGTATCTGGAGCTGCCCATGTCCACCGAACCCGATTACAACAGCCTCGACCCCGAAGAACGCACCAACAAATATTGGGCACTCTTTTCGATTGCGCTGGGCATCCTCAGCCTGTGCGCGGCGCTTGTCCCGATTTGCGGCAGCGCCAGCAGCCTGCTCGGGCTGGGCCTGGGAATGCTGGGACTGCGTTCTGACGAGAACCGCAGGATGGCGAAGATCGGTATCTCTGTTTCAGCGCTTGGGCTGCTGATCTCGATTGTTTACTCCATGATGCTCTTCGCCCAGCCTTGATTGCGCTATCGTTGAGCAGCTTGCAAAAAAGCCCCCGATTTTTTAGACAGGGGCTTTTTTTGTTTTGTCGGTCTTTTTGCTAATGACGAAAGGCCGAACGTTTCTATAAATCGGTTGTCTGGCAAATCAGCAGACCGCCGCTCGCCCGGAGCGGTATAATCCTGCTACCAGGAACGAATCATCTGAGATTGCAGGGAGAAATGTGTGGACGAATTGTTGGAAATTCAAATCGGGAATCTGCTTCGTTCAAGCGGCCAACAACTGGCAACGGCGGAATCCTGCACCGGCGGCTTGATCGGGCATCGCATCACCAATCTTCCCGGTTCATCCGATTATTACCTGGGCGGGGTCGTTGCCTATGCTTACGAAGCCAAGGTGGCGCTGCTTGGCGTTTCATGGGAGACCTTGCATGCGTATGGGGCGGTCAGCCGCGAAACCGTGCTTGAAATGGCCCGCGGCGCGCGCCAAGTGCTCACTGCCGATCTGGCCGTCAGTGTCAGCGGGATTGCCGGGCCGGGCGGCGGGCTGCCGGATAAACCGGTCGGCACCACCTGGATCGGCCTGTCGGCTGAAGCGGGTGAATGGGCGCGGGTTTTTTGCTTTCCTGGCGGGCGTGAGCAGAACAAGCACGCCTCTGCCGAGGCCGCCCTGAAACTTGTCCTGGATTTTCTCAACGGCAGCCGCAGCCTGGATGCCGATTACCGTTAGTGGGAGTCTTTGGATGAAAACCGTTGTGCTGATTTCTGCCAATGCCGAATGGCGTTCGGTTAAGTCGTTTTTCCCAAAAGTTTTGCTTCAAAGCTCACCGCTCGGGGAGTGGTTTGAGACTGAACTCGTTTCTCAGCGTTCCACACTTGTTACTTTCTTTCACGGCGGTTGGGGCAAAATCAGCGCCGCGGCCACGGCCCAATATGTAATCGACCATTTCCAACCGGATTTGCTGGTCAACCTGGGCACCTGCGGCGGGCTCGAAGGCCGTATCCAAACCGGGACGCTGATCCTGGTTGAGAAAACGATTGTCTATGACATTCTCGAGCAGATGGGCGACGCCGCCGAGGCGATTGCCCATTATTCGGCAGAGATCGATCTCTCGTGGCTGGCTGAAAATCGTCCGGCTGCTGCTGTTCGCGGTTTGATGGTCTCCGGCGACCGGGATATTGTCGTCGAAGACATTCCCATGCTGGTTGAGAAATATGGCGCAGTCGCCGCCGATTGGGAATCGGGGCCGATTGCCTGGGTGGCAAACAAAAACCGCACCAGGTGTTTGATCCTGCGCGGTGTGACGGACTTGGTGGGGGCTGGCGGCGGGGAGGCCTACGGCAAACTGGAACTCTTCCAGCAGCGCACGGCTGAAATCATGCTGCGGCTGGTGGATCAGTTGGATGATTGGATCCAGGCTGCGGGTGCGGGCGGCTAAGCCGGGAGCAGGCCCAGCGCGCGGATAAACTCCACCGTGATCCGGGCTGTCGCGCCCCAGAGCAATTCCCCGTCAAAGGGAAAGTAGGTGATGACCGAGAGCTTGGTCTCCTGGCGGACGAATTCCTGCCAGTTTTGGCGGTCGCTTAACCATTGGAGCGGCAGCGTAAAAACACGGCTCACTTCAATGGTGTGAACTGTGAAAGCGTAAGGCCAGGGGAAAACCCCCACGATTGGTGTAATGATAAAGTTGGTGACGGTCAGCATTTCGCCGAGCCGCCCCAGGATGCGCACATCGGAGCGGCGCAGTCCGATCTCTTCTTCTGCTTCGCGCAGGGCGGTTTCCTCGGGGCTGCTGTCTTGCGGGTCGGTGGCGCCGCCGGGGAAGGAGACCTGCCCCTTGTGGTGTTCGAGGATCTCAGTGCGGCGTGTGAAGAGCAGGTGCCATTCACTTCCATCCCAGGCGAGCGGCAGCAGAACTGCCGCTGCTCGCGGGCGGCGGTTGGCGAATTGGGGAAAAGGTTTTTCGTGAAAAGATTGGTGCCTGGTGGCAGCGAGCCGGGCCTTGATCTCTGCTTCGGTCAGGTGGAAGGTCATACCGTTAAGTGAGATCCTTTATTCTTCAAGATGCACCGGGCTGTTGCAGAATGGGCATGTGGCGGTTGTGGCATCAGCCCATTCCATTTCATCTGAATGTATGGGGCCTCCGCAAAAGTCACAGTGTGTGGCGAGAGGGGTTCTCCGGCCCGGCTCAGGCCCTCGCTGGGTGGGGCTTTCTGAGATCGCCGGGATATGCCGATGGACCAATCTGGAAATTTCCTGGGACTCTTTTTCCAGGCCGCGCGCTTTCAATTCGTGCACGATGCGCGTCCCGGCGCGGTAGAGTTGGTGGTAATGGCCCGAGGCAGCAAACAGTTCAAGACCGTGACGCAAATGGGTCATTCCGCTGGCAACCTGTCGAAGGTGGATGCGGGCGCACCCGGCCTGCAGGTAGAAGAAGGGCGCGCGCGGTTCCAGCTGGTTTTTGGCCTCGAGCGCCAGCTTTTCGAAAGCGGCAGCCGCCTCAGCGTAGTTGCCGAGCTCCATGAATTCATGGGCGCGCTGGAGCGCGGGCGGGATATTGGGGTAGGCAGGGGGACGGTGGAAACCAGGTCCACGCTGTGGCATTATGCCTCCTTCGATCTCGGTTCATCGATGCCGGGATCGTTTTCGGATTCAGGTTTGTCCAGCAGGCTGACCATGCCGACTTCTTTGAGCAGGTCGGCTGCACGGGGGTCTTCGCTGGGTTCAATCCGCCGGGCAAAAATCAGGAAACCAGTGTGGGCCACCATCCGGTCGGTGGGGCGCAGGCGGCTGGGTTCTGTTTTGTAGTAGCGCAATAAGACTTCGCACATTTCGAGGAAGGCAAAATTGTTCCGCCGCAGGGCCTGGAGTACCTTTTCGGCCTGGTTAAAGGTGGGGATGAGTGTGCAGAAAAAACCGCCGGGTTTGAGCGCCGCGCGCACCTGCGCAATGAAATCATAGGGGTTGGGAACATCCAGGAAAAAGGAGTCGGCGTTGGTCTCGTCCAACCCGTCGGCGATGTCTTTCAACTTAAAATCGACGCGTGCTTCCAGCCCCAGGCGGACCAGGTTTTTGCGGGCCAGGTTCTGAAATTCTTCGCGCCGTTCGTAGGAAATGACCCGCCCCTCGTTCCCGACGGCGTGCGCCAGCGCGACTGTCATCGACCCGGAGCCGGTTCCCGCTTCGATGACGCGCTGCCCCGGCCCGACTCCCATGTTAATGAGGATGAAGCCAATTTCCTTTGGGTAAAGGATTTGCGTGTTGCGCGGCAGGTTGGTCAGGATATCGCCCAGGATGGGTTGGAGCAGGAAAAACGGGCTGCCCAGGTGGCTGAAGACTTGTGTGCCCCAGGCCAGGCCGATCAGCTCATCATGCTTGACGATCCCGCGGTGCGTATGCATCTCGCCGCCGGGGATCAGGGGAAAAATGAAATGTTTGTGGCGCAGGCCAACAAGTTGAACGAGATCGCCCTCGCGGGCATGGGTGGAGGTTAGATTCCAGGGCATGGATGGTTTGGATGGGTGAATGGGTGGATGGGTATGTGGACAGGTAGATCAGGAAACAGGGAGACAAGAAAACAGGTAGTTTCTAATCTTACCACGAAGCGACAAGTTTCCATCTCAACACGCATTTGCCCCTTTGATAAACTTTGTCATGTAAACGGTACGTGTTCTTGCTCGACGGTAACGTGTAATCGGCACGGTCAAATGGTTCAACAGCAGCAAGGGTTTCGGCTTCATCCAGCGCGATGACGGCCCGGATGTTTTTGTCCATTTCTCTGTCATCCAGATGGGAGGCTGCAAATCTCTGGTCGAGGGTCAGAAGGTCGAGTTCTCGATTGAACCAGGTCCCAAGGGCCTCCAGGCTGCCGACGTCCAGCCGTTGCAGCCCACAGCAAACACGAATCTTGCCTTCCTGCGAATTCTTTTGAGAGGAGCGCGGCTTGGCTGAACCAGACAGGCACCCTGTTTTGCGGGTCCTGTTTTTTACTTGTGTACGGCGGCCTTCCACTTTTCAAGGAAATCGTTCATGATCGCCTGGTTGTTCAAGCGCGGATCATACGCGAACAGGACCACGTTATCGTCACCCAGTTCGGTGAAGATTTTGTCCAGGTGGTAATCTGTGATTCCGACAATATCGCTTTGAAAAGGGGTCAGCCCGCCCAGCCCGAGGGCATACTGTCCTTCCTGTGAAAGGATGAAATCCATCATCAACCTGGCAGCGTTGGGACTGGCGGCTCTCTCTGTGATTGCCATGCTGTTCAGGAGAACCGGCTGGCCATCAACCAGATAGGTCCATCCCAGGTCTGGATAAGTATTCAGGTAAGGCATAACATCTCCCGAGCAGACGAAATACCCGATTTTTGCCCCGCCTCTGCCTACTGTTTGGGTAATCTCGCGCCCGGAGGCCAAGAAGACCGGCTGAGCTTCGCCAATTGCATTCAGGAGATCCCAGCCAGAGGTGCTATTTTTGTCAGTCCAAAACCAGTTGATTGCAAAGCCCGTGGCGTTGATTTCAGCGTCGTAGGTGACGATTTGGCCTTTATACCCCTCGGTATCATTTTTGATGAATTCCGCCAGGGCGGCCATGCTGTTAGGCGGTTCGGGAACAAGCTTTTTGTTGTAGATGATCAGCATCGGCTCGCTGGAAACAGCGTAAGTTCCGTAAACTGATTTTGACAAATCTGGAATATACAGGTCTTCTTGAGATGTATATCTTGTGACATACCTGTTTTCAAAGAATTGCAGCCAGCCAACCGGGTCCGAGGTGATGATCAGATCTGCTGTGGGCTTATCCTCCGCGAGGTCATTGTCATACTGAGCGAAAACCTCGGCTGGCCCCATTTCAAGAACCGTCACCCTGAGCCAGGGATAATGGGTATTAAAGGTCCTGACGAGCGAATTCCAGTTATATTCGTTCAAGTTCGCGTAAATTGTCAATGTCTTTTCGCTTTTGGAACCATCCACAATCGATAGGTAAGATTCCGCGTAGTAAACCGGGATCATGTATTGTTCCAGCGCAGATGGAATTTCAGTGGGGGCATTCGATAATTGGGTCTTGATCGGGACAGGGGCTTCAAAGGATGGCATCGGGGTGGCAGTGACAGAAATCTCTGAGGCGCAACTGTTCAAGAGCAGGCTGGTTGCGACCAGCGATAGGATTATCCAGGCAGGTATCTTCATTTTTATCTCCACTTATCATGGATCGGGTCAAAGAGCAGGGTCTCCCCTGCTGTCGCCTGCCCCGATGGGCTGACGGGGTGCGAGGTGAAGTGTGCAACCGATTGGGTCTTACCCAGGAGATTCCCAAACAACATAGTATTATATCCTTGAAGAGGTTTAGCGAACTTTGAATATTGTAATTTTTACCATCAAGATGGTTGCCATTTAAAGGCTAATCGGGGATAAAATTGGAAGACTGCAAACGTAGAAGATGTTGGCAGAGTCGGTGGAGAGCATTCTTGATGAAGCGCGCGTTTGCGTCTTTGGCATTTCGTCTTCCGTTGTGGTTGCTATTATTAACAGCCTTGCCGCTGATTGCGGTGGCTTTTTTTACGCGTCAAAACGCAGTCAACGAGTTGATTCGGCGTGCAGCAGACCAGTCCCGTCAACAGGCTGAGATCAATTCAGTTTTTATCAGCAAGCAGAACGCAGGCACCTCTCTGGCCGAATTCGTGGAATTCAGCCAACCGCAGAATGGGATGCACTTTATTGTTAATCGCGATGGCGTCTACGAGGCTTATCCAGGTGGTCAAAAAACGGGTCGATCTATTCAGGAGGAATACTCCCCTGAAACTGCTTTGGCTGTCTTGGCGGGCGTTTCAGGTTCCACTTTGGACGAACTAACCGGGAACATCTTGGGGTATGCGCCGATCCCGAACACAACCCTGACCGATGTGGTTGTCGCCAGCCCCTCTGTGCTTGATCGGATTAAAGGAGAATTGACCGCCCTTTCACTTTTACAGGTTGGGGCAAGCCTGATTGTTGTTTTAGGCCTGGGAGCTTTGATAACCTGGAGGATGGTGGCACATCCAATGCGCCACCTGACCCATGCAATCCATTTGATGAAAAAGGGTGATTTTGAGTATCAATTCGACTCAGTCAGCGCGCATGGCGAATTATTTTTTCTAGCAGACAGCCTCCGCCAGGCGCGGGATGAGGTCAAAGGGCGAATTGCAGGTTTAGAGACACAGGTTGAAGAATTAACCCGGGCGGGCGTTTCCCTGCGGGAAAGCGAGCAACACTTCCGGGCCATCTTCGACACGACCACAGACGCAATTTTTGTTCTGGACTTGGAAACATCTGAAATCCAGGATATAAACCAGAAATTTTCGGAGTTATATGGCTATTCTTCGGAAGAGTCCCGTGTTCTGAATGTGGAGGATTTAAACTCCGAGGTTCCTCCTTATACCCATCGCAGTCTCCTGCGCTGGATCCGGCGAGCGAGGCTGCATGGTCCTCAATCGCTGGAATGGCAAGCCAAAGCCAAGGATGGTCAGCTTTTCTGGGTGGAGTTGAGTTTGCGGGTGGCGCCGGTGAACGGGAAAGATTGTGCGCTTATCGCGGTGCGCGATATCAATGAGCGCAAGCGCGCAGAACACTTGCAGGTTGCTGTCTATCGCATCTTCCAATCTGCTCAGGCCAGCCAGACGTTTTACGAACTGTTCTCGCTCATTCAAGGCATCCTGGAACAGTTGCTCCCGGCAAAAAATTTCCTTGTCGCGCTCTATGATCCTGAGACAGACTTGTTTACATACCCATACCATGCCGACCAATTCGAACCCTGGCCGTCTATTCATCGCCCTGATAACCGGCTGGTCAGTTATGTCATGCGCACGGCGAGACCGCTGCTGGTTACACCTGGTGAGACCGAAAGTTTGGGGATTGAACCTGACGCCAACGAAAAAACCAGTTTTGTCGATTGGTTGGGAGCGCCTTTACAAACCTCCAGCGGGGTTCTTGGGGTTGTTGCCTTTAAGAATTACCTCGAAACAACGCGCTTCAGCGAACAGGACAAGGAAACTTTTACATTTCTTTCCACGCAAATTGCGCTGGCAGTGGAGCGCAAGCGTGCCGAAGACGCGTTGCGCGAATCGGAGGCCCGCTGGCGGACATTGATGGAAAATACGCCTCAGCTGATCCTGACGATAAATCGGGCAGGTGAGATCCTGTTCGTCAATCGCACTTTTCAGGGGTTCAACAAAGAAAAAATGCTGGGGAAACTGATATATTCTTATATTCCGGGCGCGGATAACATACAAAAACAAGAAACCCTGCGGAAGGTTTTCAGCGATCGTGACACGGCTTCATTTGAAACCTCGATTCTGCGCGGAGAAGGTGATGAGGGGTGGTTTTCCTGCAACCTTTCGCCGGTTGTGGATGGCGGCCGTGTCGATATGGCGATCTTCAACGCCACCGACATTACAGACCGTAAACAGGCCGAAGCGGCCTTGCGCGAATCTGAAGAACTCTACCGCCGCGCCATTGAGGCTGCCGGGGCTGTTCCATACTATCGCGACCACCAAAATAATTCCTTCCGATTTATAGGTGCAGGCGTTTTCAACATTAGCGGCTATTCGAATCGGGAAATCACGCCTGAGATCTGGGATAGCCTGGTAGAAGATGGTTTTATGTTGGGGCAGGCTTCTGGCCTTTCCCTGCAGGAGGCTTTAAAGCAGGTTCAGGCAGGCAAGCTTAAGGTCTGGCAATGCGATTACCGCATCCGAACCAGGGATGGGAACATCCGCTGGGTCTATGATTCCTCTCTAGAGTTGCCAGGGTCTAATGGCGTCTCGCGTGGTTCCATCGGTATTATGCAAGATATTAGCAGTCGCAAACTTGTCGAAGACGCATTAAGACAAAGCGAGTTTAAGTTTCGTTCGATCGTGGAGCAGCTCTCTGAAGGATTTGTGCTTGTGGATGAAAACGGGCAGATCCTTGAGTGGAATCCGGCATTGGAGAAAATGCTGGGTGTTGGGTACCAAGAAGTTACCGGCTGTGACTTTATGGATATTATGACACAATTGACTCCTCCAGGCCTGGTGCGGAAATCTGCATTACGAAAAAAACGGGAAGCCTTTTTTGAAGCTTTAAAGACCGGAGAGTCAGCTTTATTTGAGCAGCCGGTTGAAATTGTGATGGTGACGTCTTCAGGCTCACAAAAATATATTGAGCAGACCATTTTCCCAATCAGTACTGAGAAGGGGTTTCGTATTGGCGCGTTGAACCGCGATGTTACCGATCAGAAACGCGCAGAGGCTGAAATTCGCGAGTTGAATGCAGAACTTGAAAACCGTGTTATTGAGCGAACAGCCCAACTTGAGGCTGCCAATAAGGAGTTGGAAGCGTTCTCTTATTCCATTTCTCACGATTTACGCGCGCCTCTGCGGGCGATCAACGGCTTCAGCCGAATCCTTGCAGATTTGCTTGTCCTGGATGGCGCCGATGATGCGCGCCGCTATCTGGGCGTTATCCGCGACAATGCCCAGCAGATGGGGCGATTGATTGACGACTTACTATCCTTTTCTCGCCTAAGCCGCCAACCATTGAAAAAACTGCCTTTATTGCCGGCCGAACTCATTGAGCAGGTGCTGGTGATGCTTTCTCCCGAACAGCAGGACCGCAAGATCGATCTGGTCATCCGGGATTTACCCGCATGCCTGGGCGATTCCGGCCTGCTCAAGCAGGTTTGGGTGAATTTATTGTCCAATGCGTTGAAATTTACACGTGATTGTAATCCGGCCCAAATTGAGATCAGCGCTGAACAACTGCCTGGCGAAATTATTTATTGCATCAAAGATAATGGAACCGGGTTTGACATGCGTTACGTGGATAAACTCTTTGGAGTATTTCAACGTTTACATCGCCCTGAGGATTTTGAGGGGACTGGCGTGGGGCTGGCAATTGTTCAACGAATTATTCGACGGCATGGCGGGCGAGTGTGGGCAGAAAGCGAACTGGGCAAGAGCGCATCGTTTTATTTCTCTTTGCCAATAGAATAGGGAGAATATCTTCGGTCCCTTCGGGAAACTTGTTTTGCCTGGCATATCTTTGGTGAGCAGGCATTACACATTTAAGAAAACACTGGAATCTTCTGAATTAAATCGTTATAATCTAATTAACTTTGCGGATAGTTACCCAGGAGGTGGGTATGATGGAGACCCCCGTGGAAATATTATTAGTAGAAGATAACATGAATGATGCAGAGTTGTCTCTGTATGCGTTGAGAAAATTTAAAATCGCTAACCGAATCCATCATGCCAGGGATGGGGCCGAAGCGTTGGATTACATCTTCGGGTCTGAAAACAATATTTCCAATCATCCGGTTCAGGTTCCACGCCTGATCTTGCTTGACTTAAAGCTTCCCAAGATAGATGGACAGGAAGTTCTTCGGAAATTAAAGTTCAACGAAACCACTCGGACGATCCCTGTTGTTGTCTTGACATCTTCTCGCGAGGAGCGAGATATCGTTGAAAGTTATAATCTCGGCGTAAACAGTTACATTGTTAAACCGATTGATTTTGAGCAATTTACCGAGGCGGTACGCGATGTGGGTCTATACTGGCTGCTCTTAAATCAAGCCCCTGTATCCAATAGTTAGCGTCAGGTTCGCATGACAAATGGTATCCCTTTAAGGGTTTTGGTGCTCGAAGATCGTCCGGTCGATGCGGAGCTCATCTTGTATGAGATGAAGCGTTCTGGCTATGATTGCGACGGAAAGAGGGTGGATACACAGGAAGACTATCTTAAAGCCATTGAAGAACTCCCTGATATTATCCTGGCTGATTACAGCTTGCCGCAATTTACTGCGATGCAGGCTTTGCACCTTTTGCAGGAACGTGGACTGGATATTCCATTTGTTGTGGTTACTGGAACGATCAGCGAAGAAGCCGCTGTCGAGACAATGATTCAGGGCGCCGCCGATTATTTGCTAAAAGATCGCCTGGGTCGTCTCGGGCAGGCGGTTCAACGTGCCTTGCAACAAAAGGCTCTGCGCGACGAAAAGCGCAAATCAGAACAAGCCTTGCGGCTCTCTGAAGACAAATTTTCAAAAGCTTTTCGCATTTCTCCTGATGCAATATCCATTAGTCGTTTTTCCGATGGTAAATACATCGAGTTGAATGAAGGATTTACCCGTTTGACAGGCTTTGTTCTGGATGATGCCATCGGAAAGAATGGCATCATGTTCAGCATCTGGGTAAATCCTGATGAAAACCAGCGTTTTTTCGCCGCCGTGCAAGAGCATGGCGAGATCAGTAATATGGAAGGCCTTTTCAAACACAAAGACGGCGATGTTTGGATCGGCTTGATTTCAGCGCGTATGATTGAAGTGAATGAAGAGCCGTGCATTATCTCGATTATCCGGGATATCACTGAACGTAAACGCGCGGAGCTTGATTTGCAGCATGCCCACGCGGATCTGGCTGAGGCGTATGAGGCAACCATCGAGGGCTGGTCGAATGTCCTTGATTTGAGGGATAAAGAAACCGAAGGGCACACCCAGCGTGTAACCGAAATAACGATTCGTCTCGGACGGGCTTTGGGGGTCCCAGAGCACCAGCTTATTCACATCAGGCGTGGGGCGCTTTTGCATGACATAGGAAAAATGGCCATCCCCGATGGCATCCTGCAGAAACCCGGCCCACTCACTGAAGACGAATGGAAGGAAATGCGCAGGCATCCTGAGTATGCCTACCAAATGCTAACGCCGATTGTTTACTTGAGACCAGCGCTTGATATTCCTTATTGTCATCATGAGCGCTGGGATGGGACCGGTTACCCGAGAGGCCTAAAGGGCGAAGAAATCCCATTGTCAGCCCGTATATTTTCAATCATCGATGTTTGGGATGCTTTGCTTTCGAATCGCCCTTACCGCCAGGGCTGTACAGAAGAATCTGTTCTCGAATATATCCGCAGGCATGCTGGGACCTCTTTTGACCCGCGTCTTGTGGACGCATTCCTTGAATTACACCATAAAGGTGTCTTTAGGGAAACTCAAACCGACCAAATGTTTCACCAGAACGATGTTTCCGGCCAGATTTTGAATGGTCCCATCCCGTAAGAGGCCCGTTCTCATTATTGGGCTTTTTTTGTTATTGTGTTGCCTGACAGGGTTTGGGGGGGTATTCCTGTTTTTTTCGCTATCGAGCCGCGCCCAGCCAAATTATCCCCTGCTCATTTTTCCGACCCGGGAGCCCTTGTCGGCGTCCCCGTCGCCAATTGCTGGCGAGTTGCCAATCACCGCCGACGAAGAACCTGCGCCGTCAGCACTATCTGGCCCGCCGGGGAAAATTGTCTATGTTTGCCAGGTGTTTAGGTTGCAACCCCGCGACCAAATTTGTCTCATCAACGCGGACGGAACTGGCGAACGTCGTCTTACCACCGAGGATAACTCTCGCCATTTCTACCCATCCTTTGCCCCGGATGGTCAAAGTGTTCTTTTTTCAGCGAACCTGGATGGGAATTTCAAAATCTATGAGATGACGCTGGCGGGACAGCTAAATAAGATCGGTGATACGGTAGGAATCGCGCCAGAGGTTTCACCAGATAACCAGTCGATCGCCTTTGTCACCGGTTCTGGAGGAAAAGATTACATCTGGGTCATGGACAGGGACGGCAGTCATTCACGGGTTGTCTATGCTGATGGGTGGGACCCAACCTGGTCGCCGGATGGCAGCCGGATCCTTTTTGCAACGACGATCAAGGGTAAACCGCAACTGGCATCAATCAATTTGGACGGCTCCGATTTTCGCCAGATAACGGATTTGCCCGATTTGCGTGGACGCAGCGATTGGTCTGCGCAGGGTGATCAGATCGTCACATATTCTGGCAAGACCTGGAAGCGGGAATTATTCATCATGAATCCGGACGGTTCCGACTTGCGCCAAATATCCCCGGAAGGGGGAAACAGCCAGGGCCCCAGCTTTTCTCCTGATGGGCAATGGGTTGCTTTTACAGCCTATTTCAATGCCATTGGAAATCATAATGCCTGTGAGATTTACATCATGCGTATTGACGGAAGCAGTCTGACACGTTTAACCAACAATAACTATTGTGATTGGCAACCTCGCTGGAGTCCTTAAAAGGCGCAACAAGTTTTATCTCGGGGGAGAATGAAGTGCTTAAATTCGCCATGTTTATTCTGGTAGTTAAGCTGAGCAGTGTGCATAAATGAGTTG
>DHVZ01000025.1 GCA_002412925.1 Anaerolineales bacterium UBA5195 | reverse complement strand
TCCTTTTTTCGCCAGAGTCCAGTTTCCATTTTCTCCTCTTTCAAAAGGCGAGCAAAAAAAGAAAAAAAGCCGCCAGTCACAATAGATCTGGCGGCATGATCACACACAACTCTATGGCCAACAGAATAATTTTAACATAAATAGCCTGGATTTCCTGATTACGTCACCTAATCCGCCGAAATGAGTGAGTACGATCCACGTCGAACGCAATAAAGCGCCCTTTTCAGGGCGCTATTTTTTACTTTTTGCTTGACGATAATTTTATCTTGCGATAGATATCGTATGACACAATAAGTGTTTGGCATTTATACCCTAAGGCCATATGACTATCCTGTTGATTATCGCCTTTCTGATCGTGGTCCTGCTCTTTAGTCTGTCCTCCATTTCCCAATCCTATGCTTCGGCCAAACAGGCTCAGGCAGCCATCGAAGCCAGTCGCGCGGTACAGGTTGCCAGCGCCAGCAACCTGGTCATCCATCGCCCTCGTGATCGTAGCCGTGGTCGTTGTGGTGGCCTTGCTCACCTGGGTGTACTCCCCCAAGTGGCGGAGGATAATACCCCCCGGTTGATGGATGCAGCCGGGGAGTGTCTACTGTAAGATGAATTTACGATCTGCGTAAATTTGGGTTTACTCCCAAGTACGCCACGCGCGGTTCTTGAATAAATCCGAAAGGTTTAATCGGCCGCGCTGGTCAAAAATTGTCACAGCCATCTGGACGCCCCATCAGAAAATCGCATTCTCTACCGAGGTGGATGTATTTATCGGTACAAGTGAGATGCCTGAGCATACTGCCCAACGCCTGGCTCTTGTGGCCTCCAGTTTCCGCGTTTCATGATGCCATATGGCTGATGGTCCCGGTTTCTGCACGGGATCGACAAACTTAAAATCCGGCGCACCAAAGCTGCCCCGAGCGCCGGCGTAAATTGGGACAGCTTTCTCGGTTTTTTATGATCTGGAGGCTCAAACTATGAATAAGGATGTTTTCGAAGGGAAATGGAAACAAATCCGAGGCGAGGCCAAATCCTGGTGGGGCAAACTGACCGACGATGATCTGGATCGGGCCGCCGGTAAGTTCGAGGTCTTCACCGGCTTGCTTCAGGAAAAGTATGGTTATACCCGCGAGGCAGCTGCCGATGAGATTGACAAGCGTGTGACAGAGTATGAGGCCCACCTGAAAAAGGAAACCGTTCCTGCCCCCAAGTAAATCCACGAAATGTTATTGCCATCCCCTACCCCTTCAGGATGGGAATGGATCAACACTCAATCACGGGCAACCGTGAATTTGAAACACTCAAAAAGGAAAATAGAATATGAACCTAATCATCTATCTCATTGCTGGAGCGATCGTTGGCTATATTGCCAGTCGGATTATGCACACGAATTCGCAACAGGGCCTGTTCCTCGACATCGTCGTCGGCGTGATCGGCGCGTTCCTGGCCGGTTACTTCATCAGCCCGCTGCTGGGCGTTGGAACGATCAATGACGCCATCAGCATCCCGACCTTGCTGGTCACGCTGCTGGGCTCCGTCATCCTGCTGGCGATCGTCAAACTCTTCAGAGGACGTCGCGCCTGATCGTTTCTACTATCAGTTCTAAACAGGCCGGTTGTCTGCGGCAACTCCAGACAGAGTTGTTGAGCAACCGGCTCCAAGGCTGCGTGACACAGTCAAACCTGCCGTTCGGTAAAAAGCCCTGAGCGACCCCCGAGTGGTTTAAATCCACACTCCCCGGTCGATGGATGTGACCAGGGAGTGTGGATTTATCGCGAGGTTACATCAGAGCAACAAATTCCTCGCGTGTCATGGTTTCCTGTTGGAGCAGGCAATGCGTGACGCGTTCGACTGCCTCCCGGTTTTCGACGATGATGCGTTTGGCTTCGCGATAACACTCGTCCAGGATCTGTTTGATGGCCTGGTCAATCGCCTCGAAGGTTTGTTGACCGGCGCGCGGTGCTGTCAGCGCCTCGTAGCCTTCAGGGCGGTTGAAGACCCGCAAACCAGTGACACTCATCCCGAGGCGCATGACCATTTCCTCGGCCAAGTGTGTGGCAACCTGCAAATCGTTGGCCGCGCCGCTGGTAATATCGTCGCAAAAAAGTTCCTCTGCAACGCGCCCCCCCATCAGGCCGGTGATCCGTGCCAGAATTTGATTGCGGGACATGAGCAGGGTGTCCTCGACGGGGAGCGCCATGGTGAAGCCGCCCAGCTTTCCGCGTGGGATGATGGTGATCTTATAAACCGGGTCGGAGTGCTGTGTCAGATGCATCACCGTCGCGTGACCGGCTTCATGATATGCAATCGTGCGGCGCTCGTTTTCATTCATCACCCGGCTTTTCTGCTGGGCGCCACCGGTCAGGTTCTTTTCCACGGCTTCCTGAAAATCCTGCACGGTGATCTCAGCGTGACCGTCACGCACGGCGAGGATGGCCGCTTCATTAACGATATTGGCCAGGTCCGCCCCCACCAGTCCCGGCGTGGACTTGGCAACATCCAGCAGGTTGACTTCCGGGGCCAGCCGTCGGCTTTTGACATGCACATCGAGGATGGCCAGCCGTCCCTTGATGTCTGGGCGAGGAACGTTCACATGCCGGTCAAAGCGACCGGGGCGGGTCAGGGCCGGGTCGAGCACATCCAGGCGGTTGGTCGCGGCCAGCACCACCACTCCTTCAGAAGAGGTGAAACCATCCATCTCGACCAGCATTTGGTTCAGGGTTTGATCCTGTTCCATTTCGCCGCCTCCGGCGCCAGAGTGACGCTTGCGTCCAACCGCGTCGATCTCATCGATAAAGATGATGCAGGGAGCTTTGGCGCGTGCCTGCTTGAAAAGTGAGCGGACTCGGCTGGCTCCCACACCAACGTACATTTCCACGAACTCGGAGCCGGAGGTGGTAAAGAACGGCACGCCCGCTTCGCCAGCGATGGCCCTGGCAAGTAGTGTTTTGCCCGTGCCCGGTTCTCCAACCAGAAGCACCCCGCGCGGCATGCTCGCGCCCATGTGTTGGTAAAGAGCGTTGTCTTTCAAGAAGGCGACGATATCTCCCAATTCCTGGCGACATTCTTCCACGCCAGCCACGTCATTGAAGGTAGTCTTCGGGACAGCGCCTTGCACGTATTTCTTACGGGCGGCAAGCAGACCACCCCCGGTGTAGCGCATGATTGCGAAACCTGCCAGCCCGAAAAAGAAGATGAGCAGGAGGGTACTGGCGGCGTTTTCACCGGTCAGCAGCGAAGGTTGGACAAGCTCATACTCAAGTTGGGTCAGTTGAAGGTCGCTCACGCCGAGATAATGCATTTGTTCAAGGAAAGGCGCCGTCTGATCGCGTTGTGCCAGATGCTGCGACCCGTCTTTGTAATAGACGGTCAACGCACCGCTTTTCAGGGTATCTTCGATCCTGAGCACTCGCCCGGCGGAGATGGCCTCGGCCACACTGCTCAAGGATATCGGTTTCTGACTTGTTCGTAATTGAAAAATCAGGACACCCGCAATCACCAGGCCGACCAGCACGAATGCCAGGCCCACCCGGCTCCACCGGTGTTTTTTGACGAAAGCCATGATTGTGTTTTCAGGTTGTTTCATATGCCTCATTCCGGTCATTAACCGGGCGCTATCGAATTCATATAATACTACTCCGATTATGGTGTTCGCTGGCTTGCACTTCTGTCATAATCACATAAGAGAATGCTAAGATTCCATTTTAGAAAGTTATTCGCAACCTCCATAGAAACAAAAAGAAATCCCAAGATGCTCTGAGCATCTTGGGATTTCTTTTTGTCCTGAATTAATTATTAGCGCGTCAAACCGATGGGATGCCTTTGTGCCAGGAAAAGTTTATCTGCTAATCTTTGATGGTTTAGGCGCATTCGCGAGGTCTATTTTATATTTATGGCGTCCATCCCGGCGACTCGCAGGTGGCCAGATCCCCGCTCTGCAGACCGTCCTTGAGCGCCAACTGCCGCTGCTCGGACGATCCATGAGTCCACGACTCGGGTGAGACGTAGCCCTGTGTCTCGCTCTGGATGCGGTCGTCGCCCACTGAAGCTGCGGCGTCCAGGCTTTGGGCGATGTCTTGATCAGTCACCTGCGTCAGGTAACCGGTGTCGGTGGCGTGGAAGGCCCAGACGCCGGCCAGGCAGTCAGCCTGGAGTTCCGTTTGAACTGACTCGCTTTCTGGCCCTGTGGCGTTTGAGCTGCTCGACAGTGCACCAAGCAGGTGCTGCACGTGATGGCCATACTCATGAGCCAGCACATACGCCTCGGCGAACGAACCGCCTTGGGCGCCAAAGCGCGTCTGTAGTTCATTCAAGAAGTCGAGGTCCAGATAGACCTTCTGGTCGGCTGGACAGTAGAATGGCCCCATTGCGCCGCTGGCATAGCCACAGGCGGCCTCCGTTGACCCCGTGAAAAGGACTGTATCGGCCGGTGTGTACTGGCTCCCGCGGCGGGCAAATTCATCAGTCCAAAAAGATTGGATGCTGTTAACGAAGCCCACGATGCGGCAGTCCTGGCGGGTATTCGCGTCTGCCCCTGTCTGGCATTGCGCCTCCAGGTCGTTGATTCCGCCAGCGCTCTCAGTAGATAGTGGCACTTGCCCGGTATCACCATTTGTCAAGTCAGTAAGATTTACGCCCAGCAGCATTGCCACGATCGTAATGATCAGGCCAAGCCCCCCACCACCGATAGCGATTGCAGTCCCTGCTCCCCGGCCACGCCGGTCATCCACCTGAGACGGATCCAAGCGGGATTTATTGTTGAATGACATTTTTTCATCCTTTCATCTGAGCTTCTCCAGAGAGCGAAACTGACGCACCGAGTGCTGCGCGTTTGGCTCAAGCTGTTCTACCAGACTTTACTCCATCATATGCCGATTACTCCCCGACCGCATCCATCGGTTGGGGAGTGTTCATCTCCCCCATGTGGCGGAGACGAATACCCCCTGCGCGCGCTCGCTCCTGGCGCAGAATGACCCGCGCGGGCGCGACATTCTGGTTCAGGCGCACGCCGTTTTGCAGCAGCAGGCCGCCCGGCTGAAGGATGAATCCGCCCGGCGCATGTTCCTCGAAAACGTCCCCGAAAACCGCGCCCTGTGCGCATTGTATGAGCAGATGCAAAGAGAATAACCGGCGCAAGGGAACTGAAACCAATCTCACAACGTTCTATTCTCTGCCACCCCTTGCATGTTTTCAATACATAACTATAACTTGTCCCTGTGGGGGCACACACCAAAGACCATCGTCAGGTGGTCTTTTTGTTGGCTCTCTACAAACTCAGCGCACTCAGCGGTAAAGTTTTTTCCGGCTTGCCCGGGTTAGGGATATAATCGGCATAGTTCAACATACCCGCTCATTGCTAAAAGGAGATCACCATGGAAGAACTGTATGCGCTGGTCGTCAAGAAAACCGGCCTGCCCAAAGAACAAGCGAAAATGGTTGTAGACCTGGTCATTGATTTCATCAAGAAAAAACTGCCTGCCCCGGTGGCTGCCCAGGTGGAGGCTGTTTTGGGCGGGAAAGGCGATCTGGGCGCTGCGGCGGGTCTGCTCGGCGGGCTGCTGGGCGGAAAAAAGAAGTAGCCACGCGAGATCAAAATGACTGTCCGGCAGTCTAACTGCCGGACAGTCGTTTTCGGACCATCGAAAAAACCAGCTGTAGTTCGGGGATTTTGAGCAATATCATGCCCAGGCCATAAACCAAACCCCCAAGCGCCACGCCGCCCAGGGTGATTACCCAGCGATTCAGACTCCCCGTCGCCTGGATCCAGGCCAGCAGGCCGATTGCCATTCCAAGCGCTGCCAGGAGCGCCTGGCCCAGGCCTTTGAGCACCTCCCGGGCGTGGAGGCCGTTTAAGCGTCGTCTCATCAGCGCGAAAAGGATTGCCGCTTCGAGAGCTGTCGCCAGCGAGTTGGCCAGCGCCAGCCCGCCGAGCGGCAGCCAGCCAACCTGGCGGAACAGCGCCGCAAAGAGAAAACTAAAAACCACATTCAAGCCCATGGCCCCCGCCCCGACCAGGACGGGGGTTTTTGTGTCGTGCAGCGCGTAGAAGGCGCGGGCCAGGATTTCGAGCATGGCGTGCCCTACCAGCCCGGCAGCGTACCAGAGCAGGGCCCAGGCAACCAGCTCCGTGGAACGAGCGTCGAATTGTCCGCGCTGATAGAGAGCGGCAATCAGCGGCGTGCGTAAAAGCATCAGCCCCGCCGCTGCCGGAAGCGAGAGCAGGATCACCCCGCGCAGGGTGGCGGCCAGGGCCGAGCGCATCTCGTCGGTTTTGCCGAGGGCAAATTGCGCGGAAAATGTTGGCATGGCCGCAATCGCCACCGACTGGGCGATGGCGGCCTGAGCCATCAGCATCAGCGAGAAACCATAGGTCAGGCCAGAGACGCTGCCGCGCTCCATTTGCGAGGCCAGCCAGGTGTTTACCCAAAAATTCAACTGGACGACGGCCACTCCCAGCAGGCGTGGCCCCATCAAGCGCAGCACTTGCTGAACGGCGGGGGCGGTAATCAGTGACCAGTAGCCAGTCAGCAGTGACCAGTGTTCAGTGTTCGGTTGAGAATGTCGTTTGAAGACCGAGATCAGGGTTGGGATTTGGACCAGCAAGTAGAGCGCCGCGCCGATGACCACGCCCCACGCCAGGCCGTAAATTCCCAGCGTGGGCGCGAGGGCTAACGCCCCAAAGATGATACCCAACTGGTAGAGGGCGGGGGTCAGAGCAGGGATGAGAAAAATCTGGTGCGCATTCAGAATCCCGACAATCAACCCGCCCAGCCCAAACAGGACGGCTGAGACAAGCTGGAGGCGTAGGAGATTAACTGTCAGCGCGAACAAGGCCGGGTCTTGTGATAGACCCGGGGCGAGCGCATAGCGGACGATTTGCGGGGCGGTCAGGGCTGCGATAACGGCCAGCAGGCTGAGGCCCAGTGTCACCAGGTTGGCCACGCCGGAGGCCAGCCTCCAGGCTGAGGCGCGTTGATTTTTGGCCAATAGTCCGGTAAAAGCCGGGATAAAAGCCGAGCCAAGCGCGCCGCCCGCAATCAGCGTAAAGAGTGTCTCAGAGACACGGTTGGCGGCGAAGAAAGCGTCCAACTCGGCAGAAGCGCCGAAGGTGCGGGCAACGAGGATCCCGCGCGCCAGGCCGGTTAGCTGGCTGAACAGAAATGCCAGCATGATTGTCCCGGCGGCGCGGGCGATCTGTCGGTTGGCGGTGGAGGTGTCGGTGGTCACGGGGATGGATTATAAGGTAGAAAAGGAAAAGACGAAAGAAAGGCTATAATACCTCGCATGGAGATAAGGACGAAACGATTTTTGTTGCCCGCCCTGTTGGTGCTAGCCCTGATCGCCCAGGCCTGCGAGGCCGGACCCCCGCCGCCAGCTCCAGCCAGCCCCACATCTGCGCCGCTTGTCTTTGGGTTGGCCGAAATCCCCATGCAGGTGGGCTTCGGCGTACGCGGCTCGTTCTATGAAATCTATTTCACTGACCCATTCAACCCGGCCTCATCGAAAGAGGAAGGCGGCCCGGATCTGCCCTTGATCGCCGCCATCGACAAAGCGCGCCTCTCTGTTGACCTGGCTGCCTACAGCCTCAGTCTTTATTCGCTCCAGGCGGCTTTAATTCGCGCCCATAAACGCGGCGTGCGGGTGCGGATGGTGATGGAAAGTGATAACATTTTCGATGATGTGCCCCAGGCACTGCTCGATGCGGGCATTCCCATCCTCGGTGACCGGCGCCAGGGGCTGATGCACGATAAATTTGTGATCATCGACCGCTCGGAAGTCTGGATGGGTTCGATGAACTTCACCACTTCGGGAACTTACGCAGATAACAATAACCTGGTCCGGATCCGCTCGATCAAAGTCGTCGAAAACTATGCGGTCGAGTTCGAGGAGATGTTCACGGATGATTTTTTTGGCCCGGACCTGATTGCCCGGACACCCAACCCGCAGCTGACGATCGACGGCGTGCCGCTCGAGGTTTATTTTTCCCCGGATGACGGCGTTGCCCGGCGGGTGGTCGAGTTGCTGCGCGGCGCACAGGAGAGCATCTATTTTATGGCCTTTTCTTTTACCGCGAATGATTTTGGCGATCTTCTTCGTCAGAAGGCCAGGGATGGTTTGACGGTCTCCGGCGTGATGGAAGAAAGCCAGGTCAAATCGAACAAAGGGACAGAATTTTTTCCTTTTGTTGAGGCTGGTTTGCCAGTCTACCTGGATGGGAACGGGGGCCAGATGCACCATAAGGTCTTTATCATCGATGAAAAAATTGTCATTACCGGGTCGTACAATTTCAGCGCCTCGGCAGAAAGGACGAATGATGAGAATCTTGTGATCCTCTTTGACCCGCAAATTGCCGCGCAATACCTGGCCGAATTCCGCAGGGTGGAGGCCAGGGCGCAGAAGTAGCCAGGCAACTGTGTACTGTCATGGGGATTGCTTCGCCGCCAAAGAACAAGGGCGGCGGCTCGCAGCGACATGATCTCCTGTTTTTAGGCCCTGGGTAGATACCGGGGAATTACAGTTCATTTGTTCTAATTCGCTTGATTTTTTGACCGAAACGGGGTAAAAAAGAGCAGGCTTTTGACTTCTCACTTCTGACTTGTACCTTTCCCCCTTTTCCCAGGAGTTCCGATGACCGATCAATTTTATCTTGGCCGCCATTATGACCTGCAGAACGCCAGCCAGACGGAGCGGGTACTGGAGTACGATCCGACTGACCTGACCACCCACGCGGTGGTGACCGGCATGACCGGTTCGGGCAAGACCGGCCTGTGCATCGGAATAATAGAAGAGGCCGCCCTGCAGGGGATCCCGGCCATCCTGATTGACCCCAAAGGCGACCTGACCAACCTGCTCCTGCACTTCCCCGAACTGGCTCCGGCAGATTTCCAACCCTGGCTGGACGCCGATACTCTGCGCAGGCAGGGCAAAACGGTCGAGCAGGCCGCCGAGGAAACCGCTGAACGCTGGAAAAACGGCCTGGCCGAGTGGGGGATCGACCAGGAGCGCATCAGCGCCCTGGCCAAAGCCGCGCAATATTCGGTCTATACGCCTGGTTCGGATGCTGGTCTGCAAGTCAGCGTGCTTTCCTCCCTCGAAGCGCCGCAAATTCCCTGGGAAGGCAACAAGGAAATCCTGCGCGAGAAAATCTCCAGCACCGTCACTGCGTTGCTCGGCCTGGTCGGCTACGGGGATATCGATCCGCTGCGCTCGCGGGAGCATATCCTGGTAGCCAATATTTTCGAAGCGGCCTGGAGCCAGGGCAAAAGCCTCGACCTGACCGAACTGATCCTGCAAGTCCAGTCCCCACCGTTTGAAAAACTTGGCGCGTTCGCGGTTGATAATTTCTTCCCGGCCAAAGACCGCAATGCGCTGGCGGTGACCCTCAACAATATCCTGGCCTCGCCGGCTTTCCAGGCCTGGCGCGAAGGCGCGCCGATGGACATCCGGGCTTTGCTTTTTGCCGAGGATGGCCGTCCGCGCCAGAGCGTTTTTTACATTGCCCACCTGAGTGATGGCGAGCGGATGTTCTTCGTCACCCTGCTGCTCTCGGCCCTCGAAACCTGGATGCGCACCCAGAGCGGCTCAACCTCCCTGCGCGCCCTGCTCTATTTCGACGAATTACATGGCTACCTGCCGCCCAAAGGCAACCCTTCCAGCAAGGCGCCGCTCCTGCGGATGCTCAAGCAGGCTCGCGCCTTTGGGGTCGGCCTGGTGTTGGCGACCCAGAACCCGATCGATGTTGATTACAAGGCGCTTTCCAACGCCGGGACGTGGTTGATCGGCAAATTGCAGACCGAATATGACAAGAACCGCCTGCTGGACGGCCTGCAATCGGCCAGCGCCGACTTGAATCGGAATGCCTACAGCGACATCATCTCGGCCCTTGGCAAGCGTGTTTTCCTGCTCCACAACGTCCACGCCAAAGGCCCGCAGCTCTTCCAAACCCGCTGGACGATGAATTTCCTGGCCGGGCCGTTAACCCGTTCGCAGATCCCGGCGTTGAATCAACTCGTGGGGGCCGTCCAGCCGCCGAAACGGGAAAATGCGACGGGGGTTTCGCCTGCCCCCAGCCCGGATTCCGCCCCCGCAGCCGGCAGACCGGCCCCGGCTGAGTCCGACTTATCCCACTTCCAGCCGGTTTCCATTGCTGAGGGCGATTTCCGCCTCGAACCTCCGTCTGCGATCAATCGCCCAGTATCTGATCTCGAAGGCAGCCAGACCAGGCCGGTCATCCCCGCCGGGGTGAATGAGTACTTCCTGCCGGTCAATTACAGCCTGACGGAGGCCTTCAAGACCGCCGCCGAACCCGTCCCGGTCGACGCCCGTCTCGAAGCGGTGCTTTATCGCCCAACCTTGCTGGCCTGCGCCAGGGTGCGTTTCTTTGATCGGCGTTACGGGATCGACAGTGAAGTGGTGCGCGACGCGCTGGTGGACGCGCTCGACCGGCGCGGTGTGGTGCGCTGGGACGAGTTCCCCTACAACGGGCCGGGGATGGAAAAACTTGAAGACCAGCCCTCGCCCCAGGCGCGCTTTGCCTCGCTCGATGGCCCTCTCAGTGACGCCAAATTGCTGACGGCGCTGCAAAAGGATTTTGCCGATTGGGTCTTCAGAACCACGCAGGTCAGCGCGCGCGCCAATGAAGCGCTGAAAGTCTACGCCGGGCCAGATGTCTCTCCTGCCGAATTTCGGACAGCCTGTTCTGATGCGGCCCGCCAGGGACGGGATGCCGAGATCGCCAAACTGACGGCGGCCATCGACCGGCAGATTGCTTCGCTGAATGATAAGCTGGCGCGCGAAGAGCGCGAACTGGCGCAAGATGAAGTGGAGTACGAACAGCGCAAACGTGAGGAAACCGGTAACATGCTCGAACTTGGCGCGGGTTTCCTGGGGATTGGCCGCAAGAAAAGCATCACCACGCAAATTTCCAAGAACCGCATGAGCCAGCAGGCCAAGGCCGATGTGGATGAATCGGTGGATGTCATCAAGCAGTACCAGTCGCAGTTGCAGGAACTCTCCCGCAAACGCGACCAGGTTCTTCAGGCTGCGAACGAGCGCTGGTCATCAGTGGTTAACCAGGTCAGCGAGATCCCGATCCCGGCCAGGAAAAGCGATGTCTATGTGCAGGTCTTTGGTGTGGCCTGGCAGCCGTTTTACATCGTCCATGGCGGCGGCGACACGTATGAGCTGCCCGCCTTTGGCGCGGAATAATGATCAGGTTGCCCAAAATTCCAGCGGTGAGCCGCCGGTGTCCTTCTCTGGGCTTTCTCATGTTCGTCTAAAACAGGTATGTTATGATGACCGGTATGGTTTACTTGATTGGCGCATCTATCTTCTGGGCTGTGGTACATTCCATTCTGGCCTCGCATGGGTTTAAGCATTTTGTCCGCCGGGTGGCCGGGGCGCCGGCTTATTTTCGGCTGTACCGGTTTGCGTATAACCTGTTTTCCTTTGCCAGCCTTTTCCCGATTGCAGTTATGCTGCTTACCTTTCCCGACAGGCTGCTTTACGCCATCCCGGAACCGTGGATTTACCTGACGACTGTCATCCAGGGATTGGCTGCCATGGCCCTGGTCACCGGGGTGATGCAAACCGGTTTGATGGAATTTGTGGGGCTGGCCCAACTTGCGCCCTCCTACGGTGAATCCAAACCTGCGGAACTGGTGACCGGCGGGTTGTATGCCTATGTCCGCCACCCTTTGTATACCGCCGGGCTGGTTTTCCTCTGGTTTTCGCCCGAAATGACAATCAACCGCCTGGCGCTCTGGATCGTTTTTTCAATCTATTTCGTTGTTGGCGCGTTCTTTGAGGAGCGCCGGCTCCTCAGGGACTTCGGCTCAATCTATGCCGAATACAAGGCCAAAACGCCGATGCTGATTCCGAAAATCGCCAACCCTAAGGCGTGAAATTGTCTTGAGCAAAGTCGAAAGATCGAGATGACCGTTACCAACCCGGTTCAATTTGTCCGTCCCCGCCGAAAACGCCGCGAAACCGGCGCTGTCTGGATTCAAATGGCAGCGGCCCTGTTCGCAGGCGTCTCATTCTTCCTGTTGGCCATTTTCGTTTTTTCGATGGGTTATCGCCTGGTTCATTTTGGGCGGATTTTCCCGGGGGTCAGTGTGGCGGGTGTGGATCTTTCAGGGATGAAACGGGATGACGCCGCGCTCAAAATCCAGGCCGCGCTGAGCTTTCCTTATTCAGGCCGCCTTGTTTTTCGCGATGGACAGAACGTCTGGGTTGAGACCCCCGCCCGGCTGGGGATGGTGCTCGATCCGGCCGCCTCGGCGCAACTGGCGTATGATTTTGGCCGCCAGGGTGGCTTGTTCCAGGCAGTTATCGATCAACTGAATGCGGCGCAGGTGGGGGTGGCTTTATCCCCGGTGATTATTTTTGACCAGCGCATTGCCTATTCGTACTTGCAGAAGATTGCCGCAGAGGTGAACAAACCGGTCAGCGAAGCCAGCCTGGTGATTAACGGATTGAATGTTACCTCCCGGCCCGGGCAGGTTGGGCGGACCTTGAACCCCGAGGCCACGCTTATCTATCTGCATGCCCAGATGCAATTTTTCAGGGATGGGGAAGTGCCGTTCGTCATCCAGGAGCAGGCTCCCCAGGTGATGGATGCTTCGGCGCAGGCTGAAGCTGCCCGCAACCTGCTGGCTGCGCCGTTGACGCTTTCCGTCCCCGATGCGCCACCCGACACCCCCGGCCCGTGGCAAATCCAACCTGCCGAACTGGCGCCCATGCTGCGGGTGGGGCGCTTTGACCCGGGTTCCGGGGCGCAGTACGTTGTTCAAATTGATCGCGCCATGCTTCAAACGCTGTTGGTCGATATCGCCAGACAGGTTGACCGTCCCGAGGCCAATGCGCGTTTCACCTTCGATGAGCAATCCGGGCAGATCGTTCCCATCCAGGCTTCGGTCATCGGCCTGCAGGTGGATCTTCCCGGCAGCATTAATGAAATCGAGAAAGCCGTGGCTGCCGGTCAGCAGGCAGCGTTTCTGCGCGTCAATCTCACTGAGCCGCTGGTGGCCGATAGCGCCAATGGTCAGCAGTTGGGTATCACGCAGTTGATCAGCGATGAGACCACCTACTTTTACGGCTCCAGCGCGGCGCGTTTGAAAAATATCGAGACGGCCGCGGCCAATTTCCACGGACTGCTGGTTGCGCCGGGAGAGACTTTCTCGATGGGTGCGCACCTGGGCGATGTCAGCCTCGACAGCGGCTATGCCGAAGCCCTGATCATCTACAATGGGAGAACGATCAAGGGTGTGGGCGGGGGGGTCTGCCAGGTGAGTACCACCCTGTTTCGGGCGGCTTTTTTCGCTGGTTTCCCGGTCCCTGAGCGCCATGCCCATGCCTATCGTGTCTATTACTATGAACAACGCCCCGGCGGAAGCAATGACCCGAGACTCTCGGGTTTTGATGCCACGGTTTACTTCCCGCTGGTGGATTTCAAGTTCAAGAACGACAGTCCCTACTGGCTTTTGATGGACACCTTTTTTGATGCCAAAACCCGCTCGCTGACGTGGAAGTTCTACTCCACTTCGGATGGCCGCCAGGTTCAATGGGATACCACCGGCCCGATCAACATCGTCCCCGCCCCGCCGCCGGTTGTCACGTTTAATCCCGAGTTGGGCCCCGATGAGCAGTTGAAACATATCGATTACGCCGCCGATGGCGCGGATGTGACCATCAACCGCGTCGTTACGCGCGACGGGAAAATCTGGTTCGTGGATAAGTTCGTGACCCAATACCAACCCTGGGCTGAAGCCTGCGAGTATGGCCCTGACATCAAGGATCCTGAAAAATCCTTGAAAAAGAAGGGCTGGTGTCAGAATCCGTGATGCGTGGTACAATTTTTCGCCGAATATGTATCCTGGTAGGGGCGTAGCACGCTACGCCCCTACGAAATAAGGAGAAACGAATGGTCTCTCAAGAATTGCTTGAAATCCTGCGCTGCCCGGCTTGCGTGCGCGAGAAAGATGGTTTGCTGAAACTTGAGCGTGAATCCTGGCTGGTTTGCCAGGACTGTGGTCGAAAATACCCGATTGTCGATGATATCCCGGTCATGCTGATTGACGAGGGCGACAAGTGGGTGCAAACCTCCATCGAAGGATTGCCGGTCCCGCCGCCTGCCCGTTAATGTTAATAGAACCGCTTCAAAATTGAATAACAACAAACTATGAAAACTGGATTCAAGATTTCCCCCCGACTGATCATTGTTGGCGTCATTGCCCTGGTGTTGTTTGCAGGGACCTTTGTTTTGGCGCGTTATATTACTGTCACTATGCGCGCTGTCGCCGGGATCCCCGGCGTGAGTATCGCTGAAAATGGCGCGGCGGGCACTCCTGAAGCGCCTGGCCTGCCCACCGCCGCGCCAGCCATTCCAGAGGTTGACCTGCCTCCCACCTGGGATGGCGCCAGCCGCGTGACCATCCTGTTGATGGGTGTCGATACGGCCGTCGTTATCAAGGAAGGGGAGGTGGTCAGCGCCGACCGCACTGGCCCGGCCCGTTCTGATTCGATGATCCTGCTCACCATTGACCCGCAATCCAAAACTGCAGGGATGCTGTCGATTCCCCGCGACCTGTGGGTTGCCATCCCCGGTTTCGATTACGCCCGGATCAACACGGCCTATTACAACGGCGAGGGGAGCAAACTCCCTGGCGGCGGCCCGGTGCTGGCCATGCGCACCGTGGAACAGGTGATCGGTGTGCCGGTGCAGTATTACGCGCAGATGGAATTTTGGGCTTTTACCCGATTGATCGAGTCGATTGGTAAAATCAATGTCTTTGTTGAGAAAAAAATCGTCATCGACCCGATGGGTCCCGGGGAAGACAATATCATGCTCAGGGCTGGCTGGCATAAACTAGGCGGTGTGGAAGCGTTGGGCTATATTCGCCAGCGCCACACCGAGGGCGGCGACGTTGACCGTTCGAAACGCCAGCAGGCGGTCATCCTGGCTGTACGCGACAAGGTGTTGGATCCCAACAATCTCCCCACAATGCTGGCCAATGCGCCTGCAATGTATGCTGACATCCAATCAGGTGTCAAGACCAACCTGACCTTCGATGAGATCATGCGCCTGGGGATGCTGGCCAAGGATATCCCGCCTGAGAGTATCAAGCGCGGCGTGATCGACTACAGCATGGTTCAACTGGTGGACATGGTGGTGAATGGCGAGCAACAGAGCGTCATGAAGCCGATTGCCGATAAAATCCGGGTTCTGCGCGATGAGATCTTCACAACCAGCGGCGCCCTCGGCCCGATGTCGCAAGGCGCGGACGCCCTCGATCTTGCCAGGCAGGAAGGCGCCACGATCGCTGTTTATAATGGAAGTTCTGTGCAGGGCATGGCGCAGAAGACCGCAGATTATCTCAAATCACAGGGCTTTAATGTGGTCGTGGCCGATACCGCCAGTTACCAGCCGGGCGCCACGCAGGTCATCGATCACCGCGGCAAACTATTTACGCTTCTCTATTTCAAGGAACTGTTCAAGCTCAATGCCGGTAACCAGGTGATCAATAAATATGACCCGGCTTCTGCGGCCGAGATTGACATTATCCTGTCTGACGATTGGGCGTATAACAATCCGATGCCCTGATCTGAAATGGACGGTGTTAAAAATGAACTCCCCGTTCACGGGGAGTTTTTCTTTTAAGGTTGTTTGAACTCGAGGCGGATGCCGCCAGGGTAGGCCTGGCCGCCAGGGTCAACACAGGCAGGCGCTTTGATCCCGGTCACGCGCGCCCCCCCGGCGGGCAGGCTCAGGGCGTATTCGGTCGTTTCGGTCATTTGATAATCAGCATATCCGTGGCTGATTTCGGGCTTCAAGCCGCTGAAGAAGTGTTCCTCACCGCCCAGCCAGGTGATGATCAGTTCGACTCCGGCGACAGGCTTGAAGGCTCCGTCCACCAGGAAGATTTGCAGCAGGCCAGGCTGCGAGATTTCACAGAAGGTGGACTGGTTGATGAGCGCAAAAGGAGCGCCGGGCGTGGGGGTTGGTGTGCGTGTAGCGCGTGGGGTGGCCGTGAAAATGGCGGTTGGCAGGAGGGTGGAGGTCTCTCCCAGGGTGGGAGCGAGGATGGGTTCGGGCGTGGAGGTTTCAACCAGCGCAGTCGGCGGGTCGGCGGGTGGGGTATCGCTTGCTTCAACGGTTGCCAGCGTGGGTGGCGTGGAGACAGGCGGGGGGATGGTCGCAACGGCGCTAACGGCGGCCTGCGATTGGAGCGATTCTGACAGGTTGGCCAGCACACGGATTTTTTCCATCGAGACATTTTCTGCCAGCATCCGCTGGGCCTGTGCGCCTAAGGCTCTGACCGGGTCAGTGTCAGCCAGCGTTGCCAGGCGCGCCTGCGCGCGCGGCAGGTCGCCGCTGTTCGCGTAGGCGGCGGCGATCATGTACCGGTATTCATCCTTGAAATCGAAACGCAGGGTCGAGGGGCTGGTATCGACGTACTCAACCGGGGCGAGCCCCCAGGCGACCAGCAGGCCAAGCCCGATGCCAAGCGCCAGCCCGGTAACCAGGAATAGGAAGCGGCTCATGGCTGGTTCCCCGCGGGCTGCCAGACCTGCAAGGCCAGCGTCAGGTTTTGAAGCAAGCCAAGATCGGCGGGGGCGTAAGCATGCTCTTGGGCAAAGCTCAGCGCGGCAGAAGCAATTTGTGCGGGTGGCTGGCTGCCCAGGCTGGCCAGCCGGCGGGCGGCCTGTTCGAGGTCTTGCTCACTCTCGAAGACCTCGGCCACCATCAGGGTGTAATCCGTTTTAAAATCGGCGCGCAGGGTCGAGGGGGTGGTATCGACGTATTGAACCGGGCTGATGACCCAGCCATAGACCAGGCCAAGGCCCAGCCCAACGAGGATGGATAGAATGAAGAGAAGCCAGCGTTGCGCAGACATGAGAGAGATTATAAATGATGAAAGCCATCGAGAGAGAAGGAATCAAGATCCGGGCAGGGGATCGGCGGCACCCAGGAACGTCTCCTGATCGCTGCTTCCTTTCGGACCTGACGAGGTTCGGGGAGTCCTGCCGCGCCGGGCCTGCCCGGACAAGCCGAAAGGATAACCGAAGTGGGAGGATGTGTCAACAGCCGGGTTTGGCGAAAAAAATGATAAGATAGTATTTGAATATTTTTTGGATTCATCCCTATGCCTCCGATTTATTCCCTGTACGTTGGCCTGCTGATTTCCGCCCTGTTGGTGTCGGTTTTGCTCTTCTTCTTGACCCTGAAGCACCGCGCCTCGGGCGTGGTGCAGGCTTACTTGATCTTTGTCTTTTTAAGTTGTGGGATAGAAACAGCCTCCTTGCTTTCGCTATATAGCCCAGATGCAGCCTGGGCAACCTGGTGGCACGGCAATCTCCGTTTTGCCATTCTTGGGTTGATCATGCCGTTGACGTTTTTGTTTGTTTCGTTGCTGCTGGAGCCTTCGAAAGGCTTGTTAGGGAATTATCCATGGTGGTTATTCCCCATCCCGGTTTTGATGATTTTTTTTAGCCTGACCAACGACTGGCATCATTGGGTTTTTCGTGATTACAGGATGGTCAATGAATTTGGGCTCTTTTTGCGGGCAGGGTGGAATCCTGGTCCCTGGTTTTACGTTCATCTTGTCAATTCGAATGCCATTGGCCTGCTGATTATCCGGCTCTTGGTGAATCGCTTTCACCAGCCTTACGGAGTGCCTCGTTTGCGCGGGATTCTGGCCATCTGGATTGTTATACTGACCTTCGCTGCCACTGGCCTGGATGTATTTGGCCTGGCTCTGGCTCCCGGCCTGCTTTGGGCGCCAATCGGTTTTGGACTGATCAATGTTCTCATCATGGTGGGGGTCATTTACCTGGACTTGTTTGATGTTTTGCCTATGGCGCGCGAGAGGTTGTTCCATTACATGGCCGATATTGTCTTGATCCTGGACGCGGATGACCGCATTGTGGAAATTAACCCGGCTGGCGAGAGAAGTTTCCAGGTTAATTTAAAGTCGATCAGGGGCCGGCCGTTTAATGACCTGATAGATATCGATCACATTGAGGCGGCCCAGATCATTTCGAGCCAAAGCCAATATCGGGGTGAAATCAGCCTGGTCATCGATCAAAAACCGCACTGGTTTGATGTCAACCTCAGCACGGTTTATCTTGAGGAGGGCGTCCCGGGCGCAAAGCTGATAGTGATGCGCGATATTACCGAACAGAAAGAACTCCAGCAGCGGGAACAGGAACTCGCCGCATTCGAAGAGCGTCAGCGCCTGGCACGCGACTTGCACGATGCCGTCAGCCAGACTTTGTTTTCCGCCCGGCTAACCTCCGAAGCCATGCTGCGCCAAAAAGACGAGCTTGCACCTGCTGTGCTCTGGGAAAATCTTCGGCAGGTCACGCGCCTGATTGTCAGCGCCCTGGGGGAGATGCGCATCCTTTTACTGGAGTTGCGCCCTGAAGGGTTGACAAGCGCCCCCCTGCCGGTCTTGCTTGCGCACCTGGCAGATGCCACTGGCGCGCGTACTACCGCCAGCCTCCATTTTACGGCGCAGGGTGAAGCCGACCTGCCTCAGGATGTGAAAATTGCTTTTTATCGCATTGCCCAGGAAGCGCTCAACAATAGTGTCAAATACGCTCACGCCAGTCAGATCAACCTGACCTTGATTCAAGCGGGGAGGCGTGTAAAATTAAGCGTTTCAGATGATGGTCAAGGCTTCGAAATTCCACACCGGGAAGATGGCCATTTTGGGCTGAGCATTATGCGCGAACGCGCCGCCGAAATTGGTGCGTTGCTAGAAATCACCAGCCAGCCCGGCGCGAGTACTAGCCTTAACTGCGACTGGCAGGGATGAGAGATTCATGACAGGTGAAATCATTTCCGTTCTGATTGTTGATGACCACCCGGTGGTGCGTAAGGGACTGGTTGTGTTTATCAAGAGCTTCCCCGACTTGATCCTGGTGGGTGAGGCCGAAGACGCCGCCTCGGCCCTGGAAATCTATCGCCGGGAGCGCCCGCAGGTGGTGCTGATGGATTTGCTCCTGCCAGACCTGGATGGCGCACAGGCTATCCGGCGTATCCGCCAGGAGTTCCCCGAGGCGGCGATCCTGGCCTTGTCCGCTTCGGGGGATGAGGACCTGATCGAAGCAGCGCTGCGGGCCGGGGCGCGTGGATTCCTCTCCAAGCTGATCGGCGTGGAGGAACTTGCAGAGGCGGTCAGGCAGGTCCATCGTGGGCGCATGATCCTGGACGCCCGGGCCTCGCAAGTCATGTCGCGCCTCTTCAACGCCCCCGACTCTCCTGCGCCGGCTTCCATTAAAATGGCTTTAAGCGAACGCGAACAGGCGGTGCTGGTTTTGCTGGCGCAGGGGCTGACCAATAAGCAGATTGCCGTCCGTTTGAACATCCAGCTTTCGACAGTCAAGCAGTATATTGGCAATCTCTTTTCGAAACTGCGCGCGTGCAGCCGGACCGAAGCCGTGGCGGTGGCCCTCAAACTGGGCCTGGTTGAGTAGGGCCGCCTTCCGGTTTTTCTGGGGGAAGATTTTAACTCCAGGTGGCTATAGCCGAGTGACCATAGCTTCCTGCCAAAATGATGGAGAGTTTTTTCCAAATGTCACAACTTATGCTGAAATAGCCAATTTTTACCTACATTTCTGATAAGCCAGTTCTTCTTTATAATATTTTCCAATATAATCAGAAAGATTATGAGTTCGTAATGCTTTTCACAAGGGATGCCACGATCCGCTGACCGAATCTGGTCGCTGCCCATTTGTTTGAGGGGCTAAGTCAACGGGGAGCCAGAGCGAAACCGGCCGATGCCGTTTTCGCTTTTTTGTTTTTAAGCGTCCGGGGATGTGAACAGAATGCCATTTTTGCAGTCAGTTAATTTGATCGTGGAGAAGATTATGTCGCGCTTATTCAAATCCCGTTTCACCTACATCCTGATCACCAGCCTCACGGTGGGGGGCATCCTGCTTTCGGCCCTCGGTTTGCCGCAATCCAGTGTCAAGGCTGAGGCCAGTTTGAGCATCAACCCACTGACCTGGAATGTGGTCGGGCTGGATTCCAACAAAGTGACCGTGGGGCCTGAAAACTTCCCGGTCGGGGTACGGGTCTGCAATGCCGGGCCAGATGAAGCCACCAACGTCACCGCTACTTTTGTATGGGACGATGGCAAGGGCCTGTATTTCCCCAGTGATGACTATATTAACCTGCGCGCCGATTCCCTGCCCAGCATCACGATCCCCTCGCTCGGCGACGACGAATGCTATGATTATTATTTTGAAGTTGCAGTCACCCGAAATTCCGCCTCTTATGACAAGACTCGCCGCTATCATATTGAAATAACCGCCGATGGCGGCATATCCCTCTCCACCCCACGTCCACGAGAAATCTTTGTTGAGCGTCTTGTCTCACAAAGCCGCAACTATACACTTGATGTCAGGCTCGACGGTCAATCCATCCCTGCCGGCGGGACGATGGCCATGGCGATTGGCAACACCTACGAAATCCAGTTGGTTGGCTCGACAGCCACCAATGGCTATGAACAACTCGAAACCTTCATTAACTTTCCCAACACGATCTTCCAGGTCAATAGTGTCGTAACCACCTTTTCGGCCAATGGCGGCACCGACCCTGATGCCGCCAGCAAACTCTACGCTGACGGCTGTCGCTGGGAGAACGACCCCAACTCGCCCAATTATCGGGCATGCCTGGGTACCGGAAAATATGGCGGCAACATCACCGTGACATACAATCTCACCATCATTGCCGATGAAGGCTCGACCCAAACGCTCAACACCCTCATTTACGACTTCTCAGGCTCCAGTTACCATTACAATGCCGATTACTCTATTGGCGGACGCATTGCGGTGATCATCGACCCGACCACCAGCGCTGGTTTTGCCAAGCGTTTTATCCCCTCGACGATTGCAAATGACGGTATTTCCACCTTGCGGTTTACCATTACCAATCCCCATCCGGTTACGGTATCTGGATACAAATTTGACGATACGCTCCCCGGCGCTATTGTGGTGGCAGACCTGGCCAATATTGATAACGGCTGCGGCGGCACAGTAACCGCATTGCCAGATTCTGGCACAATCTCCCTGACTGGCGGTGAACTTGCCCCAAACACCAGTTGTACTATCCTGGTGGATGTGACTGCCCCGTATGATGCTGGTGTGACTTATCCGCTGCAGAACTTGGTTGACCTGTATGTCGGCGATGCCGCCTCCCCGGCTGCGACAGCGACCGCTCCACTGACTGTAACCGCCACCCAGCCGCCGCCGTTGACCTGCCAGGACATCACGAACCAACTAATTGCCCAGTGGTCTTCTTTCACACTTGCCAATAATCCCACTCATCCCCCAACCGGGCCTCTCAATGGGTTGGGCGTTACAACTGCTGCCGGAGCCGGGCTGATAACCACCGTCGGCACCAACCGCTGGGTGGCGAGCAATGTCCCTAGCGGTGAAACCCTGGCAACTGCCCGAACCAACAATCGCTACTATGAGTTTGTGGTCAACACCGCCGGTCTTGATAATGTCAACATTAGTTTCCAGGCTTCACGCCAAAACAGCAATGGCCCTTCAACCATCACGCTAGACTATGGACCCGCTGGAAGTTTGACCCAGGGTGCCCAAACTTGGGGGCCGGTCAGCACCAATGCGGGCACGCCTTCCACGTTCACTGTATCCAACCTGACCAATCTTTCGCCAGACGGAAATACATACTTCCGGTTTTATGTTTACGGCGCGAGTAATCCCAATATCGAAATCCGTATCCACGATATGAGTCTTAATGGCTCTGGTACCATCTGTACGCCCAACCTGGGCACGCCGCCCAATCCGCCAACGCTCAGCAAACAATTTGCGCCCGACGAAGTGCGTGTGGGTGAAGTTTCGACACTGACCTTTGCGATCACTAATCCCAACGCATCAGACGCTTTGAGCGGCATCACCTTCCGCGATGAACTGCCAGCCGGCATGACTGCGGTGGCAGGTACGTTTGTTAATTCAGGCTGTAGCGGGATCTGGGGGCTCGAATCAGGGAACCCGGCAATACTCTTATTCACTGGCGGCGCATTGGCCGGGAATATATCCTGTACGCTCTCGGTTAACGTAGTCTCGACCAGCGTTGGCCCCAATTTGAATATCAGCGATCCCATTGATTCCACCGAAACGCTGGCTGGCAACAGCGCAACAGATACGCTCAATGTGCTGCCGCCGCCGACCGCGCCGGTCATTTTCAAACAATTCGATCCCAATCCATTGCTTGACCCGGCTGGTTCGACCACGCTGACCTTCCGCATTACCAATACAGACCCTGCCCTTGCCATTAGCGGTGTAGCGTTTACCGATACCCTGCCCACTGCGCCAGTTGTGATGCAGCCTGTTGCTCCATTCAATTACTCTGACAATAGCAAGTGCGGCAGTGGCTATTCGTTCACCTGGAATGCCGGTACAAACCAACTCGCATTCAGCGGCGGCGCAATTGCGGCTGGCGCGACCTGCGAAATTGATGTTGATGTTGAAGTGCCAGGCGTTGATATTTCGGGCGGCGCGGTCAGTTTCCTCAACCAGACCAGCACAGTCAGTCATGTGTTCAACGGCACAGCCTATCAGGGCAATGACGCTGAAGCCACGCTGGTAGTGGACAGCCCAAATCCTGCCCTCAATTTCCTCAAGCAGGTGGGGCCTGCGGATACCGGGCCGTGGTCTGACTTCCTGGCTGTCGAACCGTTGGGCAATGTTTACTACCGCTTCGTGGTGGAAAACACCGGCGATGTTGCCTTGAATAACATCATCGTCGCTGATAATGTGTTCAATATTTCCGGCTGTATCTGGGTGGATGGCAACGGGAATACACTGGCTGATACGGATGCTGGCGCGCCCGGTGTTCAATTCACCCTGCCTGTTGCAGACGCTGACGAAGGGCACCTGGCTTATTGTGTGCCTGATGCTGTCACGGCGCTCTCTGGCTGGAACAACAATACCGCTTCCGCCAATAGTAATGAGACCGAAGCTGCTTACCCCGCTGCCTATCCGGTTTCGTCCACCGCATCCTACGCGACCACCGGCCTGACGCTTGATAAATCCACTAGCACTGTTTCATTTGCGAATGAAAACAATCCTCTCTCATATTCCTACCTGATCACCAATACGGGCTCTGCCCCCCTGAAAGGTCCGGTGGTCGTGACGGACAACAAGATCGTTGCGCCCAATGAAGTCACTTGTCAAGATGTGGCAGACGCTGTTGTTGGAGTAAACCCGGGCGATGGGGATAACTTCCTTGACCCGGGCGAGAGCGTTACCTGTACGGCCACCTATTTAGTCACAGCAGATGATGTCATGGCTGGCTCAGTAACTAATACGGCTTATGCGGTTGCCGATAGCGTCCAGTCGAATAATGACAGCGTGACTGTGGCGATGAATGCCCCGGCGCTGACCGTGGCGAAGAGCTCGACGACGACCAGCCTGAGCGCGCCGGGGACGGTGACGTACAGCTACTTGGTGACGAACACGGGCAGTGTGACGTTGACAGGCATCAGCCTGAGCGACGACAACGACAACGACGACATGAGCTGCCCCGGGACGACCCTGGCAGTGGGCGCGAGCATGACCTGCTCGGCCACGCACACCTTCACCCAGGCGGAGCTGGACGCAGGCGGCAACCTGAGCAACACGGTGACGGCCAGTTCGAATGAAGCGCCGGATGCGACCGACAGCCTGGACATCCCGATCGTGCAGAATGCTGCCATGACCGTGGCGAAGAGCTCGACGACGACCAGCCTGAGCGCGCCGGGGACGGTGACGTACAGCTACCTGGTGACGAACACGGGCAG
>DHVZ01000037.1 GCA_002412925.1 Anaerolineales bacterium UBA5195 | reverse complement strand
TATTAAAAGTGTCCGGTAATCAATGAAAATATGGAAATGATGATTGACTTCTCAGGCGGTTCGCGCGTGGATGCCCATTTTGGCGATTTCACCGTTGCGACCGACCAACCCCCGGTGGCCGGCGCGCCAACGCCCTTTGCAGTTTTTCTCTCGTCGATTGGCACCTGCGCTGGAATTTACGTGCTGGGCTTTTGCCAGCAGCGCGGACTGCCAACAGACGGTATCCGTATTGTGCAACGCATCCACAGCAATTACAGCGGCATGGTCGAAAAAATTGACCTGGAAATCCAGGTTCCGGCCTCGTTCCCTGAAAAATATCGCGATTCGCTCATCCGTTCGGCAGAATTGTGCACGGTCAAGAAGCATCTTGAAAACCCGCCCAAGTTTGAAGTCACCACCAAAGTGGCGTAAGCCCCTGGTTACCCAAAAACTTTAGGAGTAAATCATGGAAAAAATGCTAAATGTTGAAATCGTTGGCCAAATCAAGGAGGTTTTTTCCCGGATGAAAGAGCCGGTACAAATCCTTTTCTTTGGTTCGAACGACAACTGCGATTATTGCAGCGAGACCCAACAACTACTCGAGGAAGTCACAGCCATCGATAGCCGGATTGGCTTGAGCGTCTATGACCTGTCCAACGATGCTGAAGTTGCCCAAAAATTTAAGATCGACAAAGCCCCAGGGATCGTTATCGCCGGAAAAGATGGCAACCAGGTTCTCGATTTTGGCATTCAATATTCTGGGGTGCCCTCCGGGCACGAATTCAGCACGCTGATCAACGATATTCTCCTGGTTTCCGGGCGTGATTCGGGGCTAAATCAGGAAATCCGGGATTATCTCAAGCAACTGGACAAACCCCTGCACATGCAGGTCTTTGTCACGCCCACCTGCCCCTATTGCCCGAGGGCTGTGCTCCTCGCCCACCAGATGGCGATGGAGAATCCGGGTATGATTCGCGCCGAAGGCGTGGAAGCTACCGAATTTCCTGAATTGTCGAATCGTTTTGGGGTCAGCGGCGTACCGCAGACCACCATCAACGCCGGCGCAGGGACAGTTATCGGCGCAGTGCCGGAAAGTCAACTGCTTTCTGAAATCAAGCGCGCGCTGGCAAACTGAGCTTCTAAAGTTCACTCAAGGAGAAAAATCATGTCTGATACCCCCTCCAATTTAAAGTATGCAAAAACCGACGAGTGGTTTGATGAAGCGACTGGCAAAGTGGGCCTGAGCGATTATGCCCAGGCCCAGCTCTCGGATATCGTTTTTCTGGAAATCACCGTCGGTGTTGGCGACACGGTTAAAGCCGGCGGCGTGATTGCCTCGGTGGAATCGGTCAAGGCTGCCTCTGATGTGCTGGCTCCCATTAGCGGCAAGGTTGTGGCGGTTAATGAAGACCTGACCAGCCGTCCGGAGAACATTAACAGTGATGCTTATGGCGCCTGGTTGATCCAGATCGAAGGTTCTGCGGCTGTTGGCCTGCTGGATGTGGCAGCTTACGAAGCCTATTGTGTGGGGCGGCATTAGCCGCTTTTCTTCGAGAGGCTATCTATGGGCAAACGTACCGAATTTCGCCTTAAACGCGAACAGCAAAAACGAAATACCACCCTCGCGATGCTGGCTGGGATCGGGTTAATTTTGCTGGCCGTGGTGACGCTGATCTGGTTGCCCCATTCAGGCGCAGGCAGTCCAGCGAATGCTGAAAACCTGTCCACCATCCCGGCTGAAGTAAACTATCCCGCCCCAGAACTGGCGCTGGAAAATATCGAGGGGAGCGTCGAATCCCTGGCTGATTTTCGCGACCAAGTTGTCCTGGTCAACAATTGGGCAACCTGGTGCCCGCCCTGCAAGGCCGAGATGCCCTCGCTGGTGGCGTTTTACAACGAGCATGCTGAGGCAGGATTAATGATCATCGCCATCGAGGCCGGGCAACCCAAAGCTGAAGTTCAGAAATTTGTTGACCAGTTCCAGATGCCTTTCCGCGTTTGGCTTGATCCGCAGGGGCTGTCGGCCCGCGCCTTCAATAATTCTAATTTGCCAAACTCCTATGTGATTGACCGGAGTGGCACAGTTCGCCTGATGTGGACCGGACAAATCAATCGTCAAACGTTGGAAAAATACGTAACGCCGTTATTGGCGGAAAACTAAAAAACGGCTCCGAGTGAAAACTCGGAGCCGTTTTTTATGTTCTTCGAACGGTAGCGCAAACGCTCCAGTCTTGGGCGTTTGCTTGTTGCTTGAAATCAGGCTTCTGCCAGGATTTTAGAGTCAGAAACGATTTGTTCGGATGCCCGGAGGGTAACGGCCGCCGAACAATCAATGCGTTGATTAATCTGATGAGAAAACGACCCACGGTCGTTGAAGGTTAACCCGCTCAGCTAAACCCGCCCCGCGGGGCGCAGCTACTGCCGGAACTGGTTGAGCCTGAAGCAGCCGCCCCAAAAGAAACCACTTTGGAAAGTTTTTTTTGGGTATTTTGGCTCGCACAGGTTGGGCAGACCGGGAGTTGGCCGGCTTCCGAAAAGCGGAGCATCTTTTCAAACGTCTCTCCGCACTCATTGCAGCGATATTCGTAAAAAGGCATAAGTCGATTTCCTCACTATAATCTGTTTTGCAGGTTTTCCATCAGACAAGCTGCTTTTAGAAAAATCACTTGAAGGTTTTAGGCCTGACCGGTTATTTTCTTGAATTGATCGGTCAGCGCCCGCCAGATCGGGCAGCGGTCATAAACAGCGCTGAACATCAGCGTGCCACCGATGATCAGCAAAATCCAATTCATCTGGGTTGTCCAGCCAATCACGGCAACCGCCAGACCTGCCCCCATCCGGATCAAGCGATCCAGGCTTGAAAGCCCGGCAGGGACCGGATCTTCGCCCGTGGCGAGCGTTTCAAACATGGTTTTCAACGCGCCAGCGGGTTTTGCGCCCACCTGGCGCAGAGTCTCTTTGCCATCGCGGTAGACAATCAGGGTCGGGATGCCGTAGACTTTGAGTTCGCGTAGCAAATCCTGGTTGTCATCCGCGTTGATTTGCCACAGGTCGACGCGTCCGGCGTATTCCTGCGCCAGTTTTTCCAAAATGGGCTTGACCATTTTACATGGCCCGCACCAGGGTGCCCACAAATCCACTACTACCGGGCGGGGGGTTTGCTTGAGTTTTTCAAAAAACGCTTGAGAGTCCATAAAGTAAATCGGGCAGGCTGGTTAAGCCGTGCCCTTGCTCCAATCTGTAATGATTTACTGCTTGAGCGTGCTGAATTTGAGCAGGGCGTAAAGTGGGCAAAAGCCAACCGCGGCAGTGAGCAGCAGCACCACGCCAACCACATCTGCAAAAATAGCCAATGTGCCAGCGAGTACGGCAAAACCTAGGTAAAGCAGCACGACTCCGGCAACGGCGCGGATGATGCGGTCAACGTTCGATTCGTTCAGTTTCATTTGAGCCTCCTACGGGCACGAGAGAAAAATAAAACAACTATTCTCTTTGATGCGTTTGTCTAATTAAAGTTACATTTTGGGCAAGGTGGCATGATAATTGGTTATTGAGAGTTTTTGGATTTGTTGTGCGGGGGTACTGTTTCAACCCCAACCCAGGCAGCCACAGATACTGCCTTATTTCCTATTTTTCTTGCGGTAGAACAAGTGGCCAAGCATCCATCCGTTTTGAACACCTCATTCGCGCCCCGCTTAGCAAGTTGGATTCTTATTGTCTGAGCAAAATACAGTTGCACCGATTTGCAAAGTTTTTTGTTATGAAGAACGTTTCGAGACTTTCCCCCCTATATGGTGCGTGGCAGTCGTTTGACTCCTTGACTGTCTTAGCTGTGTGTCAGCTTCGCAGTCCACAGAAAAAAAACCGGAAATTTGATATTTGTGCGTGCTTTGCACGCACAAATATCAAATTTCCGGTCCTTCTCAACATCGGGCGTGCGGTACGCCATACCAGTTAGGCAGTCAGGGCGTTTGACTGCCACATCTGGTACCCTCGGCAGGATTCGAACCCGCAACCTACTGATCCGAAGTCAGGCGCTCTATCCATTGAGCTACGAGGGCGTGGACAAAATTATACCGCAAGATTAGAGACACTTTACCGTAAACTGTTTTAAAAAACTGCATCCTGTTTTGGGGGTAGAATCGCCCCAACAAAAACCGCCTGCAACGGTAACGCGTTCGGGTGGTAGACTAAAAGCCGATAGCGACAGCCTGGCAACGTGGATAATAGATCACGCTCCCAGGTAGATATAAAAAGGGAGCGTGCAACATGGCAAAGTTAAAATATATTGCTCTGTTCTTTGAAAAATCCGGAGAATTTTTTGCCCTTGTATTTGAAAAATTCAAAGAGTATTTTTGGACAAAAAAATATTTCATCAATCTGCTTTTTATTCTATTTTTAAGCATTCTGCTAGCAGCTTGTCGGAGAGAGCGTAAAAATAGGCGCTCTCAAAAAGAAATGTGTCTCAAAAGTTAGAAAATAGCGGTAAAAGTAGTCTAAACGGCCGATTTCATGGGTAACTTTTCCTAAACTTCGAGCAACAGGCGCGTTAATAGAGCACTTGGGCGATCCATATTGAGTGCATGCGCTTCAAATTGAACGCAAGACAAACCAGGCACCATTCACCAGCGACATTTCTTAGACCACGCAAGGAAAATTGGCGAAACCCCATTATCTCTTTGATAATGCCGATCACAGGTTCAACCGTACATTTGCGCAAACGATAAATTTCTTTGCCAATATCGGTCGCGAGTTTATAAGCCATCTTCTCTTTCGGGCTGGCATCCGCAGCTGGTTTTTCTGGAAGATTGCCAAGCAAATCCTCCACGCGCTTGTAATGCGCCTCACGTCCCGTGGCGATGTAAGGTTCGATGCCACGTTCTTCAGTAGCTTCGATATTGCTGGCGCTGAAATAGCCATTATCCATCGCAACGCCTTTCGGCTGACCTAATTCTGCTGGAAACGCATCTAATGTAGGTTCCGCTTCTTGTTTATCGTTTGGATGATTAGACAGTGATGTGGCAACGATGAACATGCTGTTTTGGGTAACAGCCACCTGTGCGTTGTAATGCTGGTCATACCCGTTATTGGTGCTGTTTTTCATAATGCGAGAGTCAGGATCGGTAAAATTGTACTGATCTTTATCGCTCGGGCCTTCTTCTGGCGGTTTGGGCTCTTTCCCGCGTGGTTTCCCCTGGCACCGCCCGCCAGGGCAGGTGTGGTGTCGCTTACGAGCTTTTGCTTCTCGCTCCTTCATTTTTGCATCATATTCGGCTTTCTCAGATTCATAACGCTCTTTGGCACGAGCATCCAGAACGGCTTTGGCAGTCGCAAGGTTTTCCAGACGCTCTCGACGAAAAGCTATTTCATCCTGGATCACCAAACCTTCGGGCAGTTCTACGTCTCCTTGGTCGGCTTGTTCTCCCATTTCAAACAGACGCGCAACTTCTTCTCGCAGAGTCGTTTCTAATTCTTTCAACCGTCCGTAACTTACCGCCTTGCTTTTTGAAGCATCTGCATGAATCTTGCTACCATCCAAGCTGAGGTTGCCAATCTTAAATACTCCTGAAAGTTGCGCCAGAAGAAGAATTTGAACAAATAGCCCTTTCAGCTCCGGTAAAAACGTTTTACGGAAATTTGCAATTGTGTCGTGATCTGGGTGCAAGCCACCGGCAACAAACCGAAATCCCAAATCTTCATACGTAGCTCTTTCTATTTTCCGCGAGCTGAACTTACCAGTAGAATAACCGTAAAAAATCACTGCCAGCAACGCTTCGGGAGCTGTTGCTTCCCCACCCCGTACTCCATATCGTTTGTAAATTGGGTTCAGGTCCAGTTGAGCAACCATATCAACGATAAATCTTGCCAGATGATTTGCTGGAATTGCTTCTCCGAGACTGATCTGTATGTTCGGCGTTGCTATGTAATCGGGCTTCGTAAATTTTCGCGTCATTGCTCAAGTGTACCAATTTTTTAGATCTTCAATTACTCCGACAGACTGCTAGGGGTTGAAATAGGGAAGGAAACAAATGTATTTACAGGATGTTATTGGGGCTTTTTGGTTTTCATTGAGTTCTCGTTCATTGGGATATGGATGGCTAGTGTAGGTGAACATGCAATTATTACAAAGATGAGAGAAGCTTTTAAAGGACAAAAAGAAAATTCAGAAGAATTATCGGAAAATGACCAACAAACTAAGGAAAAATTGCAGCTACTGAAAGAACTAATAGACCGGATTGAAGCTGACACCCTTTTATCATCTAGCAGGGTAAGAACTCCAAAACGAAATACTAAACGCTTCAAGGAATGGTGTGACCGATGGGACGTAGTTAAAGCAAAATGGTTATCTGGGCGCGAATCTTACCAAAGCATAAATAGACCTCTTGCATAAGTGTGCCATAATAGGCAGATGCGATACGAAACCGTAAAAAAACTCAATGATGAAGACTTCAAACGCTGCACAGGCGTCCAGCGCACCACCTTTGAGCAAATGCTGGCAATTGTGGAAGCCGGCTTGCGTAACTTTGGCAGGCCAACTACGCTCAGCAGAGCGGATCAGTTACTGATGACCTTGATGTACTGGCGCGAGTATCGAACCGAATTTCACATTGGCTTGACCTATGGTGTCAGCGAGTCGACGGTCTGCCGCACCATCCAAAAGGTTGAAAATGTGCTGATCCAATCCAAGCAATTTCACTTGCCGGGCAAAAAAGCCTTGCAACCAAGCGATACGATCTTCGAAATTGTGTTGGTGGATGCGACCGAACAGCCAATTGAGCGACCAAAAAAAGACAAAAACGGCATTACAGCGGCAAAAAGAAGCGACATACCCAGAAAGCGCAGCTGATCGCGGACTTGAATACCGAGCAAATCCTAGCCACAGACTTTTGTCACGGAAGTTGCCATGATTTTCAGTTGTTCAAACAAAGTCGTTCCATCGCCGCAGAACGCATTTGTATGCTAGCCGATGCTGGCTATCAAGGATTAGCCAGTCTGCACTCGAACAGCCAGACGCCTGCAAAAAAAAGCAAACTTCATCCTTTAAACGCAGAGCAGAAGGATGCCAATCGCAAGTTATCCAAGAAGCGCATTCTGATCGAGAACATCATTCGCAAGTTGAAAATCTTTCGGATTCTGAGCGAACGCTATCGTAATCGGCGAAAACGCTTTGGGTTGCGTTTCAATTTGATCGCGGCCATCTACAACCTGGAACTAAAATCTTGATCATGACTTTTGCAAGAGGTCTAATAAGTTTTTACAAAACAATTATCCCGATTTGGCTTGTCCTGGTGATAGCTTGGATACGCTGATTGACACTATCAAGGCAGGTGAAGCTGGGGAATTGGAACCGCTGAAAACTACCTGAAAATTACCCGGGATTTACCTAAAAATTCCCATTAACCGTCTTTATACTGAAAAGTGTAAAGACGGTTTTTATTATGTGCCAGGAGCGTGAAAAGTGTCTAAAAACCAAATCAGAAAACACCAGGAGTCCAATATGTTCAATTCGTTGTTTCAACTGTTATTCAAGTTGCTAGACAGAGTCGCCAAGCTGTCTAAATTTCCAGCGCAGTTGCATTCCACTCTGATTACGCTAATCGTTATGGCGATCATTCAGCTTGTTATGTTCGTCGCTGCACTGACCGGGATTATTGCGATATGGTATGCCCTTCGTTGACATGCCCTCCTCGCGAGGGGTTTTTCTATTCCTCGCTTGCCCAGCATGCAAATCTCACGTACAATCAAGGCACATTCATTCTATCCAAAGGGATAAACCATGACAGACGTCAAAGCTTTCGGCGAACGCTTGTTTGAAAACCTTGAAAAAGTTGTTGTGGGCAAGCACAGCGCCCTCGAACTGGTGGTGATTGGCCTGCTTTGCCAGGGACACGTGCTGATCGAAGACGTGCCTGGCGTGGGCAAGACCGTCATGGCGCGCAGCATGGCAAAATCGCTGGGCTGCGCCTTCAACCGTCTGCAGTTTACGCCAGATATGCTGCCATCTGATGTGACCGGCGTTTCGATCTATAACCAGGAAAACCGCACTTTTGAATTTCGCTCCGGCCCGATTTTTGGGCAGATCGTCCTGGCAGATGAGATCAACCGGGCGACGCCCAAGACCCAGGCCGCGCTGCTCGAGGCCATGGATGAGCGCCAGGTGACGGTCGATGGTGTGACCCATCCGCTGCCACGTCCCTTTATGGTGCTGGCCACCCAAAACCCGATTGAATATGAAGGCACCTTCCCGCTGCCCGAAGCGCAATTGGATCGTTTCCTGCTGCGCGTGCGCCTGGGTTACCCGAGCCTCTCCGATGAAATCCTGGTGCTTGAAGGCCAGCAGCTCCGCCACCCAATCGAGTCGATTAAACCGGTTTTTTCGGCCAAAGAAGTCCTGGCCGCGGCAGAAGCGGTTAAGTCGATTTATGTGGCCCCTTCCATCAAGCGATACATCGTTGATCTGACTCACCGCACCCGCACCAGCGGGGATGTTTACCTGGGCGCCAGCCCGCGCGGTTCGCTGGCGTTGTTCCGTGGCGGTCAGGCGCGCGCCGCGTTGAACGGCCGCGACCACGTCCTGCCGGATGACATCAAGGCGCTGGCCCAGTCGATTCTGGCGCACCGGATTATCGTCAACCCGGCGGCGCGCCTGCGCGAAGTCACCGCCGAACGGATTGTCCAAGAAATTTTGCTGGCCGCGCCGGTGCCGGGCGGCAGTTATACCCTGTAATGCGTAATACCGGCTGGATCCTTTTCTTCATCCTCTTGGTCGTTGGCGTCATTGGCATGACCACCACCGGCGCGGTGCTTTACGTCCGCCTGGTCTACATGGGTGCTCTGCTGTTGGCTGCCACCTGGCTCTGGACGCGCATTTCGCTGCGCACCCTGCGGATTTCGCGGCAGGCCCGCTCGCTGCGCGCCAGCGTGGGCGACGTTTTCGAAGAGAGTTTCGAATTGTCCAACCCGAGCCGCCTGCCGCGCCTGTTTGTCGAAGTCCGCAACAACTCCAACCTGCCCTCGGCGGCTGGTTCGCGCATCCTGACCTGGATCGGGGGAAAAGAGAACCGGACCTACCAGGCCCGTACCTGGCTCACCCAGCGCGGCGCTTACCTGCTCGGGCCAACCACGCTCGGATCTGGCGACCCGTTTGGCTTCTTTTCTGTTAAACAAGCTTTCCCTCCCGTTGCATCCTTGCTTGTGCTGCCGCTGATTATCCCTTTTGCCGATTTTCCGTCGCCAACCGGGCTTTTACCCGGTGGGAAGGCCATCCAGCGCAAATCGTATGAAGTCACGCCGCATGCCAGTGGGGTGCGCGAATATGTCCATGGCGACCCGCTCAAACGCATTCACTGGGCCTCCACTGCGCGGCGCGGCAAATTGATGGTCAAAGAATTCGAGCAGGACCCGCAGTCTGAGCTGTGGATTTTCCTGGATGCCCAGCAGTTTGTCCAGGCTGAGTTGCCATACGAATTACCCAAAATGCGCGACAACTGGATTTTTACCCGTCGTCCTGAAATTCACCTGCCGCCATCCACGTTGGAATACGGGGTCAGCCTGGCCGCCTCATTGGCCCATTATTTCATTGAGCAGCGCCGCGCGGTCGGCTTTGTGACGGATGGCCCGGTTTATACCGTCATCCCCGCGGAGCGCAGCGAACGCCAGGAGAGCAAAGTGCTCGAGACCCTGGCCTTTGTGACCGGGGAAGGGACTTTGCCCCTCGCCAGCCTGGTGGATTTACAGTCGCCGCAAATGCCGCTTGGTTCGAGCGCATTATTGATCACACCCTCGGTGGGTGACGATGTCGTCCTGGCGGTCGAACTGCTCCAGCGGCGGAACCTGCGCCCTGTCCTCCTGTTATTGATGGCGCAAACCTTTGGCGGACGGGCCGGTTCCGAAGAACTGGCCGCGAAGCTGGAGCGGCGCGGGGTCCAGGTTTGCAAAATCTACAACCATGCCAACCTTGGGCAGGCACTGGCGGGGTTTGCCGCCCAACACCGCCAACAGGAGAATCGTTCATGGCACGCACATCCATCCACACTCTCGACTTAAACTTTCAGGGACGCCAGCAGGCGATTGCTTCATACATGCTTGAGCACAGCGATGGTGTTGCCCTGGTTGAAACCGGCCCGGGGTCGACGCTGGAGGCGCTCAGAGCCGCGCTCAAAACTCACGGGTACGGCTTCCAGCATGTCACCCATGTTTTCTTAACCCACATCCATCTTGACCATGCCGGGGCCTCCGGGTACCTGGCCTCGCAGGGCGCGCAGATCCATGTCCATCCGCAGGGCGCAGCGCACTTGCTCAATCCTGAGAAACTGATTGCCAGCGCCACCCGGATTTATGGCGAGCTGATGGAGCCGCTCTGGGGACAATTCCTGCCCGTGCCTGCAGAAAAACTAACCATTTTGCAGGATGAAGAAGAAGTGGCCGTTGGCGGCTTGCGCATCCGGGCTTTGAACACACCCGGTCATGCCGAGCATCACTATGCCTATCTGCTCGAAGATGCCTGCTTTACCGGCGACGTGGGCGCGGTGCGCATCCCCGGTTTCCAGTATCTGCGGCTGCCGATGCCGCCGCCGGAATTGAATCTTGAAAAATGGCGCGAGACAGTCGCCCGTTTGCAGAAATTGAGTTTGAAACGGATTGCGCCAACCCATTTTGGTGTTTTTGATGACGCCGATTGGCACCTCGGGTCGATCCTGGCGAGATTGGATGAAGTGGAAAATTGGCTCAACCAGAATCTGCCTGCCAACCTGCCGATCGATGAGCTTAAGCGGAATTTCCTGGCCTGGATGGAAAGGCAGGCCCACGCCCAGGGTTTGACGCCAGAGACCATTGAGGCTTACCGGCTGGCGAATCCATTGGAGATCTCGGTGGATGGCCTGTCTCGGTATTGGAAAAAGTTCCGAATTCAACGATGATTAAATCGGTACAATTGTCACTGACCCCCTGTGACACAGGCTACATATCCCAATAAAGCCCGTTATGATACAATTTAGTTGCTGCAAGAGCAGCCAAATCTAGCCTCTCGACTGCGCGGCGCTCGGGGCGACCAATTCTTTTTTTCAAAAGGAGACCGCCAAACATGAAACACTTCCTCGATGTGTCCGATCATTCCCCCGCAGAAATCCAGGATATTCTGGACTTGGCCATCAAACTGAAGAAAGAGCACTTTGCCGGCGGCAATCAGCCGCTCTTCAAGGGCAAAGTCTTGGCCCTGATTTTCCAGAAACCGAGCTTGCGCACCCGCGTCTCATTTGATATGGCCATGCGCCACATGGGCGGCGATGCGCTCTATCTCTCCCCCAGCGAAATTGGCCTGGGGAAACGCGAGGCTATTTCAGACATCGCGCGTGTCCTTTCGGGTTATGTCCAGGCCATCATGGCCCGCGTGTTTGAGCACGAGCATGTTGTCGAATTAGCCAAGTGGTCGTCGGTACCTGTCCTGAACGGTTTGAGTGACTTCAGCCATCCCTGCCAGGCCATGGCCGATGCCCAGACCATCATCGAAAAATTTGGCGCGATGAAGGGGCTGAACGTCTCTTATGTTGGTGACGGCAACAACGTGGCCGTTTCGCTTATGCACATCGTCGTGATGCTCGGCGGGAATTTCATTATCGCCAACCCTGAAGGTTATGACATGCCGAAGGTTGCAATGGAAACCGGTGCAAAACTGGCCAAGGTCAGCGGTGCGAAAATTACCTACCTGCGCGACCCGCACGAAGCGGTCAAGGGCGCGCAAGTCATTTATACCGATACCTGGACCTCGATGGGACAGGAAGAAGAAACTGCCAAGCGCGAAGCCATTTTCCCGCCATACCAGGTTAATGCCCGGCTGGTCAGCGAGGCCGACAAGGATGTAATTGTGATGCACTGCCTCCCGGCGCATCGCAACCACGAATTGACCGATGAAGTGGCCGATGGCCCACATTCGGCGATTTTCCCTCAAGCCCACAATCGCTTGCATGCGCAGAAAGCAGTTCTGGCTCGTCTGTTTGAAGTAGCCTAATCTTCCATATCCTTCGGGTGGCTTCCCCATTCCTGGGGGAGTGGGGAAGCCATTCAACTGTGAAATACTTGCGAAATAAGATTCTTTTCTCGCCAAAGGAAAAATATGAAAACGCAGGAATATATCCAGATCGAGGAACGGTACGGCGCCCACAACTATCACCCGCTCGATGTCGTCATCGAAAGGGCCGAAGGTGTGTGGGTTTATGATGTCGAAGGAAATAAATATCTTGACTGTCTCTCAGCTTATTCAGCGGTCAACCAGGGGCATGTCCATCCTAAAATTTTGGCAGCGATGATTGAACAGGCCAAGAAACTGACCCTGACCTCGCGCGCCTTTCGCAATGACCAGCTTCCCTTGCTCTACAAAGAACTTTCCGAGATTTCAAGCTACGAGATGTCGCTGCCGATGAATTCCGGCGCTGAAGCCGTAGAGTCGGCCGTTAAATTGGCCCGAAAATGGGCCTATTGTGTCAAGGGCGTGCCGCGCCACCAGGCTGAGATCATCACTGCCACTGGGAATTTCCACGGGCGCACAACCACCATTATCTCATTTTCCACCGAACCACTCTACCGGGATGATTTCGGACCTTTCACCCCGGGCTTTGTGACTGTTCCCTACGGGGATGCCGAGGCAGTTGCGAAAGCCATCACCCCGAATACGGCGGCTGTCATGCTGGAGCCGATTCAGGGCGAGGCGGGCGTGGTCATCCCTCCGGCTGGCTACCTTAAAAAAGTAGCTGAGATTTGCAAGAAAAACAATGTTCTGCTGATCGCCGACGAAATCCAGACCGGCCTGTGCCGGACCGGGAAACTATTCGCCAGCGAGCACGAAGGCGTCCGCCCTGATATGGTGATTGTCGGGAAAGCGCTTTCCGGTGGTTTTTACCCGATCTCGGCGGTCCTGGCAGATAAGTCTGTCTTGGGACTTTTTAAGCCGGGGGAACACGGCTCCACTTTTGGCGGAAACCCGCTGGCTGCCGCGATTGCCCGCGCCGCGCTCAAAGTCTTGATCGATGAAAAACTGGCTGAGCGCTCCACTGAATTGGGCGCATATTTCAAGGAGCAGTTGTCTGAGATCCCCAGCAAACATGTCAAGGAAGTGCGCGGGCGTGGTTTGCTGATTGGGGTCGAGTTGAACGATAAATCGGGCGGGGCGCGCCGTTTCTGTGAAGCGCTTCAAAGGATGGGCATTCTTGCCAAAGAAACGCATGATTACGTGATCCGCTTTGCCCCGCCGCTTGTAATTGACAAAGAAACCATTGATTGGGCCTTGCCAGCCATTCGCGAAGTATTACAAATGCCATAGTTTTTCAACTTCCGAAGTCTCAACTTTTTTCAAAGCCAGGGCTTCGGAAGTTTGTTGTAATCGGAATATCAAGATCTGCAAGGAGGCTCTATGAATATAGGAATTCCGAGAGAGCGACGCCCGTTCGAATATCGCGTGGGATTATCCCCGGCCGGGGTCGAGATACTTGCCCAGCAAGGTCACACTATCTTTGTTGAGCATGAAGCCGGCGCGGGTGCGGGTTTCAGTGACAATGAATATGAAAAAATTGGGGCAAGAATCGCCTATTCCCCGGAAGAAGTCTTTGGTCGGGCAGATTTACTTCTCAAGTTTTCACGGCCTCTTGAAGATGAGATCTCGTGGATGCATCCTGGCGCAACCCTGATGGGGATGTTGCTGCTGGCGGCTGCCCGCCGGAGCCGGGTCGACGTGCTCCTGGAAAAGAAAATCACAGCCATTGCTTATGAACAAATCGAAAGCGAGAAGGGCTGCTTCCCGGTTTTACGCCCGATGAGCCAGATTGGCGGGCAAATGACGGCTCAAATTGCTGCTCGCTGGTTGCAGAGTGATCTGGGCGGAAAAGGAATCCTGTTGGGCGGCATCCCCGGAGTGCCCCCGGCTGAAGTTGTCATCATCGGCGGCGGCGTGGTTGGACAGAATGCCCTGATCGCCTTCCTCGGCTTGGGTGCGCACGTAACCCTGCTGGACAGGGACATGGCAGTCCTCCAGAGGATCTATGATCGCTATCCCGAAACGGTGACGATGATTTCCACGCGCCGAAACATCGACCGCGCCTGCGCCTTTGCGGATGTTGTCGTGGGTGCTGCGCATATTCCTGGCGGGCGCGCCCCGATTGTTTTGACCCGCGAAACACTGAAGATGATGAAGCCGCGCTCCCTGTTGATTGATATGGGCATTGACCAGGGTGGATGTTTCGAGACCTCCCGGCCGATGTCGCACGACCAGCCAACCTATATCGAAGAGGGCCTGATCCATTACTGCGTGCCCAACGTGCCCAGCCTCGTTGCCCGTACAGCAACCCACGCTTTTGTTAATGCGGCCATGCCCTACATTATGAAGGTGGCCGCGCTGGGGGTTGAGAAAGCGGTTACAAAAGACCCATCCCTGGCGATGGCGGTCAATACCCATCAGGGAGCGCTGCGCAATTTGCACCTGTGGAACGCGGAAGGGGGAAAATAGCCATGTCTTGGCAAAGTATTTATCAATCCCGTGTGACTTCCCCCGAAGAGGCGATCAAAGTCGTCCAGTCAGGGCAGCGTGTTTTCTTGACCGGCAATGTTTCCATCCCCAAATATTTACTTGGCGCGCTGGTCAAACGCGCCCCGGAACTCCAAAACGTTGAAATCTGCCATGCCTTGACGATTGGCTCGGCAGATTATGTTGCCCCGGAACTGGAAGGTCACCTGCGCGTCAATACGCTCTTCATCGGCGGGAATGTCCGCAAGGCTGTTCAGGAAGGCCGTGCTGATTTCACCCCGGTTTTACTTTCGGAATTCACCCTGCTCTTCAAGAATAATATTTTGCCGCTTGATGTGGCCCTGGTGCATGTTTCCCCACCCGACGAGCATGGATTTTGTTCGCTGGGTGTTGAAGTCGGCCTGACAAAGACACCTGCCGAATCGGCAAAAATCATTATTGCCGAGGTAAATGAGCAAATGCCGCGCACCCTGGGTGATTCGTTCCTGCATGTCAGCCGCCTGGATTATGTCATTCCGGTGAATTACCCGATTCACGAACTTGCCATGACCGAAGAAGGCGACATGGAGGTGGTCGAGAAAATTGCCGGTTTTATTGCGGAAATGATCCCCGACGGCGCAACCATGCAGATGGGAATTGGCGCCATCCCCGATGCGGTCCTCAAATACCTGTTTAACAAAAAGGATTTGGGAATTCATACCGAGTTGTTCTCGGACGGCGTCATCGACCTGGTGGATGCCGGTGTACTGACCAATGCGCGCAAATCCATCCACCCCGGCAAGATTGTGGCCGGATTTATCATTGGCACCCGCCGCCTGTATGACTGGGTGGATGATAACCCGCTGATTGAACTGCACCGGACAGAGTACATCAACGACCCGTTTGTGATTGCCCAGAACGACCGCATGGTGGCGATCAACTCGGCCATCGAAGTGGACCTGACCGGCCAGGTCTGCGCCGATAGTATCGGTCACAAACTCTATTCGGGTGTGGGCGGGCAGTTGGACTTTGTCTATGGCGCCTCGCGTTCGAAGGGCGGCGTTCCGATCATTGCTCTGCCAAGTATGGCGGTCATGCGAGATGGGACTGCCGTGAGCAAGATTGTGCCATTCCTGAAGCCCGGCGCGGGGGTGGTTACCACGCGTAATCATGTCCGCTTTGTAGTGACTGAATATGGTGTTGCCGAGTTGTATGGCAAGTCCATTCGCCAGCGGACCCTGGCGTTGATCAATATCGCTCACCCCCAATTCCGCGAGGAGTTGACGAAAAAGGCGAAAGAGCTAAATTACATCTAGGCCAGCCGCCTCTGATTCGTCAGTGATGGTGTAGAATTACCCAGGGACGCAAACTTCTGCGCCCCTGGGTTTTGCAATAATCAGTGATTTACGAAATATCCGAATCAACCCGATTTTTGTGAAGTACTGGTGATGGGATTTCATGATGGAACGAAAAGCAAAAATTGTCGCCACGATTGGCCCGACGAGCGCCGACCCGCAAATGCTCGAACAACTTATCCTGGCCGGGATGAATGTAGCCCGGCTGAATTTTTCGCACGGCACCCATGAAGATCACGCCGCGCGGATTGTTGCCATCCGTCAACTTTCGGAAAAGTTGGGCAAGCCGGTAGGAATTTTACAAGACTTGCAAGGCCCCAAAATCCGCGTTGGAGTGCTGGACCCGCCGCTTGATTTAACGGAAGGGGAGCACCTCAGGCTTTTTGCGGAAGGGACGGAGTTGGAACTCCCGGCGGATGGCGAGAAGGCCATCCCGGTGGCATTTGCCGAACTGTTCGATTCTGCTGCCGTTGGGGAGCAGATCCTGCTCGATGACGGGCATCTGTCTCTGGAGGTGGTTGAAACGCATGCGAAGCATCTGCGCGCCAGGGTGCTGGTGGGAGGCAAGCTCTCATCGCACAAAGGCATTAACCTGCCCGGTACGCGCCTGACCATTCCGGGTTTTACCGAAAAGGACTGCGCCGACCTGGAATTTGGCATGTCTCAGGGCGTGGATTTTGTTGCAATTTCGTTTGTGCGTTCTGCCAGCGACGTGGTGGCTGTTCGCAATGCCATGGATCTGTTCGAGGAAGAAGGTGTCCATCCGCTGGTGATTGCCAAGTTGGAAAAACCCGAAGCGCTCGATAACCTCGATGAGATTCTACAGGTTTCAGATGGCGTCATGGTCGCGCGCGGCGACCTGGGTGTTGAGATGTCGCCAGAGCGTGTTCCAATTGCTCAAAAGTGTATTATCCAGGCGGCCAACCTGCGCGGCAAGATTGTCATCACGGCCACACAGATGCTCGATTCGATGATTGTCAACCCGCTCCCGACGCGCGCGGAAGCCTCGGATGTGGCGAACGCCATCTTTGATGGCACCGATGCGGTCATGCTCTCTGGTGAGACAGCCAATGGCGCATATCCGTTGGAAGCGGTGCAAATGATGGACCGGATTGTCCGCTCTGCAGAAGAGAGTTTTTCTGAATGGGGTCATGAACATATTCCGAGCGCCCCCACCCAGGATGATGCCGCCTCAATCACGCGCGCTGCCCGCGAATTAGCCCATGACCTAAACGTAGCTGCGATTGCGGTCTTTACCCATTCTGGCCGTACGGCCCAGTTGATGTCCAAGGCTCGCCCGCGCGCCCCGATTTTAGCAATCACGCCTGTTCAGAAGATTTACCAGCGCATGACCCTGTTTTGGGGAGCCTTCCCTCACCTGGTTTCGATGTCGCCCACGCTGCGCGACATGGTCAACAAGGCCGATAGTCACTTGAGGGCTACTGGCTGGGTGCAGCCCGGTCAGCAGGTGGTGGTGATCAGTGGATTCCCGGTCAGCAGTGTGCGCGCTTCGAACATGGCGCTGTTGCACAATGTGGGGGAAACTTTGTGATTTTTATTTACGAGGGTTGAGTAGCCGGTGTTTTCCCGGCATATCGAAACCCGTTTCCCTCATTCGTTCGAAATCACAATCCCAATTCCGATCAACACGCCGCCCAGCACGAAGAGCGGCGTGATCGTTTCCCCCAGGAAAAACCAGCCGAGCAGCGTGCCGACGACAGGCTGGGCAAAAAACGTCAGCGAGGCAACCGCCGCGGGGAGTTTGGCGAAGGCATAATTCCACAGGAACATAGCGATGGCGGTCGAGATAATCCCCAGGAACAGGATTCCCCCCAGGATACCGGGGGTGATTGCCCCAATCCCTTGGGCAGAAATTTCCCAGGCGCTGATCGGGATCGTCAGCGGCAGCCCGCCCAACAGCATGATCGCGGAGGCCTGGAGCACGTCCGCGCCGCTTGAGACTTTGCGCACCAGTACCGAATAGAGCGCCCAGGTAACGGCCGCCCCGAGCAGGGACAGGTTCCCCAGGAACAGGTTCGACGAAAGTTGGGCGCTGCGCGGGTCGATGACGGCCAGCACTCCCAGGCTGGCGACCAGGATGGCGATCAGCCGTCGGCGGGTGATCGGTTCCTTGAGCAGGAAAAAGGCGAAGGGGAGCACGAGGGCGGGCGTCGCCGAAGTGACCAGCGAGCCGTTGGCGGCCGTCGAGAGTTTTGTCCCGATAAATTGAAATCCCAATGAAACCCCGTAACCGACGATGCCGACCCCGAAAAAGGCCCAGAAATCGCGTTTGCTGACCGAGAAGCCGCCGCGCGCCAGGATGACCAGCGCCAGCGCCAGGAAGCCGAGCACCAGGCGGATGACCAGCAGCGTGAAGGGTGGGATGACCTCCAGCACAACTTTGCTGACCACGTACATGCCGCCCCAGATGGCGGCTGCGGAGAGACCAGCGAACAGGGCGGGGAGATGATGTGGGATGAGTTGTCTTGGCATTAAGCTTTTTATTCCCAGTTATTTATCTTTCGACCGGCTTTAATTTCCCCGCGTCGTTTCTTGGATTGGATGCGCTCGGTCTTGGATGCCAAGCTTGGTTTTGTGGCGCGGCGTTTTTTGGGCGCTTGCAGCGCTTTTTGGATGAGTGCCGTCAGCCGCAGGAGGGCGTCCGCCCGGTTTTGCTCCTGGGTGCGGTAGCGCTTGGCTTCGATCAGTAAAATCCCCTCGTCAGTCAGGCGGCTGCCTGCCAGTTTGACCAAGCGCTCCTTCACCTCCGCAGGCAGTGAGGGGGAGTTGCACAGGTCGAAGCGCAGTTGGACAGCCGTCGCCACTTTGTTGACGTTTTGCCCGCCCGGGCCGCTGGAGCGGATAAAATCGAGGCTGACCTCGCTGTCGTCGAGACTGAGGGTGGGGGTGATTGCGATCATTAAATCCTGTCTAAACACGAAGGACACAAAGGACTCGAAGGAAACCCAAAATAAAAGCTTTTCCTTCGTGCCCCTTCGTGTCCTTTGTGTTTAATTGGTTCTGCTCTCAGGAAACCGGTCTGGGCTGGGTGAGATTTTCGGGACGCAGGATTTCGTCCAACTGTTCTTTGGTTAACAAGCCTTTGTCCAGCACAATTTCGGCCACGCCTTTACCGGTGGCATAGGCTTCCTTGGCCACGGCGCTGGCGTTTTCGTAGCCGATATACGGATTAAGAGCAGTCACAATGCCAATGGAATGGGTCACGATATCATGCAAGTGTTCACGGTTGGCCGTGATGCCGCGCACACAGCGCTCGGCCAGTGTCAGGCAGCCCTGGCGCAGGTAGATCAGGCTGTTGAAAAGGTTGTGGGCGATGACCGGCTCGAAGGCGTTCAACTGCAATTGCCCAGCCTCGGCGGCAAAGGAAACGGTCACATCGTTACCGATGACTTCGAAGGCGATCTGGTTGACCACTTCTGGGATGACCGGGTTGACTTTGCCCGGCATGATGCTCGACCCGGCCTGGACCGGCGGCAGGTTGATCTCGCCCAACCCGGCGCGCGGCCCGGAGGAGAGCAGGCGCAGGTCGTTGCATACTTTGGAGAGTTTCACGGCCACCCGCTTGAGCACGCCCGAGAGCTGGACAAATGATCCCGCATCCTGTGTCGCTTCGACCAGGTTATCGGCGGTGACGAAGTGGACGCCGGTTAGTGCTGAAAGCCATTTGCAGGCCAGCGGGGCGTATTCAGGCGGGGCGTTGATGCCCGTGCCGATGGCGGTCGCCCCCAGGTTGATTTCCTGGATCAGCAGGGCGGCTTCGCGCAGGCGCTGTTGGTCTTCGCGGAGCATCACGGCGTAAGTGCTGAACTCCTGGCCGAGGGTCATTGGCACGGCATCCTGCATTTGAGTCCGGCCCATTTTCAGAATTTCTGCAAACTCCCTGGCTTTTTTGTCGAAATCAGTGTAAAGCACATCCATGGCTCCTACGAGCTGATCGATTTTAAAACGCAACGCCACCTTGACGGCGGTCGGGTAGACATCGTTGGTGCTCTGGCTCAGGTTGACGTGCTCGAGCGGATGGAGTTCCTGGTAATTCCCGCGCTCGAAGCCCAGGATTTCCAGTGCCCGGTTGGCAATCACTTCGTTGGCGTTCATATTGGTCGAAGTACCTGCGCCGCCCTGGATGACATCGACCACGAAATGTTCGTGCAGGTGACCCGCGCGGATTTCCTGGCAGGCCTGTATAATCGCGTCCGCGCGTTTCTCGTCAAGGTGGCCCAATTCTTTGTTGGCTTGCGCGCAGGCTTCCTTGACAAAAGCCAGGGCGCGAATCAACCCTGGATAGACCCGGATCGGAGTCCCTGTAATCGGAAAGTTTTCCAGCGCGCGCAGGGTATGGATGCCGTAATAAGCCTCCACGGGTACCTCGCGCTCGCCGAGCAGGTCATGTTCAGTTCGATAGGTTGTAGTCATCATGCGGACATTGTAACATGGGCAATGGAGGCTGAAGTGGAGAAATGGATCGTCGGAAAACCAAAAGGTGACAGTCTTGAGTGACTGCCACCTTCTTTATCCGGTTCTTATCCGTTTTTCCGTTTTACAAACGGTTACTCAGAACATCATCTCGTTGATCTGGTTGATCGTTTCAGGCGCGGGCCGCAATTCTTTCTCGGTCAGGCGGTTGAGCGGGGTGTCGGCCAGATTGTATTTGTCGATTAACGCCGGTTTACTCGGGTCAAGATAAATCAGGCCGGTGATCAACCAGTTATTCTGTTGGGCTTGTTCCAGCTTGTGCAGCGCCTCGAAGCGGCTGGTCGGGTTGTAATCGGCTTCGAGCTTCTTTAGCACGATGCTCGAACCGTCGTGCATTTCCACCTCGCGGATGGTGCCTGCTTCGAATTCATCGGGAATGATGATTTCGTCGCGCGCCGGGATAAAGGAGATCTCGTGCAGGGGCGCTTCATGGTCTTTGCCCCAGGCGTAGGAGTGATAAGCATTATCCTCGTTGTTGAAAGTCACACACGGGCTGATGATGTCAATCACGGCGATGCCCTTGTGGGCAAAAGCGGCCTTGAGCAATTCCTTGACCTGCTTGGGATCGCCCGCGAAGGAGCGCGCCACGAAAGACGCGTTCGAAGCAATCGCTTCCATGCAAATATCGATTGGCATGTACTGATTGATGCCCTGTTTTTTCAGGCTCAAACCCACCTCGGCAGTGGCCGAGAACTGGCCTTTGGTCAGGCCGTAAACGCCGTTGTTTTCGATGATGTAGACCATGTCCACGTTGCGGCGCATCATGTGCTTGAACTGGCCCATCCCGATGCTGGCGCTGTCGCCATCTCCGGAGACGCCGATGCCTTTCAGACTCATGTCGCCAAAGAGCGCGCCGGTGGCGACCGACGGCATCCGTCCGTGCAGGCCGTTGAAGCCAAAGGAGCGGTTCAGGAAATAGGTCGGGGACTTGCTCGAGCAGCCGATCCCGCTGAATTTGAGCACATTTTCGGGCACGATATTCATTTCGTAAGCGGCGGTCACAATCTGGTTGGCAATCGAATTGTGCCCACAGCCCTGGCAGAGTGTGCTGGGCAGGCCGCGATAATCATTTTTACTCAGACCGGCCAGGTTGACCTGGACATTGACTCCGGCCATTGGAAGGTTCTCAGCCATATTATTTGCTCTCCTTTGCTGGGCAAGCCCGGTTCAAGCACGGGCCAGGATTTCTTTCACTATTCGTTTCGCGGTGGGCGGCAAGCCGTCGCTGTAGGCCACCGAGACCAGCCGGGAGGCCAGTTCGGGCATGGCCAGCAGCAACTGCTGATACAACTGTCCGTCACGGTTCATTTCGACGATGTACACCTTGTCCTGTTTCTGGACGAATTTCTTTACCTCGTCTGTTACTGGAAGCGCGCGCAAACGCAGGAAATTTGTCTTCCTCCCCGTTTCCTTTTCCAGCAGGATCCGGGCTTCATCGACCGCCGCGACAGCCGACCCGAAAGAGATAATGCCTTCTTTTGCGCCTTTAACTGTTTCAATCACCGGTTTGGGCAGGTATTGCTTGGCGGTCTCGAATTTATGCTTGAGACGCGCCATGTTGCTTTCCCAGACGGCAGAGTCTTCGGTATAGCGTGCGTAAGGGTCATGACCGGTACCGCGCGTAAAGTAGGCGCTGCCGATTTGACGGTTGCCGGGCAGGGTGCGGTACGGGATTCCGTCGCCGTCCTTGTCCAGGTAGCGGCCCCAGGGTTCGGTCAGTTTTTTCAGGTCATCTTCCCACAGGATTTTACCGCGATCCATCGGCGCATCCGGATACTTGAACGGTTCGGTCATCCACTGGTTCATGCCAAAGTCCAGGTCGCTCAGCACAACCACGGGCGTTTGGACGCGCTCGGCGATGTCAAAAGCGCGCCAGCCGAATTCGAAGCACTCGTTTACCGAGCCTGGCAACAGGATCAGGTTGTTTGCATCGCCGTGACCCATATTGGCCGCGAATTTCAAATCGCCTTGCGAAGTGCGCGTGGGCAGGCCGGTGCTCGGACCAATGCGGGTGACATCCCAGATGACCAGCGGCACTTCGGCAAGGTAAGCCAGGCCAACAAATTCGGTCATCAGGCTCAGCCCCGGGCCGGAGGTGGAGGTCATGGCGCGCAAGCCCGCCCACCCAGCGCCGATGCACATGCCGATGGCGGCCAACTCGTCTTCCGCCTGGACGACCGCAAAAGTATTCTTGCCATCCGCAGTTTTACGCAGTTTTGGCAGGAATTCGTTCAATTCTTCCGCCAGGCTGGTGGCAGGGGTGATTGGGTACCAGCCCACAAACTGCACGCCGCCATAGATGGAGCCAATCGCGGCGGCGGTGTTGCCGTCTGCCATGATCAGCCCGGCGGTCTTATCCATCGGCTCCACGTAATAGGGATCCTTTTTCTCCAGGTTGTCCCTGGCCCATTCAGCGGCGGCTTTGACCACATTCAGGTTCAGATCGATGGCTTTTTGTTTACCTTTAAAGGCGAAGCTCAACGCAGATTCGATTTTATCCATCTCGATGCCGAGCATTTGCGCCACGATGCCGACGTAGACCATGTTGGCGATCATATCTCGCAGGTTGCTTGGAATATTGGCGTCGTTCCGCACGATCTGCTTGACCGGCATCGGGTAGATGGTGATGTCTTCGCGCGCGACCGGCTGTTTGATCGCATCATCGTAGAAAAACACGCCGCCGGGAAGAACGCTTTCCAGGTCTTTCGCGAACGAGGTGGGGTTCATGGCGACAACAATTTCGCGCTCGTCGCGGCGGGCGGTAAAGCCCTCCCGGCTGGCGCGGATGATGTACCAGGTCGGCAGACCTTGGATGTTGCTTGGGAACAGGTTTTTGCCCGAAACCGGGATGCCCATTTTGAACAACGCGCGCAGTATTGTCGCGTTCGATGTTTGCGACCCCGAGCCGTTGGCAGTACCAACGACGATGGAAAAGTCATTGACAATCTGTTGTGCCATAATTCTCCTCGGAATTGTGGATATTGACGAGAAACCAGTCTTTATCGAACGGGGCGGAGGTCGAGCAAGTCAGCCAGCATGTCGCTGTGTTCGGTCAGCGCTTTGTAGCCCAGGTCATGGTCGCCCTGGCAAATGGCCTCGACCATTTGTTGGTGATAGCCCCAAACTTCCCGTAAGTAGTTGTAATCGGTGAAAACATTTAACCCGATGGCTTCATAAGCTTCCCAATAAGCTTCGAGAATCCCGCAAACAAAGGGGTTTCCGAGGCGACAATAAATCGTCAGGTGCAGCTGTTTGTGCTCATCATGGGGGATTTGGATGGGATACCCGTCGAGCTTGCTCCAGGCCTTTTCGATCAAGCTTTGCAGGCGGGTTTTGTCTTCGCCGGTCAGTTTTGCGACCGCTTCATGCCAGTAAGCCGCTTCCACGTGTTTGCGCAAATCGGCGAATAACTGGAAATTCGTTTCTTCAAGCGCCATGGCGTAGTCCAGGCTGCGGCGGACGGCGGGTAAAAAGGTATATGGCAAACGGCGGATGCCGGTGCGCGGTTTCACTTCGACCAATCCCAAGGCGCGGGCCACTTCCAACTGCTCGCGCAAGCTGGCTACGCTGACGCTAAGTTCCTTGCTCAGGGCGGTCAGCGCCGGGAGTTTTTCTTCTGCCTGCGGGTGGGCCGCCAGGTAACGCATGAATTCGGATTGGTTGTCCATAGAGGCCATATTGACTGATTAATCAGATTATTAAGATGAATCTAGTATAACATTTTCACAGATAGGAGTCAACAGCGTGAGTGTTCACCCTTTCGGTTTTATGCTTTGAGTAATTCAACTGCTGCGCCGGCCATCAGCGCTGCTGCGCGCGGCATAGCGCTCTCGTCGAAGTCGAATTTGGGGTGGTGGTGACCGTAAATTAGTCCCTTTTGCGCGTTTGTCGAGCCGACAAAGAAAAATGCCCCGGGGATTTTTTGAAGGTAGAAGGCGAAATCTTCGGCGCCCATCGTGAAACGGCCTTGGTCATCAAGCTCGTGGTCAGGCAGCAGCGCTTGGGCGGCGCGCTTCACCGCACCCGCCGCCAGCGGGTCGTTGATGACTGCCGGGGTGACGGCGCTGACGTTCAATTCCACTTTGCAGCCCATGGCTTCGCCCACGCCGCGCACGATTTCGCCCAGGCGCCGGTAGGCCATCTTTTCCACCTCCGGGTCGAAGGTGCGGACCGTACCCTTGATTTCGACTATTTGAGGGATGACATTGAAGGCCTCCCCGCCATGGATCGAGCAAAACGAAACCACGCAGGCTTTTTGCGGGTCGGTGTTGCGGGATGAGATCGTCTGGGCGGCGCTGATGATTTGGGCTGCGGCCACAACCGGGTCAAGCGATTGGTGCGGTATCGCTCCGTGACCCCCTTTGCCGGTCAGCGTGATCTCAAAACTGGCAGCGGCGGCCATCACCGGCCCGGCGGAGATGCCCAGCCAGCCGAGCGGTTTCTCGTTCCAGATGTGCAGCCCCAGGCATTTAATCGGGGCCGGGTTCTCGAGCGCGCCTTCCTGAATGGCTCTCTCGGCGCCGCCCATGCCTTCTTCGGCGGGCTGGAAGACCAGCTTGACAGAGCCGTTGATCTCGTCACGGTGGTCATTCAGCAGGCGCGCTACGGTCAGCCCGATGGCGACATGTCCGTCATGCCCGCAGGCGTGCATCAGGCCGGGGGTTTGCGAGGCATAGCCCGCGCCGGTCTGTTCGGTGATCGGCAGGGCGTCGATGTCGAAACGCAGCATGATCACCGGGCCGGGCTTGGCGCCCTCGATCAGGGCTATGAGGCCGGTTTTGGCGAGGCCGGTGGTCACTTCCAGACCGATTTCGCGCAGTTCCCTGGCGATCACGCTCGAGGTGCGCACTTCCTGGAAGCCCAGTTCCGGGTGCTGGTGCAGGTCGCGCCGGATGGCTTGGGTAAAGGGGAATAGTTTTTGAGCTTCTTGATAAAAGTCGGTCATAGGAATTCCAAGAAAGGATCGTGGCTGCGCTACCGCCAGTTTACTACCCTAAATTTCTCTTCATACCGCGGATTTTCTTCCGTGCTGTCTTCGGTTCGGCGCGAGCGGATGCGCTCTTCGAGTTTGGCCGGGTCGCCGATCTGGGATTTGTGCTCTTTCAAGGCGCGGATTTTGGTCTCCCACATGTCGGTTACGTCCAAGGTAACGTTCGGCTGGCTGGTCAGCGAAGCCCAGACTTCCTTCGGGCTGTGGGGCAGCCAGCCTTCTGCGAGCAGTTCCGGGAAGAATAGCTCGTTCCCAGCGGCGGGAAAAACCGCGTCCAACACAACTTGTCCGGCGGCGCGGTGATCGGGATGGTTCAAGCCATAAGTAGCGAAAAGATTCTGCGGGTCGCAGGTCACCAACACATCCGGTTTAAACTGGCGGATGATGCGCACGACCTCGCGGCGCAGGTTCATATCCGGGACAAGATAGCCGTCATCCTTATCCAGGAAATGGACTTCCTTGACTCCCAGGACGGCCGCCGCGGCGAGTTCTTCGGTGTGGCGCAGCGCGCAGAGCTGGTCGCCGGGGATCTGGAGGTTGTGGTCGTTGCGGCCCTTGTCCCCGCAGGTCAGGATGTAGTAAGCAATTTCGTGGCCGGCCCTGGCCCAGCGGGCCAGCGTTGCGCCGCAAAAAAATTCCGGGTCATCCGGATGAGCCAGGATGACCAGGATCTGTTGAGGTGTGTCCCAAGTGCCAGGGTTTTTCATTTTTACGATTTCCGGTTCCCGTTGCCCGATTCCCGCTTTTCGGCTTTCCCGCAATCACACTCGCCGCCTTCATGCTTGTCACAGGGGGCTACAGATTTACGGCGCAAGGCTTCGAGTTCATCCCAGGGTTCGAGATCGTTGCGCGGATATTCGCGTACAACGGGGCGTTCAGGACGTTCGAAGCGCTCCGGCCTTTCGGGACGGTCTGTGCGTTCCGGGGGTTGCGGCTTGGGGTCGAGTTCCACCAGAACCATGTTGCGCATCGGGAAGGAATCGAGAACTTTGCCTTCGCCGTCCGGTGTGACCACGCGTTTGCCGCGCTTGGGGAGTTCCTTGCGGGCAGCCACATACTGTTCATATTCGTAAATGAGACAGCAGCGCAGGCGTCCGCACATTCCAGTAATTTCAGAGGGGGTCAGCGAGATACCCTGCTCCTTGGCCATTTTGATCGAAATCGGGCTGAACTCGGTCAGGAACTTGGAGCAGCAGCGTGATTCCAGCCCACAAGCGCCCATGCCGCCCAGCAGTTTGGCCACGTCGCGTGGTCCAATCTGGCGCATTTCCACCTGTGACTGCGGATAGAGCTTTTGCATATCCTTGCGCAGGGATTTGAGATCGACCTTGTCTTCGGTCTCGGTGCTGAACATCAAGATCAGCCGTGATCCGTCAAACGAATATTCGGCGGCGACAATTTTTACCCCAGCAAGCTGCAACTCGGCAGCCCGCGCCCGGCAGTTGATCATCGCCTCGGTCTGTTTCTGAACCCAGGTTTGGTGCAGGAGCAGGTCGGCCGGGGTGGCCTTGCGCTCGATGGCTTTCCAACTGCCTTCCGGCGGAACCGGGGGATCGACCACATGTTGGATGACTTCGCCGATTTGTCTTCCTCGCGCCGTGTCAACAACAACAGATTCTCCCACCTGAATTTCCGGGATGGAGGTTGCATCGAAATGATAAAGCTTGCCTACTTTGCTGAAGCGGATACCGACAATTTTAGGTTGCATAAATCCATCTATTCTCATGTCATTGCGAGGGCCTCGGCCCAAAGCAATCTCCCGCAAACCAGGAAAAGCTAACCTTTTGGAGGTTGCTCGCCCGCGCTGCACCGAATGTAGTGCGGTGCAAGTATTGTTCGCCCTGGCCTGACCGCCAGGGCAGCCTGAAAAGCGCCACTTGCAACGGTGTCGTTTTTAGTGGGCGTTAAATAATATCGATGGTGGGAATGTTATTTCCCGTCAACGCCGAGACGCTGATGCGCGCGGCCACGGCTTCGGCCAGGGATTTGAGTGCTTTGGCCGCGTCCGATTCTGGATCGGTGACGATGATCGGTTTGCCGCTGTCGCCACCGATCCGCACGTTGGGGTTCATCGGGATGCCGCCCAGGAAGGGCACGTCATACTGCCTGGCCATGGCTTCGCCGCCGCCCTGGCCGAAGACATCCATTTTCGAACCGTCGGGCAGGGTCAGGTAGCTCATGTTTTCGATGACGCCCAGGATGGGCACGTCCAGCGTCCGGAACATTTCCAGGCCGCGGCTGGCGTCTTCCAAAGAAACGGCCTGTGGCATGGTGACGATCACCACGCCGGAAAGCGGCAGGGCCTGGGCCAACGAAAGCGGCGCATCTCCAGTGCCTGGCGGCAGGTCGATGATCAGGTAGTCGAGTTCGCCCCATTCCACGTCGCTCAGAAACTGGCGGATGGCCGAATTGAGCATCGGGCCGCGCCAGATCAGCGGCTGACCGGGTTTGACCAGGTAGCCCATCGACATCAGTTTGACTCCGTAAGATTCAGCCGGAATGAGTTTGCCATCCACCGGGCTAGGCATGTTTGGCGCGCCCATCATGGTCGGGATATTGGGGCCGTAGATATCGGCGTCCAATAATCCAACGCGGGCGCCGCTCTGGGCCAGGGCAACGGCCAGGTTAACAGCGACCGTGCTTTTCCCCACGCCGCCTTTCCCGGAGGCCACGGCGATGGCATTTCGCATGGGAGCATTCACCAACCCGCGCATGCGCCCGTCGTTGGGGACGTCCGAATCCAATTTTACAGTGACCGGGTGAGCGCCGATGGCTTCCACGGCTTCACGGGCTTCTTTTTCGATCCGGCCCCGTAACGGGCAAGCCGGGGTGGTCAGCATGACGCTGAAACTGACAGAGTCTGCTTCGATGACCAGGTCGCGTACCATGCCCAGGGTAACCAAATCCTGGTGTAGCTCGGGTTCTTGCACTTTGCTGAGCGCCGCAAGGACGGCTTCTCGTGTGATTTTTGCCATTTTTTTCTACCTGTCAATAAGATTTTTTAAATAGGTTGCAGGTCAGGATTATACCCTAACCTGCAACTTGAATTCTTGTTTGCGGTGGCAAGTAGCCCCGAAAGCTCTGGGCGCATACTTGCGCCTCACTGCACGGAACACAGCGCCAGTGTACGGCAGAAATCCTTGCCTGCTCGATCATCGGTATTCTAGGCAGTTTCAGCCTTGGCGGCTTTGGCAGCCTCCTTGGCCCGGCGGGCTTCTTCTTCACGGGCGTAGTTGAGCGGGCGGATGCTGGCATAATACGAAACCGGCTTCATCAGTTCGTTGATGTCCATCAGGTTGCGAGTGTATGAGGAGACTTCGTAATCGTGATCCATCTTGATCGCGTCGAAGGGACAATATTCAGCGCAGAAGCCGCAGCTCATGCAGATATCAGCGTCGATCCAAAAACCGGCGGGCTGGGTCACGGGCCGCCCGGTGACCGGGTCGTTGCTGCGCACAATCCAGATGCACTGGGTTGGGCAGGCTTTGGCACAGATGCCGCAGGAGGTGCAACGGATTTCTTTTTCGCCGTTGGAGCCTTCTTCATAAAGCAGGAAGGGTTTGTAACGGAATTCTTCGGGGACAGGCAGCTTTTCTTCGGGGTACTGGATGGTGAATGTGCCGCGCGCATCCTTGCTGGTGCGGAGTTCCACCCGGTTATAGCGCTTGAATAACCAGCTCAAATCCTCTATGTAAGAGTCTACAAAGCGCTTCAGGGTGACGCTGAGACCTTTGAGTAAACCTAGACCATTCATTTTTTATGCTCCTACCGGTCGAGTTCGCCGAGCACGATATCGACCATGCCCAGGATGCCAACGAAATCTGCAATCTTCGTGCCCACGCAGAGCTTTTCCAACGAGGTGATGTTGACGAAAGATGGGGCGCGGACGTGATAACGATAGGGGTTTGGCTTGCCGGTCGAGACAACGTAGAAGCCGAGTTCGCCCTTCGGGCCTTCCACCCGGCCATAAGATTCGCCCGCTGGAACACGGGTGATGTACGCCGGTTTCCCCGCCAGGATCGGCCCTTCGGGGAGGCCCTTGAGCGCCTGCTGCAAGATGCGCAGGGATTGGACGATTTCATCCACGCGCAAGAAGTAGCGGTCAAGCAGGTCGCTGTTATGGCGCACAGGGATATTGAAATCGAAGCGGTCGTAGATGCCGTAGGGGTCGGCGCGGCGGATGTCATAGGGAATACCAGCGGCGCGCAGGTTTGGCCCGGTGACGGAATAGGCAATCGTATCTTCGGGGCTCAGGTAGCCGATGCCGCGCATGCGGGCCAGGAAGATTTCATTTTCAGAGAGCAGGCGGTCGAACTCTTCAGCTTTGCGCGGCAAGCGCTCGAAAACCAGGTCCTTGATTTTTTGCAGGCTGACTTCATCGATGTCGCGGGCCACTCCGCCAAAGCGGTGGTAGTTGCACATCATTCGCGAGCCAGCCACAGCCTCGAAAATATCGAGGATCAGTTCGCGTTCTTCGAAGGCGTAGAGCGCCGGGGTGAAGTAAGCCCCAAGGTCGTTCCAGAGCATTCCGAACAGGATCAGGTGGTTCTGGATGCGGCTGAGTTCGCCCATGATCACGCGGATGTATTCCGCGCGCTCAGGCACCTGCACGCCCATCAGTTTCTCGACAGCCAGGGAGTAGCCCCAGTTGTTGTACATCGAATTGAAGTAATCGAGGCGGTCGGTGTAGGGCATGTTGTGCAGCCAGGCGTTGCGTTCGCCAATTTTTTCATGGTTGCGGTGCAGATAGCCCATCACCGGTTTCAGGCTGACGATGGTTTCGCCATCCAGCACGACCACGGCGCGGAAGACACCGTGCGTTGACGGGTGCTGCGGCCCCATGTTGACGATGATATGGTCGGTTTTGATGCCATCAACTTCTTCAGTCTTATATTTTCTCAAGGAAGCATACAGGGCCTCTTCGGGATCGGTGGGGACCCATTTTTCAGGGTCGAAGCCCGGTTTGAACATGATGTTGTCGCCATATGGAGCCTTGGTTTCGGCATATTTATGGTTGCCATCTGGCCAGCGGCTTTTCAGCGGCTTGACTTCTTCTTCGTAGAAAGCTTCTTTATAATCCTTGCGGAGCGGGAAGCCTTCAAAGCCTTCCCACATCAGGATGCGGCGCAGGTCGGGATGGTCGACGAATACGATACCGTACATATCCCAGGTTTCGCGCTCCTGGAGATCCGCGCCCGGCCAGACCGAAACCAGGGAAGGCACTTCCACCGGGTCGATGCGCTCAGCCTGGGTCTTGAAGACCAGAGGCGCGCCGCCGGTGGTCTTGATCACATGGTAAACCACTTCCAGCTTGTTTTGTTCGGGATAGTCCACGCCACAGAGATTGGTCAGTAAATCGTAGCCAAGCTCGTCGCGGATGGAAGTCGCCACTTCGATCAGCGCGTTTTTATCCACCACCCAGCCGGCATAGCCAGGGCGGGTATCGGCAGTAACTTTCCCGGGGAATTTCGCCGCCAGGTCGAGGGTTGTTTCAACAATCGGGGTCGCCATGTTGTCTCCTCCTAGGCTGCTTTCTCCCCCGCAGGGGCAGCGGGGGCGGCGGGCAGGGCCAGTTCTGCGGCCTTGGCCCTGATTTCAGGGATGCGGCGCGGGTCGATCAAATCCGGGCCGAGGAAGGGAACTTGGATTTCCACTGAGTCGGCGCCTTTTTTGTACCAGCGGACATGCTTGATCGACTGCTTATCGATTTTTTCCTGCAATTTGATCATCCCGGCAATCAAGGCTTGCGGGGTGGGCGGGCAGCCCGGCACATAAATATCTACGGGGAGGAATTTATCGATGCCCGCCACAACATTGTAGCCTTCTTTGAATGGGCCGCCTCCTGAAGCGCAGGCGCCCATCGCCACAACATATTTTGGTTCGGGCATCTGGTTGAACAGGCGCACGATGGCGGGAATCATTTTCTTGGTGACTGTTCCGGCCACGATCATTACATCGCATTGACGTGGGCTGGGGCGCATGACTTCCATCCCGAAGCGTGCCATATCGTAGCGCGCGGCCTGCCCGGCGATCATTTCGATTGCGCAGCAGGCCAGGCCAAACATCATCGGCCAGATGGAAGAGCGGCGCCCGAAGTTATAGATCCGGTCGAGCGTGGTAATGGCGATCTTGCCATCCAGTTCCTCCGGGATTTCGAATTCCGGCAGGTTGAGTTCGTTTGTGCTCATAATGTCTCCTCGAACCATTCTTGATAGATTGCTGCAAGGATCTCGTCATTGGCGAGCGCGGGGTCATCCTCGAAAGCGGGGAGCGCCACTGTCCAGTTGAAAATCATCTGGAGCGAGATGTTTTCCAGGTTCACTTTTGGGTGCGCCGCTTTCAAAGCCAGCGCAATCGCGTAAGTAGACTCCCAGTTGAGCGACTCGGTCATGATTACGAAGATTATAGTGGTTGAGAGAGCATTCGTCAACGGAATTATGCAAATATATATTTGCATAATTCAAATAGTGATGATATGATGACAAATGTCATGACAACCCCGACCTCCCGCCAGCGCATCCTCGCCTATTTGCGTGATCATAACGGCGTCAGCGCGGCTGAAATCAGCCGCGTATTGCGCGTAACTACTGCAAATGTCCGTCACCACCTGGCGCACCTGGTTACTGACGGCAGGGTCAAGGTTGTCGCGGAACGGCTGGGGAACGGAAAGGGCCGCCCGGTGCGGCTCTTCGGGTTGGGCGATGCGGCGGTGGGGGATAACCTGGCGGGGCTGGCAGATGTCTTGCTCCTGGAAGTTTTGGGAAATGCGCCCGCGCCCGCCCAGGAATCGGTCCTGCGGTCGCTTGCTGCGCGTTTGGCGGCTGCCCAGTCTGTCGAGGCGACGGGGCACATCACCCGCCGTCTGGCGCTGACCATCGAGCGGCTCAACCGCCTCGGTTACGTTTCCCGCTGGGAGGCCCATGCCGCCGGGCCTCGGATCATCTTCGAGCACTGCCCTTATGCAGCCTTGATCGGGTCTCACCCAGAGCTGTGCCGGACCGACACTTTCTTTCTGTCAAATTTGCTGACAGCAGAGGTCACCCAGGTTTCCAAGCTGGAATTGAACGCCCGCGGCCTGCCGTTTTGCTTGTTTGTCGTTGGCTTGCCAGGCAGCAGGGCTTAAATTAAACGGCCGCCCAAGGTGGCTTGGGCGGCCGATCGGTTTACCATATTACCTCGGCTGATTATTTTTTGGGCAGGGCGACAGCCGCCTCGATCATCTTCCCAAAGGTTAATTTGTTGCTGGTGGTAATTAACGGGTAAGCCTTTGGGCTGCTGTAAGGATAATAGCAGGGCAGCGCAAAAGGGTTGGGGTCTTTGAAGACGATACTGCGTTCGACGCGATGCCCGGCAAAGCCGAGCCGGTAATTAAATAATTTGAGCAGTATTTCGGGGTGGTTGGGAACGGAATCATACGGCCAGGCAAAGAAGGAAATCAGGTGGCTGAGTTTTGTCTCGATGATGCGCTTGCTCTCCCGCAGCTCCCATAAACGCGTGGGGGTGCTTGCGGCGCGCAGATCGGGGTGTTTGATGCTATGTGACCCAATCTCGACACAGCCGGTCTGTTCCCACTCGCGCAGGTGGTCCCAGGTGATGTAGTTACCCTTGGCTGGGGCAGTCTCCTTGATACTGCTGGTCAGGACAAAAAAGATGGCGTGGAAGGAATATTTGACCAGGGTTGGCACAATCACTTCCTGGAAGCTCTTGTAAACAGGCAGGCCAAGGTCAAAACGCAGGAAACACGATTTTTGTGGGGGTCTGACAGCTCCCATGGCAAATTGATACAGCTCGCCGCCGGTGAGAGCCTTGTATTCGTTGTCGTATAGCCATTTCATCTGATCCAGGAACCAGGCGGCCTTCATTTGTACTGTTGAGCCGCCGTTATATTCGGTGTCGTGGTATTCCAGCGCGGGAATCCGGCTGGCGGGGAGGGTGTCCGGAGAATTGGGTTGGATTGTTGCATCAATTGCCATTTGGAAACCTCTCTTTCCAGGTGCGATTCTCAAGCCGATCCTGACCTACCCAATTGCTTCCTGCCACCACAAAACACCTACCCCGATCGCTGTCAGTGCGGCAGAGGCCAACAAGGTTTCGCCCAGCGAGAAATCCAGATAAAGCCCCAGGATGAAGAGCAGAAGAAAAACGATGACGCCGGTAATAAAATATGGATTTTTGAGAATTTTTGTGAACATGCTTTCCTTCTGGGCGGTTATTCTGGTTGAACTTTCAGCGATATTATCTTCCTGAAAGGGCAATCCCGGCAGCTTTTATTATTTTGCAGTCGGATCGTATCCATTCTGGCAGATTTCGATATGGGCTGCCTTCAGGAAGTTCATCGCATTTTCATCGGTGCGGTAAGCCACATTGTAAACAATCCGGATGACGCCAGCGTTGATCAGGGCCTTGGTGCAATTGATGCAGGGCAGGTGGGTGACGTAGCAGGTGCAGCCACGGGTTGAAACGCCGTGCAGGGCGGCCTGGATGATGGCATTCGTCTCAGCGTGGATGGTGCGGACGCAGTGTCCTTCCACTATCAGGTGGCCGGCCTCATCGCAGTGTTCCTGCCCGGCAGGTGAGCCGTTGAAACCGGTGGTCAGGATGCGCTTGTCGAGCACCAGCACACAGCCCACGAAAGCCCGGTCGCAGGTGGAACGCTCAGAAACGGCGTAGGCGATTTTCATGAAGTAAGAGTCCCAGTCAGGGCGCATAAATTCAACCTCACTTTGAGATGGATTAATCCTTGATTTTGGTAATTATACAGGTGATTGGTGATTTTTGGCGTTGTTCTCGCTCCATTTCAGCACGCGCAGGGCGCGCAGGGTGTTCCAGCGGCTGGGCTGCCCGGCTGGCTCCATTTGGAAAAAGACAACTCCGGGCCAGGGCGCGTTTAGCCCCCAGCGGCCATCCTGCCCCCGTTTGTTTTCCAGAAGCTCCAGCGCCGGCTGCATGCGCTCATCGAGCTGCGCTTTGACGGTCTGGAAGTAATCCAGCGCGCGCAGGAAGTCGTAATGCCAGCGCGGAGGGAAGTGCATGTAGGTCATGGCCGGGTCGGCTGGCTGGCCGGTACGGTGCGACTGGTACAGCCGGTGTTGCAGGAGAAACTCACGGCCTGAGTCGAGGGCCGGTGAAACGGCGGCCAGGGCCTGCGGGTAGGTCGAGCCGTATTCGGTTAATCCCTCCAGCACAGAAATTGTCGTATGGAAGGAAGCATGCGTCGCGCCCTTGATGCGCTCGCAATTCCAACCGCCGTCCGGCATCTGTTCGCGCAGCAGGAATTCTGCCACGCTGTGGATGCGTTCATCGGGGAAGCGGAAATAGCTCAGCAGGCTCAAAATCATGCCGTTGACACAGGTTTCGCTGTGGCGGAAGCTTTTGAAAAGGTTGATACCGCCATCTTTCTCGAGCCCACGGAAATAGAACTTTTCACAGCCGCGCAGGGCCTGTTCGTTGCCAGGCGGCAATCCCAGTTGGCGCAGGTGCAGCAGCGTGTAGGTGGTTGATTTCCATTTGGGACTGTAAAGGCCGCCGCCCCAGTTGCCGTCAGCGTCCTGACGGGTGAGCAACTGCGCTCCCCAGCCCAGGCTGGCCACTTGATTGCGTTCCCGTTCGTAGGTTGTCTGTGGCTCGTCCAGCAAATCGCGCAGCGCCTGCCAGCGGATGGCAGGATCGCCTTCGAGGAGCCATGAGATTGGATCGGTGGTCTGTTCCATGAGCTTCACCCTTCGAGTTTGAAAGCAGGTAAAATCAGTGTTTCGAGAAAGTCGAAAGAATGTCCGATTTTGTGAGCTGTTTCGTCAACTACTGAAATAATTATACGCGGGATTCGAGAGTAGCTTCTTCCCCGGCCCGGGGTTATATCCCTACAAACTGACTAATCTTCTCAATCGAATCGGCGTTATACTTCCCTTTGGTCAAGTTCGGTTCATGGATTTATTCAGTGAGCTTAGATCACTTTCAGGAGAGAAAGCATGGACGAAAACGAAAAAATTGGCGCTGTGTCATTTTTTGAGCGCCCCAATGTGCAAACCGAAACCATTCCTGTCGCCGAGGGTGTGCCCTTCGGGATTGAAAGCGTCACCAATCCTGCGCTGGGGATCGGTGGAGCCTACGCGGCCTGGGGAAAAGGCTACAATAATTTAGAATTACCTGCCTTTGTGGGCCAGCGCCTCGGTGAGCCGCTGGCCGAAGCGGATGTGATGAATCTCGCTGAACTGGGTTTTGTCAGCCGTCATCACACTCCCGATTTGACCGAAACAGAACATCTTGAACTGGAACTGGAAGTTGGGGCGCGTCTGCTCAAACAGGCCGCCCGGGCCAGCGGCTGGGACCCGTCCGAAGTGCAGGGCGTCCTGATTGGGATGAGCGCTCCGGTTTCGATTGATTATGTCGCCCAGATTGCCCGGCGGGCCGGAATTCCCGAAAAGGCACTCAAGGTAAGTGTCCACAAGGCCTGTGACGGCTCGATGGGCGCATTAAATCTGGCCCTGAATCCGCAGCTGGCCGTAGCGGGTCAAGTGAATGTCGCCGAGGAATTGGCGGGCAAGAAAGTGCTGGTGGGCGGCATCGAAGGACTGAGCCGCTTCACAACTCATGCGCGTGATAAAAATGCGCTCCAGTTGTTTGGGAATGGCGCCGGCGCGATTGGGGTGGTTCCCGGGGAGAATATGAAATTATTGGTCGGGAAAAGCACCGAAAACTATGACGATGAGGGTTTGCTGCAAGTGCGCATGTATTACCCGCATTCGAAGGAAATGGTTCCGGGGAGGTCCATGCTGGAGGTTTCGCAGGAAGCCTCCAACCACATCCGCGTGGCCGGGATGATGCATGAGCCTGCCGACGGCCTGCCGATCGTGATGGCCGGGCTGATGGGCATGGTCAAACTGTTCGTGCGCTCGGGCGTGGATATCGTTACCGAGGTCTTTAATGAGTACAGCGACTTGATGAGTAAGCTTGACTCGGATAAAACCATCGATATTGGGATTGTGCATCACGCCAATTACAAGATCAACTTGCTGAAAGGCAAGCAGCTTTTGAAGGCCGGGATTGAATACCCGATGCCCTGGCTGCTGAGCGACTTTGGCAACGTCAGTGCGGCCTCTTGCATGATCGCCTTCCTGCGCCAGCTGCAAAGTATCAAACCGGGCGACCACGTCATGTTCGATGGTTTTGGCGCGGGAACGTATTACGATGTCATGGCTGTTTCGATGGGCTGATCTATTGGGTGATTGTTTGATTTAGTGATTGGGTGATTTGAAAAATGAAAGACCCCATGGCGAAAAAGCTGCCGGGGTCTTTTTATTTCTGGTGCGGGCGGTTTACCAATCGCTAAATCACAAAATCGTAAATCGTATAAATTACTCCACCGTCACGCTCTTTGCCAGGTTCCTGGGCTGATCCACATCCAGCCCGCGGATGGTGGCGATGTGGTAGGCCAGCAGTTGCAGCGGGATGACCGTCACCACGGGTGAGAGCCTCCACGGGCATTCGGGCACCCACAAAACGTGGTCGGCCATGCCCCTGACGAGTTCGTCGCCATCCGTGGCGACCGCAATCACCGTGCCGTTCCGCGCCCGGGCCTGCTGGATCTGGCTGATCATCTTCTCGTGCCAGGGATCCTGCGGCGCGATGCAGACCACCGGCATGTTCTCGTCGATCAGCGCGATCGGGCCATGTTTCATCTCGCCCGCCGGGTAGCCTTCAGCGTGGATGTAGGAAATCTCCTTCAGTTTGAGCGCGCCTTCGTAGGCGATCGGCATGTTGATCCCGCGCCCCAGGTACAGGCAGCCGCGGATGTCCTTCAGGGCGTGGGCGACCTTTTCCACCTCAGCTTCGCGTTCGAGGGTCCGGCCCACCAGGTCAGGCACCAGGCGCAGGTCCGCCACCAGCGCTTTGCGCGTCTTTTCATCGATCACGCCGCGCAGATCGGCCAGCAGGATCGCCAGCATGTACTGGTCAACCAGCGGCGCAGTGAAGGCCTTCGTCGAGGCCACGCCGATTTCGGGGCCGGTCTGCATCGAGATCGAGCCATCTGCCACGCGCATGGCCTGCGAGCCAATCGCATTGACGATGCTCCAGAGGAGGGCGCCCTTTTTGCGGCCTTCTTCCATGGCGGCCAGCGTGTCGGCGGTTTCGCCCGATTGCGAGATGGCCAGCACGACCGTGTTTTCGTCCACGATCGGGTCGCAGTAGCGGAACTCCGAGCCGATCACCACTTCGACCGGCACGCGGGCGATTTTTTCGATCAGCGTCTTGCCGACCATCCCGGCGTAGGCCGCCGTACCGCAGGCCGTGATATAGATTTTTTGAATGCGCCTGGCAATTTCGGGCGTCAGGTTCAGTTCGGGCAGGCGGATTTTGCCGCGCTCGAAGTCCACCCGTCCGGCCAGGGTGTCGGTCAGCGCGCGCACCTGTTCGTGGATTTCCTTCTGCATGAAGTGGCGGTACTCGCCCTTCTCAGCGGCGACCGGGTCCCAGGCCACGACGTGGATCTGCGGCTGCAGTTCCTTGCCGTCCAGCGTCTCCACCCGGACGGAATCGCGGGTGACAATTGCCATCTGGTGCGATTCCAGGAAAATGACGCGGCGGGTATGTTCCAGGATGGCCGGGATATCCGAGGCGATCAGGTTTTCGCCCTCGCCCAGGCCGATGACCACCCCGCCCGCATTCCCGATCCGCGCGCAGACGATTTTATCGGGCTCGTCGGCGCTGATCAGCACCACCCCATGCGCGCCGCGGATGGTTTTGAAGGTCTTGCGCGCCGCTTCGGTCAGAGTCAGGCCGCTGGCCTGGTGGCGTTCCACCAGGTGGACGATCGTTTCGGTGTCGGTCTCCGAGTTGAAAACCGTGCCTTCGGCGGCGAGTTCGTCTTTGAGCTCGAGGAAGTTTTCAACGATCCCATTATGGACAACGACCACGCGCCCGCCATTCCCCAGGTGCGGATGCGCGTTGCGCGCCGAGGGGGCGCCGTGGGTGGCCCAGCGCGTGTGCCCGATGCCCGGCGCCCCGCTGAGGGGTTCCCGCCCCACCAGGGCTTCCAGGTTGGCGAGCTTGCCCGCTTCGCGCCGCACTTCGATCTTTCCGTTTTCGAGCACGGCGATCCCCGCGGAATCATAACCGCGGTATTCGAGTCGTTTTAAGCCATTCAAAATAATCGGCGTCGCGTCGCGCGGCCCGATATAACCTACTATTCCACACATAGGGGAGTTCCTCCAATATTGCGCGTTGGTTGAGTAGGGCGGTGATCTCCCGTCCGTACCGAAACCAATATTTTCGGGTCTCGATACACGGCAAAGACCGCCGTTACTCGACCCTCGATTGATAATGCCATGCAGCGCGTCTTTGCCTGCCGGATTGCTCCCGCAGTCTTCTTCGCCTGCTTATCCTGGAGGGAAAAGATGTTCGGGAGTGGCTCTCCCGGAGGGCTTCCGCTGACCTGTCGATTTTCCCGCCCCTGTTTGCTGGTTCAGTGGCGCTGCTTTCCCGCTGTACTGAAACCTGCAAAAAGGAACAGTTGGCTCCATCCCGCGATGGAGAACCCTCATCCTCGTCCCCCGCACAGCTGTGCGGGGCTTGCGCTGTTTTTCCCTGGTTAGAAGAGATTCCCGATGGCCTCCTTTCTGGGTTTGCCAGCCAAAATTATACCCCAAAAAAACAGGAGGCCTTGTGGGCCTCCTGTTTTCGTGCTGTCTAGACTTTACCCGCCGGTATCTATCGGTGTCCTGGTGGGTGTGAGAGTGCGCGTCGGCGTGGGTGGAAGGACCGTGATCGTGGGCGTGTTCGTGATGGTTGGCGAGGTTGTCGGCGTGACGGTTGCCTTGGGTGTATTGGTCATGGTGGAGGTTCGGGTCGGCGTCGGGCTGGGCCGGGGGGCGCCAATCTTGAAGTTATCGGTTTTGGCGCCACAGGTGGTGAAATCGCTATACATCGAAATCGATAGCTTGAAAACGCCGGGGTAATAGCTATCCGGAGGCGGATTGGTGAAGACTCCGATCGGAACCGCGAGTTCGAAGGCGCCCTGGGTCCCAAACTGCATTCCTGGAGGCAGGAAGACCGTCCCGCTGTTGACAACCTGATTTGGTGTACTGATCGTTTCAACTTTCCAATAGTAAGTCCCTGGAACCATATTGTTAGCAGCGCTTTTCAGGTAAGGCGAGCTAATACATCCGAAGGGACAGTCGTACAGCATGACGTTTTGGGAGCCAAGTAAATCGGTCGTGGTGATGCCGCCCGGCAGGTTGCAGACCGGCGTCCAGGTGATTGTCGGCGTCGGGGTGGGGGTGCGGGTCAGGGTGACGGTGGGCGTCCGGGTGGCGGTGCGCGTCAGGGTGGCGGTGCGGGTGGCCATCGGGGTCGAAGTGTTCAAGGGCGGGTCGGGGTAGAGATGCGCCTGCGGAATGATCACCTTGTCCTGGCCGGGGGGCAGCCAGCTGAGTTGTTCGCCGTAGCCGCCGGTGGCCTGGAAAAATTCCAGGGTCAGGTCGTATAACTCGCAGGCCACCAGTTGAATTTGACCAGCGCGCTCCGACATCCCGTGGGTGTTCCAGTCATTGATCAGCCGGGTGCCGTTGACCCAGAGCACCTGCCCGTCGTCGGAACTGCTGAAGAAGGTGTAGTTGCCGGTGTAGTACGGCATCACCTGGCCGCGCCAGCGGACTGCGAAATTATACCCCGTGATCAGGTCGGGAGGCAGGGTCCAGCTCGCCGCGTTGGGAAAGTTGATCAGCGGGTCGATCCGCGAAGCGACCAGGGGCCGTGAGCCGTACTCCCAGCCCTGATTTGGCACGCCGATCTCGTAGTTATCGTAGTAATCGCCGCGCAGGCCGGTGCCGGGCGGGCCGGGGCAGAGCGCCGTGGGTGTGGGCGTGGGCGTGGGCGTGGCATCTGGCAGCACCCCTGAGAGGTAACTCACGGGCACGAGGTTGACTTTTTTCGTATTGGTGGTATCGAGATCGCTGCCCATCGTCCAGCCAACCGAAGCGTTGTAACGGCCGCTGCCATTCTTGGAGAGCACTTCAAAGTAGTAATGGTTGCGCCCGAGCAGCGTGACCACGCTGGAGCGCGAACCGGTTGTCCATTCCTGCCAACCCCTGCCGTTGCTTGCCAGGTTGACCGTCGCATTGGGGCCGGTGATGGTCAGTTCGGCGTTGTCGTTTCCGGCCAGCCAGAAGCGCACATCGGTGGTCTGTTCCAGGCAGATATAACCGCGCAAGCGTTCGCCGTGGTTATCTCCGCCGCTGTCTCCGTGCGGCGCGTCCAGCCCGCCGCCGTCCGTGTACCACAGGTTGACGCCGGTCGGGTAGAGTGGGTATTTGATATTTGTGGTCAGGCTGGAAATCGAACTGCCCGAGATGCCATCCCACCATTCCCGCAGGAAGGACCCGTCATTTTCGCAGGGGCCGGGCGTGGAGGTGGTTGTCGGGGTCAGCGTGATGGTCGGCGTGGCGGTGATCGTGCTGGTGACAGTCGGCGTCAGGGTGACGGTGGGGGTCGGGGTCACGGTGGCGGGGCCGGGCGTGAAAGTCGGCTGGAGGATGGGCGGCGGCACATCGACAACCCGCGCGACGCGGAAGCGCTCCACGATGGCTTCACGGGTGGAGGCTAAATGGTAATACGGCCAGAGGGTATTGATAAAAGGAGTCAGGTAGGGATGGTTGAAGTCGACCCCAACAATGACCCGGTCGCCTGGCCCGCCGGGGTCTTCCTCATCGGCCCCGGTGGCCTCCACGTAGCACCGGCCATAATCGTCCGCGTTTAGCCCGCCCATATTGGGGAATTCATAAACGTAGTCCGCGCCGTTGGCCGGGTCGGAGCGGTCGCGGGTGGAGCAAACCGTGACCACCAGGTAACCATTTTGGAGGATCGAGGCGCCCGGGCTGTCAAAAATGAAATAATTGAAGCGCATGGCCACATCGTGGATCGACTTCAGCCGGGCGTAGTCCATCTCGATTTCACGGTACTTGTTGGCCTGCGCCATGTTCGAATTGGCGCTGGTGCACGGGATGGGGTTGCCGCTGCCATCCAGGGCGCTGGTGCCATCCCCGCCGTTGATCGTCAGGTCGGCCTCGGCGCAATAGGCCGTGTCATATTGGCCGGTTCCGGCATAGCGCACCGCCTGGCGCGCCATGTTTTGGATCGAGAGCCACGAGGCAAACAAAAACGAAAAATCGATGATCCCAAAGATAATCATCAGGAAAATGGGGAAAGCCAGGGCAAATTCCACGGCGGCCTGCGATTTCTGGCGCCGAAGCAGGAAGTGAGCGGGAGGGGAGGAGCTTGAGGTTTGCATGGGATCACCTGCTTTTCTGGTGAAAGCTTACTTGGTCAGCTTGGTGGCGATTTTATTGGCGATGGCCAGGAAGATTCTTTGCAGTTCGGTGGGGTCAGCCTGGTAATATTCGGTCGTGCCGCCTTTTTCGGCGATGTAGTTGAGCAGTGTTGCGCCCTGGGCGGGAGCAACTTGCCCTTCAGTATATTTTAACGACACCACTTCGGGACCCAGGCCGATGGCAAAAATGAAGGATTGGACGCCGTCGGCGAGGATATCTGCCTGGTCGCGGGTGTAGTCATTGACATCATAGAGCAGGTTGGAACCCGGATCAAAAGCATGCCGGCTGTCGGGATCCTTATCGTTGCACCAGGGCAGGCGGTCGCGTGTGCCCGGTGGACAAATGTTTTTATTATCTTCGTCATAACCGATGTTTGGAATGCCATCGGTCAGCACAATGGTCACCCATAAGGCTTCTTCGCGGCCAGCGGCTTGCAAGATGTGCGCCGCCCAGTTCAGGCCTGACCCAATGTTGGTGGTGCCAGAGTTGCTATAGTCATAGGGCGCATTTTCCATCCCCGGGGTAGTCAGGTAGAAATACTGTCCAGCATTATTTTTCAGGCGGCAGGGTGCGGCAAAATCCAACGGGATCGGGTCTTCATACGTAAAGGGGCATTGCACGCCATGATCGGTATACACGATCGGCGAGCGCAGATCGTCCCCGCCTGTCAGCGAGGGAAAACCATCGTACATCCAGAGTTTCCTGACAGCGTCGAGCAGGATGGTTTTGGCGGCCGCGTTATCCGATTTGCCATACAGGTAGATCGGGGTGGTGGCGTCTCCAAAATTGACTGGCCTGCCGATCTGGTCGAAGACCACGATCGCGATCCGGTCGTATTCGGGATCCATGAACGCGTCGACAAAGGTGTAGGCCGCAGATTTGACTTCGTGGAAGGGGTGGCAGTCCCCGACCCAGACGGCGGGGTTGTTGTCTGGCGCGTTGGCGGGGGTGCTGGTGTTGCAGGAGACCGGGTCGCCGTTGATCGACGGGATAGGATACCTTTCAGAAAGGTCGGGCTTGTACCAGCCCATCGACTCGGAGCGGTCGAGGACCAGCACCAGGTCGACCGCGGCAGCCTCGGAAACCGTTGTGACCCGAATAGGCACGCTGTTAATCCCCACGATCGAGAGAAAGAACATCGGCACCTGTTCATTGGCGGTCACCCGCACCAATTTGCGCGGAGGCGCGGTGCAGAGTTCCGGGTCGCCTGGCGCGGTGGCGCAGGTATCGATCAGGGCGCTGACGGAAGTGCTGTTGGGTAAGCCGTTCAGGACCAGGAATTCGCGCGCAGCTTTTTGCAGTACGGAGGCCGGCACGTTTTTCTTGAACTGCGTGACGGCGCCCAGGGCGGCGGCGTCCACCGCGCGGCGCAGGCGCGCATAGCTGACGTACATGTAGCCCAGGTCGATGGCCAGCCCAACAACGGCGACCAGGCCAACGAAAATCAACGCCAGGATCACGAGGATCTGGCCTTTTTCTTTTTTACGAGGAGTCGTTGGGGCAGGTTTCATCATAAAAGCCTTGATTAAGGGGCAGGGTTGGGCGTGGGAGTGGGTTCGGCGGCAGAGAGCGGCATGACCGAATAGGTATGGACAAGGATCGGGTCCGGAACGCCAATGAAGCTGTATAATCTTAGGATCTGGTAATAATGATAAAAGACTTCGACCAGCAAGACCCCGGTGCTTGGAGCCAGTCCATCCATCCTGGCGCTGATCTGGCCGTCGGTGAATCTGGACGTCTGGTTGTTGTAGCGGCTGCCGGCGGCGCTCTCGAAGCGCTCAATACTCGTCAGGGCTCCCGTGGCGCCGTCTGTGGCGACACTAAAAAAGGAGACGACGATATCGTCCCCGTTGTCTTTGTTCAAGACAATCGGGTTGATGGCGCCCTTGGAGCGCTGGACACCATTCACATCGTAATGGCCTTCAACGACTGTGTAGATCTTGGCGAAGAAAATTTCGTAGTTGGGCGTTGGCACGTTATTCACCATGATGATCGCAAAGGGGTCATCATTGCTGCCAAAACGCGCGCCCTCGCGGGTGCCATCGACGACATTGATGTATTGGTTGAGCAAATTGCCAAATTCCACCATGCCAACCAGCAAGGTCAGGAGAACGGTAAGGATCAGGGTCAGTTCCACCAGACTCTGGCCTTTGTTTTTGCGTTTCAGCGGCTTGGCAAATTGTCGTTTCATTAATTGTGATCCTCGCAAGCGCACCTTATTTGAGCAATAGATACTTTAACATTAATCATATTTTAGCGTATGCCGCCAGAAGAACAAATCGTACCTTAGTACTATAGTACTAGCTTCCTAACAAAATTGAAAGCATTTTCGGGAAATAAAGCAGGAGGATCGCTCCGAAAACCAGGTAGGGGCCGTAGGCGGTGAAGACGGTCAGGCTCTGGTAGCGGCGGGAAACCACCAGGACGATCACCATGCCAAGGCTGATCAAGCCGCCGGCCATAATCCCGAATAACAGGCCATATAAAATGAGAGGCCAGCCCAGCATCAGGCCAAGCACGGCTGAGAGGGTCACGTCACCGAAACCGAGGGCTTCTTCGCCATCGTCCGCGCCCAGTTTGCGGGCGCGGTAGCGGGCAAACCTGGTTCCCAGCCAGTAAAAGAAGAGCATGATCGTCAGCCCGGCCAACCCGCCAAGCAGGGAGGTCGTCAGGTTGTAACGGATGGTTCCCGTCACCAGTCCCAGCAGGGCGCCTGCCAGGGAGACCATGTTCAGGATCAGGCGGTGTTCGAGGTCGATGACCACGACCAGCCCGAGGAAAGCCAGCACAACCAGTCCCAGCCAGTAGCCCATGCGGGTGGGCGGGTTCAGCCATAATGCCAGGGAAGCGCAGATCCCAACGGCCAGGGTGAGATAGGTTCGCCAGGCGCGCGGTTGCCCGCAAGCGCGGCAGGCTGCCAGCCGGAAGTAATCCTTCCAGGCGGTACCAGCGCCGCATTTCTGGCAAACGGGGCGGGCCAGCCTGCGCTGGGTGGGCAAGACATCGGCCAGGTAGTTGACCAAAATGCCTGCAAGTAATCCAAGAAGCCCTGCAAAGAGTAAGTTCATAAACTGATTATACCTGTCACGGTTACAAATTACACTTCTACCATAATCCTACTCCATTTATTCTTGGCGAAACAGATTAACTGGCTTACAATCCGCCTACAAAACAGGGAGATAACCTATGGAAAAGTTTATTATCGAAGGCGGGGTGCCGTTGAAAGGTGAGATCACCCCGGCAGGAAATAAAAATGCGGCCTTGCCGATGCTGGCCGCCTGTTTATTGACAGAAGAAGCGGTGATCCTGCACAATGTCCCGCAAATCCGGGATGTGGTTGATATGCGCCGGATGCTCGACAGCCTGGGGGTCGAACTGGAGGACCTCGGCGGCCGCTCCTGGCGGGTGACTGCCAAACAGGTGCGCCCGGCTGATCTCGACCCCGATCTGTCGCGCCGCATCCGCGCCTCGATCCTGCTGGCTGGTCCGATGACCGCCCGCGCCGGGGGTTTGAAGCTCCCGCCGCCCGGCGGGGACGTGATTGGCCGCCGCCGCGTGGATACCCATATCTGGGCTTTGCGCCAGATGGGGGCTGAAGTGAGCTATGACCGCGCCTTTGAGTTTAAAGCCTCCGGCTTGAAAGGCGCCGATATCCTGCTGGACGAGGCCAGTGTCACCGGCACAGAAAACGCCATCATGGCGGCTGCGCTTGCCAAAGGGACAACCATCCTGCGCAATGCCGCTTCAGAGCCGCATGTGCAGGAATTGTGCCAGATGTTGAATGGCTTGGGCGCGAAAATCGAGGGGATCGGCTCAAACACCCTGCAGATCAACGGTGTGGAACGCCTGCATGGCGGTGAATTCACGATTGGGCCAGATTATCTCGAGGTGATCAGCTTTGTTGGCGCGGCGATTGTGACTCGCGGTGAGGTGCGCATCCGGCAGGCCGGGGCGCATTACCTGGGCATGATCCGGATTGTGTTCAACCGCCTTGGCGTGGATTGGCAGGTGGACGGGGATGATATCGTTGTCCCGGCAGAGCAGCGCCTGGAAGTGGAGCCAGACCTGGGGAATGCCATCCCGGAAATCAAGACGAACATCTGGCCGGCCTTCCCAACGGACTTGATGAGTATTGCCATCGCAGTTGCCACCCAGGCCAGGGGCAGCATCCTGTTCCACGACTGGATGTATCCCAGCCGCATGTTTTTTATCGATAAATTGGTCAGCATGGGGGCGCAGATCGTGCTCTGTGACCCGCACCGCTGCATCGTCACCGGCCCATCGAAATTATCCGGCGAAAAGGTGGAAAGCCCCGATATCCGCGCCGGGATGACGCTGGTACTGGCCGCCCTGGCAGCAAAGGGGAAATCCACTATCCGCAATGTTGGGCAAATCGATCGGGGTTATGAAGACGTGGATGGCAAACTGCGCGCCCTGGGCGCCCGGATCGAGCGCCTGTCGGAGCAATAGCCAGAAATCAGCAAAAGATTGCGGCGACTATCCAACAGGAAGTCGCCGCAATCTTTTGCTCAAGGATGCGAAGATCCTACGGGCCGTGGACGGTGACTTTATGCAGGAAGACCTTCATCGTGGTTTTGTCTGTGTTGGTTTGCTTGAATGCGCCGGTGATAAATCTTTTGTTGGGGATTTCGACTTTGTACTGCCAGCTCCCGGTATAAATATTGATATTCAAGGCCCCGGTCACTTTATAGGACAGGTAAACCGGCACTTCGCGCGGCCTGGTAACGCCTTCCACCGTCACAATGATTTCCTTAACTCCGCTCAGGTTCTCCACGCGCAGAATTGCGACATCCAGGCCTGTCAAATCGCCGGGGACAAAGGCGCCCGTGAAAAGAGTGGGCGTAGGCCCTCCCGGGGATGCATCAAGCGGAGCAACCGGCATGGAGGGGTCTGGCGTTTCGGTTGGCGGCAGGGTGGCCGTCTCGGTGGGCTGGGGGGTGGCCGTTTCTGTCGGCGGCAGGGTCTTGGTGGGCTGGGCCGTCAGGGTGCTGGCGACCATGGTGCCCGAATAGGCGTTCATTGTCGCATCCAAATCGGGTGTTGGCAGTGGTGTTGGCGCAGGCCCGCAAGAAGCGAGAACGATAAACAGGCTGAGAATTAAGGCGAATTGCTTCATATAAAACTTATCCTTTGCGTAGAAAGTCCCGCAGGAGGCTGCGGGACTTGATAATTGTGCCCGGCCTGCTGATCGGGGATTAGTTTTTCCCGGCGACTTCCAGGAACTGCGCCAGTGCTTCTCGCAGCATCCGTTCGGGCAGCGCGCCTACCTGCCGGTGGACGATCTTGCCGCCCGAGACGAACAGCATGGTTGGAATGCCTTGCACGCCATATCTCTGCGCCCATTCGGGGTTTTCGTCGGTGTTGACTTTGGCGATCAAGACCTTGCCCGTATATTCCTTGGCGAGCTTATCCAGGATTGGGGCGACCATCTTACAGGGCCCGCACCAGGGCGCCCAAAAATCGACAACCACCGGGAGGGTGGATTTCAAAACAGTCTGTTCAAAAGCCGCATCGGTGACGTGTACAGGAGTATCAAGCATATCGGTTACCTTTCTTTTGGGTGAAAATGCCTCTGAATTCCTTTGATGCGCAAGTTTCAAAAAAGTTACGGATTACTCAGCTGCCTGACCCGGTTTGAGGAGGCGATACGTGGAACGGATCGGGCCGGCCTTGGCCAGCGTCCCGCCCACCGAGCAGTATTTTTCTTCCGAAAGCCGAATGGCTTGTTCGACATCTTTTGGAATTAGGTTGTCTCCCCAGAACAGGTATTCCACTTCAAACTCGGTGTAAAGCTTGGGATAGACATCTGTTTTCTGGTTGCCGCGGACCTTGATTTTGAATTCTACCGGCAGTTGGCGTTTTTTCCTGAGAATCTCGACGATGTCCATGCCGGTGCAGCCTGCCAGCCCGGCCAGGAGCATTTCCATCGGGCTGATGCCCGGCTGACCGTCCTTGCCTTTGCCCATCAGGACGACCGCGCCGGATTGATTCCCGGCATAATAACCGTCTGCACCGTCCCAGGTTGTGCTGACTTCTTTCCAGATGTTCGCGGGGTTTTCGTCTGTCATGGCGCGAGTATAACATAAGACCGATCCGTCTCCCGTGATATAATCTCCGCCGCCATGGCAGAATTTTTCTCTCGCTGGAAGACCGGTCTTTCGCGCACCTCCAAGGCCGCTTTTGGGCGGCTGGCGGGTTTGCTGGGTGCCACTGAAATCACCTCTGAAACCTGGGATGACCTGGAAGCCCTTTTGATCCAGGCCGACCTGGGGTTGGAGACGACCCAGGCGGTGCTGGAGGCGCTCAAGGCGGCGGTGAAACGCGACGGTTTGACCCGCGCCTCGGATTTACAGTCCGTTCTCAAGCTGGAACTGCGCTCGCGGCTGGCCTCCCCGCCTCCGGCAGCCTTTTTTGCTGTAAAACCGGCCGTGATCCTGCTGGTGGGCGTCAACGGCTCGGGGAAGACGACAACGGCCGCCAAGCTGGGGCAGCGCTTTCTGCAGGCCGGGAAAACCATCCTGTTTGGCGCGGCGGATACCTTCCGCGCTGCAGCGGTGGACCAACTCCAGGTTTGGGGAGACCGGCTCAAGGTGGAGGTGATTTCGGGCGCTCCCGAGTCAGATCCGGGCGCGGTGGCGTACAGCGCCGTCATGGCGGGTGTCGCGCGCGGCGTGGACATCGTCCTGATCGATACCGCCGGGCGGCTGCACACACGCTTTAATCTGATGGAAGAACTGAAAAAGGTTTATCGTGTGGTGGGCAAGGCGTTGGAAGGCGCGCCGCACGCCGTCTGGCTGGTGCTGGACGCAACGACAGGCCAGAATGCCCTGCAGCAGGCCCGGGCTTTCAAGGAGGCTGTCCAGGTCAGCGGTGTGATTCTGGCAAAGCTTGATTCGTCAGCGCGTGGCGGGATGGCTTTTGCCATTCAGCGTGAGCTGGGGCTGCCGATTTTGTTTGCCGGGCTGGGCGAAAAACCCGAAGACCTGACGCCCTTTGACCCGGATGCGTTTGTGGATGGAATTTTAGGGTAACGCGTCGTTGCGTGCCGCCTTGGTTTCGAGACGCGCTACGCGCCGCTCAACCAGCGGCGGATAATGAGACAGGCTTTGGAGGCAAGATGCAAGATTTGATCGATCGTTTACAACAGGCCAGGGAACTGACTTCGCAATTATTGGTGCGTCTTTGACTTGGAGTCAAAGGAAACCCAACTCTCTGATTTAGACAAACAGATTGCCGCGCCGGATTTTTGGGATGATCCGCAGTCGGCGCAAAGGCTCAGCAAGAGGGCCGCTGTTTTACGTGACGAAGTGGAATCCTGGCGCGCTTTTGAACAGCGTGTCGGTGATGCGCGCGAATTGGCCGAAATGGATGATGAATCCATGCGCGCCGAACTGGAAGCTGAAATTGAACTGATCGAGACGGAACTGGAAAAGCGCGCTTTCACAACCATGCTTTCGGGCAAATATGATGAAGGCGACGCCATCCTGGCGATCCATGCCGGGGCGGGGGGCACAGACAGCCAGGATTGGGCTGAAATGCTCCAGCGCATGTACCTGCGCTGGGCGGAGGCGCAAGGCTTCGAAACGGAAATCCTGGATACGACCCTGGGCGAAGAAGTTGGGGTCAAATCGGTGACGATTGCGATCAGCGGGCGTTACGCTTTTGGCTATTTGCGTTCCGAGAGGGGTGTGCACCGCCTGGTGCGGCTCTCTCCGTTTGACGCCGCCCACCGCCGGCACACTTCGTTTGCGCTGGTGGAAGTCCTGCCGCAGGTGGCCATGGACAGCCCCGAAGTGCAGATCGACTTTAGCGACGTAAAAATCGATGTCTTCCGCTCATCCAGCGCTGGCGGGCAGAATGTGCAGAAAAACTCCACGGCCATCCGCCTGACGCATCTTCCTTCGGGGATTGTCGTGATTTGCCAGAATGAACGCTCGCAGATGCAGAACAAGGAAGCCGCCATGACGGTCCTGCGTTCGCGGTTGTTCCAGCTTCAGCAGGCCAAACAGGAAGCGGAAATCGCCGTCCTGAAGGGTGATTACACCAAGGCCGAGTGGGGCAGCCAGATCCGTTCGTATGTCCTGCATCCTTACCAGCTGGTCAAAGACCATCGCACCGAACATGAGGTCGGCAATGCCCAGTCCGTGTTGGATGGGGCGCTGACTGGTTTTATGGAAGCCTATTTGCGCCAGACAAAATGAATCACCAACCAGGAAGAGGTTTCCAGCCTTTTCTGCAGGACACCGCCAGAGGGCAGAATCGTGAACAGATCAGGAGAAGCGCATGAGTAGGTTACCGAAATCTGCAACGAGCTGGGTATGGGCGCTGACCCTGGCCCTTTTTGCTTCCAGCCTGGGGTTTGTCCCGGTTCGGGCGGATGTCGCCCCGCCAGAATCGCCGCCCGGCGCAAATATTGTTCCGGGCGCGGAAACGACACAGGTGCGTATGTTAGCCGAGAGGGTGACATTGACGGTCCTTTCGTCGTCCGCAAACGGCCATCTGGGGCAGGCAAAGACTGAGGCCTCCTTCCTGATGCGTAACCTGGGAACCAACCCCGAAGATATCGAAGTCCGTTTCCCGCTGACTTTTTTTGAGCAGGGCGGAGATGGTTTCGGGAGATTCCCCGAAATCAGCGATTTTCAAGTCCTGGTCAATGGCAAGCCGGTCGCAACCCGGCGTATCGAAAGCGGTTTTTCCAGCGGAGGGATTGCCCGCGGCCAATCACCCTGGGCCGCATTTAATGTGAAATTTCCTCCCGGTGTGGATGTGCCCATCAGCGTCAATTACACTGCGGATGGCTTTGGCTACGAGCCTTTTGTCGCTTTCCGCTACATTCTGGAGACCGGCGCTGGTTGGAAGGATACGATCGGCACCGCAGAGATTGTCGTCAAACTGCCGTACCCGGCCAACAGCCAGAATGTCCTGTTCAACGAAACCACCGGTTTTTCTGAGACATCGCCCGGCGCGCAGGTTTCGGGTAACCAGGTGGCTTGGCGCTTCGAAAACCTGGAACCGACCGCCGGAAATAACATCACGATCTCACTGATCGCCCCTTCCTTTTGGAAAAGGGTGCTGGATGAGCGCGCGACAACCATGAAAAGCCCCCATGATGGCGAAGCCTGGGGACGACTTGGCAAAGCCTGCAAGGAAGCGATTCGCTATAACAAAGGTTACCTGCGCAGCGACCCTGGCGGTGTGGAGCTCTACCAGGAAGCGGTTGCGGCATATGAAAAATCGGTTGAATTGTTGCCGCAGGATGCCCTCTGGCATTATGGCTTCGCCGATTTGCTCTGGAGCCACTATCTGTATAACGTTTACTACACCGGCGGACGGGATTACGCAGAATTATCCCGCGCGGCCCGGGAGTTGAAAATCTCACTGGAGATTGATCCGAAAAATGAAAAAGCGCTGGAACTGGCAAAATGGATCAGCGGGCAGTTGCCCTGGGCTCTCAGCGAGACCGACAAGGGCTTCGACTACCTGATCCTGACTGCCACGCCCACCTTCGCCCCCCCCACCGTCGCCCTTCCCACCGTGTCCGCGACACCCGTTCAGGAGTCGACTTCCACACTGGCCCCGGCAAAGCCGACGGGGGTGGCGACGAAACCCATCCCCGCGGAGACGCCCGTCACAACGCCAGCCAGCAGAATCCCATTCTGCGGCGGGATGGCTTTGCTCTTGCCAATCCTGGCAGGGGTGTTGTTCTGGGTAGTATCGAAAAATTAAAGAACTGGTGTTACGCACCGTCCTGAAGGTTTGACCGGTAAAACAAGTTTCACAAAGGAACCTTCAGGACGTTCTGTGTAAGGTGAGTTAAAGAAAAGAGCCGGGATTTTCCCGGCTCTTTTGCAGGTGATTATGGGCCGGGCGGCGGGGCTTCAGCCGTTTGACTGGCGGCAGCATTTGCAGTTGCCTCGGCGGCCGCAGCCTGGGTGGCCGCCGCAGCCGCTTGCGTGGCCGCAACGGCGGCTTGCGTGGCAGCGGCTGCCGCAGAAGTTGCCGCAGCCGCGGCCTGCGTCGCTCCCGAATCCGAAGTTGCGGATGGGACCACCGCGCTGGTCGGGGTGTGAGTTGCTCCGGGAACGAGAATGACCACGCTGAATGAGGTCCCGAATAGCGCGCCGGTGGTGTCGGCCATGCGCCAGTAGCCGCTGTAGGTGCCCGGTGAGGCTGGGGCGGTCATTTTGAGCGAGAAATCGGTTGTGCCGCCCGGCCCCACGGTGCGGCGGATTTTCGTGGTATCGCTGCCCATCAGATTGCCCCCGATAAAGGTGTATTTATAGTCTGCAGTCCAACTGCAGGTTCCGGTATTCTTGATACGCCAGGTTTTGGTGAAGGCTTGTCCGGCGGTCAGGTTGGTATTGTTGGGGATGGTCACATCCTGAATAAAGGCGGAGTTATTGCAGCCTACCGCGCCAAAGGTGGCGGTGGCGCTTGGCACGAGCGTGCCCGGGGTCCCGGTGAAAGCCGCCGTAAAGGCAGGTTGGAAGGGCACAAAAACCGCCTGGGTTGGCGGCGGGGTTGCCGTAATTGTGCCTGTAGGCGTGATTGTACCCGTGGGGGTCAGGGTTTGTGAGGGCTGGGCGCCGGCTGTGCCGGTCTGCCCGGCAAAGACGGTCGCAGCGGCAGCTGTGTAGATAGCTTCGAGGCTGATTTCGGTCGGAGTGGGGGAAGCCTCTGCTCCTCCGCAGGCCGAGATCATCAACGCGGCTGCAATCAGGGTCAAAATCAAATTTCCGAATATTTTGGGTGTCATTTTTCCTCCGAAGGGTTGGGTATACCACAGCTGGACGAATCTGACAAACCAAAAGTTCCGGTTTGCTTGACACTGCAAAGCAACCCCACTATAATCAGCCCGCTTAAACCGGAATTAACCAGTCACCTGGATGCAATCATAAAGGAGTAAGGAATGGCCCCTCAACCCAAGCGTAAACACTCGAAAGGTCGTCGTGATCGCCGTCGTGCGCACGATTCCCTGCAAGATCTAAACCTGACGACCTGCCCCAATTGCGGTCAGATGCGCCTGCCGCACACTGTTTGCCCCAACTGCGGGCACTACAAGGGCCGCGAAGTTGTCGAAGTCGAGAAAGAAAAGAAAAAATAGCACAAAACGCTGGCGCGCCGTGACCAACACGGCGCGTTTGTGTTTAAGTTGGTGATGTCATCGCGAGGTGGACAATGGATCTCTTCAACGGATGAAACGGATAAACGGAGGGAACCGACCTCGAAAGCAGGGTGACATTCCCAAGGAGCAACGATGATTTTTGATTCTCGAACGACAGCATTTTTATTCCCCGGTCAGGGTTCGCAGGCTGTTGGCATGGGCCGCGATCTGGCGGCTGCTTTCCCGGTTGCCCGCGCAGCCTTTGACGAAGCCGATTCCATCCTGGGGCTGGCCTTCTCAAAAATGATGTGGGATGGCCCGGATTCTGACTTGAACGACACGGTCAACACGCAGCCGGCTTTGTTTATCCACTCCCTGGCCGCTTACCGCGTCTTCCAAACCCTTCACCCGGCTGCGCAGCCCGTTTTCATTGCCGGGCACTCTCTTGGGCAGCTTTCTGCGATCACGGCGGCCGGGGCGTTGTCTTTTGCAGATGGGCTGCGCCTGGTGCGCCAGCGCGGAGAACTGATGAAGCGCGCCGGTGAGGTCAACCCCGGTGGGATGGCGGCCATCCTGGGCGTCGACCTCCCCACCTTGGATCGAGTTTGCGCGGAGGCCAGCATTGCGGATGAAATTGTCCAGGTGGCCAACGACAATTCTCCCGGGCAGGTGGTCATTTCTGGGCACAAATCTGCCCTGGAGCGGGCCATGGTGGGCGCGAAGGCTGCCGGGGCCAAACGCGCCCTGCCGCTGGCGGTCAGTATTGCGGCCCATTCTCCGCTGATGGATATCATCCAGGCTGAATGGGAGCAGGCTGTGGAGGCTGCTGCTTTTGGGGAGGCTGCCATCCCGGTTGTGGGGAATGTGGCGGCTGCGCCATTGAGGGAATCAACCGCCCTGCGTGCAGATGTGATTGCCCAGATGCAGTCGCGGGTGCGCTGGGTTGACTCTGTTAAGTGGATGGCTTCACGGGGAGTGACAACCTTTATCGAAGTTGGGACGGGCTCTGTATTGGGCGGGCTGGTCAAACGGATTGCCGAAGGCGTTAGCGCGCTGCCATTGGGAATCCCGGCTGACTTCGATGCCCTTCGATAGCTTGTTCCCGCCAAGCCGGGAAGAGCCCCGACTTGAGTGAAAAACGAGTGACATTTGACGTGATGTTTTTTCTTCTCTGGGCGTGTATAATTGTTTTATGAGACGATTGCCTGACAACTCGATTGTCAGCGCCCTTTGGCGGTAGTCGTGCTATATCTGGTCAGCGCGCTGTGGCGCCTGACCAGTTTTGTTTTCTACCCAACTACCTTAGCCATCCTCTCGCGTGGGAGAGGGAGAAGGAATGGAAGATGAGAATCAGCAAACTAGCCAGTGAAATCGCCGAGTCACCGACACTGGCGCTCAACGAGGAAGCGCGCTTGTTGCGCGAACGGGGCGAAGCGGTCATTCACCTGGGAATCGGCGAACCCAAGAACAAGACCCCAATTGCCGCGATCCTGGCCTCGGCCGCCAAACTGACCAGCGGGGAAGTCAAGTATACGCCTGCCGACGGCGTGCTGTCGCTCAAAAAAGCGGTCATCCGCTACACTGAAGAAAACTATAACCGCCTGGTTGCACCTGAAAATGTGATCATCACAAACGGGGCGAAGCAATCGTTGTTCAATATCTTTTTCTCGATCCTGAACCCGCAGGATGAAGTCATTGTTCTCGCGCCGTACTGGGTTTCGTACCCAGAGATCATCAAGATGTGCTATGGCAAGCCGGTGATCGTAACGCCGTCTGACGGGACTTTTACCCCTACTTTCGAGGAAATCGAACTGGCGGCGACGAGCTATACGCGGGCGATCATCGTTAACAGCCCGAACAACCCGTCCGGCGCGGTCTATCCGCCGGAACTGATTCAGAAGATTGTTGATTTCTGCGAGCGCAAAGGCATTTACATGGTTTGCGACGATATCTACCACAAGCTGGTCTTCGATCGCAAAGTGGCCCACCCGGCCTATGAATTCACCAACAAGGATGTGGAAGACTCGCACATCATCGTAGTCAACGGCGTGGCCAAGGTCTACGGGATGACTGGATTTCGTGTTGGGTGGGTGGCGGCCCCGCGGGAACTTGTCAGGGTCATGACCAATATCACCGCGCAAACCACTTCCGGGGTCTCGCCGGTCAGCCAGGCGGCTGCTGAAGGGGCTTTGAATGGCCTGCAGACGGTCGTCGAAGCCATCCGGCTCCAAATCGAGAATAACCGCGCTGTGCTGCTGCAAGAAATGCGGACGTTCAGTGGGGCGCGCCTGATCAGGCCGGAAGGGACATTCTACGCGCTGCCAGATTTGCGCGCGTTCAATGGCAATTCCGTGGAACTTGCGAAATTCCTGCTCAAAAAAGCCTTCGTGGTGACTGTGCCAGGCAAGGAATTTGGGATGGAAGGGCATATCCGCCTGTCGATTTCGGGTTCGGTCAAGGATGTGACCGAAGGGATTGCGCGCATCAAGTGGGCGCTGGACCCGACCTCGCCAAATGAAATCTATATTGGCGATAAGAAAATGATCCGAGACTGGCTCTAAAAAGCGTGCGAAGTGCGTGGTGCGGAAGTGCGTCCAGGGTAGACGCACAGCGCACGCCGCACGCCGCACAGGGTAAACCGGAGAAAACATTATGAATAATCTTCTCAACATCAAAACCCCCGCCGAAAGCGTAGCCCAGATCCGCAAGGCGGATTACAACCTGTCCAATCACGGCGTTGGCAACTTGCGCCTGGCGTATTGGAACCTGGCGACCGAAGCCCTCTATGAAGAGGCGATTTTCCGCGGCGAAGGCGCGACCTCGGTAGGCGGCCCATTCCTGGCCAATACGGGTAAACACACCGCCCGTTCGGCTAACGATAAATTTGTGGTGCGCGCCACCGATTCCGAGAACAATATCTGGTGGGGCATCTACAACCGCCCGATCGAGTCGGGCAAGTTTGATGAACTGTATGCCCGCATGTTGGGTTTCCTACAGGGGCGCGATGTGTTTGTGCAGGATGTCTACGGCGGCGCGGACGAGAACTACCGCCTGCCCGTGCGCCTCGTGACCGAACTGGCCTGGCACAGCATGTTCGTGCGCAATATGTTCATCCTGCCGCAAACGCTCGAGGAATACAAACGCTTTGTGCCCGAATTTACCATTATCGCCATGCCATCCTTCAAGGCCATGCCAGCCGTCGATAATACCGTCAGCGAGACCTTTATCTGCCTGTCGTTCGAGAAGAAGCTGGCGATCATCGGTAACACGGCTTATGCGGGCGAAATCAAGAAGTCGGTCTTTACGATTATGAACTACCTGCTGCCGCTGCAGGGTGTGCTTTCGATGCACTGTTCGGCCAACGTCAACCCGGCCAACCCGGATGATGTGGCGCTGTTCTTTGGCCTTTCCGGCACCGGCAAGACAACCCTCTCCGCCGACCCGACCCGCAGCCTGATCGGCGACGATGAGCATGGCTGGAGCGATGAAGGCGTCTTCAACATCGAGGGCGGCTGTTACGCCAAGGTCATCGGTCTTTCGGCCTCCGCTGAGCCGGAGATTTATGCCACGACCAAACGCTACGGGACGATCCTGGAGAACGTGCCTTATGACCCGGTCACGCGTTACATCGACCTGGACGATGAATCGATCACCGAGAATACGCGCGCCTCGTATCCGCTCGAATTCATCAATAATGCCGTCCCGGAAAAGAAAGCCGGGCACCCGAAGAATGTGATCATGCTGACCTGCGATGCCAGCGGCGTGATGCCGCCCATCGCGCGGCTGACCCCGAACCAGGCCCTCTACCAGTTCATTTCGGGCTACACTGCCAAAATTGCAGGCACCGAGGTAGGTCTGGGCGCTGAACCGGAAATCACCTTCTCGGCCTGTTTCGGCGGCCCGTTCATGGTGCACCATCCCTACAAGTATGCCGAACTGCTCAAGCGCAAGATCGAGCGCTATGGCGTGACCTGCTGGCTGGTCAATACCGGCTGGGTGGGCGGGCCGTACGGGATTGGTAAACGGATCAGCATCCGCCATACCCGCAACCTGCTCAACGCTGCATTGACCGGTAAACTGGCGGATGTCGAGTATTACCAGGACCCGGTCTTTGGCTTTGAAGTGCCCAAAACTTGCCCGGAGGTGCCCGAATCGGTGCTTGAACCCTGGTCAAGCTGGCCGAGCCGAGAGGAATACGACAAGCGCTACAAGGACCTGGCTTCGCGCTTCATCCAGAACTTCGCCAAATTTACTAATGGGACCCCGCAGGAAGTCATCGACGCCGGGCCGAAGATTTGAGTGACCAGACATGACCCGTCAACTCATTCCCATCGAAAAACTTGGCCTTCGCCCCCAGTTCATCTGGGAAGAACTCTTGCTCACTTCCGGTGATTTCAGCGCTGACCGTTACAATGCCATGACGGTCGGCTGGGGCAGCCTGGGCGTGATGTGGGGACTGCCCTTTGTGCAGGTGGTTGTCCGCCCGGTGCGTTACACCTATGAATTCATGGAGCAGTACGAGACCTTCACGGTCTGCGCTTTCCCGGGTGAGTATTCCCGGGCGCTTAATCTCCTCGGCACCAAATCTGGCCGGGATGGGGATAAAATCACCGCTTCGGGGCTGACTGTGGCCCCTTCCATGCGGGTGGCCGCTCCCAGTTATGCCCAGGCTGAATTGGTGCTGGAGTGCAAGAAAATCTATTGGGATGACCTGGATCAAGATCATTTCCTGCATCCGATGATTGAGAAGAAATACCCGAACCACGACTACCACCGCATCTATTACGGCGAGATCCTGGCCGTCATGGGCGAGCCGCAGTACCTGGCGGCCTGACCCTGGTCTTCTGACCCAGCCCGAAAAGAAACGGCGGAGAGTAAAATCTCCGCCGTTTTTCATCTTCTGCTTATCTTAATCAGATATATTATGTCATATTAAAGGAGGTAGACCATCATGCTTAACCAAATTAAATTACTGACACTGGGTATCCTGGCGATTTCAATTCTCGCGGCTTGTGGCAGCCAGCCAGTTGCCCAGGCCGAAGCGCCCGTGGTAGCAGCGCGGCCCGTCCAGCCGGCGACAAGCGCCCCGACCGAGGCCGCCAGCACTCCCGCAGCGACCGAACCTACGGCTCTACCCGCGGCCCAGCCGGTGGCGGCAGCGACGGTCAGTTTTGCGGTAGATATCCAGCCTTTGCTCCAGGATTCGTGTGTTTCCTGCCATGGTGGTGAAAAGACTTCACGCGCCCTGGATTTGAAAACCTACGAAAGCCTGCTGGCCGGTTCCCAGAATGGTGCGGTGATTGCCCCGGGCGAAGCCGCCAAGAGTAAACTGGTGCAATCCATCCAGTCAGGAAAGATGCCCAAGCGCGGTGACAAATGGACTGCCGAACAGCTTAAATTATTGGTTGATTGGATCAACGCCGGGGCGCAGAATAATTAGAATGGTAGTTGCCCCGCAGGTCGGGAGACCTGCGGGGCAACTAAGGCGAATTAAAAGATAAGCGCGGGTCAGGAGACCCGCGCTTATCTTACAGCTTTTCGTATAACTCGATTTTGTCCGTGATGATCTTCAGGCTGTCGGCCCAGAACTTCTTTTCGCGGATGTTGATCCCGAACTGCGCGGCCAGGTCGGCGGCAGGTGCTTCGCCGGTGCTGGCCAGCAGGTTGACGTAATCGGGCAAAAATTCCGCGCCGCGCTGCTGGTAGATGGCATACAGGCCGGTGGCAAAGAGCAGGCCAAAGGCATAGGGAAAGTTGTAGAAGGGTAGCGAGTCTGAATAGTAGTGTGGTTTCCAGGTCCACATATATTTCATCAGGTAGCGCTCGTCCAGGCCGTCGCCGTAAGTGGCTTTCTGGGCGCGTTCCATCGTTTCGCACAGCTCGTCAGCGCTTAACTCAGATTCGGCGCGGCGTTCGAAAATCTCCTTTTCAAACAGGTAACGCGAGTAGATATCGACAATCACCTGCGCGTCACCGGCCAGGCGGGTTTCCAGGATGGCGAGCTGTTCTGCCGGGTCTTTGGTTTGCTCAAGGAGGGCTTCCATGATGATGGTTTCGCACATGATCGAAGCGGTTTCGGCCAGGGTCATGGGCGTATCCTGCTGCAGGACAGTCTTTCCGGCCTGGTAAGCGCATTCATTGTGAAAGGCGTGCCCAAGCTCGTGCGCAATCGTGCTGACCTGGTCGAGGGTACCGTCAAAATTGCAGAGCACGCGACTCTCTTTGACGGATGGAACTTCCATGCAGAAGGCCCCGCCGCGTTTTCCGTCGCGCTGTTCGGCGTCGATCCAGTTCTGCGCGAAGGCGCGTCTGGCGAAGTCCGTCAGGCCGGGCGAGAATTTATTGAAGTTCGCCAGGATGAATTCGCGGGCTTCGTCCCAGCTGTAGGATTTGTTCGATGCGCCGACGGGGGCGAACAAATCCCACCAGGCCAGTTTTTCCTTGCCGAGCCGCCTGGCCTTGGCCTTGTAATAGCGCCGGAAAGCCGGGAACGAATCCTGCATGGCCGAGAGCATGGCCTCGAGGGTGGGGCGGTCGATTCGCGCCAGGTCGATGGCGGGGTGGACGGCATCCTCGCGTCCGCGGCGTTTGTTCAGCGTATTGGAGGTCCCTTTGATGCCGTTCAGCGCGGCGGCCAGGGGCTCTTCCACCGATTTCCAGGCTGTCATTTCGGCTTCATAAGCGCGCCGGCGCACAGATTCGTCCGGATGGCTGTGCAGGTTGATCAGGGTGGGCATTGGCAGTTTCTCGATCTTGCCGTCCAGTTCGAAATCGACTGAGAGTTGCGAAGTGAGCGTGCCCTGCAATTTGCCCCAGGCGCTGGCGCCGCTCAGGCTGAGTTCGGCCGCCAGGGATTCTTCGGTTTCACTCATCATGTACCTGGACTGCCGGGCGGCCTCTTCCAGCGCGAAGGCGTGGGCTTTGGCAGACTGGTTCGCCCCGACCACGGCTTCCAGGACCGGCGCCAGCTTCCCAGCCCAGGCCTGGAACTGGTTCCCCAGGTTTTGCATCCGCACCCCGAGCTGCTCGAACTCTGACATTTTCTTCATCGCAACTTTATCGCGCGAGTTGGTCGAGACGAACGAGTAAAGATAAGCGCGGATTGTTCCGGCCAGTTCCTGCAGGGTGTTGAACCGGTCGATGGCTCCACCGACAACGGCTGCCAGTTCCTGGGTTGGCGTCCTGGCGTCAGCCTGGCTGACTCTTTCGGCAAAATATTTTTCCAGCTCGTCGAGCTGGCCTGTGACGTTCGCGACCGCCGCGTCGAATTCTTTCGATTCAATGGCCGGGAAAACGTTGCTCAGATCCCAGTGTGGAAGGGGGGTGGTCATGGAGACTCCTGAATGTGAAATGATTCGGGGCGATCCTTGGGGTCGCCCCGGAATATAAAAAGGCAGACGCATGGTCTGCCCTTTCGGATGTCTTATAAGGCCCAGGCCAGCATCTGGCCGAACAAGGCCACCAACAGGCCAAGGTGCAGAAACAGGTTGGTGCGGACAATGAACCAGTCCGCGGGCAGGAGGCTGGCCAAAAGGAAGTTCAGGACGATCAGCCCGATGCCAGCCAACGGCAGCAGGCCTTTGCGGTCGGCCAGGTGCGCCGAAGTGTGATCAAGAAAAGTTGAAAACCATTCGATCATATTTCTGCTTCCTCCAGTTCCTTCGGGGGATGGCTGGCTTTCCATTCGTTGAACTGCGCTGCCAGTCGTCCGGGGATGCGTCCGTGGATCATGACACCTCCGCGGGTATGCTCAATCCGGTCGATCTGACCGGCCTCGTGAAACATCGAAATCAACTGTCCCTGCTGGTAAGGCAAGAAGACCTTGATTGGCGCAAAGGTCTCGTAAAGCTCTTCCTTCACTTTTTGGATCAGTTCAGGCAGGCCATTGCCCAGCTTGGCCGAAATGGCGATGGCCTGGGTATAGTTTTCGAGAACTTCCAGCGCAGCTTCAGGGCCTTTCAAGCGGTCGATTTTGTTCAGCGCCGTGATAACCGGGATATGCTCCGCGCCGATCTTTTTCAAGGTCTGTTGGACGGATTCATACTGCGCGAGCGCGTTAGGGTGTGAAAGATCGACCACGTGCAGCAGCAATTCCGCATCGGCGATTTCTTCCAGTGTGGCGTGGAAGGCCTCCACCAGGGTGGTGGGCAGTTTTTGGATGAATCCAACGGTATCGGTAAACAGTCCCTGGTAACCGCCGGGCAATTCCACCCGGCGGGTGGTGGGATCGAGCGTGGCGAACAATTGGTTTGCGGCGTAGACATCTGCCTTGGCGATCCGATTTAGCAAGGTGGATTTTCCGGCGTTGGTATATCCCACCAGCGCCACCGTTGGGATCTTGGAACGCTTGCGCTGGGCGCGATAGCGCTGGCGGTGTTCGCTGACCTTGATAAGTTCTTTCTTCAGGTGGGCTATTTTGGTGCGGATTTGGCGGCGATCCACTTCCAGCTGGGTTTCGCCGGGGCCGCGCAGGCCCACGCCGCCCACCCCGCCGGAGCGGCCACCGCCGCCGCCAGCCTGGCGCGCGAGATGGGTCCACTGACGGGTGAGACGCGGCAGGTAATATTGGTATTGAGCCAGTTCCACCTGCAAAATGCCTTCGGCGGTATGCGCATGTTGGGCAAAAATGTCGAGGATCAGGGCCGTGCGATCCATGACGCGTACGTTGGGGGTCAGCAATTCTTCCAACTCACGCTGGTGGCGGGGATTCAGTTCGTTGTCAAAGACTACTACGCTTGCCAGGGTCTCTTCACAGAGCGTTTTCAGCTCTTCCACCTTGCCCGAGCCGATATAGGTCTGGGGGTGGGCGCGGTCCATTTTCTGGGTCATTTCGCCAACGACATCCAGCCCGGCGGTATCGGCCAGCAAGGCCAGTTCCGTCAGGGAGTCTGCGAGCGAAAGCAGGTTTTTTTCTTGATAGATTTCTGCCCCGACCAGGAAAGCCCGCTCGCGGGGTGCGGTAGTAGGTTCAGGAGTTTTTTTAGCCATAGGAGTGGTAGGTTTTTTGGGTTGGGAAAATTAGCCTTGCGCCAGGGTCGCTGCCGCAAGTTGTCTGTCCGGCCAGGCAACTGCCGGGCAAACCATCAAATAAAAAACACGTTGTACCGAAACCTACCAGATCATGACACTTACTCCTGTTGTAGAAAAAAGCACCGGCAGGACTTTGCCCCGCCGGTTTTAATCATACCACATTCAACTGTGGTCGCATCACGCATCACGATCCCTCAAAAGCCCTTTTCCGGTGTTGGGGAAGATGTCATCAAGGTGACATCTTGCAGTTTTGTTGCTCGATACACAGACCGTATTCGCGGATCCAGGCCAGCAGAGTCTCGCCGACTTTTTGCAGGCTGGCGGCAGAGACTTTATCGGTTGTATCCTGGAGGGTGTGCCAGTAGGGGTAATCCAGGTCGATGATGTCCACCGAGCGGATGCCTTTCTCGATAAAGGGGATGTGGTCATCGAGCACCCGGTACTTCTCTTCTGGGATAAAGGCGGATTCATAGCCGAGGCTTTTCGCGGTTTCCCAAATTTGACGGGTCAATTCGGCATCCGAGTTTTTTTCCATGTAGATGTTCAAATCTGCGTCGCCGATCATGTCGACGATGACGACGGCTTTGGGTTGGATGGTCATTTCTGCGGCGAAGGCTCTCGAGCCAAGAATCCAGTCCCAGCCGGGGAGGCGGCCATTGTCCTCGATATCGATGAAGAGCAGGGCCGTGGGGGTGCTCTCGGCGGGCAGGGTGCGCGCCAATTCGAGCAGGACAGCCACGCCTGAAGCCCCATCGTTGGCGCCCGGCACGGGCAGGGCATGGTTGGCAGGATCGGGGTCGTTATCGGCGGAGAGTCGGCTGTCGTAATGCGCCCCAAGCAAAAGGGTCGGGTTTTTAGAATTGCGCGTAGCCAAGAGATTAAAAGCGGTCTGATTGCCGAATTGGGCTTGTTCGATGCTGCTTTGCCAGCCGGCTGCCGCCAGTTCGTGCTGGATATAGGCGATTGTTTTTGTGTGTGCTTCTGAATTGGGGACGCGCGGCCCAAGGTCAACCTGGGCGGCAACGTCTCTCTGGGCGCGTTCGCCGTTGAAGCGGGGGGCAGGTTCGGGGTGGGTTTGCGTCCATGCGAACCAGCCCAAAGCGCCGAGAGCGATCAGGAGGTCGAAAATAATGAGGGCCAGGATCAGGCGTCTATTTTTCATGTTCTCCAAGGAAAATCTCCAAGGCCTGTGCGGCGCGTTCGGCATGGGCGGCGGCGCGTTCGCGTTTGCCCTTGAATTTCCCCTCCAGAGGCGGCAAGATGCCAAAATTGGCCTTCATCGGCTGAAAGTTTTTCATTTCGGCGTGCGTCACGTAATGGCAGAGCGCGCCAAGCATGCTTTCGCGCGGCAGCTCCAGCGGGGTTTGGTCGTTGAGCAGGCGGGCCGCGTTCCAACCGGCCAATAACCCGCTGGCGAGGTTGCCCAGGTAGCCTTCCACGCCAACGATTTGCCCGGCGAAGAAGAGATCCTCGCGGCGGATGGCTTGTAATGTGGGGCGCAGCAGTTTGGGCGAGGCGATGAAGGTATTGCGATGCATTTGACCGTAACGCACGAACTCGGCATTTTCCAGACCGGGGATGGTGCGCAAGACGCGGCGCTGCTCTGGGAAGGTCAGGTTGGTTTGAAAGCCGACCATATTGTAGAGATTCCCGGCCAGGTTATCCTGGCGTAACTGAACGACCGCATAGGGTGGCCGCGGGACGCGCGGGTCGGCCAGCCCGACCGGGCGCATGGGGCCATACGCCAGGGCTTTTTCACCGCGCGCCGCAATGATTTCGACGGGCAGGCAGCCTTCGAAGAAGTGCTCAGCCCCGGCTTGCACGCCTTGTTCGAGGATCAGTTCAAAATCATGCAGCTGGATGCGTTCGGCTGTGCGCAGGGCTTCCACGAAAGCGTTGTAATCAGCCTTGTGATGGAAGGGACAGTTGATGTAGTCGCCTTCATCCGGTTCATTTTCTCCCCAGCGCGAAGCGCGGTAGGCGATCTCCAGGTTAATTGAATCGGCGGCGATAATCGGCGCGATGGCGTCGAAAAAATAGAGGTGCTCCTGTCCGCAAAAGCGGGCGATGGCCTGGGATAATTTTGACGAAGTCAGCGGCCCGGAAGCGATCACGCAAGTCGCGCCGGGAATATCGGGCATTTCCTGGCGGATGAGTTCGATCTTGGGATGGGCGGCGACCCGTTCGGTGACCTTCTGCGCGAAAAGCTCCCGGTCGACGGCCAGGGCAGTTCCGGCGGGCAGAGCCGTCTGCTCGGCGATTTCGAGCAGGAGCGAGCCGAGGCGGCGCAGTTCGGCTTTTAGCACGCCCGAAGCGCGGTCAGGCAGGTTCGATCCGAGCGAGTTGGAGCAAACGAGTTCCGCCAGTCTATCGGTCTGGTGCGCGCCGGTCGCCACTCTCGGTCTCATTTCATATAATTTGACTGTAATCCCGCGTTCGGCGGCCTGCCAGGCGGCTTCTGACCCGGCCAGTCCGCCGCCAATCACGATCAGTTCTGGCATGATTGATCCTGTACCTACCATATAATATTGCCGTGCCTCTACATTTTACCATCTGGAAGATGGAGCCAAACTGCGCGTATGTAAGCATGTGGGTATTGTATAATCAGGGCATGGTTCAGTCGTACAAATTATCCCGCCTGAAGGATGCCAGCCAACTGACAGAGGTTTGCTGGGCTGCTTTTGCCTTTCGCGAGGCGGATGAGTGGCAATTGGGTGACACATATCGCATTCCGAAGGCTAAGCAGACGGTTCTCCGGCGGTTTCTGAATGACAGCCAGGCAGCCGTCTGGATGGGCGGCGCGCTCTCCGGTGGGCGGCCGCGTTCCATGCTGGTTTCTGGCAAGGATGGGCTGGATTGCTACCGGGTGTATGCCTTTCCCGCATCGCCTATGCACTTGATTTTGGTGGGCGTCAAAAGCAGCCTGGATGTGACAGGCCAGCGGATTTGGAAACTGGCGGCATCTGTAGAAAATGACTCGCCGGCCGTCCTTCCTCCTGCCACAGAAGAACTGGGCCTGCTCCAGCAGACGGTCCTGGAGTTGCAGCAGACCCAACAGGAACTACAGGCGCGGATCAATGCCCAGCGCGAGGCCGAGGCGCGATTAATCCAGGCCGCGAAGTTGGCCGCCGTGGGCGAAATGGCCGCCGGGGTGGCGCACGAACTTAACAACCCTTTGACAACGGTGGTTGGCTTTACAGAACTGGCCCTGGAAGATTTGCCCATCGATTCGCCCGTCAGGGCTGACCTTGATCTGGTGCTTAAGGAAGCCCGCCGCGCGCGCAGCGTGGTTCGGCGCCTGCTTGATTTCTCGCGCCAGGCCGAAACCGTGCGCGTCAAAGCGGATTTGAACGAGATTGTCGATGATGTTTTAATGCTGACGAAACACCTGATGCACACCAGTAATGTCCAATCGGAAATCCGCCTGGGCGAAAGCCTATCATGGGTGCTGGTAGATCGGAATCAGATCAAGCAGGTGGTTATCAACCTGGTGAACAATGCCCTGTATGCCATGCCCGAAGGCGGGCGTATTGTGGTGGAGACAGCCGAGCAGCAGCGTTACAGTCGCAATTGGATTACGCTGACGGTGCGCGATACGGGCGTGGGCATTCCTCCTGAGAACCTGGAGCGGATTTTCGAGCCTTTCTTTACAACGCGCGGGGATCGCGGCGGGACTGGCCTGGGATTATCTGTCACATATGGAATTGTAACGGATCATCAAGGGATGATCGAAGTTGAGAGTAAGACAAATTCTGGCTCGACCTTTATCGTCTGGCTGCCCTTGGATAAAGTGCCATGAGCCAGCCACGCATCCTGGTAATCGATGATGAACCAGGGATTACCCTGTTATGCGAGCGCCTGCTTACCAAGGCTGGCTATGATGTGCATGGGGAGACAGATCCCAGGCTGGCCCTGGAAGTCTTAGGCAAAGAGCGTTTTGATCTGCTGCTGGTTGATATTCGCATGCCGGATATCAGCGGATTCGATGTCATCCAGCAAGGACACGAAATCAGACGCGAGATGGCCATCCTGGCCATGACCGGTTTTGGAACGGTTGAGACAGCCATCCAGGCTTTGCGCAAAGGCGTGGACGGGTTGATCCTGAAACCGTTTGAAAAGGCGGAATTAATCCAGGCTGTGGCGCAGGCGCTGACGGATAGCCAGCAAAAACAGGATGCGGCTCGTGTGCAGGCCCTTCGTCCGTTGTTCAGTGTCACAGAGACCCTGTTATCTGAAACCCGCCCCGACCGGTTGTTGGAACTCATTCTTGAAGTCATTTCAACGCAATTGCATTGCGCCAACGTTGGCTTCTACCAGGTCTTGGAGCGGGATCAGCGCTCCACTTTGCTGGCAGGGCGCGGGAAAATGCTGGCCGATGGTCCGCTCTCTGAAAGCGGGAACGCCATCGCCAGGGCAGCTGCCCTCGAAACCCCTATTTGGGGCGGGATGGTGGAACCCCAATTAATGGGTGAATTGACTGAATTTCAGTTGAGTTCATTGATGTGCATTCCAACCTCGCTGGTCAATTTGCGGTCGGTAATTTTTGCTGCCAGGAATGAAGGCGAGTCACCTTTCAGAGGGGCAGACCTGGAAATGTTCCTGATCCTGGCCCGCCAGGCTACCATCGCCATGGAAAATGCGCGCCTGTATGAAGAATTGCGCGCTTATGTCCGCCGCGTGGAAGAATCGCAGCAGGCCTTGGTTCAAGCTGAAAAATTGGCGGTGGCCGGGCGGCTGACAGCCTCCATCGCGCATGAGATCAATAATCCGCTTCAAGCAGTGCGCAATTGTTTTCATCTCGCCACGCGCGAAGATGTCCCGGCGGAAATGCGCCAGAAATACATGAACATGACTCAACAGGAATTGGAACGGCTGATGACAACGGTGGAGCGCATGCTTGATTTTTACCGCCCCAGCGCCGAGTTCAAGCCGGTTCAGCTTTTGGATTTATTGGAGCATGTCTTGAATTTATTGGGACAACAGCTTCGCGAGCGGAACATCCGCGTGACCACCTCCTGGCCTGCCAAGCTGCCCAGCATCCAGGCCATCAGCAATCAGATTGAGCAGGTCTTTATCAATCTGGTGCTGAACGCTTTTGACGCGATGCCCGAGGGCGGTGAACTCTGGATCAGCATCGCCCAGAAACGCAAAATGCTTGAAATCACTTTCCAGGATACAGGTTCTGGGATCCAGCCGGATGTACAATCCAACCTTTTTGAACCATTTATCAGCACCAAAGGGACGACCGGACTGGGTCTCTCAGTCAGTTACGATATTGTCACCGCGCACGGCGGCCGGCTCGATTTACTGCCCGACCGAAACCCCGGCGCTTGTTTTCGCGTCATGCTGCCAATCAGTCAACCGAGGGAGAATACCGAATGAAAAACAATATTATGGTTGTTGATGACGAACCGATTGCCCGTCAATCCTTGAGCGATATTTTGCGTCTGGAAGGCTATAATGTCACTGCTGTTCCCAACGGTGAACTGGCGGTTGAGCATGTCCGCAAGTATTCGGTCGACTTAATCCTCCTGGACCTGAAAATGCCGGGCATGAATGGTCTCGATGTTGTCCAGGTGGTGAACCAGGTTTCGCCGGACACTGAAATTATCTTGCTGACCGCTTACGGCTCAATGGAATCGGCGGTTGAAGCTTTGCGCCAGCGTGTGCATGATTACCTGCTAAAACCGGCGTCCCCGATGCAAATCCTGGAAAGCGTCAGGAAAGGATTGGAACGCCGCGAGGCGCGCATTGTTGAAAGCGGGCAGGCTGCCGCGGTCTTGCAGGCATTTGATACGTCGGATGGCACGGAGGTGGATTTGATGCGGCGGATCGTGACTCGCGGCGCTGCGGAGGTATCCCTGACGCCTGCTGAAGGGCATTTGCTGAAAGTCTTCCTGGAAAATACCGGCAAGGTGTTTTCGCATCGTGAACTGGTTTTGCTGGTTCAAGGCTATGACGTGTCCCAGCGCGAGGCACAGGAAATCCTTCGACCACTGGTGAGCCGGTTGCGGCACAAACTGGATGCATTTCCAACCCTTTTTGAACGTATTCGCAGCGTCCGCGGCACGGGGTATGTATTTGAAGCTGAATAACGCTGCCTAAAAATCCCGCCCTGGTAGAAATTTACCAGGGCGGGATTTTTTTATTAATCCTGGAGGCTCCAGGGTTCGATTTCCGGGGGATGAATCCAGGCCAGCCAGCCGCCTTTTGGGCGCCGCCTGGCTGGGTCATGCTTTTCAAGCGCCACCATGATGATGCTGGCTCCAAGAATGCCCGCTCCGATTAATTGCCCAAGAGACAAGATTTCATTCAGCAGGTAGTGGCTGATGATGATGGTGATAAACAATTCTGCCAGACCGAGGAGCGCAGCCTGGAGGCCCCCGATATTCTTAATGCCCAGAAAGAGCGTCAGGCGTGAGGCGGTGGTCATCAGTGTCAGGAGAATCACCGGCCACCAAGAAACATTCACACCTGGCAGTTGCCGGTCAAAAATTAGGTAAAAAGGCACGGTTACCAGGCTCATGGCCAGGAGTGTATATAAAGTCACCGTTGGGGCGGGGATTTCGTATAGCACTCGTTGGTTGATCGGGATGTGCAGGGCGTAGAGAGCGGCAGCTCCAATCATCATCAATACGGCCGGGAGGGGTAGAACAGCCCCATCGGCGTTCGTCAGTAAGAAGACAGCCACACCGGCAACCAGCACCCTGAGAGCAGTCAATTTGCTGATGGGTTGTTTGTCTAAAAATGAAAAAACGGCCACGAAAAGCGGGTAGAGTGCGTAAAGAAGCTGGCCAACACTGGCGGGTAGTTGTCCAAGTGCAAGAAAGTATAGGATGGATCCCAGTCCATTAATTGCTCCTGCCAGGAAACAACCGGCGAGACCAACCGGAAAGATATATAAAAATTGCCTTCGAAAAACGAGAATACCGAAAAAGATTAAAGCAGCTGCCAGGCCAGTGCGCAAGGCGACAACGGAGAGGGGCGAAAAGCCTGAAAGGATGGCCATCCGGCCAAAAACTGGCGCGAGACCAAGAAAAGCAGCCGATGACAAAGCTGCCATGACACCCCGGCTCTGTCGCTTGTTGCTGACCATGATCATCCTTTCTCTGAGCCTGTCGGAAATTACTCGGGCTGACGCGCAACCATTTTATTCGCGGATAGAGTTTGCAGCGAAACTTAAATCAGAACTTCACGAAAGTTGAAAGAATGTCCGAAATGTTTTGTGAACTACTGATCCATATTAAATGGACGCAGTGGCAGACGGCGAATCTTAGCCTGTTCTCGTCTGTTGCGTCCACGCAGTAATCCTTTAGCGAATGAGGGCCTTGACTTCTTCCAGGAACTCATCGCTCATGAAATCGCCTTTTTGCATCAGGACTTGGATTTGTCCTTTCAGGCGGTTTTTTTCTTCAGGCGTCAGTTCTTTTGCCGTAGAAACAATGACCGGGATTTGGGCCGTATCCGGGTTGGATTTAAGCGCATCGAGTACGGCGAATCCATCCATTTCAGGCATCATCAGATCCAGAATGAGCAAGTCGGGGTGTTCACGGCTGATGAGTTCGAGACCTTCTTTCCCGCTGGTTGCCTCAAAGATGGTGAAGTCACCCTGGGATTGCAGGATGCGTCGAATCAAGCGGCGGGCATCAGCGGTATCATCCACAATTGCCACGCGCGGGAAGCGGTCAGGCGCGACCCGGCTGAGGGCTGCCAGCAAACCTTCTTCCTCCTGCATGGCTTTTTCTTCTTGCGGCATGACCACGTTGCGCGCCCATCCGCTTCCGAGGACCAATGGCTCTGCAGGCATGGTATGTCCGGTGCAATTGACGACCACCGTCTCGGTGGGTTTGATCATCCCGGCGCGAATTAATTTAAACAGGCCAGCAAAAGCAGCGGCCCCAGCAGGCTCAGCCGAGATCCCTTCCATTTTTGCCAAGACATGCATGGCTCTGAAAGCCTCTTCGTCTGTCACGCTCTCGAACATCCCGCCAAAGTCTTTCATCTGTTTTCGCAGGAATTTGTACGAGCGACCCGGGGTGCCGGTTGCCAGCGTCTCAATATGTGTTTTCGGGTTGTGAACAGGCTCTGCGTCTTCGAGGTCTTGCTTCCAGGCGTTCACCATTGGCGCGCAACCTTCAGCTTGGATTGCTATAACCCCCGGGATTTTGTCGATGAAGCCCATCTTTTTTAGCTCATGAAAGCCTTTGGCAACCCCAATGACGCCAAGCCCACCGCTGATGGCCTGGATATACCAATCTGGAGTTTGCCAGTGTAATTGTCCTGCTGCTGTCGCCGGGAGAGCGCCAAGCTCATCGGTTAATTGCTCGGAAATCTCATAGGCGATGGTTTTCATTCCTTCAATGGATGGAACTGCGCGCGCGCCTGTATCAAGATACAGGCCGCGCTGCTCGGCGAATTCGGCCGCGATTTGTTTGCACTGGTCATAAGAACCGGTAACCTTTACCACCTGGCTGCCATACAGCGCAATTTCACGCATTTTGACGGCCGGTACAAGGCTGGTGACAAAGGCCCATAGCTTAATCCCTGCCCTGGCGGCGTAAGCAGAATTCGAGATGGCTACATTCCCAGTGGAAGCCGCGACCATTTCGGTGATGCCAGCTTCTTTGAGCACATTAATGGTCAAGGCAGCTTGCCGGTCTTTGAATGAAGCTGTCGGCCCCTGTCGCTCGTCTTTAATATAGATGTTTGGATTACCAAGCATCATGCCCATGTTTACGGCGCGAAGCAAGGGCGTGCCGCCTTCTCCCATGCGCAGTTCAGGGATGGGTTTTTTGATGGGTAATACTTCAAGATAACGCCATAAATCAAAACGCCGTTTGGATAGTTCTGCCGAGAGTGTTTTGGCAGCTTCTTCAAGATTGTAGATCGCTTCGCGCCATTGGCTGTCGCATTTGGGACAGTTGTTGGTCAATGGGTGATAGAGAGTTTCATGGCCGCAATCCAAACAACGGATGACAAAAGACATTCCGGGCTCCTGCTTAACGGGATTCGAGACGTTTTAGCGCTTTTTCAAGGGTGGTGAATAATTCTTTCTCGTCGAGCAATCCTTTTTGCAGCATATGTTTACCCAGGTTGTCGAGTTGTGTCTTTTGTTCGTCTGTCAGGTCCATTCCGCTGACCACAATAACAGGCAGATCCCTTAATTCTGGTGTGGTGCGCAGTCGTTCGAGGATTGTAAACCCGTCGAGTTCGGGCATGAACAGATCCAAGATCACGGCATCGGGGGTTTGTTTCGAGATGATCTCCCAACCTTGCTCACCGCCTTCTGCCAGGATTGGATGGAAAGTACTGCGGTCGGTCAGCATTTTTTCCATCAGGCGCAAATCATCCGGCGAATCGTCGATAATCAAGACTTCCTTGATTGCGCCGTCGCTGTTCAATCGATTAAGCGCGGTGACAAGATCTTCTTCCAGAATGGGCTTGACCAGGTAATCTGCGGCGCCGAGGCTGAAACCTTTTTCATCTTCCTCGACAATGCTGCAGACGATCACAGGGATATTTCGGGTTTCCGTGTCGTTTTTCAATTGTTCGAGCACGGTCCAGCCATTAATGTCCGGCATCATGATATCCAGGGTGATCGCATAGGGTTTGACACGCCTTGCCATGTCTCTGGCATTGGCGGGATTAGCCACATGAACCACCTTGTATCCTTGAGGCTGCAAATAACGCTCATAAAGGCTGACCACCTGTGGGTCATCATCGATACACAGGATGACCTTGCCATCCCCTGTGCTTTGTTCGACCTTGGGTTGGTGATAGACAGGAAGGGTGAAATGGAAAGTGCTGCCCTTGCCAATTGCGCTGTCGACGCTAATTTTCCCGCCATGCAGTTCAACCATGCGCTGGCAGATGGAGAGACCCAACCCGGAGCCGCCTGTTTTGCGGGTTGGCGACGAATCCACTTGTGAGAAAGCCTGGAACAATTTTGTCTGGTCTTCAGGGGAAATGCCCGGGCCGGTATCCGTAATGCCCACCCAAATCTCCTGAATTCCTCTCGCGCCGGCCTGGAGGTGCGCTGTGACGGTAATCGACCCTTCATCGGTGAACTTGGCCGCATTGGAGATCAGGTTGAGCAAAACCTGGCGAATACGCATTGGGTCGGCGCGGACAGTTGGAATGCTTGGCTCAATTTCTGATTTAAGTTTGATAGGCTTGTCTTTGATCAGACCTTGGGCCGTGGCCATGACGCTATTGACAGTATCGGCAATATTGAGCTCTTCCAGCGCGAGTTCAAGCTTGCCAGCATCGATTTTTGCGTGGTCGAGAATGTCGTTGATCAGCCCCAGCAGGTGCTGCCCAGAATTGTAAATCGCACTCAAATCCTGGTGTTGCTGTTCGCTGACGGGGCCATCGATCCCTTTGAGAATAACCCGCGAGAAGCCGATGATCGAGTTTAACGGTGTGCGCAGCTCATGTGACATATTCGCCAGGAACTGGCTCTTGATCCGGTCAAGCTCACGCATTTCGGCGACCGCTTTTTGCGCCAAATCGTAGGAATTCGCGTTATCAAGCGCCACGGCAATTTGGTCTGCAAGCGTTTCAAGGACGGCGATATCCTCAGGCCGAAAGGCATTTACTTCCGTCGCCTGAATATCCAACGCGCCCAGGATGCGGGAACCAATTTTGAGCGGGATGCCCGATTCGGCGCGTGTTTCAGGCAGCAGCGGGTTCAGCCGGTGAATGGGGTCGGCTGCCGTATCATTAACAACAATGGTCGAGCCTTCGGCTGTGACCGTACCAATAATGGACTTCGAACCAACAGACAGGGTATGTCTGCGCTCCTTCATCTCCTCGCCCACCTGTCCGGTGCCTTCGCGTAAGACGGCGTTGAATCCGCTTGGGTCCACCGTGAACAAGGAAACGAAGTAGTAGTTAAAACGGGTTTTAATCAGGTCCACGGTGCGGCTGAAGAGAGTTTCAAGGTCAAGGGTGGAAGTGATCAGGCGTCCGACCTCGGTTGCGGTCGCGAGATATTCATTCTGCCGGCGCAGCGCATCTTCGATTTCTTTTCGGGCAGAAATATCTTGAACCGAACCCACCAGTTTGATGGTTTTTCCTTCGAGGTCTTTTTGAATTTTAAAACGGACGAAGACCCAGATTATTTTCTTATCCCTGGTATAGAAGCAGGTTTCTGTTTGGGCATTGAAATCTGGATCTTGGGTTTGATAAGCTTCCTGGATGAGTTCGTAAACCGGGGCGAAGTAATCTGGATGAACTACTTCCTGGGTAAAACGATCTACAGGCATGATGTGTCCGCCCATTTCTTCGGCGGTTGTGTTTAACATCGTGAAAACTTCGTCAGACAGGGTGTAATTTCTGCTGATGGGGTCCAACTCCCAGTAACCCATCCGCGCCAACTCGAGCGCTTCAGAGAGCTGGGTTTCATTTCTGATGAGTGCTTCATCTGCGCGCACCTTATCGACAACACTGGCGATTTGCGGCGCAAGCCGGGAGAGAATTTCAAGGTGGCTGGTTGTAAATCTAAATTCATCTTCATAAGATTGGACAGCAACCACGCCAATGATTTCCTTTGTTCGCAGCGGAATTCCAAGCCAGGAAGTTGAGGGTGTGCCTGACTGGACCAACTCCCCAGACTCGAGCAAAGGTTTTTTTGTCTCAGGGGTTGCCAGGAATGGTTTTCCGGTATGCAAGACATAGCTGGTCAGGCTTTTGCTGGGTTTATGCGGTACCCGGTAACCAGAATTGGGCGAATCGTGTTCATCCTGGCTGTAGGGATAAGAGACGAGATCCTGTTCTTTATCATACAGCGCAAAATAGATATTCCTGGCAGGAATAAGTTTCAAAATGGAGGCGTGGATGGCGGGAAATACCTTATCCAGCGTGTTGTTGGTGATACTGGCTTCGATGATTTCCGTGATGACGCCCAGCTCAATATTGCGGCGCTGCGCATCGGAATACAATTGGGCATTCTGGATCGCAACCGAAATCTGATTGGCGACACTTTCAAGCAGCCCTACCTCGCTGGGGCCATAGGCAAAGAAGCCGTAACTTTGAACCGAGATACAGCCAATGGTTTTTGGTCCTACCTTGAGCGGCAGGAAGATCATCGAGCCCGAAATTTTCGTGGTGTTGCCGATGGCCCCGTCAACTTTGGAGGCTTTGGTAGCCTCTTCAGGTGTGAGATTGACCTGGAGGATTTCGCCGGACGCAATCGTTTGGCCTGTGTAGTTATTCGGGTTAAAAGGAGTGGGTATTTCTTCGTAGTATTCTCCCTCGTCAACGACAAGGGGATACGAAACCATTTTTGTTGTATCATCGTGCAACGCTACGATAAAGGCATCGACGGGCACCAGTTTCTTGATTTGCCGGAAAGCGGCGTCTAAAAGCTGTTTGAGTTCAATCTGCTGTGAAACGGTTCGGACAATCTCGTTCAGCGTGGCCAATTCGCTGGCGCGCTTCTGGGTTTCTTCGAACAACCGGGCATTTTGGATACTGATGGAGGCCTGACTGGCGATGGCTGTCAGCAGGTCTCGTTCGCGTTCCCCGTACAGGTTGGGTGTCTCTGTGCTCTGAACGACAATTGCGCCAAGCGCCTGGCTGCCAATCGCCAGCGGCACCCCAAGCCAGGAGACAGCAGGTTTGTTGTTCCCTATGTTCCGTACTTCAACATCCAAGGGTTCGGCCTGGGTCGTTATATCTCCGTTTAGCAGTAGCGGTTTTTGATTTTTGAGCACATAATCGGTCAGGCTGTTGAGCACCTTCCGAGCGGGAACCTCGATGCGTATTCCATCCTCGATCGAAAGAGGAAATCGAAGCAGCTCGGCTTCAGGATCATGCATGGCGATGAAAAAAGTATGGGTGTTCAGTAATTGGCTGGAAAATTTATATGTAGTCTCGATCACTTGCTCAATGCTCAATTGGGTGCCCAACTCGCGGCCCATTTCGTTGAGCACAGCCAGGTTCGTATTTTGCAACTGTGTTTGCTGGAAGAGTTGCGCATTTTGCAGGGCCAGCCCCAGCTGGTCAGCAACCTGACGGACAAGGCTTTTTTGCTCGTCTTTCCACGGGCGGGCCTGTTCCTGTTCCAACTGGATTAAATTCCATTCAATCCCGGTCTGGAAAGGAATTGCCATCACAGTTGACGAGGATTCAATCTCCACCTGCGTCATGGTGACATTGCGCTCGATATCCAGCGCGGCGGGCGAAAGTGCGCCTGTGTGTAGTGTCTTTTTTGGCGACGAAAGGGGTGTCGTAGGTACAGGAGTAGAAGCGCGCCTGGTTTTCTTGAGATCCGGCGTTACTTCTTCTACTACAGGCTCATCGATCCCGGTAAATAAGTTATCGAGTCGATTGCGAATCTTTTTGCTGTTGGACATAATCCATCAACTCCTGTGCCAGGACGCGATATTGTTGTGATCCACGGCTATTGGGGCGATATTTTGTGATGGGAACACCAATAATTGGGCTTTCCCGCAAACGGGTATCTATTTCTATCACGGTCTCAAAAAGACCAACACCGAAGGTTTGTTGCAACTGTTCACGAATGGCGCGGTGCGCCCGATTGCGGAGGTCCAGTAAAGTAATCAGGATGCGATAGGCAAGTCCGGGATTGGAGTCTTTTCGCACTCGCCGAATCAACATCATCATATCCCGCAGGGCATAGGCGGAAAAATATTCAGCTTGCGTTGGAATAATGAGCAAATCTGAGGCCGTCAACGCATTGACAGCGATTGTGCCCATGGAAGGGGGGCAATCCAGGATGATATAGTCATAGCTGAGTTCTTTCGCCAGAAAAGCGTTTTTTAGTATGTGCGCATAGTTTGTACGCATGGGCAGGAATTGTTCTGCTTCGGCCAGGCGCGGATTTGAAGGAATAATATCCATTCCTGGTGTGCTGGTGTTGCGAATGGAAGCTTCGGCATTTGCCTGGTCCAAAAGAATCTCACCACTATTGAGCTTGGATTCTCCGGGTTCAATACTATTTGCCAACGAAAGATTCCCCTGTGGATCCAAATCCACAAGCAAGACAGCCTTCCCGGCCTCGGCTAGGGCCGCACCGAGCGAAAAAGTGGTGGTTGTCTTGGCTACTCCGCCTTTTTCGTTAGAAATCGCAATTATATAAGGCATGTGTTCCTCCTTTAGTCCTCTTTCTGGCTTTGTGGAGGGATGTATGGAACAATACGCGCCACATTGACATTCAAGGCTTGCTTAAGCTCATCCAGGGCAATTTGGATCATTTCATCAGGATCGTTGGTGTTCCGGATTTTTGACGTAATTTCTGATACTGTGCGTTCGCGTTCTGCGCGGTTGGTGGTTTCTTCAAACAAGCGGGCATTTTCTGCCGAGATGGCAACACGGTCCGCCACAGATTTCACCAAGTTGATCTCATCAGTGCTCCAGGCTCGTTTGCGAGGCGCCCGGACGTTAAGCACACCGATAACTTCGTCACGGAGCTTGATCGGTACAGTCAGCATCGATTCGTTGTTTTCGGGGTCGGTGTCGGTCTGGACTGTGCCGCTTGCCAACGCTTCGTTGATGTTGCTGTTTTCATATGGGCGTCCGAGTTGCTCAGTGCCTGTCACTGAATGCCGGTATCCCAGGATGCTTTCCGACTGGCCAAGCATGTCCCATTCGCGCCGCAAATATTGCCGGTAGATTGTCTCAACTTCACTGAGAGATTTTTGTGTTTGTTCAAACTGGCGGGCATTGTCGATGGCGGCGCTGACCTGGTCGGCCAGAATCTGGAGGACCTCACTGTCTTCCTGCGAAAAAGCATTCGACTGGTTACTTTGGACATCCAGTGCGCCGATGATTTTCCCACCCGATTTTAACGGGATGGCCAATTCGGAGCGCGTATCTGGCAGGTCAGGATTGTCAAAGTAGACTGCGTCAGCGCCGGTATCGAGCGCGATACGCGGCTCGCCAACACCGGTAACGTACCCCACGATTCCCTGGGAGCCCACTTTTAGGCGATGTCCTCGTTCAAGCATGCGTTGTCCGCCTTCAGAGCTGGCGGCGCTCAAGATAGCATACTGATTGGCTTCATCCAACAGGAAAATGCCGGTATGGTAAAAGCCAAATTGTTCGCTGACCACTTTGGCGACGCGTGGTAAGAGGTCATTAAGTTTGCGAATTGAGGCGGTGGCGCGTGTAACATCTGCAATTGTTTGGAACTGGACTGCGCGTTTCTGCGTGCGGATATTTGCCAGCTCCAAATCAACGGTGCGATCGGCAAGCTCTTTTGAGCGCTGTTCCAGGTCGGTAGTGCGTTCGGCAACGCGTTGCTCGAGGCCTGCTAGAGTTTGGGTTAGCTGTTCACCCATTGCGTCGAATGCTACCGCCATTTGCCCGATCTCATCTCGACCACCTACGCTGGTTGTGGCACGCTCTTCCATGCGTCCTTGTTGCAGAGATTGTGCCGACCGGGTTACAAAACCAAGACGACTGGCGATCGATTGTGAGACTACAAAAGCCAGGATGAGCCCTATAATCACGGAAAGAGTCAGGGTTAACCCCATGGCAAAGATTGCCTGGCTGTAAGCCGTTTGGGCGGCTTTTTTTGAAACGATTGCAAACTGCCGCGTTAGGTCTGTTAAGTGGCGTAAATTATTGCGTAATGCGCCATTTGCAACAATTGTTAAATCTATCTGTTGTTTTATAATTTCAAGGTTCATGCCGGAGTCTACCATTATTCGCAATCTGTTCCGCATCTGGAGATAATTGTCAAAATCAATTTTTATTTGTGAGACGGTTGCGGTCTCATCCTGCTGTAAGTCCAGTCGGTCTTGTTCTTTCAACGCAGTCGTGAATTCGGGGTGGAGTGTTGTCGTCCAGGTTTCAGTGTAGCGTTGAAAAACTGAGGTAAAGGTATCTTCTTTGTCTTTCATCCGATCCAACATAGCAAGTTTTTCAGCAGTTGGTTGAGTTGACTGTCGAAGAACTTCAAGCTGGGTTTGAATGTCGCCCAGGGCGATATCTGCCCGGTCAAGCGTGGTAGCTGGAACCAGCATATAGTCGTACAGGAATGAAATATGATATTGCAAGATCTGCAAACCGGTATAAGCTGAGTAAAAAATTCCAGCAAAACCTACTATCAGGATGATGATAATCAGGTTTAGTTTCCAACGGACACTGATATCTACCAGCCAGCTGCCTGCCTGTCTGGTATTTTGTTTTCGCTCTGAATTTTTCGTAATAAAGGTCATATTAGCCTCATTCCCACTTCTGGGAAAGGTGGAGGGCAGCTCTAAAGATCATTTTTTGCTTTCAATTTGGATCACTACGTCCGAACCAGGCAGGATGCGCCCAAGCTCTTCCACGGCTGTTTGGAGCACGTTACGCAAATTGACCGAGTCGCCGATCTTGGAAGTGATTTCGCCGATAGTGCGTTCTCTGGCAGCCTGGTTTTGTGAACTTTCCAGCAGGCGCGCGTTTTCTGTCGCCAGCGCAACACGTTCGGCAACCGCCTGGGCGATATCGATTTCATCCTGATCCCAGGGGCGGTCTTCATTCACCTGCACATCCAACACGCCGATGGTTTGTCCGCGCAGGATGATCGGGATTGCCAGGTGGCTCTGTGATTTTCCCTGAATTATAGCAATCTTGCCGCTGCGAGTCGCTTCCAGAATTTCGGGTGAAGCGACCGGCTCTCTCAGTTGTAACGCGCTGGCGTTGGAATAGCGATAACCATAATGTTTTTGCTCATCAATAACGGATTTCCATTCCTGGCGTAAAAATTGTTGGTACAGGCTTTCTGCTTCCTTTAAGCTTTCCTGTGCATCCTGGAACCGGCGCGCATTCTGGATGGCAATGACCACCTGGTTTGCGACAATGGAGAGTAGCTCAATATCGTCCTCGCCGAAAGCTGCCGGCTGCTCACTTTGCACGTCCAGCGCGCCGATAACCTGATTACCAATCCGCAGTGGCAAGGCCAGTTCAGAATGAGTTTCAGGGAGGTCGGGGTTATTAAAGAACTGGGCATCCTCGCCCACATCCAGGGCAATGCGGGCTTTCCCCGCTCCGGTAACATATCCAACGATGCCAACCTGGCCCACCTTCAAGCGATGTCCTCGTTCGAGCATTTTTAATCCGCCCGCGCTGTTCGTCGCGCGCAAGACGGCGTATTCGCCATTTGGGTCGAGCAGGAAAATTCCTGCATGGTAAACGCCCAGCGCCTCACTAACACGCTGCGTAATTTTGGGTAGAAGTTCGTCCAGGTTTTCAAGCGAGGTGATCGTGTTGCCAATTTCGGCAATCGTGCGCAGCCTCATTGCGCGGTCTGTATTCTTTCGATTGGCGCTATCCAATTCAGCGGTGCGTTCAGCAACACGTTGTTCCAGTGTGCCGATCATTGTTTCAAGCTGGGCGGCCATCAGGTTAAAAGCTTCGGCTAATTCTCCAAATTCATCTTTGGTTTGGATGGCAATCCTGTTTTGAAACTGTCCTTGTTGTAAATTCTCTGCACCTGCCTGCAATAGCCGTAGAGGCGCTGCTATTCGGAATTGGATGAAACGAATCACGCCGTTAACCAGGAAGCCTACAAATAACAAAAGCATGAACAAAAATATTGAAATTACTCCAAAGAAGAGCAAAGCTTCTCTGATGGGCTGCTCGACGAAAACATACCATGTAGCGATGCCCAGCGGTTTCCCGGCGGCGATCACCGTTTCACCGGCCAACCCTTTATAAACATTCAGGCTGGAGTTGGCAATTGCCCGGGGGGAACGGCCAGTGACCTCCTGGATATTAAGTCCCTTTTTTACCAGCCTTGAGTCACGATAAGCCAGGAGTTGGCCTGGCTCATCGGCGATATAGACGTAGCCGGTATTCCCGATTTTTAAGCTGATGACTGGATTCCACAAGGCGGTTAGATCGGTTCTCGAAAGCAAGCTGGCGATGAAATTGCCCTTGGCGTCAGTCACTGGAACGGCAATATCTACGAACGGTACCCCGTATTGTTGATAGTCTACCGGTCCAATATAGATATTGCCTGCCCGGACACTCTCCAGCCAGGGCTGTTCTGTGAGTGTCTGGTCACCAATCCCGACCCGGCGGCGCTGGGCTATAACCTTCCCTTGCGGGTCGACCAGCGCCAATTCAAAAATAGCGGGCTGCCGGTTGAGCGTCCGGATGAGCAGACTTTCGGGGTTTGTGGTTGTCGCCAGCGCATCGCTGGTAGCTTTCAGGTCTCCCTGGATATTATTCATGAAGACATTAAAGGTCAGGGCGGCGGAGGCGCTGGCCTCGTTAAGTTGTCTTTCGGTATTTTGGAGTGAAGCTCCCAGCCCAACGACACTCAGGGTCAGCAAGGCCAGGACTGCAATCAGGCTTAACAGTCGGCCTTGTTGTGATAATTGATGACCGAGGGTGCCCGGTTGTCCAAAGAATCCTTGTCTATTCATAAGCTAACACTCCGCTTTGTACCAAAGCCTGTATCGAAACCGAACTTTTGCTATTTCAAGGCCTCGACAAATGCCCACTTACCATCTTGTATTTGCATACCGCTGATACCGGTGAAGGAGATGTCACCTTGCTGGTCAAAGTGCCACGTGCCAAAAATGCCCGAGTATTCGCCGATGTTTTGCATTGAATCGAGTACACCTTCGCGGGTAGGCTGCTTGGCGCGCCCGATGGCATACAGCAGAACGCTCATGGCTTCGTATGTAGCTGCATCATAGGCTGAAGGGCTTTTGCCATAAGCGGTTTGATAACTGTTAACGAAATCTGCCGCAGCCGCTGTTCCCAATTGCTCAGCCGGCAAGGCAACGGTGGTAGCATAAATATTATTTGCCAGATCAGTCCCCAGAAACTTAATTAAGTCGTCCACCTGCACTCCATCTGGGCCAATGATGGTAAGGTTTGCATCTGCCTCGCGTAGCGCGCGGATGGGAAATTCGCCATTCTCTCCGGTAGCTCCGCCGATATACAGCATACTCGGTTTGGCATCCATTACGTGAGATACGATAGATTGTATCTGCTCTGAGGGTATATCACCTGTAATGGGATAGGTATCTTTGCCCAGAATCGTGATACCCAGGTCTTTCGCCGTATTTTCAAAGACACCGGCAACCCCTTCTCCGTAAGCGCCTATGCCGTGGATAATATAAGCGCTTTTATACCCCAGCTGCGCAGCCCAGCGCGCAGCCGCCGCCCCTTGGAGCTCATCGCTCGGCACAGTGCGAAAAAAGTTCCTGCGGCCGGTGGGGTAGTAAATGCCGGGTTCGCCTGGTCCATACCCGGGTTTGGTCAGCCCCGGCCAAGTGGTTGTCGATGCAATCTGAGTGATGGAGGCCTCATTCAGGATTGGTATCTCCACTTTTGCATTGTTACTGCTCAGAGGGCCGAGCAGGGCAACCACTGTTGGATCGTTCACAGCTTGCTCTGCGTTTTTCTGTGCGAGGGCTGGAGAGATGATATCGCCATTTTCTTCGCTCTCTGTGAGAGGCAGAAGTTCAACGGTGACATCTCCGGCCTTACCACCGGCGTTTTTAAGCGCTAATTGGGCGGCATTTAACATATCTTTGGTAAATTCAAGCCCAAATGGCAGGCTGACCACAACTTTAACTGTCTTTGGGCCTAGAGCCCCGCAGCCTGAAAGTATGAGACTTGAAATTATAAAGGCTAGAACAAACCGTTTTGTGAACATAATAACCTCAGTTCTATGGGAACAAGAAGGATGGATGGTTTTTATGATGTGCCTACAATTCTAAATCCGGGTTCTGGAACTGAATGACGACCTCGGCAGAAGGGATGACCTGTCCAAGCTCTTCCACGGCAGTTTTCAGGATGTTATCCATGCTGATCGAACCGGTAATTTTCGCCGAGATATCGCTGATGATGCGCTCTTTAGAGGCGCGGCGCTGGGAGTCTTCCAGCAGACGCGCATTTTCAAGGGCCAGGGCGGCTCGCTCGGCGGTGGCCTGAACCAGGGCTAACTCATCCTGGTCCCATTCTCTCAAAGGTTTTGTAGAACGAATGCGCATTGTGCCAATGACCTGATCGCGCAATTTTATGGGGATGGAAAGAGTGGCTGGCTGGTCCTTTTGGTTGGCTTCGAGCGATTGTGTTTCCGGCGAGGCGACTTCGGTTCTGGAGACATCAAGAGGAATTAGGCTATCATGGGAATACCTGTATCCTGTAACAGGCCTTCCTTTCACGATTTGTCCCCATCCTTGCTGGACAAATTGTCGATAAATCTTTTCGGCTTCGGCCAGCGCTCGGCGGGTTTCACCAAAGGAACGCGCGTTCAAAATTGAAATCGCAACCTGGTTGGCCAAGGTATTGAGAATATTTACTTCGCGCTCAGAAAAAGCATTTGGTTGATCGCTTTGCACATCCAGAACGCCAATGATCTCGGAGCCTGCAAGCAGCGGGAGCACAGCTTCTGATTTTGTATCTGGCAGGTCGGAAATGGCTAGATAGGCGCTGTCTAGGTCAACATCAGAGGCGATACGTGATTGGCCTCGGCTGGCGGCAAACCCCACCAGGCTGCTTGGTTCAATCCGCAGTTTGTGCTTTTTTTCGAGCAGGCGCTGGCCTCCTTCGCTGCTGGCAGCGCTTAATACAGCGTAGGCTCCCGTCTCATCTGTGAGATAGATGCCGGTGTGGTAAAAACCGTAGCGTTCGCTGATGAGACGGGTAATTGTGGGCAGCAGTTCGTCAATCTCTTGAATGGAGGCCACAGAGCGGGAGATATCAGCGACAGCTTCAAGGTCTTTTGCATGTTTTTCAGTGAGCGACTTTGATGCTTCCAGGTCGGCGGTACGGTCTTTGACGCGCTGTTCCAGGCCTTCAAGGGTCTGGCTGAGCTGGGCTGTCATGCTATTAAAAGCAGATGCAAGAATATTCATCTCGTCCCGCGATGTCAGATTGACGTGACCAGTTAAGTCGCCCGCAGCGATGCGGCTGGTCAAATCTGTCATTTCGTGCAGAGGCCTGGTTACCAGGCGGCCTACCAGCAGGTAGATGACTGCCACCTGCAAGAAGATGAGCGCCAGGATGATGCCAGCAACCAGCATGGTTGTTTGAGCAAGCGAGCGATTGAGGTCTTCGCTGCTGTACACGATCTCAATAATGCCCAATTGACGCTGGAAAAATATATCAGCTTTACGGGTGATGGGGTTTATCGCGGCAGTCTCCCGGGCGCTTTTAATTGTGGGTATACTCTTCCCGGTTTCGGTGATACGCACTTCGTTCACCTCACGGTCAGCCATAACAGCGTTGACCTGAGCCTGCATATTGAGTATGTCAACGTTCCAAAGCGGCTGAGTGATGGTTTGGGTAAGCAAGTTTATGGTGCGTGTTGCGCGGCCCTCGAGTTCAGCGGTTTTGGTCTGGCGTTGTGCGTTGACCAGGTAGAAGCCAAAGGCGATCATCGCCAGAGTCACAACCATGCTCATCGCCAGCATCAATTTGCGCTGCAGGCTCGTCACGAAGAAATCAGTGAGGCGTTGTGTCCACTTCATAAAAACATCCTTAAGCAGAAAGGTTCCAGGTGATCATGATCGCCAGCAGAATAACATCAGGATTGTGTCTCTAAGGTGCTGCCAATTTCGACGGTTACTTCTGTGTCTTTCAGCTTTTTACCTAATTCTTCCGCGGCGGAGCGCAGGATGGCATCAATTTCGGATTTTTCGCTGATCTTGGATGAGATTTCACCGATCGCGCGCTCCCGGCTGGCGAGGCGTTGAGAGTCTTCCAAAAGGCGCGCATTTTCGAGCGCGATGCCAATCCGGTCAGAGATGGCTTGGGTTAGGGAGAGTTCGTTTTGATTCCAGTGGTGGCTTTTGTCTGGAGATAGGATGTTGAGCACGCCGATGACCCGGTCGCGCAATTTGATCGGGACGGTGATACTTGGCTGACTATCGGGCTGCTCAGCTTGTTTGTCTGGCATGACTACTACTGTTTCGCCGCTGCGAAGGGCCTGCTCGATCTCTGCTTTGTGAACGGGTTCTTCAATGGATTTGCCCCCCGCCAGCGATTGCGAATAGCCAAGGTGCAGGTCTCGCCCGGAGGTACTCTCCCATTTCTGGCTCACAAACTGGCTGTAGAGGGTTTGCGCCTCGGTCAGGGCGCGCTGGGTTTCGCTAATCAGACGGGCATTCTCGATTGCAATGGCCACCTGGTCGGCGAGGATCGAAAGGGTGTTTGCGGTCGCCTGCGTAAAAGCGGAGGGTTCGGTGCTTTGCACATCCAGGATACCGATTGTTTTTTCGCGCAGCTTGAGAGGTAGGGCGATTTCGGAGCGGGTCTGGGGCAGGTCGGGGTTGTTGAAGAAGATTGCGTCGTCGCCCACGTCCAGGGCGATGCGCGGGATACCCTTTTGCGCAACGAAACCGACGATACCGGTTTGCCCAACTCCCAGTTTGTGACCTCGGGCCAGCATGCGTTGACCGCCTTCGCTGTTGGCTGCGCGCAACACTGCGTAGGTCTGGGTTTCGTCAAGCAGGAAGATGCCCGCGTGATAGTAATTAAAGCGCTCGCTGACCAGGTGCGTTACCAGTGGCAGAACTTTGTTCAGGTCTTGCTCGGTAGCGATGGCGCGTGACACTTCACTGATGGTTTCGAGTTCCTGAGCGCGCTTTGCGGTTTGCAGGTTGGCCTGTTCCAGCTCGGAGGTACGTTCTTGAACGCGCTGCTCCAGACCTTCGAGAGTCTGGCGTAACTGGGTAGTCATGCTGTTGAAGGCAGTCGCCAGCAGGCCAATCTCGTCCAGGCGTTCCACCGGGGCGGCCGCCGTCAAATCGCCAGAAGCGATTCGCCCGGCGGCATTTGCCAGGTGGGTAATCGGATCGCCGATATTACGGGCAAAAAGGATGGCCATGAAAACGGCCACCACCAGGGCGATGAGCGTCACGCCCACGTTTACGGCCAAAGTTGTAATAGTAGGTGCAAAAGCTTCCGTCTGCGCCTGTTCAGCTACCAGGATAATCTGCAGGTCGGGCAGCCATTTATAGACGCCCACGACACCCTGTCCATAATAGCCGGTGTATAAGCCAGAGCCGCTGGTTTTATTGCGGATGGCATTCAGGGTTGCTTCGGTCTGAATGAAGTCTCCGGCCACGCGCTCACTTTTAAGTACGCGGGTAAGCGAGGCGAAGCTGGAACTTACCAGATAGGTTTCACCTGTCTGCCCCAAACCGCCTCGCCCTGCCATGCTGGTGGTCAAATATCCCATGCTGGCGCGTCCGGCAAAGACGCCAATCGTTTGTCCGCTATAGACAATCGGTTGTGTGAAGATGACTGAAGGGGCGCTTGCTGCTGCGGATGCATAGAAAGGCGGGCTGATATACACTCCTTTCAACCCTTCGCGGAAATAAGCCTGGTAATCAAGAACTTTCTTTTCCTGGGTTGGATCCGTGGAGAGGATGACCTGCCCTTTTGCGTCCATGATGAAAAATTCTTCGAACCTGTTCTGGAGGTTGACCGTATCTTTCAACCTGGTGGACTGGGCGGAATAGGCCTCCTGGTAATCAGGCGAGTCTGGCGTCGTATAGAGCATGGTATATAATCGCTCTCCCAGAGGCTGAGGTACCAGTTCAAGAACCATGTCCAATTTCAAGTCTGTTACCCACTTATCAATATTTTCCTGTTTAAGGGTGGCAACCGCATCGAGTTGGTTGATAATTTGTTGCTGCCCAAAGCGGAGGCCAACGATCACCGAGGTAACAACAAATGCAAGCGAGGGGAGCAGCACCAGTATGGTCAGAAGTCTCACCAGCCTGCCCCGAATCGTTCGAGGGCGCAAGAGGTTCCCTAGCAGGGTTCCCAATACTTTAAATGAGCGGGAGAATTTATTTTCAGGCATAGGCGTTTCCAGACTTTTTAAGTGAGCGTTTTAAGAAAAACCAATTATCGCTGGCTGTCATCGGGTGTTGTGGGCTGGAGTTGCACCAATACTTCGGAGCCCTTCAACGCCCGGCTGAGTTCCTCGGCGGCTGTGCGTAAGATTTCTTCCACCAGGGGCGAAGAACCCAGTTTGTCGGCAATTTCGGTAATTGTCCGGTCGCGTTCAGCACTTTTGGTGGTCTCCTCGATCAAGCGCGCATTTTCCAGGGCAAACGAAAGGCGTTCCACGATTGCCTGGTAAAGCTGGACTTCGGATTCGTTCCAGTCGCTGCCACGTCCAGGCTGGCGAACGTTTAGTATTCCCAGTTCCTCCCCGCGCACCTTGATAGGAATGGACAGCGATTCTGCACCCTTTGAGTTTTTGCCGGTTTTGCTGGGCGAAGCCTGCTCCATGGTTTGTTGGAGCGGGCTGACAACCCCTTTCGCGTAGCTGTAACCCAATACTCCCCGGCCCGCGAATTCTTGCCAGCTTGAGCGCGCAGACTGCCCGTAAATGGTCTGGGCTTCGAGTAAGGCCCGCTGGGTCTCTTCAAAAAGACGCGCGTTTTGAATGGTGACCGCGATCTGGCCTGCCAGCAAACTGAGCGTGTCGATGTCTTCACTGGTGAAAGCTATTGGCTGATTACTTTGCACATCCAGCACGCCAATTGTCTTTTCCTGTATTTTAAGTGGCAGAGCCAATTCAGAATGGGTTTCAGGCAGGTCGGGATTGTTGAAAAACACAGCGTCGTTGCCCACATCCAGGGCGATGCGGGCCTTGCCAAATGCGCTGACGTAGCCAACGATACCGGTTTGGCCTACTTTCAGCCGGTGACCGCGCTCGAGCATTCTTTTTCCACCCTCGCTGTTGGTTGCGCGCAAGACCGCATACTCGGCATTCTCGTCCACCAGGAAAATGGCAGCGTGGTAAACCCCGAGGGATTCGCTGATACGCTCTGCGATTTTTGGCAGCAGTTCGTCCAGGTTTTCGAGCGTGGTAAAGGCGGGGCTGATTTCGGCCACGGTGCGTAATTGCGCTGTGCGTTCGGCGCTGATTTTATGAGCCCGTTCTAGTTCCATGGTGCGGGCCTCAAGGTCTGTGTGCAAGATGCGCAATTCGGCATTTGCCCTGGACTGCTCTTCCTCGTTCCGCCGCGCTTTTGCCAGGCTGGCATTTAATCGTCCAAGCAATAGTCTTTGCAAACCGGCTGCAATAAAAAAGAACAGCGCGACCAGGACAACATCTGTAAGCTTTACCGCCTGGCTGAATTTATTAACGAGGATCCCGTTGATTTCGGCGAAACCGATCAATAAGACCGAGACCGCTGTCAGGAAGGCAAACAATAGGGCTGCGCGTGGTCCCTGTGTGAGACTGGCCAGAATGATATTTACGGCCAGTGCCACCATGGCCACATCGTGTGTTCCGTCGCCTTCCCAGATCAAGAGGGATAAGCCGACCAACAAGGATGCGGGCGCGATGAAACGCCCAAAACGGTCATAGCCCAGCTTTAGCAGAATCATCGAGACCGCCAGCAGGCCGGTGATTGTTCCCAATGTTATGATGCTAAATATTCTATTTGTGATAATCCCGTCAATGATTAATCCGGCAAAAGTGGAAATGAATGCAATTAAAAAGACAAATTGAAGCATACGATACTCTGATCGTATCTCCTCGTCTTGAATGTTGGCCGGAATAAGCAGATCCTGTAGTCTTTTTAACATACGATAACCTCGTTTGGGAATCCTGGGATAGCTCTGTTTCTGGAAGCTATTCTTTTTCCCTGCCGTCATGAAGACGAACTGTTACTTCTGTATCGGGGTTGATGTGCCCAAGTTCCTGCACGGCGGTACGCAGGATGTTTTCGATATTTACTGAGGACGTAATGATATTTGAAATTTCGCTGATCGCCCTCGTCTGCTCGGCCTGTTTTTGTGTTTCAGAGTACAGGCGGGCATTTTCCAGCGCCACAGCGAGGCGGCTGGCAACTTCCTCGGCGAGGTTAATTGTTTCTGGGTTGATTGTGCTTTCTCCAAAGCCAATGTTCAAGACACCAAGGATTTGGTCGCGCAGTTTGAGCGGAACGGCAAGTGTGGCATTTTTTGTCTCTTTATCGTCAAGCAAGATCACAGATTTTCCCTTGCGCAAGGTCTCCTGGCTGCCTTCAGGGTAGGTCTCGAGTGCGGTCAGCTTGACGCCATCGAACCGATACCCGGGCTGAAAACCTCTTTCGTGGCTGAATTTTCGCCAACTTGTTAGAGTAAATTGTTGATAGGCGCTTTCCAGTTGACGCAAGTTGTATTCCTGTTCTTGTGCCAGGCGCACACGCTGGATTGCAAGGGCAAGTTGATCTGCCATGATCTGAAGAGTTGAGATGTCATCTTGCGTAAATGCTTCTGGCTGTTCACTTTGTACATCGAGCACACCCAGAAGTTGTTCATTCACTTTTAGCGGCAGGGCCATTTCGGAACGAGTCATCGGCAGCATGGGGTTGTTGAAATAAGTTACGTCCAGACCGGTATCCAGGGCAATTCGGGGCTCTCCCGTGGCCGAGACATTCCCCACAATCCCTTCCTGCCCAACCCTTAATTTGTGATTGCGGGAAATCATTTCGCGGCCCGCTTCTGTGGGAGAGGCCTGCAGAATGGCATATTCGCCGCGTTCATCCAGCAGGAAGATGCCGGTATGGTAGAAGCCGAAGCGGTCGAGGATGAGCTGCGCGGCGCGGTTGAGTAGTTCGTCCAGGTTGTTGGTATTAGCGGAATCTCGCGCGACTTCTGCGGCCAAACGCAGATAGCTGGCTTGCTTTTGCAAATCCTGGGTGCGGTCTTCCACTTTTTGCTCAAGCGTTTTTACCAGGGTTTGCAATTCGCTTGCCATGGCATTAAAGCTGGATGCCAGCGCGCCAATTTCATCTTGCCGGTCCACAACCATGCGCGTTGAAAGTTCCCCGCTTGCAAGCAATGTGGCTTTTTCTGAAAGTTTCACAAGCGGAAGGCTGATCGAGCGAGACGTGATCAAAACGATGGAAAAGGCAAGCAGGGCTGTGAAAATGCCAAAGACGATATTTGTCGCTAATATTCTTAATGTTTTACTGGTGATTTCTTGCTGTTCGACCTCAGTGATAAGCGTAGCGCCAATAACAGGGATTCTTGCATAACTGCCCAGGACACTGGTTCCAGCATAGTTGGCGTAAATCCCGCTGCCGCTGTTGTTTCGTCGGATGATGGTCTCCTGCGTTGCAAGCGAATTTATTTCTGTCGCGTTCTGGCGGGTAGTTGTGATCGGGATGACCTTTCCACCTACGCTGCTGGCCAGGTAGGTTTCTGAGGTTTGCCCGACGCCTGTCTTGGCTGCCATGATCTGCATGACTGGCTCAAAGCTGACCCTGGCGGCCATCGCGCCGCCCAGGGAGCCGTTGACCGTAATGGGCTTGACCAATAAAACGGACGTTTTTTCGCTCCCCCCAGGGAAATCATATTCCAGAGCAGAGTTTATGCCAGCCAAGGCATTTTGGAAGAAGCCATATGCAGAAAAGTCACGTGCTACATTGGCCGGATTGGTTGAAATCAGCGCTTTGCCATTGGCATCCAGCAGGATAAACTCTTCGTACCTGGAGTTTTGTCCTTTTTGCCTGACGAGGTATGCGCGGACCAGTTGGGTGTTCACATCGTATAGCAGCGTTCCTGGCTGGTGCGATAAAAGAAAATTGACGCGTTGATCATTAAGCCGATCTGTTAATGTCAGGTTTGCATCCTGCTCCAGGTTCGAAAGAGTCGATTCCACCTGCGAGGTCTTCATGGCAGAAATTGCGCTGAGTTCCTGAAAGACACTCTGGCGGTCGTAGAACAAGCTGGCCAGAGCTCCAATAATGAGGATCGCCATCGCAGACAAGATGACAACAAAGGTGAAGGTGGTAACAAGTCGCCCGGTAATCGTGTGGAAATTGATCACACTATTAAAGAGCACCAACACAAATATGGCCGCAGTAATCAAGAGATAAATTGCGAACGCGGCTGTTTGTGAGAGGCTTTCAATCACAACCATACGGTCATATGGGAGAATCCGATCCAAAAAGACGATCAGCGCAGCCATCAAAAGACTGTAAATAAAACTCAGCCAGCGATACCTTGGTTGAAGCCCGTTTTGATTAATAAAAAGCGTAGCCGGGGCAATTGCGAGTAACAAAGGAAACCAAATAATTCCCTGCCACAAAAAGATTTGCGCTGCGCCGCTCAGGCTGTTGATGAGTAGGATAAATACCGTCAGTGAATTAAGTTGTCCACGCCGCAACAATGAGAACAATGGAATATGTGAAAGGCTGGCGAGTAAAGATATCCCGGCTACGGCGAGAATGCGTGGATCGTTTTTGTCGAGCAGGCCAGTCAAGCCAAGCACGTAAATTACTGTAAAGCCGAGGGCATTAAACCCCAGCAAAACAGGAAAATAGTGCAGAGCCGCAAGCAGGGTACGATAAAGGCGGCGTTGCTCTGCTGGCAAATCTACCCTATCGGGAGGAACTTCGAAAAATTGAGGAAAGGGCGTATTGTTCATGGGTATCGGGGTTATTCTGAGTTTCTAGTTTCGTCGGCTGGTTTGATGAAAACAGATACTTCGGAAACCTGAGGAAGCCGGTGGATCTCGCGCACGGCATTTTGGAGCAGGGTATCCACGTCGAGCGAGTGGCTAAAGTGACTTGAAAATTCACTGACGGTTTGTTCTCGCGCCGCATTCCTTTGCGACTCTTCGAGCAGGCGCGCATTTTCCAGCGCAAGAACAATCTGTGTTGCGATCCGCTCAAGCATTTCTTTGTCAGTTGTGGTCCAGGTCGAGTCATTTTCTTTGCGCTGCAAGGAAATTGTGCCGATTTCTTTTCCGCGCAAATTCAAAGAAACCCTGATGGTTTTTTCGTTACCAGAACTTCGTGAAGCACCTTTTTTATCTGCAATTGGATCTACACCCAGGATGGTGTAGGTATAACCCCTGGCCTGGTTTCCCAACTGATTTTTCCAGGCTATTGTCGTACCGCTTGCACTGATCGCCTCGAGGTCCTGGATGGCTGTGCGACTTCGTTCTATCAGGCGGGTGTTTTCGATGGCCATTGCAATTTGATCGGCCATTGTTTGCAGGGCGTAGACATCATCAAGAGAGAAGGCGTTTTCTTCTTGCGACTGGATATCAAGTACACCAATCAGGCGATTTTGCACAATCAATGGCAGGGCTACTTCAGAGTGCGTGTCGGGCAAATCAGGATTATTGAAAAAGGCTTCATCGGCGCCCACATCCTGCGCTACTCGAGAACGCTTTTGATAGGCAGCAAATCCAACAATCCCTTGTCGGCCGATTTCCAGCTTGTGACCTCGCGCGAGCATGCGTTGCCCGCCTTCTGAAGACGCTGAAGCAAGCACCACGTTTTGAGTGGCCGAATCGGTCAGGAAAATACCGGCGTGATAAAAACCGAATCGCGCGGTTATTTGATGCACAACGCTGTCTAATAATTCTTTGAGATCATGAACTTCGGCGGCTGCGCGAGCGATTTGGGCGGCTGCCTCAAGTTGAGATGAGCGCTGGTTAAGCTCCTGGGTTCTTTCTTCTACGCGCTCTTCGAGACCAGATTGTCCGTCGATCAAGGTTTGCAGATATTCGGTAGTACGCTTGCGGACTGTCTCGAATTCTTTTTGGAAGGCATTGATTGTGCCGACGATCAAGACTGCTAAGATCAGTAAGCCCAGAGAATACGCCGACCATGTTCCCAGATCTCCGGCAGCCACAGATGGATTGATCAGCATGAATTGCCCGGATATGACCAATTGACCAACGACTGCGATGGAGGCAAAGCTGATGATTGCCGCGACTATTCCGGCCGTGGCCGAGAATAGCAACGTTGCCATCGCGATAAAGCCCAGAAAGAAAAGACGCGAATCTGCCCAGATCCCGGTTTCTGTTAGGCCGACAAAACCCAGCGCATAAATCAAGGACAACAGGACAACGGCTTTCATCCAATAGGGAAACCTAAAAAAAGTGACCAGTAACAAGACGACATAGACACCAATGTCAACGCCAACCGCCAGATTGTTTTTGTTCGTCAGCGCCGAGACGATTAAAGCTGGCAGACCAAATATGCAGGTGGCATACAAAATCGTGCGCAGGAATTGCTCTTGCCTTTGTTGATAGGAAAAAACCGGTTTTTCTTGCTCTGGTGACTGGTTGGGGGTAATGAAGGTAGACATAGAGCAGCTCACTCTTCCATGTTCAATTCAATCGTTGCTTCAGATGCTTCCAGGGCGTGGCCCAATTCGCGGACTGCGGTTTGCAGGATGCTGTCGATCGAATTGGACGCCCACAGCTTTTGTATGATCGAGGCCGACAAGCGTTCGCGCAAGGCTGATTGTTGGCTTTCTTCGACTAACCGTGCATTTTCCAACGAAATGGCCACTTGCGTAGCCAGGGCCTCCACCCAGGCCTGGTCTTCCTGATCCCAGTCTCCTGATGTTTCTAAACGAATCTGGCCGATTTTTTCATCGCGCAGGTTTAAACCAACTTCTATTTCTTTGATTTCCGCATCAGTTGATTTTTCTGTGCCTGGAACATGGCTTGAATATTCAAAAGTGCTGCCCTTTAACATATCTGACCAGGATGAAACAACAAACTCGCGATTTACCAGGCGTAATTCTTCAAGAGTTTGATCCATTTCTTTAAAAATGCGCGCATTTTCGATGGCGATCGCCACCTGATTAGCCATGCTTTGGAGGGTGGCGATATTATCCGGTTTAAAATCTGCCTCACGGATGGACTGTACGTTCAGGGCGCCGATCACCCGGTCTCCCATCATCAGCGGTATGGCGATTTCTGAGCGAGTATTCGGAAGTAAAGGGTTATTGAATCTTACGGCCGAAGCGCCTACATCGAGCGCAACTTGAGGTTCATGCGTTGATATCGCTGCGCCGACCAGGCTCTTGCTGTTTACCTGCAGTCGATGGTGTCGCGCCTTTAATATTTCGCCTGCTGAACCTGAGGCGTCTTTGAGTTCAGCCCATCGTCCGCTGCTGGCCACAATGAAGATAGCCACATAATAGTAATCAAAGGATTGCGAGATGAGGTTTACAACCCTGTTGATAACGGTATCAGGGTCGAGAATCGTGCTGGCAATCCGACCGACCTCATTCGAGGCTCTGAGTTGCTCGGTGCGGTCATCGACACGCTTTTCCAGGTTTTGCTGCAACTCGTCCAGGCGGGAGATCATCCGGTTGAAATGGATCGCAAGTTCTCCAAGTTCATCTGTCGTGAGAACTTGGGCGCGCTGTGAAAGATCGCCTTGTTCCACTTTTGCAAAGGTTTGGATGAGAGCATCGATAGGCATTGTAATCGAGCGAGAGAGGAGTGTGAAAACTCCAAGACTAAAAATAATTACCAAGATGCTTGCGCTTATCAGTTGTATCCGTAGATCATTGAATAATTGATTGGACCCAATTGTTTCATAAATAGCTGTGTAGGTTTGATGGTAACCGATGGGAGCCAGTAATAGCACGGTCGCGATAATAAGCAGCACACCGATCACAAGCAGTTTTTGCGAGGTTGAGGATATATTAGAATCTTGCAATTGGTCTTCGAATTTTTGGGGTAACAAAATTTCACGTGCAGGGAACACCAGGCGGTTTATGGCGAGTATGGCCAGTATTACCTCGGCTATGGCGGGAACAAGGCCACCGAAGAAAGAGTAAATCGCTTGATCTGGGGTGAATCTCAGAAAATAATACTGATAGAAGACAACCGAAACCGTATTTATCATCACGGCCACTATCCCTGTCAGAAAGGCATATATTTGTGGCAGAGAATTAATCTGTTTCCAGGCTGTCCGCTCGGCATCCGGGTCATAATTCAGATGACCTGTTTTGGACCATTCGCCTAGCCGTGCATTGGCCCTCATCGTAAAGAGAACGGTAAAGAGAATAACAATTACATAACCAGCCAGGTTGGCCCCCAGAGCCATCAGGCCAGAAGAAACCAATTGCTCTCTCGTCAACCCTGCATTTATCTGGATGATGAAAAGACCCAATGCTATGCCCGGGAAAAAGGCTAGTTGTAAGATTGTAGCAACTAGCGGAATATAAAAACGGCCGGTTTTCTTGAGCAAACGGGCAAGCATGGACTGTCGGTTGATAATGGTTTTCTCTGTGCTCATAAAATACTCACCTTACGCAATCATTTCCGGGTCTTTTTGGGTTCAGGATTTGGAGCATGGAGGTTTTGAAGGCTGATCGATATCTGGGTACTGCGTGTGTTCAGGATCTTGCTCAATTCTTCGGCGGTAATTGCCAGGATTTTCTCCGGATTGGTAGTGCGCCTGATTTTATTCGTGATTTCATACAGCATACGCTCGCGTTCAATTTGTTGGCGGAACTGTTCCAGCAAGCGTGAGTGTGCGATGATGGCGGCCAGGCTTCCCGCGAGTGTTCCGAGCATTTCTTCATCATTCTCACTGTAAGCATTCAAGCGCGGGCTTTCTACGTTCAAAATACCCAATACCTCGTTTCGATAAATTAGGGGAACCGCTAATTCAGAGCGTACTTTGGGATTAAGGGCGATATAGCGCGAGTCTTTGGTGACATCGCCGCTGCGTTGAGGTTGACGATGCGCCGCCACCCAGCCCGTGATACCTACCCCAAAGGGCACTTTCAAGCGTGACGATTCTTCGTTTGGATAACCAATCGCAGACCTGACTTCGAGCATCTTCTGCTCTTTGTCGGCCATCATGATTGAGATTTGATCTCCGCCCAGGATTACCTGCAAACCCTGGACGGCGCTGTTGAGGGCCTCGTCGATTGTCGTGGATGAAGCCGCGGCGGTTGTTACATGATGCAGCAGCCTGTGTTGGGAAAGTCGTTCTTGCGCTTCAGCAAACAGTTCCGAGTTCACTACCGCTACTGCCAATTGGTCAGATAAGATTTGCAGGATTTTGATGTTCTCGTCAGTGAAAGCATAAGGCTTATGGGATTGAACGTCCAAAACGCCCAAAATGCGTTCCCCAACCTTTAATGGCAGGCAGGCCTCGGCCCTGGTTTCGGGTAGCAGGGGATTGGCGTAATAGTTTGGGTCTTTGGTCACATCTTTGACGATCAGCGCTTCCTTTTGTTGGGTGACCAGACCGACGATTGATTTTGAACCTACGCCCAGCTTGTGTCCTGCGCGTTTCATTTGCAGCCCGGCGTCGCCGGTTGCCTCCCGAATAACGGCAAACTCTCCCGCGGGGTCTACCAGGAAAACGGCCGCGTGATAGAAATTAAAGCGCTCGTTTATCAGCGTAATTGCTTGGCGTAAGAGGCTATCGACAATGAGTGAGCCGGAAACTTCGCGAGAAATTTCTGCCACAGTCTGCAACTGTAAGGCGCTCCGGCGGGCATCATCCAGCAGGCGGATGTTATAGACGGCCCCAGCTACTTGTGCAGAAAGGGCAATCATCAACCGCAAATCATCCGGGGTAAAACGTTGTTCATGTTCTAAATCTTGTACAACCAATGCGCCGATAGCATCGCCTCCGACGACCAGTGGGCACCCCATCCATGATTTTGCGGGTTTTCCAATAATCTTTGCCCCCATTGCGGCCATGCGGTGTTCGGTGTCTTCCACCAGCATCAGGGGTTGGCGGGTGCGAACAAGAATGGAAATAGCCCCTTCACCCAGAGGAAAAGGGTCATGTGATGTTATCGTCCCCTCTTCAGACGCATATGGAATTTCTATGGTTTCGTTATGCGGGTTGTATAGGGCAACAGCAAAATTTAGGTCACCGATGGTTGCATTGATTTGTTTGTGCAGCATTTGATACAGGCTGTACAGGTCATTGGATGAAGATATCGCCTGGCTTGTTTCTGAGATTGCTTCCAGCTCGCGCAGGCGTTGTTTGGTTGCTTTCGCAGCTTTTAAATTATCAAGCGCAACAGGAATGACGTTCGTAAGATGTATCAGAGGATCAATCGTTTCAAGGTTTAGAATTTGTTCTGGGAGTGACGCGACCAGTAAAACCCCTCGAACCACGACATCTTGAAAAATTGGCAAAATTGCCAGGTTTTCACAGCCAGCACCAACAAAAATAGATTTGAGATCTTCGGGCAAACTTGCTTCGGGTAGCGTAGTGATTTGCGCTTCCTGCGAAAAATATTGGGCCACCTCGGCCGGCGTAATTTCCAGTTGCACAGGGGCGGTCTTGATCGGTTTTTTGGTCGATGGTTTGTTGGTAAAAACCCGTTCCAGCCCGCTATCGTTGACTACATAATAAGCGGTGACATATTGACAATTTTGCAAGGCATTTTGAATAGCCCGGTTGATTTCTTCTTCGCTCTGAGCCTGGAATACAGCATAGTTGGCCTGATGTATTTTGATTAGCTCGTTGGAGTCTACCTGGGTTGCTATCTTCTTGCTCATGGCACGCTCTCAGTTTTAAGAATAAACAAAAAGCGAGGGATGGTTCCTCTGATGAGTATCCCTCGCTTAGACCGGCTATCTTTCTTCGTATGAAATCTCCCAGACGGCCTCTCCATTCATTATCCGGCGAATTTGTTCAGGGAAGCGGTCTGGGTCCAACGGCTTGCCGAGAAATCCGTTGAACCCCGCTGCCCGTGCTTTATTCATTTGCTCCAGGCTTGCTTCGGCGGTTACTGCAATGATTGGGACAGTCTTCAACCGTTCTGATGAGCGGATTTTTTTCAACGCCCCGTACCCGTCTTCATACGGCAGACGAATATCCATTAAGATCAAATCCAGCCGGGCAAGTGTGTCTGCGTACTCTACCACTTCATAGCCGGAGGTTTTCCACTCACAGTGGACACCCATGAATCCTAACAAACGGGCCACAAGCACGAAGTTGGAAACGTTATCTTCAACAACCAATACCGTGGCATCTTTAGGAATGCCCTGTTTACGATTAAGGTCGGCGTTTGGGTTGGCAGGGGGCGTTATCTCTGGTAGGCTCATAAGTTTATCTCTTCATGAAGCGTTCAACCTGGTTGGCGATTGTATCGATGTCAATCGGTTTTTGAATGTAACCATCGCAGCCAGCTTCGAGGGATCGCTCACGGTCGCCCTTCATCACATTTGCCGTTAGCGCTACAATTGGGACCATGCCCATGCTGGGTAACGCGCGGATACGGGCTGTCAGGGTGTAGCCATCCATTTCAGGCATATTAATGTCCATCAAGATTAAATCCGGACGCAAGGTTTTAAGCACCTCAAGTGCGTTGGGTGCGCTTGAAGCTTCGTGAACGGTATATCCCTCTGCTCCGAGGATCCGACGGATGAGCATGCGGTTGTCGGGATTATCTTCGACGTAAAGGATTGTGCCGCGATTTTCTTCATTAAACATTGTAAGACCGGCCTCCACATTTACTATTCTAATTGATGGATGAGTCTGCAGGCCATAACAGCAACCTTACAATCTCTTATCTTTATTATTGTAGTACAAAAAAGCTGAACCTGGGCGACAATTTACGGCGGTTCTCCGGGCATCCTCATGGCGGACGCCCCAAAAGAGGGCAGCCTTCACAGATCCTGATTGTTTCTACTGCGGGGCGCTGATATCCAGCCGTCTCCTTTTGAGCGCGCTCTGCAAAATTAGTTGGAGAAAGCCAGCGTGTCCGCGTGGGTCGTTGAATAAAATAAAATCTGCCGATCCCGGTTCGTGCGGTGGGTAAAAAATCCCGCAGTTGGGGTTGATTTCCAGCAGGAATAATTCTCCGGCCGAATTCATTCGAAAGTCGCAGCGGGCGTAACCGTTCCCATTCATCGCCAGGAATTGAGACTTCGTCAGAGCCCGTAATTGCTTGTCAATCTCTTTTTCGGAGACCGGATAGACAGACATCAATTCATATTCTTTCCACTTCATATCGTAGTGCTTAAAGCTTTCGCCGGCCGGGAATTTAAACTCAACAGGCTGGAAGGTGACTGGATTGCCGCTATCGTCGGGATCCTCGGCGATCAGGGTGGTGAATTCTCGCCCCTCGATAAACTCCTCAATTAATGCGCCTCCAAAGCGCGAGATCATTAGCCGGGTCTGTTCTTCCATTTCCTTTGGGGTTGTCACGCGCGATTCGCGCGTCAGGCCGATTGAGGCATAACCATGTGGAGGTTTGACCAGCAATGGAAATTGCAAGCGAGAATCAAAGGAGCTGAGTTCTCGAAGATCGTTGATGAACAAGCTGCCCGGGATTGGAACCCCTGCGCTCAGGGCTGAATGTTTCATTTCCAGCCGTGTCGGGTCAAAAAAAAAGCTATTGGCGCCAGTAAAGGCCACCCCGTTCTCTTCCAGGCAGTTTACCAACCCGATCCCTGATAACTCGTCATCGGGTGTGCCATCGCACAAGTTCACAAAAACATCGATGCCTTTGCCAATCAATTGCTTGATTTCGTTTGGATAATGAGCGTAATGAGGGGTGAAATGTTCCCATCTGTAATTTTTAAAATATGCGGAGGGGTCGTAAGGGGTATCATCCGGGTCGGGGGGGCTGGATAGAACGCAAATGTACATTGCAGGTGCTTATTCTCGCTTGTCTTAGGATATCCCCGCCTGGGCAGCGTGGGCGGTTTGCGGGTTTTATTATACGCGGCTGGCGGTATAATTGCGGGAATTTAATCAGGAGTTTTTATGAATTCGCTGAATCAGCAGTTTGAGTTTATCCGCCAGTCACCAACGGTGGCCATGAATGACCGGATTGTGGCTTTCATGGCCACCGGGAAAAAGGTCATCCCTTTGCAGGTGGGCGATCCCGATTTCGCCACGCCTCAGCCCATTCTGGATCTGGCGATGAAGGCCATGCAATCCGGCCTGACTCATTACGGTCCTAGCCAGGGTTTCCCGGAGTTGAGACAAGCCGCTGCTTTGAAACTGGAACGTGACAATGACGTGATTTACGATCCGGAGTCCGAGATTCTCGTGACCCATGGCGGAATCCATGCTTTTTACCTTGCCATGCAGTCCATCCTGAATCCGGGCGATGATGTGCTTGTTCCCGACCCGACCTGGGCGACCCACGCGAATATGGCGGTCATGCTGCGCGGGAATGTCATCCGGGTTCCGGCCCCGGCTGAAAATGGTTTCCTGCCGTCATTTGCGGACTGGGAACGGGCTATCACGCCCCGCACGCGGGTGATCGTGATCAATTACCCCTCAAACCCAACGGGGGCCTACCCAACCCGCGCATATCTGCAAAAGCTACAAGATTTTGCCGCTGCCCATCATTTGTGGGTAGTCAGTGATGAAGTTTACGAAAACCTGTTTTACGGCGAGAAACCAACCTGCACTGCGGCTTTCCCAAATGCAAAAGAGCGAACTTTGCTTGTTCATAGCCTTTCGAAAACCTATGCCATGACAGGCTGGAGGGTGGGTTACCTGGCTGCACCAGCCCTGGTCATCGAGAATGCGCTCAAGGCTGGGCAGAATTCCATTACCTGCGTTGCGCCTTTTGTTCAGAAAGCGGCGGCTTTTGCGTTGAGTGATCCTGGTGTGCAGCAAGCAGCCCAGGAAATGCGCGCGGCTTACGCTCGCCGTCGAGAAGCTGTCTTGCGCGTAGCCGGAGAGCTTGAATCAAAAAAAGTGCTGGCCGTGCCGCCGATGGGGGCATTCTACTTTTTCCTGGATTTTCGAGCGCTGAAAATGCCTTCCCTGGAGATTTGTGAGCGGTTGCTGAGCGAGGCCGGGATGGGGTTGGTGCCGGGCGCAGCCTTTGGGCAACAAGGTGAGGGCTTTGTGCGCATGACCATTGCCGCTTCGGACGAGGAAGTCGAAGCGGGGTTCAGAAAAATCGTCGCCTGGGCAGAAACAGTCAAAGGAGGCTGAGATGCAAGTCGCTTTTCAGGGTGAACCCGGGGCATATAGTGAGCAGGCAGCTTACGGGTATTTCGGAGAGGTGGAGACCCTGCCGTCTGAATCGTTCGATGCTGTTTTTGCGGCGGTGACTTCCGGGGAATCCGACTTTGGTCTGATCCCGATTGAAAACTCACTGGCGGGAAGTATTCACCAGAACTATGACCTGCTCCTGCGGCACGAATTACAGATTGTGGGAGAATATTTCTTGCGCGTGCGGCATTGCCTGATTGTCCTGCCGGGTGTCGAAAAGGGCGAGATCTGCAAAGTCATCAGTCACCCGCAGGCATTGGGGCAGTGCGCGGGGTATTTGCGCGGGCTGAGCGTTAAAACAGAGCCGGTCTATGACACGGCTGGGAGCGTGAAAATCCTGAAAGCCTCCGGCGAGCGCACGATGGCGGCAATTGCCTCGAAGCGCGCGGCTGAGATTTACGCAATGGAGATTTTGGAAGAGGGGATTGAAGATAATTTAGAGAACTATACCCGTTTTTTGGTGATTGCGAATCAACCGGTGGTGCCGGAAACCGAAGCCAAAACATCGATTGTCTTTACGCTCAAAAATCAGCCGGGCGCCTTGTTCAAAGCGATGAGCGTTTTTGCCCTGCGGGATATCGACCTGACCAAGATCGAATCGCGTCCATTGGCGGGTAAACCCTGGGAATACTTGTTTTATATTGATTTTATCGGCGCCATTCAGGATGCCACGATTCAAAAGGCGCTCAGCCATTTGGATGAGTATGCATTGATGTTGCGTGTGTTGGGTTCTTACCCGCGATTCAAGGCTGGATGAAGGTTGTCCAGTCAACTTTTGAAAACACTTCCGATTCGGAAGCGTTTTCCCTTGACTTTTCCTGCTAAACGCCTATAATCGAGCGAAATCTGGTACAAGCCATGCACACAAACCTTTTCAGCCTCGTCCTTATCGTCATTCTTGCGGTCCTTATTATTAAGGGCCAAATTGCGGTTGGGATGGCGAAGGTGAAAGTGTAGCAACACACACCTACTCAGGAAGTACACGAGAGCCGCCCAACAAAAGGGCGGCTCTTTTTTTGTACCTGTTCACCCTCATCCCCGACCCTTCTCCTTTTAGGGAGAAGGGGGAAAGAAAAAGAGCCATGCGTTCTGATACTGTCAAAAAAGGTTATGAAAAAGCACCACACCGTGCCTTGCTGCGCGCCACCGGTGTGAAGGAAGAAGATTTCGGGAAGCCGTTTATTGCCATTGTCAATTCTTATGTTGATATTGTTCCCGGTCATGTCCATTTGCAAGAGTTTGGCAAGCTGGTGAAGGAAGCTGTGCGCGCGGCGGGCGGTGTGCCGTTTGAGTTCAACACCATCGGCGTGGATGATGGCATCGCCATGGGGCATGCCGGGATGAAGTATTCGCTGCCTTCGCGCGAACTGATCGCGGATTGTGTTGAAACCATGATCGACGCGCACCGTTTTGATGCGATGGTCTGCATCCCAAACTGCGACAAAATCGTCCCCGGGATGCTGATGGCGGCCATGCGCGTCAATATCCCGACCATTTTCATCTCCGGCGGGCCAATGGCAGCCGGGAAAACGCCCGAAGGCGAGACGATTGACTTAATCTCGGTCTTTGAAGGTGTCGGCGCCTTCTCGGCCGGGAAAATCGATGAGAAGCGGTTGACGACCCTGGAGCGCTTTGCCTGCCCATCCTGCGGTTCCTGCTCGGGGATGTTTACGGCCAATTCGATGAACTGCCTGATGGAAGCCATCGGCCTGGCGCTGCCTTTCAATGGTACCGCACTGGCCAAGACGCCCGAACGCGAGGCGCTGGCCAAAAAGGCCGCGGGGCAGATCATGACCCTGCTGGAGCGCGAGATCAAGCCGCGCGATATTGTGACTCCCGAGGCGATTGACGATGCCTTTGCGCTCGATATGGCCATGGGCGGCTCAACCAACACCGTGCTGCACACCCTGGCGCTGGCTAACGAGGCGGGCGTGGATTACCCATTGAGTCGGATTAATGCTGTGGCCGAACGTGTGCCGCACATTTGCAAGGTTTCACCTGCCGGGAAATGGCATATGGAAGATGTCCATCGGGCGGGCGGTATCCCGGCGATTATGAATGAAGTCCAGCGTGCAACCGGCATGTTGCACTTTGACCGGATGACGGTCAGCGGGACAACCCTGGGGGAATCGATCAAAGGTTGTGAAATTCAGGATGACGATGTCATTCGTCGTTATGACAATGCCCATTCGAAGCGCGGCGGGCTGGCAATCCTGTTTGGCAACCTGGCTCCCAAAGGGGCGGTGGTCAAGGTTGGCGGCGTCAGCGCCCCGATGATGAGGTTCAGCGGCCCGGCGGTGATTTTCGAGTCGCAGGATGAGGCGATGGTCGGGATTCTGGCTGGCAAAGTCAAGGCTGGGGACGTGGTCGTCGTTCGCTACGAGGGACCAAAGGGCGGGCCTGGGATGCAGGAAATGCTTTCGCCGACCAGCGCCATCATGGGGCAGGGTCTGGGCGACAAAGTCGCGTTGATCACCGATGGGCGTTTTAGCGGCGGCACACGCGGGGCCTGTATCGGGCATGTTTCCCCGGAGGCGGCTGCGGGTGGCCCGATCGGCGCTCTCTTAAACGGTGACATCGTCGAAATTGACCTGGAAGCCCGCAAGCTGGATGTCAGCCTGAGCGAAGACATCATCCAAAAAAGATTGGCGGCTTTGCCGCCCTTCAAGAGCAAAGTGACGAGCAAGTGGCTGAAACGATATTCGTATTTTGTCACCTCAGCCGATACGGGAGCGGTGTTGACAACCGAGTTTTAAGTGGATAGGTGAGCGAATTTTGTAACGGACAAGCGGATTTTTTTCTATAAGGAGCGAAATTATGAAGTTGAGTGGTGCAGAAATTATGTGGGAATGCTTGGTGCGCGAAGGCGTGGAGGTGGTGTTCGGGTATCCTGGTGGGGCGAACATGCCGATTTACGATGCCATGCTCAGCTATCCGATCCATCATGTCTTGGTGCGGCATGAACAGGGTGCGGCGCACATGGCGGATGGGTACGCGCGCGCTTCGGGGAAAGTCGGTGTGGCGATGGCGACTTCGGGGCCGGGCGCGACCAACCTGGTGACCGGGATTGCCACGGCGATGATGGATTCTTCTCCGGTGGTCTTTATTACCGGGCAGGTGGCCGCGCACCTGATTGGCGGCGATGCCTTTCAGGAAGTGGATGTGACTGGCATCACCCTGCCGATTACCAAACATAACTACCTGGTAACACGTCCCGACGAAATCGCCGAAGTGGTGCGCGAGGCGTTTTATATTGCGCGCAGTGGGCGGCCAGGCCCGGTGTTAATTGATATTTGCAAAAATGCGCAGATCGAAAAAGCAGAATTTGAGTATCCAGAGGAAGTGCATCTGGCGGGTTACCAGCCGCCCTCACATGCTCCGAAGACTTCCCTGGAGCAAGCCGTGAAGCTGATTGAGAAGGCCAGCCGCCCGGTCATTCTGTGCGGGCATGGCGTTTTGATGTCGGGCGCAGAGGACATCTTGCAGCATTTCGCGGTCAAGACCAATACGCCGGTGACCAGCACGCTGCTCGGGCTGGGAGCTTTCCCGGCCAGTCATCCGCTCGGCCTGGGGATGATGGGCATGCACGGCGAAGCGCACTGCAATCTGGCGATCCAAAATGCGGATTTGCTCCTGGCTTTTGGGATGCGCTTCGATGATCGGGTAACCGGGACGCTGAAGACGTATGCGCCGAACGCGAAGAAAATCCATGTTGAGATCGACCCATCGGAATTGCACAAAAACGTGCCGGTGGATTTGGCATTAGTCGGCGATTTGAAAACTGTCCTGACCGACCTGGTGCCGATGGTAGATGAGTGCGACCACGAAGAGTGGCTGAAGCAAATTTCCGAGTGGAAATCGGAGGGGGATGCTCGCAGTGTCATGGCCTGGCCGGAGGATGGCAAGCTGTATGTGCCTCACCTGATCAAGGATATCTGGGATGCGACCAGCGGCGGTGCGATTGTAACGACAGATGTGGGCCAGCACCAGATGTGGTCGGCGCAATACTATTCTTTGGATAATCCCAACCGCTGGATCACCTCGGGTGGGGCGGGGACGATGGGTTTTGGATTGCCTTCGGCGATTGGGGCCTGGTTCGCGCATCAAGACCAGGAAATTTGGGCGATTGCCGGTGATGGCGGTTTCCAAATGACGGCAGCAGAATTGACGACGGCGGTTCAAGAAGGCGCGAACGTCAAGGTTGCCATCATGAATAACAGCTTCTTGGGCATGGTGCGCCAATGGCAGGAATTTTTCTTTGAGAAGCGTTATTCAGCGGTGAATATGGTCAGCCCTGATTTTGTCAAACTGGCGGATGCACATGGCGTGCCGGCGCGGCGCGTGACCAGACTCGAGGAAGTGCAGGAAGCGATTGCATGGGCCCGGCAAACGCCCGGCCCGGTGGTGCTGGAGTTCGTTGTCGAGCAGGAAGAAGCCGTCTACCCGATGGTGCCGGCGGGCGCAGCGCTGGATCAGATGATTCGGCGTCCGGTACGGACTGAGAAATAGGCTGCACCCTCGTCCCCGGCCCTTCCCCCGCAAGGGGAAAGGCGTATCATCTCCCTATGGGAGAGGACCAGGGTGAGGGAGTGTTGAAAAGGAGAAATCTTATGCAATATACATTTATCACTCTCGTTGAAAACAAACCCGGCGTCTTGAATCGCGTCTCATCACTCTTTCGCCGGCGCAATTTCAATATCGAGTCGCTGGCGGTCGGGCGGACGGAAAAGCCAGATGTCTCGCGGATGACCATCGTGGTGGGCTGCACTGACGATGTGGACGCCCACAAAATCGAGGCAAATCTCTACAAACTGGTGAATGTCATCGATGTGCAGGATGTGACCAAACAGCCCTCCGTGGCCCGCGACCTGGCGTTGATCAAGGTCAAGGCCGGGCCCGAACAGCGCGCCCAGGTCAACAGCCTGGCGGAGATTTTCCGCGCGCGGATTGTGGACGTGGCGATCGATTCGCTGATTGTTGAGGTGACTGGCACGGAAGAGAAAATCGAGGGCATGATCGAATTGCTGCGCCCGATCGGGATCATGGAAATGGTGCGCACCGGGCAGGTGGCGATGATGCGCGGCGCGTATGAAGGCATCCGCCGCACAGCGGGCGCGAATGGCAATGGCTGGCACGATGAAGACGAGTCGGGGTTGGCGGAGTATTAGACCGTAGACGATGGACGATAGACCGCCCTCACCCCTACATCTCCTAATTTGGGAGAGGGGACATGGTCAATGGTTTATGGTCCACGGTCTGAAAGATATGCAATTTTCATAAATCATCGTAGCGTAAGTTACGAAAAATCCTAAGGAGATCAGAAATCATGGCAAAAATCAATTTTGGCGGCACAGTTGAAGACGTGGTCACCCGCGAGGAGTTCCCGCTTGAGAAGGCCCGTGAAGTCCTGAAAAATGAAGTGGTCGCCGTGCTTGGCTATGGGGTGCAAGGCCCGGCCCAGGCAATGAACATGCGCGATAACGGCATCCAGGTGATTGTTGGGCAGCGCGCTGGAACCAAGAACTGGGACAAAGCTCTCGCTGATGGCTGGGTTCCGGGTGAGACGTTGTTCTCTGTCGAAGAGGCTGCCGAGCGAGGGACAGTGGTCCAGTTCCTGTTGTCGGATGCCGGACAGCGTTCGCAATGGCCCGGCATCGTCGAATGCTTGCATGAAGGTGACATGCTTTATTTCTCGCACGGTTTTTCAGTGACGTTCAAGGAAGATACGGGCGTTGTCCCGCCCCCGCATGTCGATGTGGCTCTCGTTGCGCCGAAAGGCTCGGGTACCAGCGTCCGGCGCAATTTCCTGGCTGGCAGCGGGATCAATGCCAGCTATGCTATTCACCAGGATTTCACCGGCAAGGCCACCGAGCGTGCCATTGCGCTTGGAATTGCGATTGGCGCAGGCTACTTGTTCCCAACGACCTTCAAGAATGAAGTCTACAGCGATCTGACCGGTGAGCGTGGCGTTTTGATTGGCGCCCTTTCGGGTGTCATGGAAGCCCAGTACAACGTTTTGCGCAGGCATGGGCACAGTCCCAGCGAAGCCTTCAACGAAACGGTCGAGGAGTTAACTCAGTCGTTGATTCGCCTGGTCGGCGAAAATGGGATGGATTTCATGTATGCCAACTGCTCAACCACAGCCCAGCGCGGCGCACTGGATTGGCATCCGCGCTTCCGGGATGCGGTGGCCCCGGTTTTTGATGCGTTGTACGAGAGTGTTCTTTCGGGCAACGAAGCGCGGATTACGCTCGAAGCCAATTCCCGCCCCGATTACCGGGCAGGACTGGAAAAAGAGCTGGCCGTCTTCCACGAATCGGAAATGTGGCAGGCTGGGTCGGCGGTACGGTCACTGAGACCGGAGAATTGGAAGAAGTAGGGTCTCGATACGGGTGTTGCGGTGGTTGAGTAGCGTTCTTGGCGTATTGAAACCCGCAACACCCTACGCGACCAGCGATTAATTGGAGATTTATTATGAACAATAATTACGTCAAGATTTTCGATACTACTCTGCGTGATGGCGAGCAATCGCCTGGCGCAACCATGACTTCTGCAGAAAAATTGGAAGTTGCCCGCTCGCTGGCCCGCCTGGGCGTGGATATTATCGAAGCCGGGTTCCCGGCTGCCTCGCCGGACGATCTGGAGGCCGTGCGTCGCGTTGCTGTTGAAGTGGGCAACCCGCCCCGCGGCGAGCCGGATGCAAAAGTTCCGGTAATTGCCGGGTTGGCGCGCGCCACTAGGGGCGATATCGATAAGGCCTGGGAAGCTGTCAAGGCGGCGCAGAAGCCCCGCATCCATACCTTTCTGGCTACTTCTGAAATCCACATGAAGCACAAGCTCAATATGGATCGCGAGCAAGTCCTGGAGCGGGTGGCTGAAATGGTGACATATGCCAGTTCCAGGTGCGCCGATGTGGAGTTTTCGCCCGAGGATGCTGGCCGGTCTGATCCTGAGTTCCTCTACACGGTGCTTGAAGCAGCGATCAAGGCGGGGGCAACGACGCTCAATATCCCCGATACGGTTGGCTATACCACGCCCGATGAGTTTGGCGGCCTGATTGCCGGGATTATCAAGAATGTCAAAGGCGTTGAGAAAGTCACCGTTTCCGTCCACACCCATGACGACCTGGGGCTGGCGACAGCCAATGCTTTGGCGGGTATCCAGGCCGGAGCGCGGCAGGCGGAAGTGACCATTAACGGCATTGGCGAACGGGCAGGCAACACCTCGCTGGAAGAAGTAGTCATGGCGCTCAAGACCCGACATCCGGTCTTTGGGCTGGAAGTGGGCGTCGATGCGACCCAGATCAGCCGCATCAGCAAACTGGTCAGCAACTATACGGGCATCGTTGTCCAACCGAACAAGGCCATTGTCGGCGCGAATGCCTTTGCCCATGAGGCGGGTATCCACCAGGATGGGATGCTCAAGCACAACACAACGTATGAGATCATGCGCCCGGAGGACGTTGGCGTCAGCCAGTCGCGGCTGGTGCTCGGTAAACATTCAGGCCGTCATGCTTTTCGCGCTCACCTGCTCGCGATGGGTCACGACATGGACGAATCGGAGCTGGATAAGGCCTTTGCGCGCTTCAAGGAACTGGCTGACCGCAAGAAAGTCATCACGGACCCCGACCTGGAAGCACTGATCGCTGATGAGTTCTACCGTCCGCGGGATGTTTTCTCGTTGGATGGTTTGCAGGTGGCCTGCGGAACGATGGGCCTGCCGACCGCCACCGTGCGGCTGCGCGGCCCGGATGGAAAAATCCATGTGCATGCCAGTATTGGCACCGGCCCGGTGGATGCCTCTTACAAGGCGATTGACGCCATTGTCAAAGTTCCCAACACCTTGTTGGAATTCAATATCCATGCCATTACCGAGGGTATCGACGCACTGGGCGAAGTCACTGTCCGTGTCCAGCCTAACGATGGCATGACCAAAATGGATGCCCAAAAAGAGACCGAATATGCGCGCGTTTTTGGCGGTCATGGTTCGGATATGGACATCATTGTCGCCAGCGCCAAGGCCTACCTCGCTGCGCTGAATAAGCTGATCGTTGCCCAGACCGAAGGGAAGTCTGCCCTGGCGGATGTGGGCGTGATGTTGGTTGGATGAAAAAGTGGTAAGTAAACAAGTAGATAAGTAAACAGGGAAAATCCCTGATCAATTCAGAAAAAGGAGAATAAATCATGAACGCACCCAAGAAAATGAAACCGGAAGCTGAACAAGGCCCAATCTTTGAGCCGTTCCCCAAGCCGCAAACCATGCCCTCGGGCTGGGATTTGAGTGGATTCGACTCGACCCAGAGCCTGCCCACCGTTCCCGAACCCAAATTTGATGCTGAAAGTTAATGCTGTTATCCAGTAGGGGCGCGGCACCGCTGCGCCCCTACAAGAAAATGGAATTATCTATGCCGAAAACATTATTCGAAAAAGTCTGGAATGCGCATGTCGTGACAGAACAACCGGATACCCCGGCTATTCTGTATATCGACTTGCACCTGGTTCATGAAGTCACCTCGCCCCAGGCCTTTACCGGCCTGCGCCAGCGCGGACTCAAAGTCCGCCGTCCGGAGCGCACCCTCGCCACGATGGATCATTCCATTCCGACTACTCCGCTGGATGTGCCGATTGCGGATGCCCTGGCGGCGGCCCAGATCAAGCAGATGGAAACCAACGCTGCCGAATTTGGCATCACCCTGCATGGGATGCGCAGCCCGCATCGCGGGATCGTCCATGTCATCGGCCCGGAACTCGGGCTGACCCAGCCCGGCATGACCATCGTTTGCGGCGACAGCCATACCGCCACGCATGGCGCGTTTGGCGCACTGGCTTTTGGGATTGGCACCAGTGAAGTCGAGCATGTCCTGGCAACACAATGCCTACTCCAACGCAAGCCCAAAACCTACGAAGTCCGTGTGGATGGGAAGCTAGCAAACGGCGTCTCAGCCAAAGACATCATTCTGGCGCTGATTGCCAAAATCGGCGTGGGCGGCGGGACGGAACACGTCTTTGAGTACACCGGCTCCGCCATCCGCGCGCTGACGATGGAAGAACGCATGACCATCTGCAACATGTCGATCGAAGGCGGCGCGCGAGCCGGGATGATCGCCCCGGACGAAGTCACTTTTGCATATCTCGAAGGCCGCGAATTTGCCCCGCAGGGCGCAGAGTGGGATACAGCCGTTGCGCGCTGGAAATCTCTCCCCAGCGATGAAGGCGCGGTGTACGATAAAACTGTCAGCCTGGATGCCGCGGCGCTTGAGCCGATGATCACCTACGGGACGAATCCCGGCATGGGCATGCAAATCACCGGACATGTGCCTGACCCCGCCAGCCTGGGCGACGCCAACCAGAAAGCCGCGCTTGACAAAGCGCTGACCTATATGGGGCTCCAACCTGGCCAGGTTTTGCTTGGCAAAAAAGTGGATGTGGTTTTTATTGGCAGTTGCACGAATGGTCGCATTTCCGATTTGCGTGAGGCCGCTTCGCTGCTCAAAGGCCGCAAAGTGTTAGATGGCACGCGCGTGCTGGTTGTGCCCGGATCGCAGGATGTCAAGAAGCAGGCTGAAGCCGAAGGACTGGATAAAGTCTTCAAAGAGGCAGGCGCGGAATGGCGCGAAGCGGGCTGCTCGATGTGTATTGCGATGAATGGCGACCAGCTCCAGCCGGGGCAGTATGCCGTCAGTACCAGCAACCGCAATTTCGAAGGGCGCCAGGGCAAAGGCGGTCGGACGTTTTTAGCCAGCCCGTTGACTGCGGCGGCCAGTGCTTTGGCAGGGGCTGTAGCAGATCCGAGAAATTTAGCGATTAAGTGATTTCGCGATTTGGCGGCATCATGCCCGAAAGATATTGAAAAACCAATTGCCAACTCAAAAATCACCAAATCAGAAAATTACAGAATAAACCTATGGCTCAATTTACAACACTAACTTCAACTCTCATGCCCTTACCGGTCAATGATATCGATACCGATCAGATCATCCCGGCCCGTTTTCTAAAAGCGACTGACAAAAAAGGGATGGGCGATAACCTGTTCGCTGATTGGCGTTACAACGCCGACGGTTCTCCCAAGATGGATTTTGTGCTCAACAGCCCGACATATAGTGGGGCGCAAATCCTTTTGGCGGGAGATAACTTCGGGTGCGGTTCATCCCGCGAGCATGCTCCCTGGGCGCTGACTGGCTTCGGGTTCCGCGCCATCTTCAGCACCTCGTTTGCTGATATTTTTCGCAATAATTCCCTCAAGAACGGCCTGCTGCCCATTATCGTGGACGAAGCCACACATCAATCGCTTTTTGACCTGGCCGAGGAAGCCCCCTCTGCCCAAGTAACGATTGACCTGGCTTCTCAGACGGTGACTCTGCCCGATGGCCGAAAAGTAACCTTCCCGATTGATTCTTTCAATAAAGCCTGTCTGCTGAATGGCGTGGATGAACTTGGTTATATCCTGGGATTTGAGAAAGAAATCACGGCATTTGAAAAAAACCAACTATAGAACGTAGATCATGGACGGTGAAACAGTCTATCGTCCAGGTCTCTACGCTCACAGAGAGAAATTATGACCCTTATACAAATCTACGATACCACTTTGCGAGACGGCACTCAGGGCGAAGGTTTTAACCTTTCAGCCAGTGACAAGCTCCGGATTGCCAAACGGTTAGATGACCTGGGCGTCGCTTTTATCGAGGGCGGTTGGCCGGGTTCGAACCCGAAAGATGTCGAATTCTTTGAGCGCGCGCGCGACATGGAATGGAAAAACTCCCTGATTGCGGCCTTCGGTTCCACCTGCCGCGTCAAGGGTGGCCCGGAAGACGATGCCAACATCAAGGCTTTGCTCAGTTCACGTGCGCCGGTTTGCACGATTTTTGGCAAAACCTGGACGCTGCATGTTTCTGAGGTTCTCCAGACCACACTTGAAGATAACCTGCGGATTATCGAGCAGTCGGTCTCTTACCTGCGCGCAAATGAGAGGCGCGTGATCTATGATGCGGAGCACTTTTTTGATGGGTATAAGGCCGATCCGGTCTATGCGCTCGAAACGCTGCGCGCGGCTGTGCGTGGCGGAGCGGAGACCCTGGTTTTATGTGATACCAACGGCGGCAGCATGCCCTGGGAAGTGGAGAAAATCGTCGGCGAGGCGCTGGCGGGAGTCAACAACCATCCGCTGGGGATTCACACTCATAATGACAGTGAATGCGCCGTGGCAAATTCGCTGGCGGCAGTGCGTCTGGGCGCGATCCAGGTACAGGGAACGATCAACGGGGTCGGGGAACGCTGCGGTAACGCAAATCTTGTTTCGGTCATGGCCAACCTTGAGCTAAAACTTGGCCTGGGGTGCCTGCCTAAGGGCAATTTGGCCCTGCTTTATGACCTGTCGCACTTTGTGGATGAAGTGGCTAACTTGACGCCCAACGATCATTTGGCTTATGTTGGCAAGAGCGCATTTGCGCACAAGGGCGGCGTCCACGTGGCGGCCATGCGGCGCTCGGCGCAGTCGTACCAGCACATCGAGCCAGAAAAAATTGGCAATAAGATGCGCGTGGTGGTTTCTGACCTCTCGGGACGAGGAAATTTGTTAAGCAAAGCCGAAGAGCATGGCGTTGAGGTGGAGGGCGAAGAAATCCTCCCGGTGTTGAACGAAATCAAAGAATTGGAGGCGCGCGGGTTTTCCTTTGAAGCTGCCGATGCCTCGGTGGCGATGATGCTCAAGCGTCAGGAAATGTATTATCTGCCGCCCTTCGAGTTGATTGATTTCCTGGTGAACGTGGAACATCGCACCGGGCGCGGCACCTTTGCCGAAGCCACGGTCAAAGTGCGGGTGCGCGGCGAAGTTTTACATACTGCCGCGGAGGGAAATGGTCCTGTTAATGCACTTGACCAGGCTTTGCGCAAGGCCCTCCTGCCTACTTATCCCATGCTGGCTTCTTTTCACCTGGCTGATTACAAAGTCCGCATCCTGGACTCTCAAAATGGCACCGAAGCTGTCACCCGCGTTTTAATCGATACCCAGAATGGCACCAAACGCTGGAGCACGGTTGGCGCAAGTGCAAATATCATTGAAGCCTCCTGGCAGGCGCTGGTCGACTCGGTCGAATACGGGCTGATGGTGGCACATTAAGATACGGACGGGAAAATTTATGAATTTCAAAATCACCTTACTTCCCGGGGACGGCATCGGCCCGGAAATAATCTCTGAAACGGTGCGCGTATTGGAAGTCATTGCCGGTAATTACAGGCACTCATTCTCTTTTGCCGAATGTTTGATGGGCGGCTGCTCCATCGACAAGTTTGGTTCGTCGCTGACCGATGAGACCCTGGCCGATTGCCAGGCTTCGGACGCCGTTCTCTTAGGTGCGGTCGGCGGCCCGAAATGGGACGACCCCAAGGCCAAGGACCGCCCCGAGCGCGGACTCCTGGCGCTGCGCAAAGGACTGGGCGTTTTTGCCAACCTGCGCCCGGTTAAAGTTCACCCGGCGCTGATCGATTCGTCGCCGCTCAAGCCAGAGATGCTTGTCGGTGTTGATATCCTTGTCATTCGTGAATTGACCGGCGGTCTGTATTTCGGCTGGCCGAAGGGTCGTGATATCAAAGATGGCCGCGAACGCGCCGTCGATACGCTCGAATACTACGATTACGAAATCCGCCGCGTGATGGAACTGGCCTTTAAGCTGGCCAAGGGCCGAAAAAACAAGGTCACTTCGGTCGACAAGGCTAACGTGCTCGAATCTTCGCGCCTCTGGCGTCAAATTGCCGTCCAGGTTGGTTCACAGTACCCGGATACCGAACTGGAGCATGTCCTTGTCGATACAGCCTCGATGCGCCTGATTACGGGCCCGGCTGATATGGACGTGGTTGTCACCGAGAACATGTTTGGCGACATCCTGACGGACGAAGCCTCCGTTTTGGCGGGTTCGATGGGGATGCTGCCCTCCGCCAGTTTGGGGACGGGTGGCCCCGGGTTGTATGAGCCAATCCACGGCTCGGCCCCGGATATTGCCGGGAAAGGGATTGCCAACCCGGTTGGGACGATTCTGTCGTCTGCCATGCTCCTGCGCCACTCGCTGGGGCTGGAAACGGAAGCAGCGGCCATCGAAAAAGCTGTTGATGAAACCATCACTGCCGGGGCGCGAACGAGCGATCTGGGCGGCAAATTAAGCACCCGCCAGATGGCGGATGAAATTATCAAACGATTGTAAAGCCTCTTGGGACACGGCGGAGATTGGACAGGGAAATGATTGATCATCTTTGCCGTGGCCTTTGACGAAATCATCAAAGGAGAATTTGTATGGGAATGGAATCAAAATATATCTGGATGGATGGCAAGCTGGTTGAATTTGAGAAGGCCACCATCCATGTCCTGACCCCGGCCTTGCATTATGGTGCGGCTGTCTTCGAAGGTATTCGCGCTTACGAGACTTCCAAAGGCCCAGCTATCTTCCGCCTGAAGGACCACGCTGAGCGATTAATCGAATCGGCAGAGATTTTTGGTTTCCGCGATCTGGAAATTACTGCCCAGGATGTTTTTGAGGGCTGCAAGGCGGTTGTCAAAGCCAATGGATTGGGTGACTGTTACATCCGCCCGCTGCTTTACCTGACCGGCGGCGGTTGGAATCTGAACGTGGACGGTGGCCGGGGTGCGCTGGCGATTGCAGCCTGGGAATGGGGCAATTACCTGGGCGAGGAAGCGCTGGCCAAGGGAATCCGCGCCAATATTTCCTCGTTCACGCGTCACCATGTCAATGTCAGTATGACCAAGGCCAAAGTCTCCGGAAATTATGCCAACAGCTTCCTGGCGAAGACCGAGTCGGTGCGCCTGGGTTTTGAGGAAGCGATCCTGCTGGATGCGCAGGGTTATGTGGCTGAATGCACTGGCGAAAACATTTTCATCGTGCGCCGTGGCAAGATTTACACCCCGGCGACCGCCCCTGTGTTGGAGGGAATCACCCGTCATGCGATTCACACGATTGCACGCGACCTGGGGTACAAAATCCGCGAGCGGCCAATCTCGCGCGACCAGCTTTACTCGGCCGATGAAGTTTTTGTCTGCGGCACAGCTGCCGAATGTATCGGTTTGAGTGAAATCGACTTTCGCAAAATCGGTGATGGACGGACTGGCCCGGTCACTCGTTCCATTCAAAAGGTTTTCCATGATGCCATCCGTGGCAATGATCCACGCTATGAAACCTGGTGTGACTACGTTGACTAAAACCCAACCCTGGAAAGTTGGTGTTTTTCCTCGGCCAGTCATCCAGACAAATTTCATCCTTGACAGTTCGGTCTCTCTCGCATAGAATACCGCCCAATATGATCTCTGCCTTATCCTTCCGCTGGTTTGCGTTTTACTTTTATTACGGTTCCCGACTCCCGGCAACCGATGGTGACGCTTAAGCGGTAGGCAGAGATAGAACTGTACCTGCAAAGAGCGAGCCAATCGGCTCGCTCTTTGCTTTTATCCATCTCTGATTGAGAGAGTCCCTGGCATTCGAGGAGAGAACATATGACTATTCGTGGAATTCGTGGCGCAACAACAGTTGATCAAGATCAACCTGACTCGATCCTGGCTGCCACACGTGAACTGCTTGAAGCCATCCTGGAAGCAAATCCGGGTATGGTTCCATCGGAAGTTGCCAGTGCCATCTTCACTGTCACTGACGATTTGCATTCGACCTTCCCGGCGCAGGCAGCCCGCCAAATGGGTTGGAGTCTCGTCCCGATGGTCTGCGCGCGTGAGATACCCGTCCCTGGCAGCCTGCCGCGCGCCATTCGTGTGCTTGTTCATTGGAATACGGATCTGCCCCAAAATACTATCGCGCATGTCTATTTACGCGAGGCGGTCAACCTCCGTCCAGATTTGGTTGCCGCTCAATAGTGTATGGAGCAATGGATTGCCCGTGTCACGTGTTCTGCAGATATGGAATAACTCAATGGGTATTTTTATCTTTTTTCAAGGAGCTTTTTTATGATGATTATAATGAAGACAAATGCCACTCCTCAGCAAGTTGAGCACGTGATCGAGCATATCAAAGCCGCCGGGTTGGCTGTCCACCTTTCCCAGGGCGTTGAAGCCACTATCCTCGGTGCGATTGGCGAGACGCACAACCTGCCGACTGAGCAATTTGAAGTCCTCGACGGTGTCGAAGATGTCAAGCGCATCACCCAGCCCTTCAAGCTGGCTTCCCGGCAGTTTCATCCAGAAAACTCCATCTTCCCTTTGGATGGCTTCTCCGTTGGCGGGGATGAGGTTGCCGTGATTGCGGGGCCGTGCGCTGTCGAAAGCCGCAGCCAGATCATCGAAACAGCGCACGCCGTTAAAGAAGCGGGAGCCAATGCCTTGCGCGGCGGCGTCTTCAAGCCGCGCACCTCGCCTTACGCTTTCCAGGGACTTGGCGAAGAAGGTCTCGAATATCTTGCCGAAGCCCGTGAGCAGACTGGCCTGCCGATCGTCGCTGAGATTATGTCGCAGACGCAGCTTGAAATGATGGTTAAATATGTCGATGTCTTGCAGGTTGGCGCGCGGAATATGCAAAACTTCAACCTGTTACGCGCCATTGGCGAAACTCGCACCACCGTCTTGCTCAAACGTGGATTGAGTGCAACTATCGAAGAGCTGCTCATGTCGGCTGAATATATCCTTTCTGGCGGAAACCGGCAGGTTATGCTTTGCGAACGCGGTATCCGGACTTACGAAACCACCACCCGCAACACCACCGATATCAATGCCATTCCTGTCCTGAAAAACTTAACCCACCTCCCGGTCATTCTTGACCCGTCCCATTCGACGGGCCATGCAGATTATGTCGCTGCCATTGCGCGCGCAGCCATCGCTGCCGGGGCGGATGGCCTGATTGTCGAAGTCCATCCTGACCCGTCCCATGCTGCATCGGATGGCAAGCAGTCGCTCAAGCCAGAGAAATTTGCCGAAATGGTCAAACAGGTTGGGCAGATTGCCCAGATCATGGGGCGCCGCCTGGCCGTCGTCCAGGGGGCTTACACTCCGCAAGGTTGGGCGTAAAAAGCCCGGAAGGAAAGTGGCTTTGTAGACACGTCAGTTTGTACTCTCAAGGAGTTTTCTTATGATGATTATCATGCACCCTGGTGCAACCAAAGAACAAATCAGCCATGTCATTGCTCACATCGAAGAAAGTAATCTGTCGGCGCATGTGATCGAAGGCGTCGAGCAGACGGTGATTGGCGCAGTTGGCGAAAGCCACAATGTGTCCAGAGATGTTTTCGAAGTCCTGCCCGGTGTGATGAGCGTCACGCGCATTTCGCAGCCCTATAAACTGGGTTCACGCCAATTCCATCCCGAAAATTCCGTTTTTCCGCTGGATGGTTTCTCGGTCGGTGGGGACGAGGTTGCCATTTTCGCCGGGCCGTGTGCCGTGGAGAGCCGCGCGCAGTTGCTTGAAATTGCCCAGGCTGTGCGCGAAGCCGGGGCCAATGCCTTGCGCGGAGGCGTTTTCAAACCGCGCACCTCACCTTACGTTTTCCAGGGGCTTGGCGTGGAAGGCCTTGAGTACCTGGCAGAAGCCCGCGAACTAACCGGCATGCCGATCGTGGCCGAGGTGATGGCAGTTGCCCAGGTAGAAGTGATGGTCAAGTATGTAGATGTATTCCAGATTGGTGCGCGTAACATGCAAAATTACAATCTCTTGCGGGCGGTTGGCGAAACGCGCACGCCGGTTCTGCTCAAGCGCGGTCTTTCGGCCACTATCGAGGAGCTACTGATGGCTTCTGAATATATCCTGAGCGGCGGCAACCCGCGCGTCATACTTTGCGAGCGCGGTATTCGCACCTATGAAACTGCCACCCGCAACACGACCGACATCAATGCCATCCCGGTTCTAAAGAACCTGACCCACCTTCCGGTTATCCTTGATCCCAGCCATTCCACCGGCGATTCGGCTTACGTTGCGGCGATTGCCAAAGCCGCCATCGCGGCTGGCGCCGATGGCCTGATTATCGAAGTCCACAACGATCCGGCGCATGCCATTTCGGATGGCCGTCAATCGCTGACGCCAGAAAGTTTCGCCAAACTGGTCAGGCAGGTCAAAGCTGTTGCCGAGGCCGTCGACCGCCGCCTCGCGCCGATTACGGTAGGGGCGTAGCACTGCTACGCCCAGCAGATTGAGAATCTCATGGATGATGGTTTTTTTCTACCACGCGCAAAAATTGCAATTGTCGGATTAGGTTTGATGGGCGGTTCGCTGGCGCTGGCCCTTAGAGGAAAATGCGCCGCAGTATATGGTATTGCTCGCAACTCTGCAACCTGTGACCTGGCTCTCCGTCAAAATATCGTTGACCAAGCCGATAGCGACCCCGCCAAATTACTGCCCCAGGCTGACGTCGTTATTCTGTCCACTCCGGTTCCGGCCATTCTCGAATTTCTGGAGCAGCTCCCGGAGCTGACGCCGAATCCTTGTATTGTGATTGACCTCGGTTCCACCAAACGCGCCATTGTCGAAAAGATGGCTGCCCTGCCAGAACGTTTCGACCCCATTGGCGGTCATCCGATCTGCGGCAAGGAAAAACTTGGTCTTGAACAGGCCGAACGCACCCTGTATTATGCCGCCCCTTTCCTGCTGACTCCGCTTCCGCGCACCACCGCCCGCGCTCGCGCCGCTGCCTGGCAAATTATCACTGCTCTTGGTTCAAAGGGAAGCGAAATTGACGCCGTTGAGCATGACCGGATTTTAGCCAGCACAAGTCACTTGCCTTTCCTGCTTTCATCTGTTCTTGCCCTGGTGACGCCGCCGAAAGTTGCCCCCTATCTCGGCCCTGGTTTTCGCTCCGCCAGCCGCCTGGCAGGGACGCCTGCCAGCATGATGTTAGGCATCGTTCAAACCAACCGCGAGAACTTGCTTGCTTCGCTGGAAGCTGTTCAGGATGAAATTGCCCTTCTCATTGAGGCTCTCAGCAAAAACGACGCCGAAACCATCCAAAAGACCCTCGACGCGGCATGCGAAAAGTACCAGGAACTCATCAAATGAAAATTGTCCCCATTCCCCAGCCTCTTTCCGCCACTGTTCGTGTTCCTGGTTCCAAGTCACTCACCAACCGCGCCTTGCTTATCTCTGCGCTTTCTTTGGGGACCACGCGCCTGACAAATGCGCTCTTCTCTGACGACTCGCGTTATTTTGCCGAGGCGCTTCAGGCGCTCGGTTTTGCTGTCCACCTCGACCCTGAACAGGTTGAGATGACCGTCACCGGCCAGGGCGGCAGAATCCCTGCTCAAAAAGCAGAGCTTTTTATTGGCAATGCTGGAACGGCGGCGCGTTTCCTCAGCGCCTTCCTGACCATTGGTCACGGTGAATACATTCTGGATGGCGACTCGCGCATGCGAGAACGCCCGATTGGCGACCTGGTTGCCTCTCTCGCTCAGCTCGGCGCGCAGATCGAACCGCTCGTCGCTCAGCACTCATCACTCGTTACCCTTCCTCTGAAAATTATGGCTTCCAGTCTTCCCGGCGGCAAAACAGCTGTCTCAGGCGATATCTCCAGTCAGTTCTTGTCTGCCCTGCTGATGGTTGCGCCTTATGCTCAAAACCCGGTCGAAATCAGCCTTTCGACTGACCTGAATTCCAAACCCTACGTTGATATGACCCTTGCCGCCATGTCTGATTTTGGCGTTGATGTCCAGCGGGAAGGGTACAATCGATTTGTCGTTCCACTCACGCGATACGCACCCCGCGCCACGTATTCCATCGAATCCGACGCGTCTGCCGCCTCCTACTTTTTTGCCGCGCCCGCCATTTGCGGCGGGACAGTCCGTGTTGAAAATATCTTGCGCCAGTCCAAACAGGGTGACATTGCCTTTCTCGATGTTCTCCAAAAAATGGGCTGCTCAGTTACGGAAACCCATCACTCTTTACTTGTTACTGGCGCTTCCCAATTAAACGGCATCGACATTGACATGCGCGATATCCCCGATACGGCCCAAACGCTGGCGGCGATTGCACCGTTTGCCTGCTCCCCAACACGGATTCGAGGGATTGCCTCGGCGCGCCTCAAGGAAACGGATCGGGTTGCCGCCACCTGTGCCGAATTGGCACGGCTGGGCGTGTGTGTCGATGAGCATCCTGATGGTATAACAATTCATCCTTGTAGCAATTTTCGCACCACCACCATCCAAACATATAACGACCATCGGATGGCAATGGCATTTTCACTGATTGGCTTGCGTGTTCCCGGCATTACCATCGAGAATCCCGGCTGCGTCTCAAAAACCTTTCCCGGCTACTTTGATGCGCTGGAGAACCTGCGTGTTATGGACTTCAACCTTTTTAAAGACTGGAAGAGTGTCTCATTATGAAGCCTTCGACCTATCATTTCGGTTTGACCGGCTATCCACTTGGGCATTCCCTCTCGCCTAAAATCCATGCCGCTGCGCTAGAATCCTGCGGGCTGGAAGGCGGCTATTCACTCTTTCCCATTCCCCCCAATGACTTGCCAAGCCTGCAAGATTTGCTCAACCGCGTCCGTAGCGGCGAACTCAACGGCCTGAACGTGACCATCCCGCATAAACAAGCCGTCATCTCCCATCTCGACGATTTAACCCCCTCTGCTCGCTCGATTGGCGCGGTCAATACGATTTTTGTCAAAGAAGGGCAACTCATTGGCCATAACACCGATGCCCCGGGTTTCCTGGCCGATATACAGCGCTGCTTTTCATCATTCATCATTCCGCATTCTGCATTGGTACTCGGCGCAGGCGGCGCGGCACGGGCGGTTGTTTCGGCGCTGCTTTCGGATGGCTGGCAGGTCACCTTGGGGGTGCGTCCTGCCGACGTGGAGCAGGCTGAAGGGTTGATCCATTCTTTTGATCAGGATGGATTGAGACGCTCTGTCTTCATGACTGCCGAGGAATTGGCCCCGTTTTTGAGTGGAACCAGTCTGGTGGTGAACGCCACTCCCTTGGGCATGTCTCCCGAAATCGGCGCCTGTCCCTGGCCTGAAGGTTTGGGCTTCCCGCCAGAAGCCAGCGTTTACGACTGCGTTTACAATCCGCGAGAAACCCTGCTGGTCAAGCGCGCACGCGCCGCGGGTCGATCTGCCTCCACCGGCCTGGGGATGCTGGTTGAACAGGCCGCCCTGGCTTTTGAAATCTGGACTGGTCACAACCCGCCGCGCGAGGTTTTGTTTGCGGCTGTAGGAGAATAAGCATGTTGCGTTTTCTGACTGCTGGAGAATCTCATGGTCCTGCATTGACCGCTATCCTTGACGGGCTGCCCGCCGGATTGCCGCTGTCCGCTGAAGTGATCGACCGTGAACTGGCGCGCCGCCAGCATGGTTATGGCTCAGGTGGGCGCATGAAGATCGAGAAAGATACTGTCCAGATTCTCGGCGGCGTGATGGGCGGGCAGACTACTGGCGCGCCACTTTCCCTGCTCGTGCAAAATGATGATCATGCCAAATGGAAGGGTAAGCCAATCCCGCCGCTGACCACGCCGCGCCCGGGCCACGCCGACCTGACCGGCGCGGTCAAATATGGTTACCGCGATTTGCGTCCGACACTGGAGCGTTCCTCTGCACGCGAGACAACCATGCGTGTGGCAGTGGGTGCGGTCTGTAAGCAGTTCCTGTCCGAGTTCGGGATTACCGTCGGCGGGTATGTGCGCGCGATAGGCGAGGTGACCGCTGATTTGGGCGACATGCCCTACCCGGAGCGTTTTAACCGGGCCGAACAGAGTGATGTGCGCTGCCCGGAGGTTGCCGCCGCAGGGAAAATGCGCACCCGGATCGAGGCAATCATCCAGGGTAAAGATACGCTGGGCGGAATCTTGGAAATCGCCGCGCTCGGGCTGCCTGTCGGCCTGGGTTCGTATGCTCAATGGGATCGGCGGTTGGAAGCCCGGCTTGGCGCGGCGATTTTATCCGTGCAGGCGATGAAAGGCGTCGAAATTGGCGATGCTTTCGAAAGCGCGCGTTTACCAGGCACGCAAGCCCATGACGGTATAACTCTCGCGCCTGGTACTTCGCAGCTCGCGCGCCTTTCAAACCACGCTGGCGGCATCGAAGGCGGCATTTCTAACGGTCAGCCGCTGGTCATCCGCGCCGCGATGAAACCGATTGCGACGACCTTGACCCCGCAGACGACGGTCGATCTGGCGACCGGGCAGGAGGCGCCGACGAAGTACGAACGCTCTGATTTTTGCCCTGTTCCCCGCGCTGTGCCGATCCTTGAAGCGATGGTCGCGTTCGTCCTGGCTGAGGCCTTGATTGAAAAACTGGGCGGCGACTCGCTGGCTGAAATGCAGCCGCGTTTCGAAACCCTGCGCCAGGCGCGTCTTTCTGACCTGCCGGTGGACAACTCTGAACATATCTTTTGGGATTAATATGCGTAAAATCTTTTTGTATGGTCCGCCTGGTTCGGGCAAGTCGACCACCGGCAAGCTCCTGGCGCAGAACCTGAACCTGCCGTTCGTCGATATCGATGCGCAGATTGAATCAGTGGCCGGGATGCCCATTTCGGAGATTATGGCCGGGCAGGGCGAATCCGTTTTTCGGGATCTGGAATCAGCTGCGATCGCGCGGGTTTGCGCTGCAGACGGGGTTTTTGCTTTGGGCGGTGGGGCTTTGCTGCGTGATGAGAATCGCGCCAGGGTTGAATCTGCCGGGCAGGTGATTTTTCTGGAGGTCGATCTTGCCACGCTGCTTTCACGCCTCTCGCCGGATGAGAGTCAGCGTCCGCTGCTGGCGGGCGACCCGCAGACGAAGTTAAAAAACCTCATGGAACGCCGAAAAGAACATTACGATTCCTTTACATGTCGTGTAACCAATATATGTAGTGATAACCCTGAGGATTTAAAGACACCGGAACAAATGGCCTGGGAAATTCGGCAGAGGTTGGGGCGCTACCATGTGCGCGGGATGGGAGCGGGGTATGATGTGGTTGTTGAGCCGGGCGGGTTGGATCGGCTGGGCGAAGTGCTCAAGGAGCGTGGGCTGCAAGGTTCGGCTGTGATAGTCTGTGACGAGAATGTTGCGCCGCTTTATGCCGATCGGGCGCTGAAAGCGCTCCACGAAGCCGGATTACCCGCTCGAACTTTGGTCATCCCGGCTGGGGAGGAGCATAAAACCCTCGAGACGGTTGCCAGCCTGTGGCGTGGTTTCCTGGGCGCGGGTCTTGATCGTCATAGCACGGTCGTGGCGCTGGGCGGGGGTGTAGTGGGTGACCTGACTGGTTTTGCCGCATCCACCTTTATGCGTGGCTGCGCCTGGGCGGCCGTGCCGACGACGCTTTTGGCGATGGTCGATGCGAGCATGGGCGGCAAGACGGGTTTTGACCTGCCTGAAGGCAAGAACTTGGTCGGGTCGTTTTACCCGCCGCGCCTGGTGCTGGCCGACCCGCAGGTTTTGTCTACACTGCCGGAGCGGGAATTGCGTTCCGGGCTGGCGGAGGTGGTCAAGCACGGCATCATCTCTGACCCGGAGTTGTTCGAACTATGCGTTCAGGGCTGGGACGCGGTCAGCTCCGACCTGTTCGAGATCGTACGCCGGGCGATGGGAGTTAAGGTGCAGATCATCGAGCAGGACCCGTTTGAACAGGGCAGGCGCGCAGCGTTGAACCTGGGACATACGGTCGGGCACGCGGTGGAAATTGTCAGCCAGTACCGGCTACGGCATGGCGAGGCGGTTGCGATCGGCATGGTAGCGGAGGCCCGGTTGGCGGAAAAACTCGGTTTAACGGAAGAAAGAAACGGGTTGTCTTGTCAGATAAAAGCTGTTTTGGCGGATCTCGGCCTACCGACGGAAATTCCGTCTGATTTGGCGGTACCCGCCATGATCCAAGCTATGAAAATGGATAAGAAAAAGGAGCGCCAGGTGGTCAAGTTTGCCCTGCCGGTCAAAATCGGTGAAGTGAAGGTGGGCGTGGCGGTCAGTGACCTGGAAGAGGTACTCGGATGAAAATTTTGGTCTTGCATGGCCCCAATTTGAACCTGCTCGGAACGCGCGAACCGGGTGTCTATGGCAGGCTGACGCTGGACGAGATCAACGCGCGCTGCGTGGCACTGGGCGCGGAACTCGGCGCGGAGGTAAGCTGTTACCAATCGAACCATGAGGGGGCGCTGATCGATGCCTTGCATGAGGCGCGGATCTGGGCGGCGGGCGTGGTTTTTAACCCTGGCGGCTATACCCACACTTCGGTGGCGCTGCGCGATGCGATTGCGGCGATTGGCATCCCGGTGATCGAAGTTCATCTTTCTAATGTATATGCGCGTGAGGAATTCAGGCACAAGTCGCTGGTTTCAGCGGTCTGCGTGGGGAAAATTTGCGGCCTGGGCTGGCGGTCGTATACGCTGGCTGTGCGCGCGCTGCTAGAGCGCCTGGGCGAAGCACAGGCTGGGGGAGAAGACAATTGATGACCATGGGCTTTATATATCGACTAAAATAGACAGAGAAGACACCGTTTGATGGATTGCGAACACTTGCAGTTCGGATCAGGAATTTTATGCGCCGCTTCCAGGAATTGTGGAATAAGAATTCGTTACTCCGCTTGGGGTTTGGCTATGTTCTTTTCATAATACCGAGCCTCGGCATGGCAGGGATCCTGGCGCATTTTCGCGCGGCCAGCGGATGGTTTCTTACCCTGGCGGCCCTGGTTGTTCTTGGGGTGGTTTATGCTTTGCTTGTCAAAATTGTGCGCAATGCCCCGGGAAAAACATCCGGCTTGGTGGAAATCTCGCCGGAAATTGAGCAGAAATTAACCGAATATCAGCGCACGGAAGAAGAACTACACCGGGTTCAGGAAAACCTGGAGGGACTTGTCTGGGAGCGCACGATTGAATTGGCCGCGCTGACCGACATCGGCAAAGCGCTTTCGTCGACACTAGGGGTGAGCGAATTGTTACAACTGGTTTTTGAACAAACCCAGCAGATTATGACTATCGAGAATATGTATATTGCCCTGTATGACGAGCAGCGCCAGGAGGTGGAATTCGCATTCAGTCACAGGGTGGATGGTGTGACGGCAGGTTCGCGTCAGCCAGCGAACGCAGGTCTGACGGGTTATGTCATCAAGACCCGTCAAGCCCTCCTGATCAGCGGATCAGAAGAGATGGCTGCTGCCGTTCAAAATTTGGGCGGGATTGTTGATGGATTGATGCCGGTCTCGTGGCTGGGTGTTCCCATGTTGATCAATGAGCGGGTTTTGGGCGTGATTACCGTCCAGCATTTTACCAACCCGGGGGCTTACAACCGCTCGAATCAGTCTTTTTTGGAAGCCATTGCCAGCCAGGCGGCTGTTGCACTGGAAAACGCGCGTTTATTTGAAGAAACTCATCAGGCCAACGTGACCCTGGCAAAACGCGCCGCCTATTTGCAGGCCAGCAGTCTTGTCGGGCAGCAGGCTGCCTCTCTGCTTGAGCCGGGTGAATTATTACCGCAGGTGGTCTCTTCAATCCAGATCCAATTTGGTTATTATTTTGTCGGGGTCTGGTTATTGGATTCTGGGCGCGAGTGGGTGGTTTTGCAGGCCAGCGCAGGGCGAGGCGCAGAAAAAGCGCGCGAAATGGATTTGCGCATCCCGATGGATGCGCCGGTCAGCAGTATTGTGACAGCTTGCAAGACTGGTGAACCCATTTTGATGAACGATGTGACCGTCGCCCAAAATTATCTGGCGATGGAGCCTTTTGACTTCGATACATGCGCGGAACTTGTTATCCCGTTGCGCGCCGGTGAGAAAACCATCGGCGTATTGGACATTGGCAGCAGCCGGATGGGTGCATTCACGCTCGACGACCAATCGGCGTTGGAAACGGTAGCCACCCAGATTGCGATTGCGATTGAAAATGCGCGCCTGTACAATGGCGAGCACAGGCATGCCCGGCGGCAGGAGGCGCTTGTGCGGCTCAGTGCCCGTTTGACAGCTGCGCTGGACGAGCAGGAGGTCTGCCGGGCAGTTGTGGACGGGCTTCAGGATGAAGCCCTGGGATATTCATACCTGGCCTTTTACCTGGTCGACGAGGATACCGGTGATCGGGTGGTGCGCGCTGGCGCTGGTTTGATCCAATACCTGCCTCCCACCCTGCGGCTGCCCCCCGGAAGTGGATTAAGCGAAAGGGCGTTTCTTGATGGAAAGCTCTGTTACACACCCGATGTCACGGGTGAGCCAGCTTATGTTCCGGGCTTGAAAATTGGTTCGGAGGTGGATGTTCCCATCTTTGTTGAGGGTAAGACGGCTGGTGTGTTGGTAGTCGAGAACGCTCAGGTGAATGCCTTTGGACAGGATGATTTTGAACTGCTAACCACCGTTGCCAGCCAGGCCGGGCTGGCGATCGGACGTGTTCGGTTATTAAAGGAAGCCCAGCAGCGTGTGGCTGAGCTTCTGGCTGTCAACCGGATCAGCCAGGTGGTTATCTCCCAACTGGACTTGAAGGCCACCTGCGAAGTGGTCAGCCAGACCTTGCGCGATATCTTTGCGGTGGAGGTGGTTTATTTTGCCACCTACGATGCAGAATCCCAGATGATCGAGCCTCTTGTTTTCCTTGTCAAGGATGAAGGACTTGATACCGGGTTGGAGGCTTTTCCGCTGGGGACTGGATTGTCGTCAATCATCATAAAATCGCGCCAGCCATTGTTGATTAACCAGAATTTCCCGCGGGTCTCTGCAGGGTTGGGCGCGCTGCAGGTGGCACATGAAGTTCCAAAGTCCTGGCTGGGAGTGCCGATCCTGTTTGGTGACGAGGTGATCGGTGTGGTGACGGTGCAGAGTCTTGAACACGAGAATCGTTTCTCTACTGCCGATGTGCGCTTGCTGACAACGATTGCCGCAAATCTTGGCGCGGCGATCCAGAATGCCAGGTTGTATGGTACCGCGCAGAAAGAGCTGGCCGAGCGCAAGCGGATCGAGGAAGAAATTCGAACACTGAATGTGAAATTGGAGCAGCGGGTCAATGAGCGCACCGCCCAGCTTGAAGCGGCCAACAAGGAACTGGAAGCCTTTAGTTATTCCGTGTCCCACGATTTGCGCGCTCCCTTGCGCGCCATTGATGGTTTTAGCAAAATGCTGCTGGATGAATATGCCGAAAAGCTCGATGAGGTTGGGAGGGGTTACATCCAGCGCGTGAGTGATTCGATTCGGCGAATGACGCTGCTCATCGATGATTTGTTGAAACTGTCCCGCCTGACGCGCAGCCCGGTACGGCGCATGCCGCTCGATTTGAGCGCCATGGCTGTGGCGCTTGCCAGTGATTTGCGCAGTTCCCAGCCAGAGCGCGTGGTGGAAATTGTGATTGAACCCGGGCTGGCGGCGGATGCTGATCCCAACTTGATCCGCATCGTCTTGGAGAACTTGCTGAATAATGCCTGGAAATTCACGTCGAAGCAGTCTGCGGCGCAGATCGAGTTTGGGACGGTTTTGCACGATGGGCAAAAAGCCTATTTTGTGCGCGACAATGGCGCCGGGTTTGATATGGAATATGCCGGGAAATTATTTGGCGCCTTCCAACGGCTGCACTCCGAGCAGGAATTTCCGGGCACGGGGGTTGGCCTGGCTACTGTGCAGCGAATCATCCATCGCCATGGCGGGCGTATCTGGGCTGAGAGCGCAGTGAATGCGGGCGCAACATTTTATTTCACGTTATAGCTTTTTGCTATCCTTCGCGCCCCTTTACCGTTTTACAAAGTAGGTTTGCAAGGCGTGGTTGAGTAGATCGCGCCGGGAATGTTGCTCGAGCAGGGTGTGGGGAATTTGCCGCTCGAGCGCAAGCGCAGCCAGTCCATGCACGGTTGCCCAGATGCTGATGGCGGCCAGTTCCGCCGGGCCGGTCGGCAAAAACCCCTCCGCCTGGCAGGTTTGAACGATTTCAACCAGCATCTCATAGTTTTTTTTGGAGGCTTCAACAAACTCGGGGTACTCTTTTTCCTGTTCGAGAACGCCCGAAAACATGACTTTGAAGCGTGCCGGGTCTTTGGTTGCAAATTCGAGGTAAGTTCTGGCGGTTTCGAGCAATTGCTGGGGCGGATTGGTACGATGGGCGTTGGCGGCAGTTTTGATTTCATCATATAGTCGCAGGAATCCATCGGTGGAGATGGCTGCGATCAGGGATTGTTTGTCGGCAAAATGGGCATACGGCGCAGCATGGCTGACCCCGGCCCGCAGCGCAACCTGGCGCAGGGACAGGCCGCTCACGCCCTGCTCAGCCAGAATCTCGACCCCGGCGCGGATCAAGGCGTTTTTCAAGTCGCCATGGTGGTAAGTCGTTTTGCTCATACGTTGCTCCTGTGCCAGTCCAAAATCTGGAGATTTTGGATGCTGAATTCAATCTTGACGTCGTAAAGATTGTAGAGGATAATGTTTACAATGTCAAGTTAAGTCTATCAGAAAGGCGCGCCGATGAGTGATTTTATCAGTGAAAAAGAACAGGTGGTCAAGACCTGCCACAGCTTGCTCGAACACGGTTACCTGAAGGCTACCGAAGGTAATATTTCAACACGAATCAAAGGGCAAAACGCCTTCGCCATCACCCCATCCAACTATGATTACGCCAAAATGTCGGTGGACGATATCTGCGTGTTGGATTTCGAGCAGAAACCCTTATCAGGGACGATGAAACCATCGATCGAGAGCGGGATGCATGCCGCCGTCTACCAAACCCGCCCAGACGTACATGCCATCATCCATACCCACCAGCCCTATGCCAGTGCGCTGGCCGTCTTGAAATTGCCGATCCCGGCCTTGTTCGATGAGCAGGTGCGCTTCCTGGGCCGCAGTGTGGAGGTCATCCCCTACGCGCCGTCGGGAACCGGTTTCCTGAAAAACAACGTCCGCAAACAGGTCAAAAGCGGCAACAATGCCTTCATTCTGCAAAGCCATGGCGTGCTGGTGCTGGGTGGGGAACCGGAGCGGGCCATCCACAACATGGCATTGCTCGAAAAATGCGCCCTGACTTACCTGCTGGCGCTGCTGACCGAAAAGAAGATCTACAAGATCCCGTTTGCCATCCGCGAGATCGCCTTTGCCAAATTGAAGGCGGACGAGAAGAAATTTGCGGCCATGTAATGATGTAGGGGCACGGCGAGGGCTTGAAGGACGAGAATCTTTAAGGCCCTCGCCGTGCCCCTACCCGAACCCAAGAAGGTAACCATGCCCCAATACAAGCTTTATTCTTACCGCTGGGTGGTCTTGGCGGTCTTCATGTTCGTCAACCTGACAATCCAGACCCTGTGGATCGGGTACGCGCCCATTACCGGCCCGGCGGCAACCTTTTACGGCGTCAGTGACCTGCAGATCGGCTTTCTGGCGATGTCTTTCATGGTTGCCTTTATTCCTTTGTCCATCCCGGTTTCGTGGGTGATCGACACCTACGGCTTCCGCGTGGCGGTCAGCATTGGGGCGGTCTTGATGGGTGTTTTTGGGATCCTGCGCGGGCTGGCAGGCGACAATTACACCCTGGTCTTGTGGAGCACCTTCGGGCTGGCGGCCGCGCAACCCTTCCTGCTCAACGCCTGGACGACCGTCCCGGCCAAGTGGTTCGCGCTCGAAGAACGCGCCACCGCGGTCGGCATTGTGACCCTGGGCAACCTGATCGGTACGGCGCTGGGCATGGTGCTGACGCCAATCCTGATCGAAAGTATGTCCATCCCCAGCGTACAGTTGATCTACGGCGGGGTGGCGGCCTTTTCGGCGGTCTTGTTCATCGTCCTGGCGCGCGAAACCCCATCCACACCACCCTGCCCGCCCGGGCAGGAAGTCCGAGCCCTGATGCTGGATGGTCTGAAGCACGCCTTCACCGTCCGCCCGTTCTGGTTTGATCTGGCGGTTGCGTTCATCGGGCTGGCGGTTTTCAACGGCGTCACGACCTGGATCGAGAGCATCATCCGCCCGCGCGGGTTTACGCCGAACGACGCCGGAACTCTCGGGGCGCTGATGATCGTTGGCGGGGTGATCGGGGCGGTGGTGATCCCGGCGCTCTCAGACAAACAGCGCAAACGCCAGCGCTACCTATATGTGGCCTTCATCGGGGCCATTCCAGGCCTGATCGGGCTGACCTTTGCGACCGCACCGTGGCTTTTGTTCGCGTCTGCCTTCGTGCTGGGATTCTTCCTGGTCAGCGCCATGCCCATCGCAATGCAATACGCCGCCGAAGTGACCCGCCCGACTCCCGAGGGGACATCCAATGGGCTGATTCAGCTCTTTGGGCAGGCCTCGGTGATTTTTGTCTACATTATGGAAGCCATGAAGAGCAAGGATGGTTCCTTCACCCCGGCCCTGGTGCTGGCGCTCGGCCTGCTGCTCGTCAGCGCCGTGCTGGTGACCCAGATGAAAGATGTGAAATATTCGTAACCTACGGTAGGGGCGACCCATTGGGTCGCCCCTACGAAAACCGAGGACATTATGACCAACCAACAATACGCCATCTCTGAATACCCCAGCGTTGATGAAATCTATGCCAAACTGAACAAACTCACCAGCCAGCCGATGCGGCGGGTCAAGCCGGAAAAGATGCGGGAATACCTGGGTTACTTCGAGACCAACTGCAAACGCTCGAAAGAACTGACCGACGAGGCCAAGAAATTCATCCCTGGCGGAGTGCAGCACAATCTGGCCTTCAACTACCCGTTCCCGATCGCCGTCGAAAAGGCGGAGGGGGCCTATTTATGGGACGCCGACGGTAACCAATATATCGACTTTTTGCAGGCGGGCGGCCCAACCGTTTTGGGCAGCAACTACGCCCCGGTGCGCGAAAAAGTTCTCGAAATGCTGCAAACCTGTGGCCCGGTCACCGGCCTGTTTCACGAATACGAACTCAAGCTGGCGCAGTTGGTCAACCGCTTGATGCCCGCCGTTGAGATGTTCCGCATGTTGGGTTCGGGCACCGAGGGGGTGATGGCTGCCATCCGCGCGGCGCGGACGTTTACCAAAAAGAAGTATGTCATCAAGGTCGGCGCGGCCTATCACGGCTGGAGCGACTCGATGGTTTACGGCTTGCACGTCCCCGGCACAGGCCGCCTGGAAGCAACCGGCATTCCCCGCGGGGCCAGCGCCTCGACCGAGGAGTTCTTCCCCAACAGCCTGGGTGCGCTGAAACGCCATTTAATGGTCAACCGGCTGCGGGGCGGGACGGCGGCAGTCATCGTCGAACCGGTCGGCCCCGAAAGCGGGACGCGGCCCGTCCCGTGGGATTTCAACCAGAAAGTCCGCGAATTATGCGATGAATTTGGCGCGCTGCTGATCTTCGATGAAGTCGTGACCGGTTTCCGCCTGGGACTGGGCGGCGCGCAGGGTTATTTCGGCATCAAACCCGACCTGACGGTCTTCGGAAAGTGCATCACCGGCGGCTACCCGATGGCGGGCGGCGTCGGCGGGCGGCGGGATGTGATCCAGACCTTCGCGGCAGGCATCGGCGGGGTCGGTGAACGCGCTTACATCGGCGGGACGCTCTCGGCCAATCCGCTGTCTTGTGTGGCCGGGTATCATGCCCTGCTTGAAATGGAACGCACCCACGCCCCGGTCATTGCCGGGCGGGCGGGCGACCGGCTGACCAAAGGCTTACAGGCCAGTATCGCAAAATATGGCCTGCCCTTTGTGGCCTTCAACCAGGGTTCGATCGTTCATCTCGAGACTTCAGGCGTGATGCTGCTCGACCTGAAAAATCCCGTGCGGCTGTTGAAAGAACTCAAACCGCGCAAGCACATGTTGGAAGAGATGGGCGCGGCCTACATGGCGAACGGACTGGTGACACTGGCCGGCAGCCGCATGTACACCTCGATGGCAGATACGGATGAAATTATCGACGAGGCCCTGGTGCGCTTTGACCTCGTTTTGGCGGCCTGCCAGTGAACACCGAAAAGGTCATTCTTGCCGTTGACCTGGGCACCAGCGGGATGAAAGTGGCGCTGATTGCGATTGGCGGGCAGGTGCTCGGCTGGGAATTTGAACCAGTCCGCCTGATTCTTACGCCCGATGGCGGCGCAGAGCAAGACCCGGACGAGTGGTGGCAGGCCTTCCTGTCCGCTGCGGGGCAGCTGCTTAATCGGATTCCGGGTGCCGGGCGGAACGTATCCGCTATTTGCTGCTCGACCCAGGGCGAGGGCACGGTTCCCGTCGATGAAGCGGGCAACGCCCTCGCCAACGCCATCCTGTGGATGGACATGCGCGGCGCGCCCCACCTGAAAAAGCAGCTTGGCGGCGGCCTCGAAATTGACGGCGCGGGCATTTTGAAGGTACTCCAATTTATCCGCCTGACGGGCGGGATGCCCTCGATGACTGGTAAGGACCCCGCCGGGCACATGCTCCTGCTGCGCGAGACCCAGCCGGAAATCTATGCCCGCACTTACAAGTTCCTGAACGTGCTGGATTTTTTGAACCTGCGCCTGACCGGGCGATTTGCGGCGACTTTTGACTCGATCGTGACCTCCTGGGTGACCGACAACCGCCTCCCCGACGCGATTCACTACGACGAGCGGCTGGTTACCATGCTGGGGCTGGATTCCGCCAAACTGCCCGAGATTGTGCCCTGCTCAGAAGTGCTTGGTACGTTGCGGAAAGATGTCGCCGAGGCCCTTGGACTGTCAGCGGATGTGAGGGTGGTGGCGGGCGCGATTGACAATACCGCCGCGGCAATTGGCGCGGGCGCCGTGAATGATTTTGACCTGCACCTGTATCTCGGCACCTCCTCGTGGATGACGGCGCATGTGCCTTTCAAGAAAACCGATCTTTTTTCGAGCATGGCCTCCATCCCGTGCGCAGTGCCGGGGAAATACCTGCTGACGGCATTGCAGGCCACTGCCGGAGGCAACCTGACCTTCCTGCGCGATAACATCCTGTATCACAAGGACGAATTGTTGCAGGAAGCCGCCGTCCCCGATATTTTCAAGGTGCTCGACCAGATCGCGGAGCGCGTCCCGGCTGGCAGCAACGGTCTGCTTTATACGCCCTGGATTTGGGGCGAACGCGCCCCGGTCGACGATAAAACCGTCCGGGCCGGGCTGTATAACCTGTCGCTGAACAACACCCGCGAGGATATTATCCGCGCCTTTTTGGAGGGGATTGCCTTCAACACGCGCTGGTTGCTCAAACCGGTCGAAAGCTTCCTGGGGCGCAGGGCCAAAAGCCTCAATATCGTTGGCGGCGGGGCGCAGTCGGATGTCTGGTGCCAGATTTTTGCGGATGTAATGAATGTCGAAATCAAGCAGGTCAGGGATCCCATGTACGCCAATGCGCGCGGCGCAGCCTGGATTGCCGCGGCGGGGCTGGGCGAGATTTCTTTTTCCGATGTGCCAACGCTGGTAGGATTTAAGGACGTGTACACGCCCAACCCCGCGAATCGGGCAGTGTATGATGAAAAACTTGAGATCTTCCAGCAGGTTTACAAGCAGATGAAGCCGGTTTACTGGCGCTTGAATGGTGGATAAGGCTGTTCATGGTCAACGCGCACTTATGGAGATACAAAGCAAAAGCCTGCCAAAAAGAGTGGCAGGCTTTTGCTTAGCGGTGTGAGCTGTGAAGCCTTTCGCGTTAGCGCAGGCTGAGCGCTTTTAGAGCGGGTGATCGGATTCGAACCGACGATATCTTGCTTGGGAAGCAAGCGTTCTACCACTGAACTACACCCGCGAGGTTCTGTCGAAGTCTTGCGCGTTTTCTGCAGGAAGCAACGACGGCGATTATACTGCCTGTTGGGGGAATGTGACAAGTGTTTCCGCCGTTCGCAAAAAAACAGGCTAGTTGCAGGTCAGGCTGTTCGCCCCAGGAGCTTATCTGCCAGTTTACCCAGGGCTTCCCCGGCCTCGCCCTGCGGATCGGCTTCGCGCAGGCTGTTGAGCGCCAGGTCGGTGAACTGTTTGGCGGCCTCGTGGGCGGTGGTATATCCGCCTTCGTTTGCCAGGAGTTTTGCCAGCCCCTCAACTTCGCCCGGTGTGATCGGGCCTTGCGCCCAGCGCTCGGCGAAGTTGCCTTTCCTGTCCAACCCTGCCAGGACGGGTAGGGATTTTTTTCCCTCCACCAGGTCGCCTGCGGCGGATTTCCCCGTCACGGCCTCGTCGCCCCAGATTCCCAGGATGTCATCCTGCACCTGAAAGGCCAGTCCCAGGTAGTGACCAAAGGAGCGGTAGGCGTCAACGGTGGCCTCATCCGCTCCGCCAAGCAGCGCGCCGATCTGGCAGCAACCCGCCAGCAGCGCGGCGGTTTTGCCGCTGATCATAGGCCAATAATCTTCCACGCCCAGGTCGGTGCGTTCTTCGTAAGAAATGTCGAGATGCTGGCCGCGCGTCAGATCGAGACAGGTATTGTGCAGGATTTGCGCCGCTTTGACAGCCGTTTCTGCCGGGTAACTGGTAGACAGATCTAGGATGGCGAGGTTCGAAAGCACGAACAAGCCGTCCCCGGCGTTGATCGCTTGCGGCAGACCCCACTTGACCCAGACAGTCGGGCGCCCGCGGCGCTTCTCAGAATTATCCTGGATGTCATCGTGGACCAGCGAAAAATTATGCACCAGTTCCACGGCGGCGGCGGCAGGCAGTGCCGATTCCCATGCACCGCCCGAGGCGGCGGTTGTCAACAGCACCAGCAGTGGGCGGATGCGTTTGCCTGTCGCTGCTGGCCCTGCGCCTTCCCCTGTCCAGCCCATGTGGTAGGTGAGCATCTCGTGATAGATTTTGGTGCGCGGTTGGTCGAGACGGGAAACCTGTCGCTGGAGTTCGCTTTCAATTGCGGGAAGCATGGCTTTGATCAGGTCGGTCATCGGCTTGTCCTTTTTAGAGAAATTATAACAGTCAAGCGGGCCCTGCGAAAACCACGCAGGATTTCACCAAAACTTCGCGATTTGTTCCAATCTTTCCAGTGGGATCTGCCACAAATCCCAGGCCAGCACCAACCCATCGGCGCCCCCTGCGTGATAAGCGTTCAGTTCAGATGGGAATAGGTCGGCTGGGACGCGGTTGATATTTTCCAGCTCGACCAGCGCGATCCCCGCGAGGACTTTCCTTACCCCTTGCCTTTTGGCCATTTTCGTTTCGTTTTCCAGCGCTGATGGGGGCAGGCCGTCCTCCCGTAAAGCCGACCGGCTGGCTGGTAATTCCAGTCCGCTGGCAGCCTTGAGACAGCCCATGGCTTCAGTTTCGGGGGTGCCGCCGCTGATCAGCCAGTTGGCCAGCCCGAGTAGTTCGTAGGGCAAACCTGCCGGTCCGAGCGTATGCGCGTAACTCATCGGTTTGATCCAGTCGCAGACCGCGTCCAACGCGGACAGGTCTTGCCCGACCATGGGTGTCAGCGCCGGGGAGAAGGTGTCCAGCCCAACGGCGCAGCCGTTCGCACGGGCTATTTCCGCCGCTGACTGAATGAAGGCGCTGATCGTCCGCTGGCGGAAGGCCATCAAACCGGCCAAATCCGCGCCGGGGGTGAAAAGCTGCTCGGCGAGCGCCAGTCGTCCGGTGGGGGATTTGGCGAGATGGATAATTTCGCGCTGCGCGAATTCGAGGTCCAGGCCAGCGCCTTCGGCCGCGCAGACACAATCCGGGCAGAAGCAGGCCAGTTCGGTAAGCGGATCGTTGGCAGGGGAGGGAAAGCGGATGCGGTCCAGGAACAGGCCGTCATAATGGGTTGCGCTCAGGGCCGCCTGCAAATGCTCGAAAACAGCTTCCCGCACCTGCGGATTGTTGGGGCAGGCAAAAGTAAATTCATCCAGGCCCTTGAACCCGTTGACCGGCTGGCCGCTCGCGCCAATGGTTTTCCACTCTGGCCGTGGAACAAAATGTCCATCTCCGCTCAGCAGAGGGTGCCAGCGGTAGAGCTTCGCGTTCTGGCGGGCCGTCTCCTTGGCGCAGATTGCAATAATTTCAGAGGGCAAATCCCAGCCGATGATCAGGATTTCAAACGGCAGGCGTGCGAAGGCCTGCCGGAGCCGCTCGTGAACGCTGGCAGGGGTGTGAACGACGGGATCGAAATATTCCAGAAATTGGGCGGCGAAGGTCGGCATGTGTTATGACCCGGTTCCGGTGTAACTGTTGACTCCCAGAGTCCAGACCTGATAGGCGATGGCAAACAGGCCGAGTCCAATCACCGGGGAGAAATAAACCAGCGGGGAAACTTCGTCGGGGCGCAGGAAAAGTTGTGAAGGATAGAAGGCAATAAAACCGATGGGCAGGATGTAAGTAAAGGCAAAGCGGAAAGCGCCGTCAAAGATGCTCATCGGATAGGGCGCGAATTCGCGCAGCTTCCAGGCCAGCCCCAGGACCGGGTAAGAGTCGACCACCCAAAACGCGGCGCAACCTGCCATCAGTGTGATCGCAATCAGGACCAAGGCTGCGCTGAACAGGGTTGTCAGCAGCAGGGCGAGTTTGAAAGGCGTCCAGGCGATCGCCAGCTTGAGCGAAGCATAAATCAACAGGACGATCCCCGCTGCCAGTTGGGTCAACCCTTTCAGGTCGATCATCTCGGACATGTAGTAGAACATCATGTTCAACGGGCGGAAGTAGTATTTCAGGAAGGTGCCTTGCTGGATATGGAAGCGGATCTGCCAGATATGGTCGAACAGGATCTGCATGGGCGAGATGGCGATCATGTAAAAGGCATAGATGAAAATCATTTCCATGAAATTCCAGCCTGCCAGGTCGGTGATCGAGTTAAACAGGACCCAGAAAATGCCCAGGGTGGCCAGGCTGCTGAAAAACATCCCAATCGAGCTGATAATGAAGTCTGCGCGATACTGCATGCGTGCCTTGACGTACTGGGTCTCAATGATGAAATACAGACGGATGTATTCGGAGAGTGTCCGCATATAGAAATTCCTATGGGCTGATATCGGGTCTTGATTTGGCGGCGTTGGTTGAGTAGCGTTCTTTGCGTACACTTGCACCGCACTGCATTTGGTGCAGTGCAGGTGTCGAAACCCCGCCGTTTACTCGACCTTCCACGCTAGCCTCCCGCCACGCGCAGGACTTTGATGGCCTGGCTGTAAAACAGGCGCGAGAGGCTGAAAGTGGCAAGCGCCCAGGCGAGCTGCACGCCCAGCATCGGCAGAAAAACTTCCCAGCCCTGGTTGGGGCGGGTGACCATCATCAGCGGGGTGTGATAGATGGCCTGGAAGGGCAGGACGAGCAGGATTTTCTGGATTGCATCCGGGAAGAATTGGAGCGGGATCAGCGCGCCTGAGAGCACGGTGATAATAATTTCCTTGGTGATGCTCATGCCCCAGATCGACTCGCTGTAGAATCCGATCAGGCCAATGAAATAATCGAAATTAAAGCTAATCAAGAAGGCCAGTACCAGGCTGACAGGGAAGAGCAGCAGCCCAAGCCCGCTCTGGATTTGAACCCGGAAGACAAAAACCAGCATCAGAATCGTTGGAAGGGTGATGGCGGTCAAATTCATCAGCGCTCCTCCCAGGCTGACAAAGAGCGAGTAAAGCTGGTAATCGACCGGTTTGGTCAGGTAAATGGCGATGAAGCCCTCGCGGATTTCATAGGCCACGTACCAATCGACATAGGTTTTAAGCAGGATGAAAACAGCGCTGCCCAGGGCTACGTATAAAAAAGTCTCGTTAAAGGTCAGGCCGCGCAAAGTGGCCGAATTGGCGTAGATGCTGCGCCACAGGTAATAGGTGACGGCCATGTAGACGAGGTTACCCAGGATAGTAAAGAAGAATCCAAAACGGTAAATCACGCCCACCATGAATGAGCCGCGCAGGATGGCCAGGTAGGAGCGCAACTGGCTCATTGCAAGGCTCCGTTGTAGACTTTTTGCACCACGCTCTCCATCGAGATTTCGACGATGCGCACATCCGAAACCGGGAAACTGGTCATGATAAAGCTCAATACATCCGAAAGCGGTGTGCGGGCCTGGTCGATGGTCACGTCGGTCCAGAATTCCTCGGTTTCGGCAACAACGATCCCGTTTTCGAGGCCGAAATGCCCGACCAGTTTTTCGCGCAGGTCATTCAGGGTCGTCTCAGTAAATTGATCGATTTGCAGTTTCAGGGTGCGGTAAGCCCCAAACAAGGCCGTGACCTTCTTGATCTTGCCATCGTACAGGATTTTGCCCTTGTCGATGATGATGATCCGCTGGCAGAGCGCTTCCACATCGCCCAGATCGTGGGTGGTCAGGATGATGGTGGTTTTACGCGTCAGGTTGAGTTCCTTGATGACCGAGCGCATCTTGGCCTTGACCGAAATATCCAGTCCAATGGTGGGTTCGTCGAGAAAAACGATCTGCGGATTATGCAGGAAGGAGGCGGTAATGTCGCACAACATGCGCTGACCGAGCGAAAGCGTGCGCACCTGCTGGCTGTAGAGCGCGCCCAGCCCAACCAACTCGTTGAACAAACCCATGTGTTCATCGAAAGTTTTCTGATCGAGCTTGTATATTTCCTTCAGGATTTTGAAGGATTCGATCACCGGCAGGTCCCACCACAACTGGGTACGCTGCCCAAAGACCACGCCCATGATCTGCGCCTGGCGGATGCGGTTGGCATACGGCGGCAGGCCGTTGACCTGGATCGTGCCGCTGGTGGGTTTCAGGATGCCGGTCATCATCTTGATCGTGGTCGATTTTCCCGCGCCGTTGGGGCCAATGTAGCCGACAATTTCACCGGCTTCGATATCATAGGAAATGCCATCCACGGCTCTGACGGTGCGATAATTGCCCGAGAACAGGTCGCGGAAGGCGCCGCCGAGACCTTCACGACGGTTGAGGATTTTGAAGTGTTTGTTCAGGTCTTGGATATGGATCAGGCTCATGGTATGTCCGGCTTACGGTTGATAATTAGCACGCATATTCTATCATAGGTCCGTCAGCTTGCCCCTTCAGCCACATGGATTAACACTGTTCGATTGGACAGGTTGGCGCTGTAGGTTGGCGTTATTGGGGTGGGAAAACCTCGAAAACAGTGAAATCGACCCAAAAAAGCGCCGAGGTATTCGGCACATTTGCGAGAATGGCTTTTCCGATCTCGCCGGGTGGGTCCGCTAGGTTGCCCCACCATTTCCTGTCATCGGGATAACCGTACTGAAACGCGACCGGGGCGGGGGAGAAGTGCTGGCCCCAGGCGCTGAAGTCGGCCACCAGTTGGTCGAAGGATTCGAACTGCTGGCTGTCATTCACAAAGACGAGGCCCTCCCGATAGGTGGGCGGGAGCCAGTTTGGGTCCCAATGTTTCAGGAAAAGCCGATATTGCGCGCCATGCGCCCGGATGGCTTTGACCCATTGTTCGGCCTCCGCGTCACTGACGGGTGTGCCTTCCGGCGAACCGTCAGATTTATGCCATTCGACATCCACGCCAAAGCCGATGACGCAGGGATGGTGTTTGTACTGGTTCATCACCAGGTCGATCAGTGTCAGCATCTCTGCGTTGGCCGGTTCCACTTGCAGCCAGACCTTGACCCCTTTCTGGTCGAAAAGCGCCAGCGCCGCCTCGTTCATATCGACAGCGCCAGATTTGATCGCCGGGTCGCCGGAGTTTTGCGCATTAAAGCTGAGATGGGTCATCCCACCGCCCAGAAAGTTGCCCACGATCCAGATGGCCTCCGGTTGCGCGCCAGGGAATTTGGCCGCCATTTGTTCGCCGACTGAGGCCCAATACGCTGGCCCGGGGTTGCGCGGCGGCCCGTAGGTTGAAAAACGAAACCCGGCTCCCAGCCTGGGGGCGGGAGTTGGGCTGGGAGAAGCAGTGGCGCTTGGGTCAGGGGTCATGGTAGGTTCAGGCATCGGCGGAATGGCGCAGGCGGTCAGGAACAGGAATAAGGCGATGAACAAACGCAAGGTTTTCATTTTGTTTCACCGCTTGGTGACTTCTCAGCCAGTTTCCCGCTGTCCAGCTCGTCCAGGTTCCCTGCGCCGGCGCAAAACATGGTGATCTCAATCTGCCGCCTGGTCAGCCTGATCGTTTCAACGACATTCTCGGTGCTGATGGCCGCGGCCTTCAGGAATGGCCCGGCCATGCCGCCCAGCTTCGCGCCCAGGGCCAGGCATTTGGCGACGTCGAGCCCATCCTTCAGGCCGCCGCTGGCGAAAATGATCAAGCCGGGGGCTGCTTTTCTGACGTTTAAAATCGATTCCGCAGTTGGAATGCCCCAGCCGACGAATGTCGCTGCCAGATTGCGCAGGAACTCATCCGGCGCGCGGTGCATCTCGACTTGCGACCAACTGGTCCCGCCCGCCCCGGCTACGTCGATGGCCGCCACACCGCACTCGGCCAGGATTTTAGCCGTCCGCTCGGAAATACCCCAGCCGACTTCTTTGACGATCACGGGGACTGCCAGCTTTTTACAGACCGCTTCAATCTTTTTCGCCAAGCCCTTCCAGTTGGTATCCCCACCCGCCTGGACGGCCTCCTGGAGCGGGTTCAGGTGCAAATAGAGGGCGTCGGCCTCGATCATCTCCACGGCGCGCTGGCACTCTTCCAGGCCGTAGCCGTAGTTCAATTGCACCGCTCCCAGGTTGGCAAAGAGCAGAATATCCGGGGCTACCTGGCGCACCTGGAAGGTGGCTGCCATGTTCGGCCTTTCGAGGGCTGCCCGCTGCGAACCAACGCCCATGGCTGCTCCGCACTGCTGGGCGGCCCTGGCCAGGCGCATGTTGATATCGCCTGCATCTTCCGTCCCGCCAGTCATCGACGAGACGAGGATTGGCGCCTGGAGTTTTTTGCCAAACAGGCTCAGGCTGGTGTCCACTTTGTCGAGGTCCAGTTCTGGCAAGGCCTCGTGAACGAAGTGAAACTTCTCCAGTCCATTGGCCAGCGCGGAGCGCACATCCTGTTCCAGGTTGATTTTAATATGATCATCTTTTCGTTCAGTAATCGGCGCAACTTTTGACATGGTGATGTGTTCCTGTGTATTGAATGCCTGCGGTGTGGCAGATGCACCCAAAGTGGTGTAGAATTGCCCCTGCGTAAAAAAACAATCGAACTCAACAGGAGGAAGTATGGCTGACACTTTTGGTGAAATCAAGGCAATTATCGTCGATCTGCTCGGTGCTGACGAAGGCAAGATCACGATGGACGCTCGTTTCCGCGAAGACCTTGAGGCTGATTCGCTCGATTTGGTCGAACTGATCATGGCCTTTGAAGATAAATTCGGCGCGGAAATCTCCGACGACGACGCCCAGAAAATCACGACTGTGGGCGAAGCCGTGCGCTATATCGATAGCCACCGCTAAGATCACAGCGGGCTGATCCCGCTCCAGATTTCTTGCAATGATTATACAGCAGAGCCGCCAGAGGATGGCGGCTCTGCGTATTTGCGGCTTCAAGATGGCTCTTTGGTTTTTTTTGATAGGAAAGGATGTATCTTTTCAACAATCCGGGTAATTGTTGCTGAAGGTGGTTTCGATACGGCAGCGGGAAAGCGCCGCCGCCTACTCAACCAGCGATGATTGGGTAGATCCGAAAGGATGCTACAATTGATAATCAATTGTTTCGCATTTATCTTCAAGGTGACTGACTTTGCGCCAACTGGTTCCCGATCTGATTCTGGAAAATTACGCGGTCAAAAAATATCAAGGCGAATTCCCCACTGTGGGTCTTTTCGTTGATATTTGCGGATTTTCGGCACTCACCGATTCGCTCATGCAGCATGGGCAGCACGGCGCCGAGGTTTTGGCGCAGATCATGTGGCGCGTTTTCGGGCTGCCCAGCCGCAGCATTTACGAGCAGGGTGGCTTTATCGTTGGTTACGCGGGCGATGCCTTTACTGCGCTTTTTCCGCTGGGCGCTGACCCCGCCGCAGCGCTGCAGCGGGCGCTGGCAGCTGCCTGGACCATCCAGCAGCAGATGGCTGCCGAGCCGTTGCACTCCACCGAATATGGGGATTTCCCAATCTCTGCCAAGGTGGGGCTGGCGCTGGGGCAGGCTTCCTGGGGCATCCTGCGTTCGCGTAATGGACAGCGGGCGACCTATTATTTTCGGGGGACGGCGATCAATCATTCGGCAGAGGCAGAGCAGCGCGCCAAAGCAGGTGAAATCATCCTGGCCCAAAATATTTATGACCAGGCTCCGGGTGGGCTTCTTGTTGAACCGCTGGATGGATATTGTCGTCTGAACGGTATTCAGGGCGAACTGCCAACCGGCCAGCCTGTTCCCGCAGTTTCACCATCTGCGCAGGCGATGAGCGCTTTCTTTCCTGAAAAGTTGCTTTACCAGGATTTACGCAGCGAATTCCGCCCGGCCATCAACCTATTTATCAGCCTTCCCGAGTTGCCAGCCGCTGCACTGGAAACCTTCCTGGAGTCCGTTTTTGAATTCCAGGCTTTATATGGGGGCTCGTTTAATCGTGTGGATTATGGCGATAAAGGTTGCAACCTCCTGATTTTCTGGGGCGCGCCGCTGGCTTATGAAAACGACATCGAACGGGCTCTCAACTTTATCCTGGACCTAAAGGCTCAAACCGATTTCAAGTTCAGTGCGGGGGTCACATATTATATTGCGCGCGCCGGTTTCATGGGCAGTGAACTGATGGAAGAATATACCTGCTATGGCTGGGGTATCAATCTCGCGGCGCGCCTGATGTTGACCGCCCCAAGGGGCGAGATCTGGGTTGACGAGCGCGTAGCCCGGCGCGCAGAACAACGTTTTGAGATCGATTTTATTGGCGAGCAGGATTTTAAGGGGTTTGCCCGGAAGCAAAAAGTCTTTCGCTTGCATGGATGTAAAGATACACCCGAATCCTTCTTCCATGGGTTGATGGTCGGGCGCGAGGACGAGTTAGAGCGCCTTGCCAGTTTTGTTGTCCCGCTTTGGGAGGGGCGGCCCGCCGGTTCTCTCATGATCTGGGGCGACCCCGGCATGGGCAAGAGTCGTTTGGTTTACGAATTCCAGGCCTCGCAGATTTTTGCCAGGCACACAGCCTTGTGGTGTCTGTGTCAATCCAATCAGATTCTGCGCGAGTCGTTCAACCCATTCAGTTATTGGCTGCGGCGGTATTTCAACCTTTCTGACGCTCATGGTGATGTCTCCAACAAAAACAGTTTTGATTTAAAACTGAACGGGCTGCTCGATTCGATTCCTGACTCGAGCCTCGCCGTGGAACTCAACCGCGCCCGATCCTTTCTAGCCGCACTGGTTGATTTGCACTCGCCCGACTCGGTTTATGCCCAGATGGACGCGCGTGGGCGTTACGATAATACTTTGATTGCATTGACTGCGTTGATCAAAGCTGAAAGTTTGCGCCAGCCTGTGATCATTTTCATCGAAGACGCCCAGTATTTGGATGATGATTCGGCGGTTTTAATCCAATCCCTGGCGCGCTCCCTGAAAACCAGCCCCACGCCTTATCCGGTTGCCATGATTTCAACTTCCCGGCGCGATGGCGCTGACCTGCCGCTCGAGCCGTCGCTGCTCGAACAGCAAATCGACCTGGGCCGCCTTTCGAGCCCTGCGCTTGCCCAACTGGCCGGAGCCATCCTGGGAAATCCGCCAGCGGCTGATTTGCTCCAGTTGCTTGATGAGCGCGCTGATGGTAATCCGTTCTTTGCCGAGCAGATCCTGCGCTACCTGAAAGAAGAATCCCTGCTCGAAAGTCTTGGAGGCGCCTGGAGCGTCATCCAAAAAGGGCATGATTCGACACTCCCAACGGATATCAAAGTTCTTCTGATTGCCCGGCTCGATCAACTGGCCCGCGAGGTGAAGAACGTGATTCAGACCGCCTCCGTTTTGGGGCGTGAATTTGAAATTCAGGTGCTGGCGCGCATGCTGCGGGACGACATGCCACTGGCAGAAAAGATTCAGGCAGCTGAACAAGCGGCCATTTGGTCGGCGTTGAGCGAAATTCGTTATATTTTCAAGCACGCCTTGTTGAGAGACGCGGCATATACCATGCAAATGCAAGCCCGCCGCGAGGAACTGCACGCGCTGGCGGTCGATGCATTGGAGAAAATCTTTGCCGGGCATCTCGAACCTCATTATGGCGAATTGGCTTATCATGCCGAACAGGCCAGGCTCAGGCTAAAAGCCTGTCAATATCTGGAACAGGCCGGTGACCAGGCGCGTGGTCTTTACCAAAATAGCGCTGCTGCTGATTTTTACAGTCGTGCGCTCCTGGCACTGCCCCAAGATGATTTCGAGAGCTTGTATCGCTTGCGCCTGGCATTGAATGATATCTACGATCAGATTGGAGATCGGGAAAAGCAAAAACAGAATCTGGGGCAATTACAACAGCTTGCCGCCGGCTCACTTCGAAAGACGGCCGAAGCTGCGAAGTTGGAAACAGCCATGCTCGATGATCTTGGCGAATATCGCCAGGCCTATGAGAAAGCCAGGGAGACAATTTCACTGGCCAGCCGGGCAGGCGATGACGAGATTGTGGTGCGAGCGCATGTCTATCTTCTGGATGTGTTATATAAACAGGAAGAATATGTCGAGGCAGCCGCTTATGCCGAGGCCGGCCTCTCCTTGGCGCGCCAGATCGGATTCCTGGATGGCGAAGCGCAGATTCTCAATATCTACGGTCTGCTTGCCTTGAATAAAAGGGATCCTCAAGCGGCGAGAGCCCGGCTCGAACGCAGCCTTGGAATCTATCTATCAACCAATAATTTGCGCCGCCAGGCCTATCCATTGGCGAACCTGGGTATGGTGGCCTCTTATCAGGGAGATTATGCTTCCGCCCAAACGTATTATGAGAAAGCCCTGTCCATTTCCCGCGAGGTCGGCCATCGCCCTGGGGAGAGTTTGATCCTTCAAAACCTCGGCTGGATTCTCGGGATGCGCGGCGATTATGACAACGCGCGCATTTACCTTGAACGCAGCCTGAGCCTATCCCGGGAGACCGGCCACCGGACAAGTGAGTTATATGCATTGATCAACCTTGGCGCCTGTCTTGAGACGCTGGGCCAGGCTGGGATCGCGCTCCACTATGCTGAACAGGCGTTGGCCCTTTCCCGTGAGATGGGAGATCGCAATGGTGAAGCCTGGGCGCAGACTTACCTGGGGCACAGTCTTTCGGCCCTGGGGCGGCTTGTCGAGGCTCGCAGCGCTTATCAGGCCAGCTTGGAGCTTCACTCTGTCTTAAATCAATCCGTGCTCGCCGCTGAACCAGCCGCAGGCCTGGCGCGCCTGGCACTGGATGCGGGCGATTTGGTTGCCGCCCAACAACATTTGAAATTTATTTTAGGGCATCTCGAAAAGGATGGTTCACTCGATGGCACGGATCAGCCCTTGCGCATTTACCAGACTTGTTACCTGGTTCTGCGCGTGGCGGGCAATCAAAAAGCCAACCCCGTGTTGGAGATGGCTTACCAGGCTTTGCTGAAACGAGCAGACTTTATCTCAGACAAAACACTGCGTCGGAATTTCTTGGAAAAGATTCCCCATCACCGTGATATTTTGCAGGAATGGCAGACCCGCCAGGGTAGTTCGGGGTGATTGGCGCGGCAGGAGATTTTACGGGGAATGGCCTACCAGGGGGTCTCCCGCATTAAGCTTCAGGGTCGCCTTGCCTCCAGAAACTGTCATTGGCTTTGCATTTGACCCGCCGGTATGGATGACAAACCTCTTCTCAGCCTCCGCAGAGACTTCAACGGTGTATTTGTGATCCACCGTCTCTTCGTAGGGGTCGTCCTTGGTAGTATTCGCGTGGTCTTTCCTGAGCTTGAGACCATAATTATTAAACCAGGTTACCGGGCTGGGTGTTGAGTCGCCCTCAATCGTTACTGACGAGGGAGCATCAGCCGGGATTTCTTTCTGCCAGACATCATATTTGGCTGATTTGCCCTTCCCCAGCTTTATTTTCAGAAACCTGTCCGGTTTTTTGGGCGCTTTGGGGATCTCAAATTCATCTGTGCTGTCGTCTTTTTTCTTGATCCTGCTATGCATTTTTCCTCCTGGGCAAATAAATACGGGGAACGACCCAAGCCGTTCCCCGTATTTTACATTATTTCAGTAACATCGGGATTTCTTCGGGATGCCGGGCAACTTTCACTCCGGCCTTTTCCAGCGCCTTGATCTTGTCTGCTGCGCTGCCCGAGCCGCCTTCGATAATCGCGCCAGCGTGTCCCATGCGTTTGCCGGGCGGCGCGGTTTGCCCTGCGATGAAGGCCACCACCGGTTTGGTCATTTTGGTCGCGATATACTGGGCAGCTTTTTCTTCGTCCGAGCCGCCGATCTCGCCAATCAAGACAACCTTGTCGGTCCGCGGGTCATCTTCGAACATCTCCAGCACATCGATGTGGTTGGTGCCGTTGACCGGGTCACCGCCGATACCCACGCAGGTCGAGGAGCCCATCCCGACCAGCTTCAACGCATAGAGCACTTCATAAGTCAGCGTTCCTGAGCGCGAGACGATCCCGATGTTCCCGGGGATGGCAATATTCCCGGGGATGATGCCTACTTTGGCTTCACCGGGGGTCAGCAGGCCAGGGCAGTTCGGGCCGAGCAGGCGCACACCCTTCTGGTCGATGTAGTTGCGCACACGCATCATGTCGCTGACCGGGATGCCCTCGGTGATGCAGACGATAAAGGGAATGCCTGCGTCGGCAGCTTCGAAAATTGCATCTGCGGCAAAGCGCGATGGGACAAAAATGATGCTGGTATTTGCGCCGGTGGCTTCCGCCGCGATTTTGACCGAGTCAAAGACCGGAATTTTCTCGTCGACCCATTCGCCGCCTTTGCCAGGGGTCACACCGGCAACGACATTTGTCCCATAAGCCACCATTTGGCGGGTATGGAACAGGCCTTCACCACCGGTTATTCCCTGCACGAGCAGGCGCGTATCCTTGTTGACTAAGATGCTCATGGCTAGGCTCCTTTCGCCGCCGCAACAGCCTTTTGGGCGGCATCGGCCAGGGTTTCAGCGGTGATCATGTTCGCATTGGCGAGGATGGCGCGGCCCTCTTCGGCATTGGTGCCCACCAGGCGTACGACCATCGGTACTTTGGGTTTCACTTCAGACATGGCGGTCAGGATACCCTTGGCGACTTCATCACAGCGGGTAATGCCGCCAAAAATGTTGAACAAGATGGCTTTGACGTTGGGATCGGTCAGAATAATGCGCATGGCTGCGGCCACTTTGTCTGAGCTGGCGCCGCCGCCAATATCCAGGAAGTTGGCTGGCTCACCGCCGAAAAATTTCAGAATGTCCATCGAGGCCATCGCCAGTCCGGCGCCATTGACCATGCAGCCGATGTTGCCATCCAGCTTAATGAAGGTCAGGCCGTATTTGCGGGCTTCCACTTCCGAGGGCGCATCTTCATCGGTATCGCGCATCTCTGAAAGTTCCGGGTGGCGGAAGAGGGCATTGTCGTCAATCAACATTTTTCCATCAAGTGCGATCAGGCGTTTGTCCTTGCCGATGACCAGCGGGTTGATCTCAGCCAGCGTGGCATCGTTGTCGTTATAAACCTGCCACAAACCCTTCAGGATTTCTCCAAAGGATTTCCAATGTTCGCGCGGTAGGTCGATCCCTGCAGCGACATCGCGGGTCTGGTAATCTTTGATGCCCAGTAGCGGATTGATATGCAGTTTGATGATTTTTTCCGGGTTGGTCTTGGCGACCTCCTCGATCTCCACACCGCCCGCGGAAGAAGCCATGATGACAGGTTTCTTTGCCGCGCGGTCATTCGTGATGCCGAGGTAGATTTCCTGCTCGATGGCAGCCGCTTCATCGACCAGCACTTTGCGCACTGGCAAGCCTTTGATTTCCATCGAAAGGATTTGTGTTGCAAACTGCTCGGCTTCTGCAGAGTCCTTCGCCACTTTGATGCCGCCGGCCTTGCCCCGTCCGCCGACCAACACCTGTGACTTAATCACAACGCGGCCACCGAGCTCATCGGCGATATGCCTCGCCTCGCTTGCGGTTGCCGCGACTCTCCCCTTTGGGATTGGAATCCCATAACGGGAGAAAATCTGTTTGGATTGATATTCGTGGAGTTTCATGCGGGTGGTCTCCCTGATGATGTAATTACTTTACTCCCTGTTACGTAGGAATTATACCACCACGCTTAAATCAAAGCCCCGGTTTCCGTGAAGAAACCGGGGCTGTTGCAGATTTCTAAGGCGCTGGGAGGATGAAGCGCATGATGCGGCTGTTGCCTGCATCTGTCACCCAGAGGTTGCCGTCCGCGTCTGTCGCGATGCCGCTGGGCAGGCCAAAGGTGAGGTTGTCGGCGCCGAACTCGCCCCAGGTTCGCAAGAATTGACCCTCCCCGTCAAACTCGATGACGCGGTAGCCTTCAGGGTCCGTGACCAAAACGTGCCCATTGGGGGCGAGGGCAAGGTAAGGTTTATTGTCCAATGATTGACTCAGCCAACCGGCGATTGGCCATTGCTTGATTGACGAATAATTCAAGCCTTCCATCGAATCAAGCACCTGTACGCGCTGGTTCCAGGTATCTGTGACGTAGACGCGGCCCTGCGCATCCACTTTGACGTCTACCGGCTCGCTGAACTGACCGGCGTCGAAACCTTCAACGCCAAACTGGGTCAGGATTGCGCCGTTGGAATCAAAGACCATGATGCGCTTGTTCCCTGTATCCGCAACGTAGACCCTGCCTTCTGCATCAACGCTGATGCCGCGCGGACCGTAGAGTGCGCCGGGAGTTTCGCTTGTGCCAAAGACGCCCCACATTTTGAGCGGGGTGCCATCTGGACCGAACTTTTGGATCCGGTGATTCCAGGTATCTGTTACGTAGACGCTTCCATCTGGGCCAACAGCCACACCCCAGGGTTCGTTCAAGGTTCCGATGGGCGCATTCCCGGCCGACTGGTCAGCAAAACTGCCCCAGAGATTGAGTACCTGTCCATCGGCGCTCAAATGTTGGATGCGGTGGTTGCGCGAGTCGGCGATGAAGAGGCTGCCGTCAGGCGCAAAGGCAATCCCCCGAGGAGTGTTAAACTGCCCCGGTTCCGTTCCCGGTGTGCCATAAATAAAATCGGCTGACAAGGAAACCTTCCCCTTGGCATAGGGGTCTTCTTTGGGCACCTGGACAGTTTTTATGCCATATTTCCAAACCAGGTCAGCGACATCTTTGCGGATATACAACCGCATTCGATCAGACGGTTCCCAGGTATTTTCATTGACACCCTGGCTATTGGTGAGCTCGCCGTAAAGCTTGTAGTCACGGTTTAGCCAGATATTGAAAATCGCCGTGCGCATGCGCGGGTCGTTGATGGCGCTGCAAACCCGTGAGAAATCAAGGTTTCTAAACAGGTGGAAGACGCTGGATAGACCGGTGCAGGAATCATCGAAAGGCATGCTGGGATCTGGCCGCACGCCGATCAGGTTGAAATAATCTTGGTTGGGCCAGACCATGCGGACGTAGTCATACCGGAAATAAAGGTCACTGACGATTGGCTCGATCTTGGTGAAATTATTGTCACCGACAATGATTGCCGGTACATCGCGCAGGTTTCTATCTGGTTGGGCGCCGTAGAAGCGGGCGTTGGGGTATTCACGCATATACCACGACATCGGCCAGGATGTATCGTCATCGTAGGCTACGACAATATCCTTGCCTCCCACCGTTTTATCGGAAAGCTCATCCACCTGGCGCAAGACATCTTTTACGCCTGTAAAACTGTGAGCATATACCAGGTATTCCTGTGCGCTGTCATATTTCAGGTAATTTGCGCGGATCGAGGTGCGGATCGTCAGCACAGCCAGTATGCCAAAAAAGACCAGGGTATTCAGATATAAAGCCTGTTTGTAATCCCAGCCATCCAGCAGGCGGAATAAGGCAAACAGGCTGGCAATGGCTCCGAAGACGGCAAAGATGAAACTGGTGGTTGCCTGTAATTGCACCAATTCCTGGCCCTCGAACGGGTGCGGGCTGCCCAGCAGCGCGATAAATATGCCGGTGATACTTAGTACAAAAACCGCCAAAAGCGCCAGTACAAGCGCCGCGTTACGGCGGCGCAATTCCTCCCAGTCGATGCGGTCGATGAGCGCGCCAATTGCCCATCCGCCCCATAAAGCCATCGGCAGAGCCATGTGAAAAGTCAGCCAGGGCATTTTCTCTCCGGCAACGGTAAAAGCCACGATGCTGGTCAGGGTCCACCAGCCCAGCAGGCTGGTGGTGTTGATGCGATTTTCCTGTTCCTGGATGAAGAGAGGGGTTGCTTTTGCAGGCGTTGGTATCTTTTTGAAACTGAAATACAGCGCCAGCAAACTGGCCAGCGCCGGCAGGAATTCATAGATTGGTATGGTAATTAAAATGTAATAGTACCAGGGTTGGGAACCGCGTTGGACTCCTTGCTGTTCCAGCCAGTAGCCCAGGGATCCAACTATTCCAGTGAAAAAACCCGCGCCGTTGGTGAAGACAGTCGTATACAATAAGACGTAAGGTGCCCAGAAAATCAGGGCCATTTTCCACCAGACATCCCGGTTCCACCACCAGCCAATGGCAATCGTCAGCAGTGTTATTGGGGCGAGGAATAATCCGGTCCGCAGCAAACCGGACGAACTGTAATCGAGGGGATCCCAGCCGATCAGGTAAACGGGGAAGGCTGATAGCTGCGGCAGGACGATCGTCCCAAAAACAATCAGCAGGTCGAAAGAGCGCTCGCGCCGGATATTATCCAGGCCAAATCCGCGAATCAGGAAAAAGATGGCGGCAGCAATCGCCAGGATCACGAACGCTGCCAGGATCAGGGTGGGGGAGAGCCCGGCTGCCTGGTGAGGCAAGAATTCCATCTCTGCGCCTGGCGTTGCCGGTGCGGCAGTCATTGTGCCGCTGACCTCGGCAGCTTTTTTGGAAGCAACGGCCAGGTAGCCGGTTGCGCCCAACAACAAGATACCCAGGCCAAGCGCAGCTACAAAATTTCGATAATTGTCCCGGCTGCCTTTCCAGGGTTTCTGAATTACCCGGACGATGAAATAAATCGCCAGGAAGACCAGGATTTGTGCAGTGTAAATAAAGGAGGTTTCTTTTGTGAGGTAATGTATGACCAGTGACCCGGCAATAAAATAGATGTATTTTGGTTTACCTGTTTCGAAGTAGCGCAAGATGCTGTAAAGCATGACGAATAAAGAAACGCCAACATATGAATCTTCGCGCGTGTAACGTCCATAATAGAGCAGGAAAGGTGAGATCAAGACCATCACTGCCGCCGCCAATGCGCCTGCCCGGCCAATGTACCGCCTCCAGAGCCAGATAGCGGCAACGGTTAAAATGCTGAAGGTGGTGGCGGGGATGCGGGCGGTGAAGTCGCTTGCGCCAAGCATGAAATACGAAAGCGCGATGAGATGAAACTGCAAGGGCCCATGCATCATTGGGTTGTGTTGATAGCCCTGACCCCTGGATAGCAGGAAAGAATAATAGGTATGCAGGCTTTCGTCATGGCTCATCACGCGCGCACCAAGCTCATAGTAGCGCGTAACCGCGGCCGCCAGCAAGATAACAGCAAATAACAAGACTTCCAGGGTCAGCCACGGCAGGGCAGGGATGGGGGTGCGGTCAAGCCAGCTTTGTTTTTCGTCGCTCATGGTTTCTCTTGGTTCTTTCTGGAATTTGAATGCGTGACTTATACTTCAATCTTTATATTCTGACAAGTTTCTATTTTCGGTACTTCACGAAAGCTGGAGAACTTCCGATTTTTTTCTTGCTTTAAGGCATGGCAGTGATGGTGGTCGTGGGGGTCACGATTGAATTGGCAGATGTTCCTGCGCACAACGGCAAAATTAATAGCATGTTTGCGGTGAGAACCTCTGTTGTCAGCGCGTTGTAACTTTTGATGGATTCCTTTGCAGATGAACGCAAGAAAAGTTCAAGAAACGCGGGAAGCCAACTGTCCGCAGCCAGCCTGGATATCGATCCCGCGGCGGGTGCGGATGGTGCAGGGGATTCCGTTTTGTTCCAGGATTTGTTTGAACGCATTTGCCCGCTCGTGTGTTGTGGCTTTGCCGTCATAGCCGGTGGTCGGATTGAGCGGAATGGCATTGACATGGCAGAGGAGCCCCTTCAGCAGGGCGGCCAGCTTCCTGGCTTGTTCGGGGGTGTCGTTGATGCCATTGACCAGCGCCCATTCAAAGGTGATTCGCCGCCCGGTTGTTTCGACATATTCGCGGCAGGCCTGAATCAGTTCTTCAACAGAATACTTTTTGTTGACCGGCATCATGCTGCCGCGCAGGGCGTCTTCAGCGGCATGCAGCGAGACAGCCAGATTGACCTGCCGTCTTTCGCGGGTGAACTTGCGAATGGCAGGCACCAGCCCGGAAGTGGAAATCGTAAAACGCCGCGCGCCGAAATTGTACCCGGTCGAGTCGTTCAGGCGGTCGATGGCGGCCATCGTGTTGTTGTAATTATGGAAAGGTTCGCCCATGCCCATCAAGACAATGTTGGTGACCAGATCAGCTTCGTCGTGCAGCAGGCGGGCGTAATACATGACCTGGGCGACGATTTCTCCGCTGGAAAGGTTGCGGGTGAAACCCATTTGCCCGGTGGCGCAAAACGTGCAGCCCATGGCGCAGCCGACCTGGGTGCTGATGCACAACGTCCGGCGTTTGTCGTAACGCATCAGCACCGCTTCAACCTGACGACCGTCGGGGAGTTTGAAAAGGGTTTTGCGGGTCTGCCCATCGGTGGAATCGAGTTTCAGGGTGGGGGTCAGTACATCGAAACACAGCTCCGCTACCAGTTTTTCGCGCAGGCTCCTTGGCAGGTTTGTAAACTCATCCGGAGACTGCCAGAAGTTTTGATAAAGTCCCGTCCAGATTTGTTTAGCGCGGAAGGCTGGTTCGCCCCAGGATTTCACCAGGTTGATCAGAGCAGGAATATCAAGATCATAAATTAACATCGGGGTTTTCCTGAAGAGAGACATGCACTCTAATTAGGTTCAGGCTCCGACCAGCGCCGACAGGCTCTCAGCGACCAGATCAATTTTCGGCTGCCAGGCCTGCGCTGCAGGGAGCGTGGCAATGCCCGAGAGCACCAGGGCAGTCGGGCAGCCCAACGCCTGTCCACCCGCAATATCGGTCTCAAGCCGGTCTCCAACCACATAAGTTGTCTCTTTTGGGGTGCCAATCCGGTTCAGGGCCAATTCCAGAAGATAAGGGAAGGGTTTCCCGGCAATCAGCGGCTGAACCTCGGTTGCGGTCACGATGACCGAGATCCAGGCGCCCGCGCCGGGGATCTGTCCGCGCGGGGTAGGGAAAGTTTTATCAGGATTGGTAGCAAAAAATGGTTTCCCGGCGCGCACCAGCAGCGTGGCCTCGCGCATTTTATCGAAGTTGATTTGTTTGTCGATACCGATCACAACGGCTTCCGCTTTTTCTGCGTTCTCAACGGATAAAACCTCGAAGTTGGCGGCTTTCAGAGCCTCGATCAGCCCTTGCTCTCCGATGGCAAAAACCGGCGCTCCGGCCGGGAGTTTTTGCGCCATCAGGTAGGCGGCAGCTAGCGACGAAGTGACAACCTGCCAGGGTTCGACCGTCACCCCAAAATCGCGCAGTTTCTCAACATACTGATCAACGGTGCGGGTGGAGTTATTGGTTGCCAGGGCCACTGCCAGATTAAGTTCTTTGAAACGGGCAAAGGTGCGGGGGAGGTTGCCAATTGGGGCAGAGTCGGTCCAGAGTACCCCGTCCATATCCAGGATCAGGCCTTTCGCGGTGGAAGGAATTAAGGTCATTTCCCAAACTTTCTGACGAGATAAGTGTAAACCGGCGCATCGATCCAGCCGTTGGCCGGGTCACAGCGTTCTTCGAAATTTTCGTTGCCTGTGAAAGCGCGGAAGGCTTCCTGGGTAGCCGTGTCATAGAGGCCGCTGGCTTGCTGGAGATAGCCAAGATGCCGCATCAGGTTTTGCAGCTCCAAAAGCCGCGCGCCGTTCAGCTGCAAGCGCTCATCCTCGGGACTTTTGCCGAAATAGAGCGTGTGCAGGTTGACCAACTCGCCCAGTTTGACCACCGGGTCGGAGTCATCATCGACGCGGTAATCGAGCATCCGGTCGGTGTAGCCGCCATAACCGCCTTTTTCTTTGACAACAACCAGCGCCGCACTTTGGCGTCCGCGGCGGTCGCCTCCAGCGCGGTCACCCGCCAAAAGGGCCGCGTGCAGCCGGAGGGCCAGTTCACCGCCAGTTTGCAGGAAGGCAGCTTCCATGGCCTGGACGACCTGCGGCCCGGCCAGGATATTCCCCTGGATGGCATAGCCCGTTCCGGCGAGGCCGCCCGCCCAATCCATACATTCCTGCCCGGTGAAAGTGGCGGCCCGTCCCTGGGCGTCGACCAGGCCAACCTGGCGGCCTTCCTTTCCAGGGTCTTCGGCCAGCAGGTTGGACAAAACCGTCTCGGCGCTCTGGCCCTGGGCGAGGAGGTCCAGCCCGTGTGGCCCATAGGAAGTGTTGGCAAGCGCCTGGGTGGCGACCGCGCCGCTCCCGGCCTGCGCCCAGGGGACGAGCGCCCCAACTGCCGGGAATTTGGAGGCGACGGCTACGCCCCAGGATTGGCTGACTGCATCATAAGCGGCAATCGAAAAGGTGGATGGGTGCATCATCTTCGCCTCCGTTTTATTGTTTTCAGGCTCTGGCTATCATCAGCAGTTCACGAAACATCTTCAAGTACTGATTATATACAGAAAATGCGCAGAGGACACTTTTGGGTCGCTCCGCGCATTTCAAGGTTATCGTTTAGCCCTGGGTCAGGTCTCGATACGGTGACAGTTGAGTAGTGTTCAATGCGTATCGAAACCACGCAGCTACTCGGCCACCAGCCCCGGCAAGGGCATTCCTGTTGGGCTTATTTCTTTTCCGGGGCCTGCAAAACCTGGTCCACCAGGCCATAGGCCACCGACTGCTGGGCGTCTAGGTAGTAATCGCGGTCGAGGTCGCGTTCGATGACTTCGAGAGGCTGGCCGGTATGCTTGGCCATGATGCCGTTCAGGAGGGACTTCAGGCGCATGATCTGCTTAGCCTGGATTTCGATATCCGTGGCCTGGCCCTGGGCGCCGCCGAGCGGCTGGTGCATGTGGATGGTCGCATTCGGCAGGGCAAAACGGCGGCCCTTTGTCCCGGCGGTCAGCAGGACGGTTCCAAAGGAAGCGGTTACGCCAACCGCCACCGTGCTGATCGGGTTGGAAATCATCTGCATCGTGTCGTAAATCGCTAGGCCGGCATAAATCACGCCGCCGGGCGAATTGATGTACATCTGGATCTCTTTTTCGGGATCTTCGTGGTTCAAGAACAGCAACTGCGCCACGATCACGTTGGCAACCTGGTCGTCGATCCCGGTGCCAAGGAAAATAATGCGCTCCTTGAGCAGGAGCGAATAAATATCATAAGCTCGTTCGCCGCGGCCGGAAGACTCAACCACCATGGGGACAAGATTGTTGAAGTTGGGGATCATCTGTTTCTCCTTAGTTATTGGGTTTATGATACCCGCTTTTTGTTGGAATTGTGTTAAAAATTTAGCCGAAAATTATTGGGGCAGGTCTTTTTGGACCTGCCCCAATTGGCTTCTTATTCAGTTTTCTTCTTGGCGGCTTTCTTTTTCACTGGTTTTTCGAGCGCCTCGGTCTCGGGTTCTTCCTTGGCAGCCTTTTTGGTTTTCTTGGCCTTCGGTTTTTCCTCACCAGCCTCGCCGGTGGCAATCGCTTTCAGGCGGTCGAGCACGCGGCGGGTCAGCAGGCGGTTGGCCGAATCCATTGCCACCGCGTCGACGATTTCTCGGGAGGCTTTGGTGCCGCCCTTGGTGCGCTTGGCAAACTCCTCGTCCGTCATCGATAAGGTCGCCCAGGTATTGTTGAAGGCGGCTTCCAGGGACTCGTTGTCGATTTCGACTTTTTCAGCACGGGCGATCTCGTCCATGATCAAGCCGCGTTCCAGGCGCTTGATGGCAGTCGGGGTGGCCTGTTCCTCGATGAACTTCTCCCTGGTCGTGCCGACCATCTTGAAATAAGTTTCCAGCCCCTCGATGCCCTGGTTCTTCATGCGGCTTTCGACATCCTCAAGGATATGTTCGACTTCGTGTTCCAAAACCTGGGGCGGATATTTGATGGCTGCCCCAGCCTTGATCTGCTCGATAATCTGCTCGAAATATTCGTCTTCGTAGGCGTTCCTGGCTTCAGCCTCGAGGTTTTCGCGCATGCGCTGGCGCAATTCCTCGACCTTCTGACCCAGGCCGGTCTTCTTGGCAAATTCGTCATCCAGCGCGGGCAGGTTGACGCCGCGCACGATCTTGACGGTCACCTTGAATTTGACATTCTGGCCCGCGAGGGCTTCGTCAGAGAAATCTTTGGCGTACTTGTAAGAGAATTCCTTGCTCTCACCAGGGGCGACACCGATTAAATTGACAGAAAAACCCGGGAAGGGCCATTCGGTGGCTTTTTCATCTGTCCGCACCACGATTGCAAAGCCTTCGCGCTCCACCAGGGGGGCCTCGTCCTCTTTGGCCTTGGCTTTCTTCCCGACGACATCCAGCAGGACGTAGTCGCCGTCCTTGACCGGGCGTTCGACGGTTTCAGTGCTGGCATACATGCGGCGCAGGTTTTCGATTTCTTCGTCGAGCTTGTCATCGCCGGGCGCGCTAAATTTATATACCTGGCGCACAGATTTGTAATCACCCAGGTCGACTGTCGGTTTGAGCGGCACAGTAAAGATGAACCTGGGAGGCTCCAGGCTTTCGATATTTTCCAACTGTCCGGCAGCCGCCGGTTCGATTTTCGTCTCTTTGAGCGCCTCTGGGTAGATTTCGTCCACCAGGATCTCGACCGCTTCCTCGGTAATGACGCCATCGCCGTACAACCGGCGGACGACATCATAGGGAGCCTTGCCCGGTCGGAAGCCGGGGATCTTTACTTTTTCGGCGATCCGGCGCGCGGCGCGGCGGCGGGCGCCTTCCATCTTTTCAGCCTCAATCTCGACGATCATCGTCATCTGATTGTCATCACGTGGGTGTGTTTCGATTTTCAAAGTCTTTATCCTTCCTGGGTTTGATACTGCGTGAGTGGGGACGGCGGGACTTGAACCCGCACGCCTCTCGGCACTTGATCCTAAGTCAAGCCTGTCTGCCAATTCCAGCACGTCCCCGAGACCCTCCCACACTGTTGCCCCGCGTGAGTTCTGCGGGATTGCGGGCTGCGGGTACAGCGGCGAAATTATACGCTATCTTGGGATTTTGGTAAATTGGCAACTGGAATTTGCGATATAATCGCCGGGCTATGACCATAATCAACCCCGATTCCGCCGGGAAAGAGCGGACTCAACTCTCGAAGGGGGTCATTCTCGCCATTCGGGAACTGGCCAAACAAACCGATCCGGGGCCTGAATCCCGCGACCTGGCGGCCTTCATCGCCCTGGCGCTGTCGCAGATTTCCGCAGGGATCGATATTTCTGTGGCCGCCTGGGAAAAGCGCGGCTACTGGGTCAAGGCCGATAAATTCCGGATGGAGTGGCTCTGGAGCGGCCTTTATGCAGAGAAGATGAAAGCCGCGCTCCTGGCCGAGGATTGGGCCAGCGTCGCCATGACCATGGCCCAGGTGGCTCAAAAACTCTCGAAAGTGGTGGTTCCTGCCGGGCACCGGCTGGGGCGCCCCTGGGTGGGGGCCTACAAACACTTGCTGGCTGAAAAATAAGGGAAACCCCAAAGGCCCAAAATGAACCCACCCGTAGGGGGGTGGCATCCCGCTTTTGAATATCTGTAAATTGTGTATCTCGGTAGTTTGAGCTAAGCGCTAAGCGACCTTACCGGTTTGTCGACCCTGCCGGCGGCTTTTTAGGATAAAATTAGTCAGATTATTTACCAATCAAGAGACCCTTGGAGGTAGTTTTATGCAAATCGTAACGGATACCGGGATGGACATGTACCTGCCTCCCGAACTGATGCCCGAGATTCCCATCCATGTTGTTCCGCACACGATCACACTGGAAGGAAAATCCTACCGGAGCGGGGAAGATCTGCGTCCCGAGGAACTCCAACAAAAATTGATGGCGACCGACAGCTTTCCGACCACCTCCACGCCCTCCAGCGGGGAATTTGCGGCTATTTTCAAAAAACTGGCTGCGGGCGGAGACAGGGAGATCCTTTCGATCAACATGTCCTCCGGACTGAGCGCGACCTACAGCGCGGCGGTCACCGGGGCCGGGATGGCGCCCGAAGCCAATGTGACCGTGATCGATACCAAAACGCTCTGCGCGGTGCAGGGTTGGCAGGTGGCGGCTGCGGCGCGGGCCTTGAAAGCCGGCTGGAGCAAGGAACAGATGATCGCCCTGATCAAGCGCATTGGGGAGGCCAGCGAGAGCATCTACACCCTCGACGAGTTGAAATACCTGATCCACGGCGGTCGGATCAGCCACATGCGCGGATTGATCGCCTCGATGCTGCGCATCCGGCCCTTGATTGGCGTCGAAAAATTTGGCGGGACCTATGCCCAGATGGGCATGGCTCGCACCTTTGATAAAGCCTTGCATGGGTTGGTGGATATGATGACCAAGTTCCACAAACCCGGCAGTGACCTGCGCGTCCAGGTCTTACATTCGTATAACGAGAAAGCGGTGCTGGCCCTGCGCGAGATGATCGCCCCGGTCTTTAACTGCACCTTCATGCCGATCAACTACATGTCGCCCGCGCTGGCGGCCCACACCGGCCCAACGATGGTTGGTGTGGCTTTTGCCGCGCAGGAGGTCTTTGAGGGGCTGCCGTGAGCCCAGGTTGGCAATTCGAGCTACCCATGAGAAAAATGCCACGCACCTTCAAGGTGCGTGGCATTTTTCTCATACCTGGAAACTCATCTGGAAGGCCGCCCGCTTCCCGTCCAGGAGCAAGAAGGGCGCGGCGCGCTCGGCCAGGATGCCGAGCTTTTTGAGCGCTGAAAGGTCGCGCAGTTTGGACTGGCGGCGGGCCTGCAGAATGGCATCCGCTGATTTCGAGCAGCGTATCAGGGATGGGATGGAAGGCCGAAAATGGAGTTAATTTTTGGGCAGGTTTGCCCAACCGCAAACATTTTCTGTTTCGATGTGCAAATTCTATCAATCTCTATTGCTGCAAGCACTGTTCCCTCGGCATGGTGCTTTTTCTGGTTCTGAAGATAACGTACCACAGCGGGCAGGTCTTTCTCACCGAAGGTCAACGCGCCGTATTCATCCTGCCAGTAAAAGGCCAGGCCTGGTTTGGTGACATGGTTGATGAAGTGCGAAGCATCCCCTTTGACCTCGCTGATGAAATTTGCTGGTGCAAGTTTGGGTGGTATGGAGACGGCCAGATGAACGTGATCTTGATTCTCGCCAACGGCGTGCACGATGCCGTCCATTTTTTGAACCTTGCCGCAAACGCGCGGTACAAAGCCGGTTCAAGGGCTGGTTTTATCAAAGGCCGGCGCTCTTTGGTTGCCCAGATGAAATAGAGTTTGAAGTAGGGCATTTTCTGCGTTTTTTACATAGCTCTTGAAAGACATGCTATCATAAAATGGTGCTTCACGAAAAACAGGCTGCTTCAAAATGTTTTGTGAACTGCTGAAAATAGCAATTCCCGGAGGTTCTTGTGCCGATTCGCAATTTCTTGAGCGCTGCCAGTGTTGTTTTGGGCTGGATTTTGAAAATCGCCGCCCTGTCCACTTATCTTTTGTTTTGGCGGGTGGATAATGAGCCGGGCGTAAAAAGTCCAACGAGCATGTTGATCACCGCCATTTGCTTGGGCGGACTGGGAATCGTGTTTTTTGCCGGAGGCAACCTCGCGCTGATTCTTGATCGCGCCAAAACAGCGGCCATCATAGCCTGGATTCTGGTGATCTTGATCACCGCCCTGGCTTGCCTCATGTCTCCGGCCCTGCTGGTGCTGTTGGTCTAAGGTGCTGATCATTTGGCCGCCGGAACTGTTCCCACAGGACAACCGCGAGCAGGAGTATCTCGAGGGGCAGGGCCACGTAGAGAAGTGCGTTATATTTTGCTCCAAAAAGCGTGATTTGAAAGCTTTTGTTGAAGAGGAATGGCCCGTAGGCCAGGGTTGAGATAACCTGGCTGATGATCGGCAGGAACCATAATTTTGGCTTGAAAAAGACAATTACCAGCGAAAGCAGATCTTGGGGGTAAAAATAACGCTGGTGCATGCGCGGCAGGACAAAAGGCATCAGGGCTACTGAAGCCAGTGCGGCGAGCGTGATTTCATTTAGTTTGTCGGCAAATTGCTTTTTCCAGGTCATGTAGATCCAGATAGAGATGATCACTGCCGCGACAACCACTGTCAGGATGGTCAGGGTGGGTGTCAGGTCCAGGCGGCCCTGGAGAGGCAGGTACATGGTCGGTGTGGTGGAAGACCATTTCGGGAATTTCCCTGTCTGATGCGCGTAGATAGTCAGCACATCCAGCCAGGGCCGGCCAGCCCAGATGGTTGGGATGGATAGGGCGACATAGGTGGCCGGAATCAGGATAAACGTCAGCCAGTGGATTTTCTTCCGCAGGGTATAAACCGCCAGGAAGGGCAGCAGGAAAATCGCCTGAAGTTTGACGGCAAAACCGATCGAGAAAAAGAAAACTGCCCAGGCCGGTCTCTCGATCAGCAGGAAGTAGACACAGGCCAGCAGGAAGGCCGTGTAGACGGAGTCGCATTGTCCCCAGTAGGCGCTGTTAAGTATCACCGTCGGAAGAGCAAAGGACAAGGCCGCGGCCAGGAAAGGTAAATTTTTAGATGGGTATTTAGCGCGCACGATCTTATAGACGAAAAAAGAGCTGACAACATCGAAGAAAATCGAGATCAGCTTGATCAGGGTCACCCGGCTGACCAGGCCATCGATCAGCGAGGCAAGCGCCAACAAGTACAGGTAGGGGGGGGTGTAAAGCGCGAAATTTTCTTTGAAAGCATTGACAAACCCGCGTTTCAGGATGAACCCATACCACTTGAACAAACCTGCTTCCATGTCCAGAGAGATATGGGGCAAACTGCTCACGCGAAATGTGAGGGAAATCAAGATCACGGCGAGGATGAAGGCAGGTGAAAGCACGAGCCCCTGGACTTTTTTTAGCATCGTTCCCTTTCTGGAAAACTTGGGTTTCAAGCCATCGATGTTTTAGAGGTGCACAGCGTAATCAGGACAGACGCGAGTGTCAATCCATTGCCACTGTTCATGATTTGCGATTATTATGGCGCGGGAGTCGCCTGGATACAAATTGTGCCACAGCCGCCCGGGCAGCCATTCGGGTTGCCGCAGGTTAGCTGTCCGCCCTGGCAGGCTGGGGGCGTACACATGATAAACGGTGTTGGGGTCAAGCTGCCATCCGCTGGTGAACGAAACAAGCCCAGGTCAGCGTGGAATTCTGGGCGAGCAAAGGAGGATTGTTCGAATCGCAAAGGGGCATAGCCGGGAGCTTCGACAATTAGCCTGATGCGGTCTGTCTCATGGAAAAAGACGGTTGTAAAGGTGTAAATCCCATCGCTGTTGGTGGTTGTGATCCCGTTGCAAAGGTAGGGGGACGTAGAAGAGAAGTGCTCGCACTTGACGGTTGCGCCGTTGATTGGAAGATTGCTAACTCCATCGGTAATCTTGCCGTAGACCGCGCCCCAGCCCAGATCGCCGACAGAGGGGTGAATCGTTGCCCAGGGCGGGGGCGTGCTGGAGGAGTTGACCCCCAAGGTCAGGCCCATGGAAGCGGTCAGGGTCAGGCTGTTAGCGAGAGTTCCGGTTGGCACGGTAGCCGAGGCCGACAGTGTCAGACCCGAAAATGGAGTGGGGGTTACCAAGATGGGGGTTGCAAGCATCTCGAAGGTGGCGCTGAACGTGGGCGTTACGGTCGTCAGGAAGAGATTTGTCCTGCAAGCTGCCAGGAAGGACAAAACCAGGGTGGCCGAGAACAACAAAAACAAGCCAAAGAATTTTCTGTTCATCTTCTCTCACAGGTGATTGGGGGTACTTTTGGGCTATCGCGAATCCGCTTTTTGTTTGGGAAATGCAAGGTTAAATGGGTTGGTTTTTCTACTCGCTTATGTATAATGAAAGTGTAACTTATATCTGAGGAAAGGAGGAAAATATCATGCTGCTCTCCCTGAAAGAACGCGGTCAAGGTATGGTTGAATACGCTTTAATTCTTGTTCTCGTCGCCGTGGTCGTCATCGCTGCTTTGACAATCATGGGCCCGCTGGTCCGCAACGTATTCAGCACCATCAATGCCAGCCTCTAATCTTCGCTGGTTCGATAAAGCAAGCCTGTCTGCAAGGGCAGGCTTTTTTATTTCTCTTGCAAGACTTGCTGGAAAGCTCTCACCAGCACCCCGCGCTGCTCGTAGCCGCTTTCGCCCAGCTCGGTCAGCCCCAGGATGAGGCGTGACCGGCAGCGGCGCAGCAGGCCGGTTATCAAGCGGGCCAGGGTGGCGTTGTTGGCCTCCACTTCGTCAGAATCGGTCCAGACCTGGCCCTGTGTCCAATGACGCGAGAGGACGTACGGATGAGTCAGCGGTTGGAACAGGCGCTCGTACCAGCCGCTCGAACCGGCGTCGAGCCAGAACTGCACGGTGACAGGGCGGTTGCTCATCAGGAAAGTATGGGCCGGGGTCAGCAGGACGGCCTCTTCGGGGTCGGTGGTCGTCGAGGCAGAGACGAACTGGGCGGCAATCACCCCGTCATTCAACATGGCGATATATTCCTTCCCGATCTCTGACTGTTCTGACGGGTTGGACTGTTCAAGAGCAGGTTCCATTGCCCGGCGGAACTTTCGCGCCGATTCGATCAGGCTGGCTGCCACTTTGGCCGAGTCAAAATTGCGATGAAAGCCAAATCCGGGTTGGGAGAGCACTTCGCCGAATAATCGCCGCAGGAAGTGGTCCAGTGGCTGGGCTGTTTCAAGCCGGTAAGCCTCGATCCAGTTTTTTAGCACGGTATAGCGCGAGCCAAGCAGGAAGGTGATACGCTCCTGCATCTCAGGTTTGATCTGCTCGAAGGGCGAAAGCGAAAAATCCCGCACGCGATAGACAATTTCGGTCAGGATTTGCGCCCGCACGAGGTCCATTTCTTCGATGGATTGGATCAAGGCATACGCCACGTCGAATTTTGACGGGCGGATTTCCCAACCCGGATGTGCCAATGCCGCCAAAGTGAGCAGGCATTGGCTGGCAGGTTCCTCGCGCAATGAGCGCGACGGTCTCTGCGAGCGGACGGGGAGGTTGCGGGCTTCGAGCCGGTTCACCAGCGAAAAGCGCAGCGCGTCACTCAGATAGGGGGCCAGCACCACGATTTCGGACGGCGGGACTTGTTCATCGCCAATCAGGCGCTGGATTTCCTCTGCGACGGCCTCCAGCATTTCAGGAAAAAAGCGCGCTGGAATGACGGAAAGAACTTCTTTGACCCTCACCCCGTCCTCGACATCCCTCTCCCTGGATGGGGTGAGGGTTGGATACACCACCTCTGCCAAGGCTGTAGAAAGGGAAGCGATTTTCGGGCTGGCGACGAACGACTCATCCAGCATGACGGTTTCGTTGCATAAATTGGCCAGCTCCAGCGCCGATTCGGGATCCGCGCCCAGGAAGCGGCGGTAACCGGCGTCATCGTCGAAAATCAAGAGAGCCGAGTCGAATTCGGGCAGCCAGTCGGCCAGGAGGTCGTGGGCAACCGGGATATCTTCTTCGAGGTTATCGTAAATGACATGCCGGTAGCTGCGGGACAGGTAATTGCGTACGCTGCCGTCATTCCACAGAATGCGGGCGAAAATCTCCAGTTGCAGTGAGAAATCGAGTAGGTTATGGTCGAGGCAATACTGGCGGAATTCGTTGGCGCAGGCCTGCGCATCAGCATAGACGCGGCGCTGGGCGGGTTCCCCGGCCCAAGCGGCGGTCAGCCGTTCGCCGATCTCGTCATGCGGGAAACCGATCATGGCGGCTTTGTTTAAGTTGTCGAGGATCTGGCTGTACAAACGATTGCGGTCCATGATAACGGAATCAAACCAGCCTTCATCTAAGTGAGGGCGGACGATATGCGCCATGTAGTACTGAGCAGTTTCTAACGTCAGGAAGACTGGCGGGTTTTCGGGATGCGCAAACCCGGCCATTTCGGCGGCCAACGGCCAGAACAGATCCACCATGCGACGCGCCAGGCCGCCCACCGTGGCGGGAGTCGCTTCGCCGCCGGGAACCATTTCGGGGCTGTGGATCAGGTTGAGATAGGGTTCTTGCAGGGTCCGCTGCGGGGTCAGGATGAGCATTTCCCCGGCGGAAACGCCTGTCTTGAGCAGAGTGCGCATGCGTTCGACGCCAACCGTTGTCTTCCCTGTCCCGGCGGGACCTCGCAGGAACAGTTTAGCACTGGCAGGCGACTCAACGACAGAAAGCTGGCGGCGGGTGAGCATGAGTCAAGCGTATAGGAAAGGGCTGGTTTTGTCAACCCCGGAATGTGAGGAGAGCAGACCGTCTCAAAAAATAATAAATCTGTCGGTTGACAGGGACATCGGCGTCATCGATAATCATTGCAAAAGCATTACAAAAGCATTACCGGAGGCTGTATGTTCTCAGTTTTTAGGTTGATTTCTCGAAAACCCGTGGCTGCTCTTGGCATTTTGGTTGTCTTTGCACTGGCATTTTTCCCGTTATTCCTTCGCCCTGCTTCTGCCGAATCCCCATCCGTTTACAAATCAAAGATTTATTCGCCAAGCGCCATAGCTCAGGTCCTGCCGGAGCCAATCAAGGTGAAAGTGGGGGTTTATGTCTTGCAGGTCGGCAACCTGGACATTAGTTCGGGCACTTACAGCATGGATTTTTACCTTCAGTTCTTGTGTGATCGTCCATGTGACGAGCCTGCGTTTGACATCATGAATTCCAGTGAGATATCCGCTGAAAACCAGACCTCTGATTCTCGCGGAGGCACTTTTTATACCTATCGCGTCAAGGCCAACCTGTCGACTAATCTCGACTTGCGCAAATATCCGTTTGATTCACACTTATTATCGGTTGCCATTGAAGATAAGAATTTAGGCGCCAACGAGATGGTTTATGAAAACTTTCCCGGCTTGAGCGGGGTTGACCCTGAAGCTGTCGTCTCTGGCTGGGATATTGACCGCGCCATTCCGCATGGGGTTGTGACTGACCATTTTTATCCGATGTTTTCAAATAGCCCCTATTCCCGGATTTCGTTTCAGGTGCGTATCTTCCACAATACTTTTTCATCTTTCATGAAGGGGCTATTTGCAGCCATTGTCATCGTGCTGGTGGGGATGCTTTCCTTCCTCATGAAACACACGGATGTCAGCGATCGGCTGGCGCTGACTTCTTCCACTCTCGTCGGCGCCATCCTTTATCACTTGACTCTTACTGCGGGCATCCCGCCGGTCGGTTATCTGACCTTTGCCGACAAATTCATGATCGGCAATTATGTGATTACCTTTGCCGCCCTGGCTGTAACCGTTATGCTGATGTGGTACGTAAACCATGGGCTGAAAGAACAAGCCGTTAAGTTGCATTGCCGCACTCGTTTGACCGTTCCCGCGCTGTGGATTGTTTTAATGGTGAGCCTCACCATCCTGGAATTTGCACAGGGATGATGTTTTGGAGCAGCTTGTTCAGCGACAAGAAAAGAGTGGCGCACTATTCAAGTGCGCCACTCTTTTCTTGTCGGGTTACCCGCTGGCAGTGGGGGTGGGGGTTTCGGTTGGGGTCTCTGATTCGGCTGGCGTGGATGTAGCGTCGCTGTAATACTCTGAGCTGCCCGTTTCGCTTAATGCGCAGATCCCCAGACTACCTTGCAAAACACACGATGAGAGATCGCCGCTGGCGACCAGCGTAATCAAGCCTGGCAAATCGTTTGCTGTTGGCGCCAGCAGGACGAGTGTGTTCGATTTTGGCCCCTGGTTGAATAAGAGCAGACCGTTGCCGCTGCTGCTGATTTTCCCAACCCCTGGGATTTCGATTGAGCTTGTCGCCTCTTCCAGGTTGATATTAAAAGGCTTGAGATAAGGCGTAAGATCATCGCTTGGTTTGAAGGTGCCCAGTACAATCAAATCCTCCCCCTGCGCCGCCGCGGTGCGCAAGTTGACGGGGATATTGACGGCCTTGAGTGATTTTTGCAGGTTTGAAACCGGCCCCAGGCTGCTAAATGTCAACTGCAAATCCCCCGTCGAGATCAGGCTGACCGGACGCTGGAAAAGATACGGAAAATTCACCAGCGCTGGTTTGCGTTCGCCATCGAGAGCGAAGTCGACAATGTGAGATAACAATAGCGCATTATCGGCCACCTGATTGTATGGATTGATCATGAAGCTGAAATCGCCGGCGGCCAGCACCTGTTTGTTCGCGCTGATGGCAAGCGGGGACAATCCGCCGCCTTGATCCGTTAACGATGAGAAGGTTTTTTCATTGCCGGTAGCGAGCGCTGTACCTGTCTCGGCGTGGACGGAGTGGACTCCGTAGAACACCACCATTTGCAGGTTTTTTGTCAGCGGGCTATCGGTGAAGTCCGTAAATTTCACATTTCGAAAATTTCCCTCGTTATATTCCAGGTTGTAGAGGTAATCATTCACCAGTGTCAATCCGAAAGGTGCGATCAGTGGGTTTGAGAAGTTCACATCTGGTACGTTGGTGGGGGTGCCGAAAAAATCATAGATTGTCAATGCGCGTGTCGGATCGGCGAAGACCAGCAGCCGCCCGCCGCTGGCAACAAACTGTTGGATGGTGCGTAAATCGTCGGCGCCGAAAGCAGTTGAAGGCGCAAATACAAGGTAGGCACTGGCATATTTTAGTTTCGACTCGAGTGACTTTGAGCCAGTGTCAAATTCGACAGTTGCACCGCGCGCGCTGATGGCGGTCAGCAGTGGCTCGATTTCGCTTGGGTCAAACAGGTTTCCGTGCGTAACGTCGATCAGGACGACCTTACCGCTGGCAATGCCGATAACGGCGGCAACTTTTGACGAGGGTGTTGGCGGCTCAGGGACGGTGTTTTGTGTAAAGTCGGGTTTTTGGATATCAGGATTTGAATATGGCAATTGATAGAAAAACAAAGCCCGCAGCAGAACTGGGATGGCAAGCAGCGCGGCTGCAATCAGAATGCGGTTACGAGTTGACATGCGCCCCTCCTACTTCTGCTCGGTCGATACTGGCGGGATGTATAACAGATAAATTCCGGGTTCTTTAGGATATGGCAGGTTAGCCCCTGCCGATGAGGTTGCAAAGAACTTGAAGGTTGTGACTGGCTGGGAGGCAGCCAGGGTGGACAGGTCGACAACTTTGAAATTACTGATCTGGCCCAGCCTGGCGGCTTTCTCGATTGCATCAGATTGCGCACCCAGCTCGTCGATCAGGCCAAGCTGCAGAGCCTCTGACCCGGGCCAGATCTGACCGCTTAGCACGGTTCCTGGCCCGGCGATCAGGCGGTCACCGCGTCCAGCCCTAACCGCGTTATAGAAGCCTTGTTTGATCATTTCTATCTGGCGAACGTAGGTATCGCGCGGGGTACCCCATAACTTGTAGGGCCCGGTGGAGATAATGCCTTCGAAGATGGTTGGTATTGGGGGGAGGTATCCAATCACGCCGATGTTCCCCACCTCAGAGGTTGGCTTGGCAAAAGCATAATCGGTTCCGACTGCCAGGTAGTATGCGCCGCTGGCCGCCATGGAATTAATTGATGCCACCACGGGCTTGCTTTTTCGCAGCCTAAGTATTTCAAGATAAACAGCCTCAGTGTCGGCCACGGTGCCGCCAGGGCTGTCGAGGATCAGGACGACAGCGCGCACTTCGGAATGATCGCGGGCGTAATCAATCTGGGAAATCAGGCTCTTGGCGCTATAAGAATCAATGGTTGTGTTTAAATTTATTAAGCCCACCACCGGCTGCGGGATAAGCGCCGCAAGGAGAATCCCGGCGATTAGCGGCAGCGTGAACCATAGTAAGTACCCTCGCACACCTTCCCATGTCAATTCGAATTTCGAATTATTCATTGGTTCTCTCTTTCTAGCATCGTGTTCACAGCATACTCCAGCCAGGATTGGTTGTCAACGCGCAACTTTCGGATTAAATAAAAAAGCGCAAATCTGCGCTTTGTGCCGAGGCGAAAAAAGACCCCGCTCATGCCGTGTGTTGCGAAGTTTTGAACCTGCTTTCGCAGGTGGACCCCGACCCGGCAGCTTCGCCTTGGCTCAGGCCTATCGCGTTGCGTCCGTAAGATGGGAGGTCCTTTTAGTGAGTGTTGGCTCAAAACCGAGAGTGCAACATCACGAACACAGCAGGGTAGTTTTCTTATACCACAAAGTCTTTGGAGAGGGGAGGGGTATTCCTTGTGATAAATCGCGAAATAGGCCAACAAATTTGTAAATAAATTGACAAGAATAGGGATGCGTTCAACAGGCGAAAAAATAGGACGAGAAAGACTCGTCCTATTTCCTGCATTCATTTTGCGAATTATTCTTTCTTCAAATCCAGCTTCAGTTGCAGTTCAGCCAACTGTTTGTCAGACGCCGGGGATGGGGCATCGGCCATCAAATCGCGGCCAGCCTGGTTCTTTGGGAAGGCGATTACTTCGCGGATGTTGGGCTCATCGGCGAAAATCATCACCAGCCGGTCGATGCCCGGGGCCATGCCGCCATGCGGGGGGGCGCCATATTCAAAGGCTTCGAGCATATGACCGAACTTCGCATGGATTTCCTCCTCGCCAAGTCCGAGCAATTCGAACACCTTGTATTGGATATCGCTGCGGTGGATGCGGATGGAGCCGGAGGCTGTCTCGTAGCCGTTCAATACCATGTCGTAGGCGTCCGAGAGAATCGATGCTGGGTCTGTCTCGAACTTGGGCAGGTCTTCCATCTTTGGCATGGTGAAAGGATGGTGGGCGGCATCCCATTTCTTGTCTTCTTCTTTCCACTCGAACATAGGGAAATCGACCACGAAGGCAAAGGCCAGCATGTCGGGATCGGCCAGTTTCAAGCGGTCGCGGAAGAAGAGACGCAAGGCGCTGAGCGTTTTGTTGGCTACGGCGATCTGGTCGGCGATGAACAGCACGAGGTCTCCGGTTTTGGCGCCGGTTTTGGCCTTGATGGCTTCCACTTCTTCAGGTTTGATGAATTTCTGGGCCGTGCCTTTGATCCCCTCGTTGGTCAGCGCCAGGGTGGCGAGGCCTTTTGCACCCTGTTCCTTGGCGAGGGTGGTCAAATCATCCACCTCTTTGCGGGTGTATTCTGCGCAATCAGGCACGACAATACACTTGATCACGCCGCCAGCCTTGAGGACGCTCTGGAAGACCATAAACTCGCTTTGAGCCAGAATATCGCTCAGGTTGTAAAGCTCCAAGCCGAAGCGCAGGTCGGGCTTGTCGGTGCCGTAGCGTTCGACCGACTCGGTATAAGTCAACCGCGGCCAGGGGGACGACAACAAGCGTTTATTTGGCAGAATTTCTTTGACCATTTCTGTGAACAACCCCTCGACCACGGCCAGCACGTCGTCGCGGTGGACGAAGGACATTTCCAGGTCGAGTTGGGTAAATTCAAGCTGGCGGTCGCCGCGCAGGTCTTCGTCGCGGAAACAGCGCGCAATTTGGAAGTATTTATCCAGCCCGGCAACCATCAGCAATTGCTTCAACTGTTGCGGCGACTGTGGCAGGGCGTAGAAGTTGCCCGGTTGGAGGCGCGAAGGCACCAGGAAATCGCGCGCGCCTTCGGGTGTGGTTTTGAACAACATGGGCGTTTCGATGTCAAGGAAACCCAGGTCGCTCAAGTAGTCGCGGATGAACTTGATCACTTTGTGGCGCAGAATCAGATTATTCTGCATCCGTTCACGGCGCAAATCAATGTAGCGATATTTCAGGCGAACGGCTTCCTCTGTATCCTCGTCTTTGTTCACCAGGAAGGGCAGGGGTTTGGCGGGGTTCAGCACTTCGACCGCAGTGGCCTCGATTTCAATCTCGCCGGTGGCCATGTTCGGATTTTCGGCTCCCGCCGGTCGTTTGCGGACAACCCCGGCAATTTGCAAGACCCACTCGCCGCGCGCATCTTGAAAAGCGGCCAGGCCGGGTTTGGCGGGATCCGCGACAACCTGGACGATGCCATAGCGGTCACGTAAATCAATGAAAGTTACGCCACCGTGATCGCGCTGGCGGTGAACCCATCCGGCCAGAGTGACGGTCTGTCCGGCGTGAGCAGCGCGGATTTCACCGCAGGTGTGAGTTTTATACATGCTGAACCTCCTATGGGTGCGAAAATAATTGCGATAATCTGGTGTTTTTCTTGCAGTCAAACACCAGAATAAACTTTGCGGCTGGCACAAAAAATATCGCCCGCCGCTCTGTTTTGTCAGTGATTCGGTCACTGACGGACAAGATGCATCGGGCGACTGGCGCTGTTCGTTCTATCGGGCTATGCAGGCAGGCAATGCCTGTCGGCCCGACACCAGTCGTCCGACAGATTATCATCGTCGTTATTCCGTGAGAAGCGCAACCAGTGAGACATAGTTCTTTAATTATAGCATATTTCGGGTTTCCAAAAACGAAAAGCGTGGCGGCTTTTGGGATTCTTTGTGACAAGATTCTAGCCCGAACAAGCCGGAAAAGGTTTAACCGCTGTACGCTGAGTTCGCAGAGAAAACCTCGCGCACCCCGTAGGCCTATCGGGGCAGGTGAGCAGCCGGACTGGTAGAAAAACCCTGGAGGCCCCATCGCGGTTTTTGGCGTGGTCTGCGAGTTGGTTGAGGTATAATTATCGGTATCCGTAAAAAATGCGGACAATTTTCGATTCTGTCCGGAGAAACCCTCTGGTAAGGTAAACTATGACAAATCTACCCTTGAAACTTCCTGCCGAGTATTGGCAAAATCTCTCGGTAACGAAGCGCGATATTGAATTTTTGCAAAACTATCTTTTCGAAACCGAAACCCCGCTTACGCCGCCGGGCCTGGCGGCTGTCCTTGTCGAGGAGCGTATCCGCCTTGAGCGCGAAACGCAGGCAAAAGAGCAGAAAAACTTTGGAGAAGTGTTTTCGCCCAAGGAGACTTATAAAAAAGGTCAAAAATTAATCTTCCCGGCCTTGGGCTTAAAAAATGGGACGGTGAAGGATGTTCGCCCTGGAAACAATCCCGAAGTCGGCGCTTTTGACGTGCTGGAAATCACATTCGAGGATGGGACGAATCGCTTTTTTGCGGCTTCACTTTTGGAGCATAAATTAAACCTCCCTCCCGAAGACAAAGCCGACCCTGAGTCTGACCCTACGGCCATTTTGATGGCGTATGGCGATGAGCTCCAGAAAAAGCTGGATAAAGCGCTCGAATCCGACGAGAGTCTGGTCCGGATTGCCGAAGCATGGTTCCCACAAGCCTTGCTGCTGGATATTAACGCGGGGCACCTGAACCTGGCCGAGGCGGTACTCGAGATGAACGCTGGCGAACCGCTGACGGCGGCAAGCTTGATGGAACAGGTGGATGTCCCGCGCGATTCGAATCCGTCGCTGACTGAATTCTCGATGAATTATGCCTTGCAGGAAGATGGCCGTTTTGACGAGGTTGGTCCTACTGGCGAGGTACTCTGGTGCTTGAAACGCCTTGAGCCAGACGAGGTGCAAAATATTCCCGCAGCTCTGAAGTATGATCCGGTTGATTATCAGCGTGAGCTGCTGAATACGCAGATGCTCGCCCTGGAAGCCCAGTTGGACGATGAACTAAGCGAGACTGAACAAAAATCTCCTCACGCCGGAGAAGTACTGATCACGCTGACATACCCACACTGGCGCGCGGGAACTTTACCGGTTTCATCGCGCGTGGAAGCCTTTTTTCCGACCGCGCTTGAATCTCCCCGGATTCGTTTCACCATGGTTGACGGGAAAACTGGCGAGAAGCTGCCAACCTGGGTGGTGCGGGAATATGGATATGTCTTTGGCCTGCGTAAATGGTATGAAAAGCAGAAGTTGATTCCCGGGGCTTACATTCTTATTCGTAAAAGCAAAAACCCTGGCGAAGTGGTGATTGAAGCCAAAACGCATCGTCCCAACCGTGACTGGGTGCGGACGGTCCTGGCCGGGTCAGATGGCGGATTGGTTTTCGCGGTGCTGAAGCAGGATATCTCCTGTGAATATAACGAACGCATGGCGATTGTGGTTCCAGACGTGGCCGCGGTGGATGCAGCTTTTTTGCAAGTCGCGAAAAGCCGGAAACCGCTCGAGAAACTGCTACGCGATATGTTGCGGGAATTGGCAAAGTTGACCCCGCAGGGGCATGTTCATGCCGAAGAATTATATTCGGCAGTCAATATCCTGCGCCGGGTTCCGCCTGCGCCGTTGTTTGCCGTCCTGGCTTCGACAAAGGATTTTGTCCATGTCGGCGATTTGCATTATCGCCTGGCAGAGAGTATCGTCGAGGAGCAATAGCATGAGCCTGGTTAAACCATCCCTCCAGACCCGTTTCCACGTTGATTTTGACTGGTGGAAGCAGAGCGAGAATGATTGGCATGTTCACTTGCGCAGCTTGCTGTGCTCCGAACACAGGGAAAAGATGGCGGATATGCCGACCGGAACCATGATAGATTTTGTTGACCCCGAAACCGCCGAAGTTCGCCCAATGGACGGATTGCAGCAAGTGATCCTGACCCACTGTGCCTTGCAGCCAGAGTTTGTCACCGGGCAAACCCAGCTTGTGGAGGCAGTTTTTCGCATTTTCCTGGCAAATGGCAACAGTCCGCTGACTCCCATGGAGCTTTCAGCTCGTTTGAGTCGCCCGGCGAACACCATCTTGATCACGCTTTCAGGCCCGCGCATCTATAAGGGTATTCGTCCGATTCTGGATTAAGGAAACACGCCCCGGTAGCTCAATGGACAGAGCAGCAGCCTTCTAAGCTGTTGGTTGTGGGTTCGAGTCCCGCCCAGGGCGCCTGATAGTTTTTCGAATAGGAAACAGGATGTGATGTCCGCGGCCATAAAATTGCGCATTCCTGCTCTAGAAAAGCATGATTTGTGACTGTGACGGGTATATTGGGAGAATTTCTGATTTTTGCCGGAATGGCCTGAAGTCAAGGAAAAGCCTGTTATACGGTCTGCGATGTTTGGGTGCTTTTACAAGGAAGATCTCATGCCCACAGTAATACTGAAATCTGCTCGAGGTTCAGAATTGCCGGAAAAACGACGAATGCTGGTTGACGCTCTCAACTGGCAGATGCGCGTTCAGTCCCATATTTGGAGTCCGCCCACCGACGTCTTCGAAACTGACAAGGCATACATTGTGCGCGTAGAAGTAGCCGGGATGCGCCAACAGGATTTTTCCGTGCAGGTTGAGAACAATTTATTGTCGATTAGCGGCATACGCCCTGATAAGCCAGAGCGCCGTGCTTATCATCAAATGGAAGTCCGGTTTGGCGAATTCAGCAGCGTCGTGGCGATCCCCGGCGCGGTGGAGATTGAAAGCTCAGTCGCCGAATACGAGGATGGTTTTCTCACCATTACCCTTCCCAAAGCCTTGAGCAACCAGATTAAAGTCAAATAAGGAAAAAACCCCTTTATGCCCGCCTCCCGATGGCACACCAGCCCTGCCGATCTATTCGATTGGATTGACGAAAATGACGCCGAATTATTGGACATGCTGATGCCGTCCATGGTTGCACGTTTTGGCCAGCAGCAAGCCGATGTTATCCAACCAGCCCCGCAGCCGGAGTTTCCTGAAGGCGAAGAGGCCGTGCCGACCCCTGAAATTATCCCGATTCTGCCTTTGCGCGGGGTGGTTGTTTTTCCCCAAACCGCTGTTCCGCTGACGATTGGTCAGCCACGCTCCGTCAAACTAGTTGATGATGTCGTGGCCGGGAATCGTTTCGTCGGGTTGGTGGCTGCCAAAGACCCCAACCTTGAAATGCCTGGCCCTGAAGATTTGTATGGCGTCGGAACCCTGTCCACCATTCATCGCCTTTTGCGTGCGCCAGATGGCACCATCCGTTTGCTGGTGCAGGGCGTGGAGCGTTTCCGGCTGGTGGAGTTTACCCAGACCGAGCCGTACCTGATGGCGCGCATTGAACGCTGCCCCGAGACGGTGGAGACCGGCATCGAGATTGATGCGCTGGCACGCAACGCCCGCGACCAGTTTGGCGCGATTGCAGAATTAATTCCGTCCTTTCCGCGCGAATTGATCGGCTCGATCACCAGCATTGAAGACCCTCTACAGACGGTTTATTCGATTACAAATTTCCAGCGCATTGAATTAGACGAGGCTCAAAGCCTGCTTGAAATCGATTCGGTTTCCGAAAAACTCCGCAAGCTGGTAAATTTCCTGGTTCGCGAAACGGAAGTACTGCAGTTGGGACAAAAAATCCAGAACGAGGCGCGTTCCGAGATCGACAAAGTCCAACGCGATTATTTCCTGCGCGAACAGCTCAAGGCCATCCAGAAGGAGCTTGGCGAACGGGATGAGCAGGCCGTCGAAGTGGAGGAGTTCCGGCAAAAAATCGAAACGGCGAAAATGCCCGAAGAAGCCGCGAAACAGGCCCAAAGGGAGTTGGAGCGTCTGTCACGGCTGCCCACCGCAGCCGCCGAATATGGCGTCATCCGCACCTATCTCGATTGGCTGGTGACAATTCCCTGGTCAACCAGCACACAGGATAACCTGGAGATTGTCCACGCCCGCGAAGTGCTCGAAAAAGACCATTACGGGCTGAAAGATGTCAAAGAACGAATTTTAGAGTTCCTGGCCGTGCGGAAATTGCGCCTGGAACGCAAGGATGATGAGCCGGCCATCTCTGACGATGTCATCCGGCGCGATCGCGAAGGTGTGATTTTGTGTTTCGTTGGCCCGCCCGGGGTGGGTAAAACGTCCCTGGGACAGTCGATTGCGCGCGCGATGGGACGCAAGTTCATCCGCGCCTCGCTGGGCGGCCTGCGCGACGAGGCCGAGATCCGTGGGCATCGCCGCACTTACATTGGCGCCATGCCGGGGCGCATTCTGCAATCTTTGCGCCGTGTTGAGTCGCGCAACCCGGTCTTTATGTTGGATGAAATTGATAAATTAACGACCGATTTCCATGGCGACCCGGCTTCGGCTTTGCTGGAAGTGCTCGACCCGGAACAGAACATCGAATTCCGCGATAATTACCTGGAAGTGGCTTACGATCTCTCTCAGGTGATGTTCATTACCACTGCCAATACCCTGGAAACTGTTCCCGGTCCTTTGCGCGACCGTATGGAAATCATCGAGCTTTCGGGTTATACCGAGGGTGAAAAGATTGCCATTGCCAAGGGCTATCTCATTCCGCGCCAGATTCGCGAAAACGGGCTGCGTCCTGAAGAAGTTTCCTTCACGGATGAATCCATCCGGAGCATCGCCCAACTCTACACCCGCGAGGCAGGTGTAAGGAATCTGGAAAGAAATATTGGTTCTGTCTGCCGTAAAATTGGTACGCGGATTGCCGAGAACAAAAGCACAACCTTTGAAGTGACTCCTGACTTGGTCAAGGAATTTCTCAGTCACCCGCCTTTTCAAGGACCAGAAGAACTCAGCCTGCGCACTTCGGTGGCGGGTGTTGTCCCTGGCCTGGCCTGGACACCTTACGGCGGCGATGTCTTGTTCATCGAAGCCACGCGCATGCCCGGGGCCAAAGGCTTCCAGGTGACTGGCTCGGTCGGCAATGTCATGCAGGAATCGGCTCGCGCGGCCATGTCTTATGTCCGAGCGCATGCCGACCAATTGGGCCTGGAGGCTGATTTCTTCGAGAAATCGGATTTCCACCTGCATATCCCGGCGGGTGCGCAGCCAAAAGACGGCCCATCAGCTGGCGTGACGATTGCCACAGCCCTGACTTCGCTCATCTCTGGCCGCCTGGTGAAGCCCGGGCTGGGGATGACAGGCGAGATTACGCTGCGAGGACAGGTGCTCCCGATTGGCGGGCTCAAGGAAAAGGTACTGGCTGCTCATCGGAATGGTCTGCGCACGGTCGTTTTGCCCAAACGGAATGAACCCGATCTCGAAGATGTCCCCGAAGAGATCCAGAAAGCGATGCAGTTTGTTTTTGCCGAGAACGTGGATGAAGTGCTGGCTGCCGCGCTGGATCCTGCCAAAAAAAAGCTGCAAAAAACGATCAGCAAAAAATCGAAGCCAAAAGCTTCGCAAGTCAGAAAAATGAAGGGCTCCGTGCCTGAGGATTCTATAAATGCCTAAGATTATGTTGGTTGAAGATGACCCGACCATGCTGTCCCTGCTCAGGACTCTCCTGAAAATGGAAAAGTATGAAACGGTGACATTGGACGAGCAAGAAAATGTGCTCGCCGCTATATACCGGGAGCGCCCTGAGGCGGTTTTACTGGATGTGCATCTGACCCAGGGCAATGGCGTAGATTTATTGCGTGAAATCCGCTCTGACCCCAGCTTGCATAATATCTTTGTGATTATGCAATCTGGGATGAATCTGGACAGCGAATGCAAGGCCGCCGGGGCCGATACTTTCCTGCTAAAGCCATATATGCCAGACACGCTGATCGAGGCCATCAAGGCAGGTCTTGCTGCTCGAAGCTCATGACTGATTTTGTTCTACGTCAGTTCAGTTTTCCCGCTGATTATGCGGAAGCCTTTGCCTTGTGGCAAAACGCCGGGGAAGGGATCGGGATTAGTCCTTCTGATCAGTTGGATGAGATCGAGAAAAAATGTCAACGCGATCCAGAGCTATTCCTGGTTGCCGAGCAGGGCGGGCGAATCGTTGGCACCGTCATTGGTGGTTTTGATGGCCGGCGAGGCATGATTTATCACCTGGCGGTTGATCCTGAATGCCGTCGCCAGGGGCTGGCCAACCGCTTGATGGACGAAGTCGAGTTACGTTTGCGCCAAAAAGGATGCCGCAAGGCTTACTTGCTGGTCAAAAAAGGCAATCAGGTTGCCAGGCTTTTTTACGAAGCACGCGACTGGGCTGGTATGGATTTTGTCGATCTGTTTGGAAAAAACCTGGTTTGACTCCCCTTGCGCCTAAGCCGCACATCCGATAACCTGACATGACTCTCCGCTTCGGCATTCTCACCATCTCCGACCGCTCCTCGCGCGGCGACCGCCCTGACGCTTCTGGCCCCGCGCTCGTCGATGCGGTGAGGGCAAAGGGTTGGCAGGTGGTTGAAAGAGGCATCATCCCGGATGAGGTTGAGATCATTTACCAGAAACTTGTCGAATGGGCCGATTCGAACCGTTTCGATGTGTTACTGACCACCGGCGGAACCGGCTTTGCCCCGCGCGATGTGACTCCCGAAGCCACACGGCGGGCTGTTGAGCGCCTGACCCCTGGCCTGGATGAATCCATGCGGACCGCCAGCTTGAAAGTGACGCCTCATGCCATGCTTTCGCGCGCTGTTTCAGGCATCCGCGCGCGGACGCTGATTATTAACCTGCCAGGCAGCCCCAAGGGCGCGCTCGAAAACTTTTATGTAGTCCTTCCAGTTTTGAATCATGCCGTGGAGTTGCTGCGTGAGGATCCGCAATCTGAAAACCACCTTGCCAGTAATCCGTGAGCAGTGCTATAATCCCGCCGCTCTAAATTCATTTTAAGGAAACACCAAAAGAGGAAAGACATGATTGATGTAAACGAACTTCGCAAAGGCGTGACCTTTGAGTACGATGGCCAACTTTTAAAGGTGATTGAGTACAGTCATCATAAACCAGGCCGTGGCAATGCCACCATTAAAATCAAGGCGCGAAACCTGCGCACCGGTTCCAACATTGAAAAGACCTTCCAGTCCGGTGACCGCGTTCCCGATGCGAACCTTGATTATCACAATTGCGCCTACCTTTACTCGGATGGCGATTTTTTCCATTTCATGGACAATGAAACCTACGACCAGCCTGCCATTAAAGGTGACATCCTGGGTGAAAGCGCCGGTTACCTGAAGGAAGGTATGGAATGCAAGCTAACCTTCTATCAAGGCGAACCAATTGACATCGAATTGCCCACCTCCGTTGATCTAAAAGTCATCACGGCGGAAGTTGCCGTGCGTGGAGACACCGCCACCGGTGTGACGAAGAAGGTTAAGGTGGAAACCGGTGTTTCTGTCCAGGTGCCGAATTTCGTCAAAGAGGGCGATACCATCCGTGTCGATACCCGGACTGGAGAATACGTCACCCGCGTTTAGCGCCGCAATGCTTGGTTGCGATAAAACCGAACCAAAACGATAGAAACCTGTTAACCCTGAGCTGTTTTTCGGCTCAGGGTTAACTTTTTGATGATACAATCGCAAATCGTGACCCCAACTCTATTAACTATTGGTAGTTCACGAAACATCTTGGAGAAACCCAAAATCGGAAATTCTTTCAACTTTCGCGAAGTACTGACTATCGGGAATTAAAATGCGCACGCCTGCCGGCTTTGAATGTAAATATTTTTATAGTGACTATTATCGTGGACGCTCTACGGAAGAGTGCCGCCTGCTCCAGGCCTCCGGCCAGAAGTGGACGCCTGATTTGTGCAGAACCTGCCCGGCTCCTGGGATTGTTCGCGCAAATGCCTGCGAATTCCTGCAACTGCGGGCTACGGTGGCTCGCCCGTTCGGAGCCGCCTTTTCGCGTCGCGTGCAGGTTAGCGCATATTGCGAGAAAACCAGACGCGATGTGCAAGAACCGCATGTTGGCTGCGGGGAATGCCACCCGATCCCACCCATTTTCGACGTGAAAAAATGACCTTCAACCTACTGCTCGACCTCGACGATACCCTGCTGGATTCAAACATCGATGCGCTCATCCCGGTGTATTTTCAAAAACTGGCCGCGCACATGGCGCATGCCGTCTCGCCGGATAAATTCATCCGCGAACTTGCCCGCGGGACGCAGGTCATGTACGGTAGTATGCGCATGGATCGCACCCTGGAACAGGTTTTTGGCGAAAACTTTTATCCTGCGCTTGATCTGCCCCAGGCTGACCTGGCCGCCGCGATCGACAAATTCTACGACGATGTTTTTCCAACGCTCGAGCCGTTGACCAAACCCCGCCCCGAGGCCATCGCGCTCGTGGAATGGGCTTTTTCCCAGGGCTGGAAGGTTGCCATTGCCACCGATCCGCTTTTCCCGCGCAAAGCCATTCTTCATCGCCTGCGATGGGCGGGGCTTGCTCCCGAGAAATACCCTTTCGCCCTGATTCCCGATTTCCAAACTTTCCATTTTGCCAAAGTCTCGGTGGCCTATTTTCCTGAATTCCTGGCGCGCATGGGTTGGACAGATGGCCCGCTGTTGATGGTGGGTGACAGTCTGGAGCGTGATATCGCCCCAGCCAGGGAAGCGGGACTTCCATCTTTTTGGCTGTCCGCCGACGGACAGCGACCTCCAGATGGCGTACCACATGGTACGCTGGCGGATTTGCGCCTTTACCTGGAATCGACAGATTTATCTGCCCTCAAAGCGGATTACTCATCTCCTGCGGCTTTGCTGGCTTTCTTACAGGCAACCCCGGCGGTATTACACACTCTCTCGCTTTCACTGGCTCCCGAGCAATGGATCAAGCGCTCTCAGCCGGGTGAATGGGCCTTTCTGGAAGTTCTTTGCCATCTTTGCGATGTAGATGCGGACGTCAATCTGGCGCGGGTTGAAACTGTTTTGCGCGAAGACAAGGCCTTCATTGCCGGTCAGATGACCGACCAATGGGCTGAAGAACGACAGTATATCCATCAAAATGGCGAAACAGCCCTGGGCGAATTTTTCATTGCGCGAGCCAGGCTTGTGGACAGGCTGAGAAGTATTACTGCTGACGATTGGAAACGCAGTGCCCGCCACACCATCTTCGGGCCGACCAATTTACGTGAACTGGTTGGCTTCATGGTCGATCACGACCGTTTGCACATCCAGCAAGCCATGGCCGCGGTGAAGTAGGGCTAAAAAGCAACGAGAAATAAACAAGAAGTAAAAGGGGGCGCCATTACCCTGGCGCTCCCTTTTTTGGTTCCTTTTTTCGTCTTACTCGTTTCTTTTTACTTTTTACTCATTCTGACACCTGAACTTCTCAATCGCCTGTTTCAAAAGCGCCGGAGCCATGCCATCTTGCGGGGTGTAGACTTTCCAGACAAAATCGCGCCCGCCGCATTGCCACGAGGCGATCCCGCCGTAGGGCAGGGAAGCTGTGATGGTAGTAATGGGCTGGGAGTAAACATTTAGCTTTCCAAGCAACTGCGCATCCAGGCTGCCCTGCAGTGCCTCAGTTTCTTCCAAAATGTAACGCATGGTCAATTGCGGATCGAAGCTTGGTCCGCTGGTGGTCCAGGCCATCTGGATAAAAAGGGTCTGGCTGTACCCAAATAGAATGCCATAGCCGTAGGTGTTTGGGATAGGAGGCTGGCGCGTTGCGCCCTGGTCGATCAGGTAAAAATCCTGCGGGTGACCAACGCAGAAACCATATTCACAGAAGACCCCTTCCAGCGAACTTGGCGTTGGGATGGGCGCCATGGTTGGAAAAGGGTAGGGGGTCGGCGATGGAATGGCCGCCAGTGTGGCAGCCACAGCTGCCCGGATTTGCGCTTCGGGGCTGGGGGTTGGTTTTGTGTTACATGAAACCAGAATCGCGCCTGTAACAAGAATGACAGCCAGGATGAATAAAAAGAAGTTATTTTTTTGTAATAAGATGCGGGCAGCCACAAAGGCCTCCTGTTCTAACGCTTATCTGCGTGTAACTCAGATTTGGGCAACACTCTCTAATTGCAGTATACATCGTTTCCATCAATGAATCTGGCCTGCTTTTGGGCAGGCCAGATTTGCGGCTTTATGTGCTTTGGCTTGCAGGATTACATCTCGGGGAGTGGCGGAATCTCGATGACTGGGATGGCTGGTATCGAGAGATAGGTCACGACAGCCACAATCAGCATTGCAATCGCCAAAATGGAGAAAATTGGGCGCAAATTGCTTGCTTCCTTGAGCAGGGAGGCCCAGGCGGCGAAGGTTAAGCCGAGCGCCATGAATAGGACGACTAGTTGAAGTTGGTCGCCTTTCTCGTCCCAGGCCCCGGCCAGCGCAAAGAAGGCTTCGGATCGATCAAAATATGTGTATGATTCGGTGAAGACACCTTCTTCGTAGGCTGCCCATTCTGCCTGGTTCATGCTATCTTTTTGGGCCAGAGTTGCCAACTCATCGCTCATCAGTTCCAGATAGTACTCGGCCACCTCGGGGTTGGTATCCAGGTTGGTATACCAATTGTCGAAGTAGGCATAATCTTGTGTCAGAGTCTGGTTGGCGGACAGGAAAATGGTGTTGCCATCGTTCAAGCTTTTCATGCCTTCGATTTCATTTTTGTTCTGGTCGGAATCGGCCAGCGAGCCTTGATAGCTGGAATAGGCCACGCCAATGCTCAACAAGGCGATCAGGGTGCCCAAGACGATCTCGGAGCCCAGGATACGCAGGTGGTCAAGCAAAGATTTCGATGTTGTGTTTTCGGTCATTTTAGCCTCTTGATTAATTGGATTTGAATCTCAGTATAACAAACAAAGGGAAAAAAATAACGAATCCTAACAAAAATGTCCGGAAATCGCCCTGCATGATGATTCCCGGACATTTTTGGCTGATCGATGATCACTCTTCCAGTGTTGAGAGGTCCCCTTCGGGCAGACCCTGGGCGCGAGCTTTCAATACGCGCCGCATGATTTTGCCGGAGCGGGTCTTGGGGAGCTTCTCAATGAATCTGACCTCCTCGGGACGGGCGATTGGGCCAAGATGCTGGGAAACATGCTGACGCAATTCTTCGGCCAGATCTTCGCTGGGGGTGTAACCGGGTTTTAGCTGCACAAAACAGTAGATGGCCTGGCCTTTGACTTCGTGCGGCAGGCCAATTGCAGCCGATTCGGCCACCGCCGGGTTGGTGATCAGCGCCGATTCGACTTCAGCTGTGCCGAGGCGATGCCCCGAGACTTTGATGACGTCATCGACCCGGCCGATAATCCAGAAATAGCCGTCTTTGTCGCGCCGGGCGGAGTCACCGGTCATGTATTTGCCGGGATACTTACTCCAATAAGAGCGCACGTAGCGCTCATCGTCGCCATAAATTGTGCGGAACATCGAAGGCCAGGGCTTAGTGAGAACCAGGAAACCTTCCGCGCCATCCTCCACTGGTTTGCCCTCCTCGTCCACGATTTCGGCTTCCTGTCCAAAGAAGGGACGGGTGCCGGAGCCGGGCTTGAGCGGCACAACCGGCGTGGGCGTGATCATAAATGCGCCGGTCTCGGTTTGCCACCAGGTGTCCATAATCGGGCATTTTTCTTTGCCGACCACGGTGTAGAACCATTTCCAGGCTTCGGGGTTGATCGGCTCACCAACGGAGCCCAGCAGCCGCAGGGAGGAAAGATCGTGTTTATTTGGCCAGGCTTCACCAAAACGCATCAAGCCTCGGATGGCGGTGGGGGCGGTATAAAAGATCGAGATGCCGAAACGTTCGATGAGCTGCCACCAGCGATTGGGGTACGGATACGATGGCCCGCCTTCGAACATGAAAACCGTCGCGCCATTGAGTAACGGGCCGTAGACCAGGTAGGAGTGCCCGGTAATCCAGCCGGGATCGGCGGTGCACCAAAAACGGTCCTCGTCTTTAATATCGAAGACATATTTCAGTGTAGCGTAGGTTCCAACCATATAGCCCCCATGTGTATGCAAGATGGCTTTGGGGGTGCCCGTTGAGCCGGAGGTATAGAGGATAAAAAGCGGATCTTCTGCGTCCATTACCTCGGTGGGACATTTACCGTTGGCAATTGGCAGGACGCACATATCATGATACCAGTGGTCGCGCATGGCCTCCATCGGCACATCGTGGCCGGTGCGCTTGACAACAACCACGTTTTCAACCGTTGGGCAGTGTTTCAGGGATTCATCAACGATGCGTTTGAGTTCCACTAGCTTACCGTTTTGGAAACTTCCATCACAAGTGATGACCAGTTTCGACTGGCTGTCAGCGATGCGGCTCTGGAGTGCGTCTACGGAGAATCCGCCAAAGATGACCGAATGTACCGCGCCAATTTTAGCGCAGGCCAGCATCGCAAAGACGATTTCTGGAATGCGCCCCATGTAAATGGTGACGCGATCGCCTTTTTTGACACCCATGGCTTTGATGATATTCGCCATACGGCTGACTTCTCGGTTGAGCGCGTAAAATGAGAATGTCCGTTCGAATTTGCCGTCCTCGCTTTCCCAGATCAATGCCAGTTTGTTCTTGCGATAATTATTCAAATGACGGTCGATGGCATTGTGGGCGATGTTGGTTTTCCCACCGACGAACCATTTGAAAAATGGCTTGTTTGAATCATCCAAAACCTGTTCCCATTTTTGAAACCAATCCAATTCTTCGGCTTCCTTTTTCCAGAAACCTTGCAGGTCGTTATGTGCGAATTCCGTGGTTTTCTCCCAATCCTTTAGGCGGGCCTGGGCGACCACTTCATCTGACGGGTAATAAACTTCCCCTTCCAATTTACGCTTCTTGGCGGGCATAGATACTCCTCCTGTGGAATATCTACCACTATACAAATTACCCGATAAGAATTCAACCAATTAAGCCTAAAATACTCCTTTAAATCACCCTTTTGTGTGATGAAACGGAAACGGGCAGGCAACCCGCCCGTTTCTGTTTCATCGGTAGTTCTAAAACATCTCGGAAATACTTTCAACTTCCGTGAAGTACTTTACCTATCTCTGACGACCATTCCAACCCCGACCAGCCCGGCTCCCGAGTGAACAGAGAGCCCCGGTGTGAGTTCAGTGTATAGAATCTCGTCTGGGCATGGGAGGTGGGCCCGAAGCAATTCTTCGAGCTTTTTGGCCGCTTCAGGTGCGCAGACGTGGACAATGGCCATTTGCTCGATCAGACTCCCCGCTGATTTTTCCACAGCCAGGGCGACCACTCTATCCCAGGCCTTGGACTGGGTCCGCACTTTTTCAAGCAAGTCCAGCTTTCCATCGCGGATGGTCAGGATGGGCTTCACATTAAGAAAGTTTGCGACACCGGCGGCGAGGTGCCCAACCCGCCCACTCATGGCCAGGTATTTGACCGTCGCCAGCGCCGCGAATAGGGAGCTGCGTTTGCCCACATCTTCTGCGGCAGCCAGGGCATTCGCTTTCGAGGCCCCCTTTTTTAAGGTTTTTGCGGCAGCCAGCGCCATGAAACCCTGGCAAGCGGTCAGGCTTTTTGTATCCAGTACGCTGATTTCTTTATCTGGGAAAAGGCTGGCAGCGTTGAGTGCGGCGGCGTAGGTAGCGCTCACTTCGCTGCTGACTGTCAGGCATAAGATGTCATCGTAACCAGCGTTGAAGGCTGTTTTGAAAGCCTCGGCGAACTGTCCCGGTGAGGGGGCCGAGGTGGTGGGGAGCTTGCCGGTCTGATCGATGCGCGCAAAAGTTTGGGCATCGTCGATGTCATATACGGCCCGGAAACTTTCAGCGCCGAACTGGACAATGATGGGCACTTGGAAGATCCCGTAGTCCTTGGCCAGTTCCAGCGGGAGGCTGGCATCTGTGTCAGTAATTATTGCTGTTTTTGTCATGGCATGAATCTCCTGAGGGTGTTTTTGCCGTGGTCAATCCGGGTTTGATGTGTGCCGCGGACTATATGAAACAATGACGCGTAAACTTGCTTTTCCGCGTCATTCGGTAGAATCGTAGCATGGTTTTATCAACAAGTCAATTAAGGTAACCATTCAGCTATTTGGATAAATCAGGTTGACAAAATCGCCTTGGCCTGTTATATTCTTGAGACCCTGCCCCCCCCCGGGGGGGGGTGAAAGGAATTTCAATGAATGCAGAATCCACTTTAAAACGTTTGAAAACCGTCGAGGGCCACCTGCGCGGCATTATCCGCATGGTCGAGGAGGATGCTTACTGCATCGATGTCATCCGCCAGATTCAGGCGGTGCAGGCCGCCCTGAACAAAGTTAGCACAGGGATTTTGGAAGACCACCTCAATTCGTGCGTGACCACGGCCATCCAGGGCGACGACCCAAAGGAGCGCGAGCGCGTTCTAAGAGAAATCACCGATGTATTTGAAACCGCTACAAAAGTGTAACGCCAAAAACTTCACAGGAGAAAATGATGACTATCGTAACCTATTTCGTTCCCAATATTTCTTGCGGACATTGCGTCCATACAATCAAGACCGAGCTTTTTGATTTGACCGGTGTGGAGACGGTTAAGGCCAGCCAGGATACCAAGATGGTTGAAATTGCGTTCGACGCTCCGGCTTCCGAAGAGAAAATCAAGGACTTGCTGGCAGGGATAAATTATCCCGTTGTTGGGCCGGCGCTTTAGTCAACGCGAGCAAGTACACAGGGAAGCAGGAGGTAAGAAACTCCGCATGCCTGTTTGCCTGCCCGCATAATTTATGAGCCCTTACCCATGTCTGATACCAAACAATTAACCCTGCCTGTGACCGGGATGACCTGTGCCAACTGCGTGGCGACGGTTGAACGGAATCTGAAAAAACTGGATGGCGTTTCGACGGCGGTTGTTAATCTCTCGTCGGAACGCGCCACGATCGAATTCGACACCGCCAAACTTGGGCTGACCGAACTGATCGCCCGGGTCAACCGGGCCGGGTACGGAATCGCCACTGGCGAAGCGGATTTGGTCATCAAGCGCCTGGCTGATGACAACGACGCCCGCAGCCTGGAAAAAGCCCTGGCAAGACTGGAGGGCGTGCTGGAAGTTGGCGTCACTTACGCCAGCGAAAAAGCGCGGATCAAATATGTGCCGACTGTCATCTCGCAGTCCGAATTGCGCCGCGCAATCAGCGCCGCCGGTTTTGAGGCGCTCGAATTGGGCGGCCAGGCTGAAGATGCCGAAGCTGCTGCTCGCGAGCATGAGATCAATGAACAGCGCCGCCTGCTGATCATCGGCCTGATTTTCACCCTGCCGCTGTTCCTGCTCTCGATGGGCAAGGATTTCAGCCTACTGCCGGAGTTTTTCTATCTGCCCGGTCACGATGGCATGGCGCTGGAAATGGGTGGAATGCACCCAGCCCAGCCCTGGTTCAACTGGCTGATGCTCGTACTTGCCACCCCGGTGCAGTTCTATGTTGGCTGGCAATATTACGTTGGGTCGTTCAAGGCCCTGCGCAACCGTTCAGCCAATATGGATGTGCTCATCGCGCTGGGCTCCTCAGCTGCTTATTTCTACAGCCTGCCGGTCACCTTTGGCTGGCTTTCAGACGGCCATCTCTATTTTGAGACCGCCGCCGTTATCATCACACTGATCAAGCTCGGAAAGTTCCTCGAAGCGCGCGCCAAAGGCCGCACCAGCGAAGCCATTAAAAAACTGATGGGGCTGCGCGCGAAAACCGCCCGCGTCGTGCGCGAAGGGCAGGAATTGGAGATACCCGTCGATGAAGTCCGGGTTGGAGATGTGGTGCTCGTCCGCCCTGGCGAGAAAATTCCCGTCGATGGGGTGGTGGTCGAAGGCCGCAGCGCGGTCGACGAATCCATGCTGACGGGTGAGTCTCTGCCAGTCGAAAAGCAGCCCGGTGACCCACTGATCGGCGCAACGCTCAACAAGCTGGGTATGCTCAGGTTCGAGGCTACTAAAGTTGGCAAGGAAACCGCCCTGGCGCAGATCATCCGTCTGGTGGAAGACGCCCAGGGCAGCAAAGCGCCCATCCAAAAGCTGGCCGACCAGGTTTCCGCGATTTTCGTCCCGGTGGTGATTGGGATCGCCGCCCTGACTTTCCTCGGCTGGTACTTTTTTGGTCCGCCGTTGGCCATCAACGCTGACACCACACCCTTTATCCGTGCCCTGATTAACATGGTGGCTGTCTTGGTGATCGCCTGTCCGTGTGCGATGGGCCTGGCCACGCCGACTGCCGTCATGGTTGGCACCGGAAAAGGCGCGGAAATGGGCATCCTGTTCCGCAGCAGCGAAGCGCTTGAACGCGCGGGCAAGGTCACGGTTGTCGTGCTGGATAAAACCGGCACCGTGACGAAGGGCCAACCGGCGGTGACGGATGTGGTCTCGGGTCATGGGATCGCAAGTGATGAATTGTTGCGGATGGCCGCCTCGGTGGAAAAGGGGAGCGAACATCCATTGGGGGAGGCCATCTGGGCTGAAGCAACGACCCGGGGCCTGGCTCTCGTTGAATTGAACGGATTCAAGGCTGAGGCCGGGCACGGCGTCGAAGCCGAAGTGGACGGCTTCAACGTGGCGGTCGGCAATCTCCGCCTGATGAACGCCCGCAATTATCCACTGAATGGTTTCGAAAAGGAAGTTGAGCGCCTGCAAGGCGAAGCCAAAACTGCCATGCTGGTGGCTGTGGATGGGCAGGTGCGCGGTGTGATTGCCGTGGCCGACACCCTCAAGGATGGTTCTGTTGAAGCAGTTTCCGATCTGCGCCGGTTGGGCCTGCGGGTGGTGATGTTGACTGGCGACAACCAGAAAACCGCCGAAGCGATTGCCCGGCAGGCTGGCATCGAAGAAGTCATTGCTGAAGTGTTGCCCGAGGGTAAATCGATAGAAGTAAAGAACTTGCAGGCGAAAGGTGTGGTAGTTGCGATGGTTGGCGATGGCGTCAATGACGCGCCCGCCCTGGCTCAAGCGGATGTCGGTTTGGCGATTGGCACTGGAACAGATGTCGCAATGGCTGCCGCTCCGGTGACGTTGATCAGCGGCGACTTGCGTGGTGTGACTCGCGCCATTTCGCTCTCACGTCAGGCGCTTGGGACAATCAAACAAAACCTGTTTTGGGCTTTTTTCTACAACGTAGTACTCATCCCTGCGGCGGCATTGGGTTATCTCAACCCGATGCTGGCGGCGGGTGCGATGGCCTTTAGCTCGGTCTTTGTCGTCTCTAATTCCCTGCGTTTGCGCGGGATAAAAATAAAGTAGACAGGGGGACAAGGAACATCCCTTGTTTCCCCTGCCTACTTGTTTACTTATTCATTCGTTCCCCCGTTTACCTCCCAGAAGGAACCTTTACATGAAAACCAAACAACTTTTACTGGTTACACTCTTACTGATTACTGTCCTTTCGGCCTGCGCTCCCGCACAAAGCGGTCCTGCGAAAGCCGAACTGCCCGCGGGCAAGGCCTATGCCGAGGGCAAAGAAATATATTTTATTCATACTGAAGCCTCAGATCTTGCTGTTGCTGAAAAATTGACCAATATGATGAAATCGTCGGTTATCCATGTTCCCTCGTTGGCAAATGTCCCTGCTGAAGCCCTGGCGGATGTCTATGTTTTCACAAACGGCGTGACTGGTTCCGGCCCGTTTGGCTTCCAGGCTGATGTCTTTGACAATCCCCCCGGCACGGATGGATACACTCCCCTGCGCCGCCTGAACGTTGTCACCTGGGCTGACCCGGCCAAGGCCCGCGAATTCAAAGCATCTGCCGATCTTCTGGCTGCCCAAAATTCTGGTGAAGTCACCATCGAACAGCCTGGTGTCGTCATCAATATGCCATTTGTAGTCTGGGATGGCGGGAAGCGGTAGCATGGAACAATACCTCGTCGCCTTTATAACCGGTCTGACCACCGGTGGGCTATCCTGCCTGGCCGTGCAGGGTGGTTTGCTCGCGTCCTCGCTAGCCGGTCAGATTGAGCGCGATTTGCTCAGCGCGGCCCCGCCTTTGCCCCTCAAAAAGGGGAAACGTCCTGTTCTGGCAGCGCGCCCGAATGCGGCGACACCAATCCTGCTCTTCCTGGCTGCCAAACTGGCTGTCTACACCTTGCTCGGCGTTTTGCTTGGCTGGCTGGGTTCCTTCCTGACCTTTGACCCAATCACACGCGCCCTGCTGATGATCGCCATTGCTATTTTCATGCTTGGCAACGGGTTGCGAATGCTCAATGTCCACCCGATTTTTCGATATTTTGCCATTGAGCCGCCAAAATTCATCACGCGAACAATCCGCCGCACCGCCAAGGGGACGGATACTGCCACTCCGCTTTTCCTTGGCGCGTTGACGGTCTTCATTCCCTGCGGTGTAACTCAGGCGATGATGGCGGTAGCCCTCGGTACGGGCGATCCGTTGAGCGCCGCCGCGCTGATGTTCGCTTTTACGCTCGGCACCAGCCCGGTCTTTTTTGCTGTTGCCTATTTTGCCACACAGGTTGGCGCGCGCCTGGAGGGCTATTTTATGAAATTTGTGGCGGTTGTTGTCCTGGTTCTGGGACTGGTTACCTTCGATAGCGCCCTCAACCTGCTCGGATCGCCGCTTTCTTTTGCGAATCTAACGCGCAACCTTTTTCCTTCCGCCCAGCCAGCTGCCGAAGCCTCCGCCAGCCTCGTGTTGCGGGCAGAAAATAACGGATATAAACCTCGAAAGTTGGCCGCCCAGGCGGGCGTTCCTGTGACCTTGAAGATTGTCACCGAGCAGACGACCTCTTGCGCCCGTGACTTTGTCATCCCGGCTTTGAAGTTTTACGCGCTCCTGCCTGAAACTGGCAGTGTCCCGGTCGAAATTCCGCCCCAACCGGCTGGCACAACCCTGCGCTTTACCTGTTCGATGGGTATGTACACCGGCGTAATCGAGTTCACTCAATAAGGTGTATAGCCAATAGTTCACGAAAAGCGGGCTTCTTCAAGATATTTCGTCAACTACCTACTCGTTGTGTGCGGTGCGCCATGCAACCAGGGTTTTCCTGAGATTTGACGCAACGCTTATTTCTGGTGAAGGAATCCATGCTACAAAAGACTTATAAAATACCCGATATGCAATGTCCAAACTGCGCCATGATTCTTGAAAGCCTGGAAGATACTCTGCCTGGTATCTGGCGGATTTCAGCCAGTTACCATAAAATGCAAATGGTCGTTGAGTTTGATGAGCACCAAGTAGAGGAAACCGAGATTGTTGCCGCGGTTAAGAAAAAAGGTTATCAGATTGTGCCCGCCTGATTTCCTGAATATTTCCATCTCGATAAGTTCATTACAAACAGCCCGGGCTCGCCGGGCTGTTTGTAATGAACTTTACTGTGCTTTTCGAATGTTTCTGTGGTGAAAGTCGTGTGATAATGAACAATCTCAAGTCAAGGGAAAGTTATGACGAATAAAGGTCTCTGGTATGCTCTGGGTGCCTACATTACCTGGGGGTTTTTCCCAATTTATTGGAAATGGTTGAACCAGGTGGATGCTCTGCAATTGCTCAGCCATCGCATTGGCTGGTCGTTCCTGATGCTTGTTGTGGCGATCGCCGCCTTGCGGCAACTTCCAGCTTTTTCTCAGGCTGCCAGGCAGCCACGCGTTTTGCCAACTTATTTTGCTGCGGCTATGCTGATTGGGGTTAACTGGTTTCTCTATGTCTGGGCGGTCAATCAGAATTACATACTTGAGACCAGCCTGGGGTATTTCATCAACCCCCTTTTGAGTGTTTTGATGGGGGTGATTTTCTTGCGCGAACGCTTGCGCCCGTTCCAATGGATTCCGGTTGGTCTGGCAGCCTTTGGCGTATTATATTTGACCTATTCGTATGGCCGCTTGCCGTGGATTGCCCTGAGCCTGGCTTTTTCGTTTGGCACGTATGGACTCGTTAAAAAAATGGCTCCGCTTGGCTCACTTCATGGATTAACCCTGGAAACCGGAATCTTGTTTCTTCCTGCGCTGGCTTATCTCATCTTCAGGGAACTTTCGGGAACGGGCGCTTTTCTGCATAGCGGGGTGCCCACGAACTTACTTTTGGCTGGTGCGGGCGTGGCCACCACCATTCCGCTCCTGATGTTTGCCTCGGCTGCGCATCGAATTCCACTTTCGATGATCGGAATCATGCAGTACATCGCCCCAACGATCCAATTTTTGCTCGGTGTGCTGGTTTATCATGAACCCTTTGACCGGATGCATTTAATCGGTTTTAGCATTGTCTGGGTTGCGCTGGCCCTTTTTGTTTTTGAAAATTTATGGATGCGGCGCGCAGTCCCTTCGCCAATCCCGGAGCTTGGCGAAGGATAGTTACCCCAGAGGGGGTACAATCAAGAAAACTGAACCAGGAGATGAACATGAAAGTCTTATTTATCGGAGGCACAGGGCTGATCAGTATTGCCTGTTCTGAACTTGCCATTCAGCGGGGAATGGATTTGACCCTCTTGAATCGTTCTGCTTCAACGAAACATCACCTGCCCGTAGGCGCAGCACAATTGATCGGCGACATCCATGCCGACTCGACCCGGCTCGCTGAGCTTCTCCATGGACAGCATTTCGATGTAGTGGTCGATTGGATTGCCTATACCCCTGAAGACATCGAGCGCGACATCCGCATCTTTAATGGCAAAACTGACCAGTTTATCTTTATTAGCTCGGCCAGCGCCTACCAGAAGCCGCCTGCCCATTACCTGATTACCGAGCAGACGCCGCTGGAAAACCCTTTCTGGCAGTATTCGCGCGACAAGATTGCCTGTGAGAAGCGCCTGATGGACGAATATCACAAAAACGACTTTCCTGTCACCATTGTTCGGCCATCGCTGACTTATGGACTGTCGCAAATTCCGCTCATCATGGGCAGTTGGAATTACCCCTATACCGTCGTCGATCGTATCAAGCGCGGGCAAAAAGTCATCGTTCCGGGTGACGGCACTTCATTATGGGTGCTGACCTGGAACGGGGATTTCGCAAAAGGGTTCCTGGGGTTGTTTGGGCGACAGGAGTCTCTCGGCGAAGCCTTCCATATCACATCTGATGAGGTTCTGACCTGGAACCAGATTTATCAGGAATTAGGCAGTGCGATTGGCGTCGAGCCGAAAATTATCCACATCCCCTCAGATTTGATTGCCAGGTATTCCGAAAATGCCATCGGCAGCCTGATTGGCGACAAAGCCAACAGCGCGGTCTTCGATAACTCCAAAATCAAACGCCTGGTTCCCGATTTCAGCTGTGAAGTACCCTGGTCTGAGGGTGTGCGCCGCGCCCTGGCCTGGCACGAGGCCGATGTGTCGCGCCAGACTCTCGATAGCGAGTCCAACCAGCTCTGGGATACGATCATCGCCGCTTACGAGCGAGCTTACCCCGCTTAAATCATTTTCCCGGTGCTGCATCCAGCGCCGGGAAAATTTTTATTTGACGTGATACGGGTAAAGGGAAGTGGGTTTAGTACTCTTCTTCTTCGTCATCAGCCCACAGGTCGTCATCGTCTTCGTCAACGTCCTCTTCTTCCCATTCTTCCAATTCTTCCTCATCCCATTTTTCTTCACCGGCTACGGCGCCATCAGCAGCCGAAAACGTGGCACAGCCGGTGTCTGGATCAATTTCAACTGCCGCAGCAGAACAGTAGCCGTCATCGATGAAGATGCAGTCGGTATAGTGGCAGCGGATACGGGGCATATTAATCCTCCTAGGTTGCCGGTTGAAGGACCAGGCGAGTGATTGTGATAACGTTCAGAATCGTCGTCGTGTTTTGCGATGGAAACAGAAGGGGCGCAGGTTTTCAGGGAGAGAATTTCTCCAAACTAACTTTCCAAGAGCCATGCAATCGCTTCTGAACCGGGCGGGCAGGATTTTACACCAGAGGGGATAATTAGTAAAGCATTTGCCTGCACCAATGAGAACAGGTTTCCAGAACCCTGGTGGCCGGTCAGTTTTGCGACGAAGACCCCGTCTTGACGGCTGACCACAACCCGCAGGTAGCTCTCGCGTCCATCCGATTCCACGTCTTCGGCCAAAATCACCTTCACCCGCGCTTTTGCTGCCGTTTCGCCGCCACTCAAACGCTCCAGCGCGGGTTGGACGAAGACCAGAAAGCCTACAAACGATGAGACCGGATTGCCGGGCAGGCCAAAAAACGGGATGCCGCGATATTCTCCGAAAGCCAGTGGTTTGCCCGGGCGCATGTCCACTTTCCAGAAGTTTAACGTGCCTTCGCTTTCAACCACATCTTTGACGTAGTCGAAAGCTCCCACGCTGACCCCAGCCGACGAGACAATCAGGTCTGGAATAAAATCCGCTGCTTCGTCGAGTAGTTGTTTCACCGCTTCGTAACGATCTGCAGCAACGCCCAGGCGCAAGACTTCGCAACCGGCTTTGCGGGCCAGCGATGCCAGCATATGGGTGTTCGAATCATATATTTTCCCTGGTTCGAGCGCCATTCCCACCGGCAAAAGTTCATCTCCGCTGGAAACAATCGCCACTCTTGGCTTTCGTCGTACCGGTACTTTCGCCAGGCCCAGCATGGCTAGCATGCCAATATCCTGCGACTGTAAAATGCGCGCCGCAGGCAGAATTTCCTGCCCGCTTTTTATATCTGAGCCTTTCCGGCGCACGTTTTCCCCCGGATGCACCGATTTAAAAATAACCACATCCCGTGGAGCAGCTTCCCCGGCGGTTCCCAGGTTAAAGTCGGTATTTTCGACCATTACCACTGCGTCGGTGCCGGTCGGGATGGGCGCGCCAGTCATGATCCGCGCCGCCTGGCCGGGCGAGATGATGATGTTTGCAGCGCTTCCGGCCGGGATATCGGCGACAACTTTCAGCGATTTGGGCTGATCCGGACTGGCAGCCAAAACATCGGCTGCAAAAACTGCGAAGCCATCCATGCTTGAATTGTTGAAGGCTGGCAAATCAGAGTCAGAGCGGATGGATTCTGCCAGGATACGACCGGCTGAATCGCCCAGCGGAACGTACTCTTTTTCGAGCAGCTCAAAACGGGAAAGGATTTTTTGTTGTGCATCCTGTACGCTTAGCATACTGCCTCTCCAGGGTTGAAGGGTGAAACCAAAAGCGAGAAGATTTTATCCTGCGCGGATTCTTTGCGCATCCAGCACGTTATCAAGATTCTCAATCCGTGTCAAGACACGGCTTAACTGGGCAATGTCGCGTACTTCCACGATCAGGTGGATATCGGCAATGTCGGCTTTAACGTTTTCGTGGTCGACATGCACCTTGACGTCGATGATGTTGACGCCCTCAGTGGTCAGCAAATTTGAAACATCTCCCATCAGGCCCTGGCGGTCAAAAGCCGTCACCCGAATTGGAACCGGATAGGTGCGGATTTGTGAACCCCATGAAACTTTGACGAGCCGTTCGCGTTCCGTTGTGCGCAGGATGTTGGGGCAGTCCATACGGTGGATGGTGGCGCCGCGCCCCCGGGTGATGTAACCGATGATCGGGTCGCCTGGCATCGGGTTGCAGCATTTGGCCGTAACTGTTAAAAGGCCTCGCAGCCCAACCACGGCAACGGCCTCGGTGGTGGTGCTGCTGCTTTTTGGCGCCGATGGCACTAATTCATCTTCGAGCGGCAGTTCCTGTTCCGAAAGCAGGTTGATGATGCGGCTCATTGGGAGATCGCCGCAGCCCAGGTCTACAAACATCTCGTCCGGGTTTTTGTAATCCATTTGCCTGGCGAGCGTTTCCAGGTTGGTATCTCCCAGGCCCAGGCGGCGCAGTTCGCGTTCGAGCATGGTGCGGCCCTGCGACAGATTCTGCTCGCGGTCTTCCCTTTTGAACCAGAACTTGATCTTTGAACGCGCCCGCTGGGTTTTTACCAGGCCAAGAGCCGCGTTGAGCCAATCGCGGCTGGGACCGCCCTGCCTCGATGTCAGAATTTCCACTTGCTCCCCGGTCTTAAAGGTGTGATCAAGAGGGACGAGTTTCCCGTCAACCTTTGCGCCCCGGCAGCGGTGCCCGATATCCGTGTGGACGTGGTAGGCAAAGTCAATCGGGGTTGAACCGGCCGGTAGATCGATGATATCGCCCTTGGGGGTAAATACATAGACGCGGTCTTCGAAGACGTCGGATTTCATCGAATCGACGAATTCCTGAGCGTCATTCACATCTTGCCGCCATTCCATCATCGAGCGCAGCCATAAAACATGTTGTTCGTATTTCGTGTCGCGTTTGCTGCTGCCTTCTTTGTAGCGCCAATGAGCGGCGATACCAAATTCTGCATTCTGATGCATTTCGGCAGTACGAATCTGAACTTCCAGTGGTTTTCCGTCGTCGTAGATTACCGCAGTGTGCAGGGATTGGTAAAAATTGTCCTTTGGCGCGGCAATATAATCATCAAATTCGCCGGGGATGGGGCGCCAATGATTGTGAATGATTCCCAATGTAGCGTAACATGAAGGGATATCAGCTACCAATAAGCGCACACCCCGAATATCGCGCACCATTTCAAAAGTCTTCCCTTTTTTTAGCATCTTCTTGTAGATGGAGTAAATATGTTTGGGACGACCGCTAATTTCAACTTTTATCCCGGCTTGGGCCAAGATCCGCGAGAGATTTTCGATGATCTCGGCGATTTGGTCTTCCCGTACACTTCGCCGGTCTGAAATTTGTTCGGCGATTTCCTTATATTTTTCTGGATCCACATAGCGCAGGGATAAATCTTCCAATTCCCATTTGATTTGCCAGATGCCCAGGCGGTTGGCCAGGGGTGCGTAAATATCGAGGGTTTCTTGGGCAATTCGTCTCTGTTTCTCTGGCCTGGTAAATCCCAGGGTGCGCATATTGTGCAGGCGGTCGGCCAGCTTGATCAGCACCACGCGCACATCGTCATTCATCGCCAGAAATGTTTTGCGCATAGCCTCGGTGGCGAGTTGTTTTTTTCGTTTGGAAACCTGGTCTGCCGTGGGCGGAATGGTTTCGGCCTCCTCGCCGAAATGGTTACTGCGTGAGACGCGAGGCAAACTATCCAGTTTTGTGACACCGTCCACCAGGTTGGCGATGACATCGCCGAACTGACGGCGCAAATCTTGCAAGGTTAATGGTGTGTCTTCAACCGTGTCGTGCAGCAGACCGGCGCAGACAACCTCGGCAGGCATTTTCATTTCGGCTAAAATAGCCGCAACCGCCACACAATGATTAATATAAGGCTCTCCCGATAGACGTTTCTGATCAGCGTGCGCTTCTGCGGCGACGTTATAGGCGCGCTGCACTTCATCCCGATCGAAGCTGGAATAACTTTCAGGAAGGTTGGTGATTAACTGATCGATGGCGATGGCGTGGGCAGTTTTCATGTTTTTGATTGTAGCTTAAAAAGCGCTGGCGACTTTATTTCAATTTTGCAAATTGTCCCGTTTGAAGATTGTGATTGGCATGGCCGCGAATATACCACCAAACCTTGGGAAAAACCAATCTGCCTTTTGGGAGTTAGCTGTATAATGCCCGCGGTCATAAATTGGGTATTCCTGCTTCAGAAAAAGTGCAGTTTGAGGCCGTGACAGGTGTAGATTTCTGGAGAGCTACCTTTGACTTTTGCCTTTTTTTAGCGTATAGTTTATTTGATAAATTCTTGATCAAGGAGGTAGTATGAACGCAATCACGTTACTCGAAGAAGGCGGCGCGAACGGTGAAATCAGCTGGCTGGTCTGGATTGTCCTGATTGTCTTTTTGCTGATGGTTTTCCTGGGTTGGCTGGCGTCCAGTAAGGGTTGGCTGAAAAGCGAAGCAGAGCCAGAGCCTGATTCGCACGGCCACAAGGAAATTGCCCAAGCTGTGAAAGGCCCCTCGGTTTTGGATGATCTGTCCAAGCTGGAAGGCATTGGGCCAAAAGTAGTCCAAGTATTGTCAGGTATCAATATTTCCACATTTGAAGACCTGGCGAAAGCAGATTACGATAAGGTAAAAACCGCGCTGGATGCCGCTGGTTACAAGTACATGGATCCGGCTGGTTGGATCGAGCAGGCGGCCCTGGCCTCAAAAGGCGATATTGAAGGACTGCAAAAGCTCCAAGAGGCGTTAAAGGGCGGTCGTAAAACAGCATGAAAGCTAGTCGGCCAACAAAAGCATCTCCCCAATCAGCGGGGGGATGCTTTTGTTGGCAATTGAAGTTGTCCCTGAGGAATTTATGCCGATAAACAAACACATCTCGATTTCATTGTCCACGTTATTTATCATTACGCTGGCTTGCACAGCGCCGGCATTGTCGGCCACACCCTCCGTCGCGCCGACGGCGGTCGTGCCTGTGGTGGAGGATACCAGGGCGCCTGTTACGCAGACTCCCCTGCCAACCCCGACCTCCTCTCCAGAGCCGACTAAAACGATGGTCTTGCCTACCCCGATCCCGTCCGAAACGGCAACGCTGAGCGCATTACCAACGGTGACGTTCCAGCGCAATACCAATTGCCGGGTAGGCCCCCTGAAAAATTATTTTTTACAGACTTCCTTTATTGAGGGCCGGTATTCAACTGCTGAGGGTCGCAACCAGGATTCGTCCTGGCTGTTGGTCAAACCGTTTGAGGGTCCAAGCTGCTGGATTAGTGTCTCGAATCTCAAGGAGCCAGGGAATTATTCTTACCTGCCAGTGGCAGATTTTCCTCCACTACCGGTAGCGCCGGCCCAAATGGTGGTTCTTAGCCGCACTTGTGAAGGCCGCAACCTGGTTGTTTTACAGTGGCCTGATGTCACCGGTGAGACCGGCTACCATATCTACCGAGATGGCATTATGTTGGCTTCCTTGAAAATGAACGCGACAGAATACCGAGATTATCCGCCCGAAGCGAACTCATATTTTTACGAGATCGAATCGATGAATACTTACGGCGTTTCTGTAAAGTTTTCGATGTCAGTTGCTGGTTGTCGCTCAAAATGAAATATCCTGATAGGCGTGCCTCGATCTGGTGAATTCTGACTGGAGAATAGGAAATTTTGGAAACTTGGCGAATTTCTTATAAAAAAGATATAAAAATGGTATATAATCTCTGAATTAGCACTCAAAAAATGGACAAACTGTGAAGAAATATTCCGGTCTTGTTTTTGGAGAAATGCATGGATAAAGAGAAGTTGTTGCAAATGTATTCTGAAATGGTGCTCATCCGTCGTGTGGAAGAACGCGGAGCAGAGTTGTACCAGGCCGGGAAAATCGGCGGGTTCATGCACCTGTATATCGGTCAGGAAGCCGTTTCGACCGGCCTGATCGCTGCGCGCGAGCCGCGTGACCGCGTCATTACCGCCTACCGTGACCATGGTGTGGCGCTCAACTGCGGCATTTCTGCCAATGAAGTTATGGCTGAACTGCTTGGAAAAGTGACCGGCACCTCGAAGGGCAAGGGCGGCTCGATGCACATGGCCGATACCTCCAAAAATATGTGGGGCGGACACGCCATTGTTGGCGGACACCTGCCGATAGCCTCGGGTTTTGCCCTGGGCGATCAGTATGCCGGGAATGATAATGTGACCATCTGCATGTTTGGTGATGGCGCGACTAATATCGGCTATTTCCACGAAGCCCTCAACCTTGCCAAGACCTGGGGCTTGCGCGTTTTGTGGGTTTGTGAGAATAACCAGTACGGCATGGGCACGACGGTCGAGCGCGCCTCGGCGGTGACAGAAATTCGCCAGAAGGCCGAGGGGTATGGCATGAAAAACAGCCAGGTGGACGGCATGGATGTGACCAAGGTCTACCAGGCCGCGCAGGAAGCGATTCAATTTGTGCGTGAAAACAGCCAGCCCTATTTACTGGAAGTGGATACTTACCGTTTCCGGGGCCACTCGATGGGCGACCCGGAGCGCTACCGGAAGCAGGAAGAAGTCAAAAAATGGCAGGAAAATGACCCGATTGGCATTTTCCGGGCACATTTAATCAAGAAAAAGATTGCCAGCGAGGCTCAGTTGGATAAATTGGATGCCAAAGCCGAAGCAGAGACCCAAAGGGCGGTTGAATTTGCCGAAGCCAGCCCCGAACCGGGGATGGAAGATTTGTTCAAGGACATTTACGCGGATGTAGACATTCGATAATTCGATACTCGAATTACGGGTAACGAATACCGAATTACGAACGCCGAATAACGAATAGCGAATAACGAATTGCGAACCACGAGGAACTTATGGCTAGAATCACCATGCGCGAGGCAATCTCACAAGCTTTGATGGAAGAAATGGATCGCGACCCGGCGGTCTTCATCATGGGTGAAGAAGTTGGAGTCTGGGGCGGCACCTACGCTGTTACCAAAGGTTTTTACGACAAATACGGCCCGGAGCGCGTCAAAGACACTCCCATTGCCGAAAACGCCATCATCGGCGGCGCAATCGGTGCGGCCATGGTCGGCCAGCGGCCGGTTGCCGAGTTGATGACGATCAATTTCGCTTTCTCGGCGATGGATTACATCGTCAACCAGGCCCCCAAGCTGCGTTACATGTTCGGCGGACAGTTTGAAGTGCCGATGGTCATCCGCGCGGTCGGCGGCGGCGGCCGCCAGTTGGGAGCAACCCATTCCCAGACGCCGGATGCCATTTTCGCGCATTTTCCCGGCCTGGTCGTGGTCAGTCCCGGCACCCCTGCCGACGCCAAGGGCCTGCTGAAGAGCGCCATCCGCTCCAACGACCCGGTCTTGTTCATCGAACACGCCACCATGTACCAGGTGCGCGGCGAAGTTCCAGAAGGCGAGTACCTCGAACCGCTTGGTAAATCCAAAATCCAGCGCCCTGGTAAGGACGTCACCATCGTCACCTACTGCAAGGGCCTGGAACTCTCGATGAAAGCCGCTGACGAACTCGCCAAAGAGGGTCTCGAAGTCGAAATCGTTGATCTGCGCACTCTGCGTCCGCTCGACATGGGCCCGGTGCTTGAGTCCTTCAGGAAAACCAACCGCGCTGTCGTGGTTGAAGAAGGCTGGAAGTCCTACGGGGTCGGCTCCGAAATCGTCAGCCGCATTTACGAAGAAGCCTTTGACTACGTCGACGCGCCCATTATCCGTGTTGCCCAAAAAGAAGTCCCCCTGCCTTATAACCGCGCGCTTGAACAGGCTGCCCTGCCACAGGTATCCGATATTCTGGCGGCGGTCAAGGAGGTCATGAAATAATGGCCGATATCATCAATATGCCCAAGCTTGGCTTCGACATGGCCGAGGGTGTCCTTGTTCGCTGGGTCAAACAGATTGGCGAGCCGATCGACAAAGGCGAAGTTTTGGCTGAAATTGAGACCGACAAAGCCACCGTTGAGGTCGAATCTGCTTTTACTGGTGTGGTTTTACAGCATCTGGTGGATGCCGGGGCCAGTGTGCCAGTTAACGACCCGATCGCGGTGGTGGGGGCGGAAGGGGAGCAGGTATCAGTAACCAGCAATCAGTCATCAGTGAGCAGTGAGCAGAAACCCGCTGAGGCTACGGCAGCCACTCAACCGGAAAGCGGGGAAACGGATGCTCCCGCCCAATCGCAAATTGAAAATCAAAAGTCAGAAACCCTGAAGGCCTCCCCGCTCGCCAAAAAGATTGCCCGTGACCGAGGCGTTGACCTCGGTGCGGTGGTCGGCACCGGCCCCGGCGGGAGAATCGTCCGCCGTGACATCGACGCCGCTCTCAGTCATCAGTCATCAGTGATCAGTATTCAGCCTACACCTGACACTTCGCACCCCGCACCTCGCACTTTCTCGGCCAGCGACGAAACCATTCCTACCACCAAACTCCGCCAGGCCATCGGCCGCCGCCTGGTCGAATCCAAGACCACCATCCCGCACTTCTACGTCACGCACGAATACAAGATGGAAGCGCTGATGGACTTGCGCAAGCAGCTCAACGGCTACCTGCCTGAGGACGAAAAACTCTCGGTCAACGACTTCGTCGTCAAGGCCGTGGCGCTGGGCTTGCGTGAATTCCCCAACCTGAACGCTATTTTGCAGGGTGACAAAATCATCCGCAAGGGGGGGATCAATGTTGGCGTAGCCGTGACCGTTCCAGGCGGTTTGATGACGGTCGTTGTCCAAGCCGCCGACCAGAAACCGTTGCGCATTATCTCCAACGAGGTCAAGGCCATGGCTGCCCGCGCCCGCGAGGGCAAGGTCAAACCCGAGGATGTGGATGGCTCGACCTTCTCCACCTCCAACCTGGGCATGTACGATGTCGAAGACTTCATTGCCATTATCAACCCGCCCGAAGCCGCGATTTTAGCGATCAGTTCGGCGCGCGAAGTGCCGGTTGTCTCTGGCGGGCAGGTTGTCCCCGGCTGGCGGATGAAAGCGACGGTTTCAGTCGACCATCGCATCAGCGATGGGGCTGAGGCGGCGCAGTTTATGAAGGCGCTGGCCAAATACCTCGAAGAGCCAATACGGATGCTGGTGTAAACTCCTGGCTGGCCGTTTTGCGTGAAAGCCACCAATCCTGGTTGCCCATCATGTCAGTGCGGTGCTAAAGCGGCCCAGAGGATGCAATTTTTTGCGAAGTACTTCGAAAAGCTGGTCAGAAGGTTGGTTTAAAAGCGATGCTCCGTGCTCAAGCCGAACACGGAGCATCGAGTAAGGTAAGCTGCCAAAAAAAATTAAGGGAGTGAGCGGGAACAACGAAAACCGAAGCTGTTGCTGGAGCCGCCTGGTGGGAGACCTAAGCGAACGGCTGAGCGGGCAAGGTTAGCGCTCAGACCCCATGCGCCCCCATGCAGTACACGGTGGGTTTGTCCAAAATCAATACTCGCGTTGGGATCACCCCCGGGGTACACCTCATACCAATCGGATGTCCATTCAAATACATTCCCGGCCATATCAAGCGCCCCATATGGGCTGGCCCCATTTGGATATGTGCCGACTTTTTCTGTATCACCAACATTATTATCAAAGTTGAGCAAATTACTATCTGGCGCTTCATTTCCCCAAGGATAGGTACCCCCATTTGTACCGCGTGCGGCTTTTTCCCATTCAGCTTCGGTGGGTAATCTTCTGCCCGCCCATTTGCAATAGGCCGCAGCATCGTTCCATGAAACGTTAATCACAGGATGATTTTCTTTCCCTGAAATATCGCTGTTTGGCCCAGTTGGATGTTGCCAATCTGCTCCCTGTGTATTCACCCAATTTGAACCGTTATAAATAGAGGCTACCCCCTTTTTCTCTGCATCTGTTTTATAACCAGTTGCTTTGATAAAGGCTGAAAACATAGAATTCGTTACTTCAGTTTGATCAATCCAGAAGGCTTCCAGCGTAACTGTATGAGCGGGTTCTTCATCTTTTTCGCCGGTGTCGCTGCCCATGACAAAATTACCGGCCGGCACATAGAGGAGGATCATTCCGTCATTCCCGGTTGTTGTTTTGCTCGGCGATAATCTCTCGGCATCGGGAGTGCTTGTTTCACCCAAATCAGTCCAATCGGTTAATACATTCAAGAGAGAGATTGCCGCAATGCACAAAAAAAAACAAACTACAACCCCAATGGCCACCCAAATCAAAACTGCCGTTTGGGAGGTTTTCTTTTTAGTTACAGTTGGTGCAGATTGTACTTTGGCTGGCCCCTTTGTTTTTCGATCGGCTTCGCTATCCTGTTTGCCTGGTTGCGCTGGTTCTGCCTGGGGCTGGCTGCCAGTTCTTGCCTGAGCATCTTTTTCTTGGGAAGCTGTGGGGTTTTCTGCTTCCTGGTTGGACTGAGTAGCTTTTCCAATGAATATATTGAGCAATTGCTTCGCGCTTTCGATGCCATCGCGATAATCTTTTTGAGTGAAATCGACATACTGGAAGCGTCGCAATCTAAGCGGAATTTCACAGGTTTCCAGCAAAACGGGCAGGATGGATTTCCCATGATCAATGGCATATCCGATTTCGTCTCTAACATTTTCAGAGGCAATCGAAGCCGGGGTCAGGACGACTAAGAAGATCTCACATTCTCGTAGTGCGTTTTCCAGTTCATTATCCCAGCGCGCTCCAGTTGGAATATCAATTTGGTCGAGCCAGACTGGAAACAGATTCGATTTCAACTCTTGAGCGAGTTTTATCGCGAAATCCTTATTCGTGCGCGAGTAACTGATGAAAGTTCGGGGTTTGTGCTCTTTGGTCATTTTATACTCCGCTTAGAGGAGTTTCCCTCTTGGCTGTATTATACGATATATAATGTCAAGGGCGTTTGTTCACAATTATCGCCTCTTAACCAAGAATGCAGACGCTGACCGGACTATGCAGACACTCCCGCGAGAACATCCGCTCTTCTGATTGTCTTTTTGAAAGGAAAATCTCACTTGAAGCCCGAACCTGAAACCATCCGCGTAATTGCCTCACAGCGCATTGATCGTGCGGCGAAAGATGCCCGTGACAAGGCGCTTGAACAGGCTGCGCAGAAGGCCGAAGAAAATGCCCGCAAAACCGCTGTTGCGCTGGGTTTGCGGTTACTTGGCCCGGCTGCGCGGAACGAGAACATTGCCTGCGACGAATACGGCCAGGCAGCGGAAGCCCGCGTGGAGGCGGAGTATTTTGTTTCGAAGTTTCACCAGGCGAACATCGATTTGCGCCTGTTGGCGGCTTCGGGGAATCTGCTGAACTTGCTGAAGAAAGAATTTTCCACCCACTGGTTCCAGTTCCAAATGCAGATGCGCCCCCGACCTGGTTCTGTGGAGAAGCGACCTGCCGGCAGCTCTGCATTAGTGGCCGGACACTTCAGCATCCCTGGTGGGGGTGGCACGTTTGGCGATGTCGAAGCGATGGAAGTAGTCTGCGAGTGGCTCAGCGAGGCCGGAGTTGCCTTCACCGTGGCTTCAAATGGCGAGGATGGTGTCCAAGGGCCAAAGCTTGCCGAGATTAATCCATTGGACTATGGTATTTTTATCTTTGTCTGCGGGCCCTGGTATCCGCGTAAGAGCATTCCATCCATGCTGTTGGAGCAATTTACGCACTGTGTCAAAATAGGTGTAAATTTGACCACTTACGAAGCAGGAAAGGCGGGGTTCGACTACTTGCTGGCTCGCGATAATCTTCAAGAAAACAGGGTAGACATTGCTTTCGCCCGGAAGCAAGAGTATTTACCGGTGGCGGGAGTCCTGTTGGTGGAACGGCAGGTGGCTTATGGGCAACGCCAGCGCCATCTGTACGTTAAACAAGTTTTCAGGGAATATCTGGATACTGGCCAGGTTGTGCCAATCTGGCTGGATACGGTCATCCATCATAATCGGGTTGGGCTCAAATCTGGCCGCGAGTTTGAAAGCCTGCTCCGCAAAGTGGATGTGCTGATCACCAACCGTCTGCATGGGCTGGTGCTTGGGCTGAAAAACAATCTGCCGGTCGTGGCGGTCGATTCAGTGGCCGGGGGTGGGAAAGTCAGCGCCCAGGCAAAGGCCCTTGGCTGGCCGATACTTCTCCCGGTGGAAGAATTGAGTGTGGAGACGTTGGATGAGGCTGTGCGGATGTGCCTGGGCCGAGACATGTCCGTGGAACTGAAAAGAACCTCCCAGCAAGGACAAGCTTCGGTCGCAAAGTCCAGGAACGAAATGTTAATGATTCTCGAATCCATAACCCAAACACCCCTTTCCGCTTCATCTACAGAATAAGGTTTTTAGGATTTTTTACCAATACCCCAAAATGTGGGGTCTACCAAAGCGATTCTCAAAGAGTCGAGAATGACCCTATTATGATTTGATAATGTTGTTTGCGCTCATTTTGTCTTAATATAGAGCCAGGATAAAAGGAGGCGTCTCATGATGAAAAAGGTTTTCCAATCTGTCGTTCTTATTGCGATTTTGCTGGTATCTTTTGCTGGAACTGGCAGCGCCCAGGCCTGGTCGGGCTGTGGCTCGAGCTATACCGTCCAGTGGGGCGATACCCTGGGAGGCATTGCCTCATACTGCGGCACGACAGTATCGGCGTTGAGGCTGGCAAATCCTGGGTTGGGTTATTGGCTCTATGCGGGCCAAGTATTGCAAATGCCCGGTGCTGCCTGGGATAATGGCAATGGATACTCCACTTACATTGTGGCGCACGGGGATACGCTCAAGAAAATTGCCGCCCGCTATGGCACGACCATGGATGCGATTGCGAATTTGAATGGCATCTATAATTACAACCTGATCTACGCCGGGCAGCGATTAACTATCCCTGGCAGTGGATATGTGCCCCCGTCCCCGCCGCCCTATAACCCGCCAGCTTCTGGCTCCACCTACGTCATTCAGCGCGGGGATACGCTGCGTAAACTGGCTGCCCGTTGGGGAGTAACGGTGAATGATATCCTGGCGGTTAATTCGCAAATTTCAAATGCCAGCCTGATCTATGCCGGTCAAGTGATCAATAAACCGGGCGGAGGCAGCTCGTCTGGTTATAATCCGTCCTATTACACAGTTCAGCGCGGAGATACGCTGCGGATTATTGCCAACCGCTATGGGACGACGGTCTATAATTTGCAATTGCTCAACCCGCAGATCAAGAATCCGAACTGGATTTATGCGGGTATGACGATCCGCGTGAAGTAAGCGGTTTAGGGGCGGGTAGCCGCCAATCAGCTGAATAAAAGAGGAACAGGTATCTCCAACTGGAGGCCTGCTCCTCTTTTGATTGATTTTCCTCGCGTAGCTAAAACGCCCAGAACATAGCCATCAGTGCGCAGACGGCGGTGATGACAAGCGAGACTACAAAGGTCACGCGGAGCACGGCGGATTCTTCGCCGATCCGGTCGATACTGGCGGCCGCATTCTGCAACTTGGCCGGTGAGATGACCGAGGCCAGTCCGCCGCCAATCCCGCTCGCAGCGGCCACGATCAGCCCGAGGGCGCCGATTTTCTCGGCCGTTGAAAGGTGCAGGGCGGTCAGCATGGCGATCGCCGAGGCTTCGGATCCGCTGATGAAACCAGCCAGCAGGCCCAGGTAGGGTGCCACCAGCGGGTAGAAGTTCCCGAAGGCAGAAGCAGAAGCATTGGCCAGCACAGTCACCATGTTGCGGCTGGAATCGACAAGCTGCCAATCCAGTCCCTTGCCGGAGTGGTTGATGATGTAGGCAATCGCAAAGAAGATCGCCGAAGCCAGCATCGGACGCGGTGCGCGTTTAATCCATTTGTTCAGGGAGACCAACAACTGGGTCTGGGTCGGTTTCAGGATGGGGATCGCCAGCAGGGTGCTAATCAGAATCCAGAAATAGGCCTGCCAGAACAGACGCACTTTTTCAGGCGCGCCGAGGACGATTTCTACGGGCATGGCCCAGGTCTTAAAGGTCAACTCGTAAAAGGGCAGGCCGGGCAGGTTGACCAACACCGCGAAAAAGGTCAGGATCAGCCAGGGGGAGCTGGCGATCCAGAGTGGCATCCGCTTTTCGGACTGAAGATCGGTTTCGGTCAAGACGCTGCGGTCCCAGAGCGGTTTTCGTCTGATCAGCAGGTAAAGCAGCATCGCCACAATCACGCCCAATCCAGCGGCGACGCCGGTCAGTGGAATCAGCCCGAGGGCGTTCATCCCAATGGCGATCAACCCAGCGGTCAGACCAGAGATCAGGGCGGGCAACCAGCCGCTCGCGACCATTTTCCACTTGCCCACTATCCATAACATGCCCAGCGCGATGCAACTGGAGATGATTGGCATAAAACGGGCGAAGTAGGTGCCGACTTCATTGACCGGCTGGCCGACGAAAGTGGCAAAAACGACCACCGGGACGCCCAGCAGGGCATAGGTGCAAAGCGCATCATAGCCCAGGGCGGGCAGGGCGATGGCGATAAAGGATGAATAGCCCATCGCCAGCATGATCGGCGGCAGGATCGAGACGGGCGTGGCGCCCATGGCGGCCAGCAGCGTTCCAAAGCCGATGTTGATGATCATGATCTGTACGACCTGATCGCGCGGCGAGACGGATTTAACCAGCGCGACCACCCGTGAGATGGCCCCAGTTTCGAGCATCAAGCTGACCTGCAAAATCGAGGTGGCGACCATCAGCGTGATCGGGAATGAGGCGATTACCCCCGCCAGGCTGGCTTTTAGGGCGATGGGGAGCGGCGTCTGGAAGTAGAGCCAGGCCACCAGCAGGGCCACCAGCCAGCCGATCAGGCCGACCGTATCGGCAGCCATCCGCCGCCAGACGAGCAGGATGAGGATGACCAGGACCGGGAACAGGGCAAGAAAGACGGACAGCAAATTCATGAGCGCTCCTGAATGAAGGGGATGGAGAGAACAACAAGACCAGCATACTGGAAAATCATCCAAAAAAGAGTAGCAAACGCTACAAAAAATAAACTTGTGACTTTTCACCCCGATAATGGTGATTTCTTTCTTGAAAGAGACTCTGTTGATTATACAGAGAAAGTCAGGTGACGTATAATATTTTTGGAATCAATGTTGCGATGAGCCTCCGTTTTCTCAATTGTTTTACCTGCAATTCCCGCTTCAACGCTTGGAAAACCGGCACACTCTGTTTGTTGGTCGAGACCAACCAGGGATTGGCGTTGGTTGATACCGGGTTGGGGCAGGATGATTATCTGTATCCGGCACCATTCATCCAGTTTTTTCGGGTCATTACCCAGATGCCCTACAAGATTGAGGAAAGCGCTGTTCGGCAGGTGCAGCGTCTGGGATACAAACCAGGGGATGTTCGCCATATTGTTTTGACGCACATGCATTTTGACCATTGCGGCGGCCTGCCAGATTTTCCTGAGGCGCAGGTGCATCTCAGCCGAGCCGAGTACGAGGCGTTTATGGCTGGGCCACGTAACTTCTTTGAACTGGCTTACAATCGCCGCAGTATTCGTCATCGACCTCACTGGGCGCTTTACGAGCCCACTGGCGAGAAATGGTATGACTTTGACGCCATCCGCCTGCCAGGGTTTACGCCTGAAATTTGGCTGATCCCGCTGCCCTATCATTCACGCGGACACTGTGGCGTGGCTATTCAAACTGAAACAGGCTGGCACCTCCATTGCGGCGATGCCGCCGCGGATTTTTCCCGTCCCGACATCCCCGCCTGGACGATCCGGCTGGCGCTTGGCCCGCACATGCCGCGCCTGCGCGCCTTCGCTGCGGCTTATCCCGAAGTCACGCTCTCAGCCAGCCATATGTTCCCTGACTTTTTTGCTACTCACCCTTTATAATCGCCTGCATGACCGGCAACCCATCTCCCTGGCAGGAACCCGGCTGGCTGGAATCCGCCCAAACCTGGATTTGCACCGAATTAGCCCGCCAAAATATCAACCTCGGTGGCGCAATCGAGCAGCCGCACATCCGTCCCTGGTCTACTGTTTTGCAGGCGCCGACCGAGGCTGGGACGATTTACTTCAAAGCCTCCGCTCCCTATTTTGGGCACGAAACCGGACTGACGGCTTTTCTCGCCCAACTCCGCCCGGAACTAAGCCCCAGCTTGCTCGCCGTTGATTTGACTCGTCACTGGCTCTTGATGCGCGATTCCGGCGTGCCGCTGCGCACCTTCATCAAAGCTGAGAAATCCATCGAGCGCTGGCGGGAGGTCTTGCCCCTTTACGTTGATTTGCAGAAAAGCCTGATGGCGTACCAGGGTGATTTGCTTGCCCTGGGCCTGTTGGATCGCCGCTTGAGCCATCTCCCCAGACTCTTTGAGCAATTGGTTGCTGACGAATCCACCATGCTGCTTGACCAGCCTGAAGGCCTGACCATCGATGAATACCGGAGTCTCAGAACTTTTGGACCGCAATTTGAGCGGATGTGCGCGCGGCTGGCTTCTTTTGGGATTCCTGAAACCATTCACCACGATGATTTCCATGACGGCAACATTTTTGTTCAAGATGGACGCATTATCTTTACTGACTGGGGAGAAAGCGCCCTGACCCATCCGTTTTTCACGCTGGTGGTCATGCTGCGCAGTATCGAAAACTCACTTGATCTGCCACCTGATGCCCCTGAAGTGCTGAAACTGCGCGACTGGTATCTCTCTTATTGGACGGGTTATGCACCGTTGGCCGAATTGCAATCCATTGTTGCTCTCGCTCAACGGATTGGCTACGTCAACCGCGCACTGACCTGGCAGATGGTCATCGCGAACCTGCCCCCCGAACTCAAATCGGAATATGCCAGTGCCGTTCCGGCTTATTTGCAGGAATTCGTCAACGCCGGATAAACGGCAGGCGGCGCACCAGCGCCCATCCCATCAATTGGAACAGGCGCAGGCGGTACAAAACCTGTCCATGCCAGAAGATAGAACCTGAATCAATTCCATAATACAAGCGCAGCCACCACTCTGAGGGGGGCGAAAATGTGCGCCAGAGATAAGGCCAGAAACCAATATTTTTCCAGGTGCGAAAAGGCCACTGCGGCCAGCCGCCCGGGTACTGCCCCATACCGCCCAGCTTCCCGGCCGTTTTAATTGGGAGGCGGTTTTTATATTGTTCGGGCAGGGGCGTCAGACTGTATAAGACAGCCAAATGTTTCAGGAAAGCCGGGTCGCGCTGGCAGAGGGCGTACCAGTCGATTTCATCAGCTTGTTTTTCGACCAGGCTGAGAATATCCGCCATCCATTTGAGCGGCAGGGGCCGGTCGGCGCGGGCATCGAACAGGTGCCCGCGCAAGTGACGCATCAAGTACAACAGGGTATCCAACGGGGAGGCGGTGTACACTTTACAGCCGTCAATCACCAAACATTGCGGCGGCTCACGAAAATCGCGGAACTCGTTATCGGGAGCATTGTCGTTGAAAGCGCGATGGGCGGGGTCATAATGATGAAGCTCGATGTGCGTCGAAATCCCGTTGCGGGGCGGGGAATTGGCGGTCAATTCTTTGGGCAACCGCTTAAGCTGTGATCGCGGCGTGGCAACACAATACCCGGCCTGTCTCAGGACCTCCAGGGCGGGCAGTAGCTCATCTTTCGCCAGGAGCAGGTCAATGTCACTGATCGGACGCAGGGCAGGGTCGGGGTAAGCCCGCCAGGCCAACGCCAGCCCTTTCAAGACCAGCGGGCGGATGTCCCGCTGGTCAAGCAGGGTCAGCAGTTCCAGCAGGCTTTGGGTGTGAATTTGGTTGAGGGCGCGATGGCGCAAGTACAATCCCCGCAAGGCGCGGTGGGTGGTTTCGGGGATGACAACCTCGACCGACTGGAAATGATACCAGAGCAAAGGTCCGATGCCATGCAATTCCGCCTGGGCAGGCAGTTCATCCCAGGCGGTAAAATCGCGCAACTGACAGGCCAACTGCTCCTCGAAGCGCGGATGCCGCTCCACGCGCGCGCACAAGGCCAGCAGGCGATAGGTCTGGTTCAGGCTTGTTGAATCCATGCGGTTGCGGTTTCGAGGTTGGAATATTCCAGGCTGTAGGCAGAAACCTGACGGGCGAGGCGCGCAGCGCTCCCCAGCCCAGAATCGGGCAGGTTACGGGCATTAACCAGGGTTTGCAGCAGGCGGAACAGGGCTTCCGCCGGGGTGAGCTTGGTCACGCGGAAGCCGGCCTCCGGCGCGTAACGCGGAAAGAGCAACAGCCGCGGCGCGGCCTGGGGGTAGAATCCATCCCGGTTTAGCAGGAGAGGGTCAATCCAGGCGCTGCCATCCGGGAAGTGAAGCAAGCCCTCGCGCGCATTCACCCCGAGAAAATGCTGCCAGATGAAGGCCGATCCTTTTTTTAGCACCAGCGAGCGCGCGAAACCGCTGATTTGCCCGCCGTCTTCGGCGCAAGTGATGACTTCATCGCTCAGGTAACGATAGCCCTTTGCCAGCAGCCAGGCGGCCAGCGAAGATTTGCCGCTCCCGCTCTGCCCGCACAGGATAACCCCGCCTCGCGCATCGGCCAGCGCCGCGGCATGAAATACTGGGCCGGAGAGGCATGCACCGTTCAGGCGCGTGAGCGCATCCTGTATCAGGAATTGTAAAACCTGCCCAAACTCCAGCCGGGGAATCAAAACACCGCCATCGACAGCGACGCAAAACTCGGTCCCTGTGAGGGCAGTGAGATGATATTCAGCAACCAGGTGGCCTGATTGGGCCAAACAAGATTTGAAGTGCGCCTGGAGTGTCTTGAAAAGATCGGGGTGGTCAGTGCGAAAGCTGACTGCATTCCCGCCGAATTGAACGGTCAGGGAAGCGCTCACGCCGCCAACAAAGCCCCGCGCGACAGCAAGACCTGGATGGTCTGCGGCACGTCAAGAGCAATCTCAGCCGCCGCTTCGGGGTAAGCCGCGCCGAGGATATCCACAATCTCAGCCACCGAACGCTGCCCGTCGCACAAATTCCAGATCAGCGCGCCGCTCTGGTTGCTATAGACGATGATATTATGGATTGGATGGAGCAGGACAATTTCGCCCTCCAGGGTTTCCAGTTGGAAGCCCTCTGCGGGGCGGGGGCAAAGAGTCATCTGCATATCCGGCTAACAGGCAATTTCGATGTTCACATCCTGCGAGACGGTGTTCGCGCCATCGGCGGGATTGACGAAACTCCACACAACGGTCAGGGTGCCAATGGTTCCCATACTGGAGTCGTCAGGGGTCACAGTAACAGTCAGGCTAACCTGCCCGCTGGCGTTGGTAGGCAGCGTGCCGGTCGGCGGGACGGGAGCGGTAATCGACCCCTCCGGGTCGGGCGTAGTAACAGTATAAGTAAGGACATATCGCAACAAAATGCCGGCTGTCGGGGGTGAAATCACAGTAGTCAAACCAACATTCTGACCATCAAAGCAGGCGTCTGGTGAGTCGAGCAGCTCCGCTGGCGGCGGGTCAAGGAGAACATGCCCGACCGAGGTCTGCGCGTGGGCCGGGAGAACGCCCACCTCCAGCCCGGGCTTGCTCCATTTGGCAGGCAGGTTCGCCAGGGCGGTAGCGCCAGCGGCGGCGGTCAAGATTTTGAGGGCATCGCGGCGTGAAATTTTCTTTGGTTGGGTTTGAGTCATGACTGTTCATCTCCCTGGAAGCAATGGCTTTGTTTGATTTTGGGAATTTTATCACAAAAGCTCATCATCCTCGAAAAACCAGAGGTTGGATCTCTAGGATTTTCCTGCTCACACCCCAAAATGCGGGGTTCTGCCGCGGAGATTCCCAAAGAGCCCAACAGTCCCGGGACACAAATTAACCCAACTATGGTTAAATTATCCCATGACAACCTCTACCAACACCAACGATCTTTCCTGCGAAGCGCGGGAAGCCAACGCCTAAATCCTTTGCCCATGATTTTTCTTCTCATAGAATTTATCGACGAACTGGTCTTTGGCGTCACGGAGGCTGCCTGGCCGCTGATCCGCGACGACCTGGGGCTGAGCTATATCCAGATTGGCCTGGCGCTCAGCCTGCCCGGCATTCTTGCCAGCTTTATCGAGCCTTTTATTGGCATTCTGGGCGATGTCTGGAAGCGCCGCGTCTTGATCCTGGGCGGCGGGCTGTTTTTTGTTCTCTCGCTGTTTATCACTGTCGTTAGCCAGAGTTACATTCCCCTGCTGTTTGCGTTCATCCTGTTCCATCCGTCCTCGGGGGCCTTTGTCAGCCTTTCGCAGGCCAGTTTGATGGATTCTGCTCCTGAACGTCACGAACAGAATATGGCGCGCTGGACCTTTGCTGGTTCCCTGGGAGTGGTGCTGGGGCCGCTGCTTTTGAGCGGATTCATCGTCCTGGGTTTTGGGTGGCGCCCCGTCTTTCTCCTGCTCGGATTCCTGTCCACCCTGCTCCTTTTTTTTGCGTGGAGATTAGTCCCGCAGGCTGGGAACCCATCCGCCGATTTGCCCCGCTTCAGGGATGTCTTCGACGGTTTGCGCAACGCCTTTAATGCGTTGCGCAATCGACAGGTGCTGCGCTGGTTGATCCTGCTTGAGTTCTCTGACCTGATGCTGGATGTCTTCTACGGTTTCCTGGCGCTCTACTTTGTCGACGTGGCCGGTTTCAGTGCCGGGAACGCCGCTTTGGCCGTGGCCGTCTGGACGGGCGTCGGCATGCTCGGTGATTTTTTGCTGATCCCGCTCGTTGAGCGCATTAAAGGGCTTGATTACCTGCGCTGGAGCGTCGTTCTCGAGCTGATTCTCTTTCCGTGTTTTATGCTGGTTCCGCAGCCCTGGCTGAAGCTGGTCATTGTTGGCCTGATGGGCTTTTTCAATGCCGGTTGGTACGCCATCTTGAAAGCCAATCTCTACTCGAACATGCCGGGCCAGTCAGGCACGGTCATGGCGCTGGATAATGTCTCTGGATTGTTTGGCAAGTTCCTGCCGTTGGGGATTGGTGTTGCCGCACAGGCCTTTGGGTTACAATGGGCAATGTGGTTTTTACTGGCCGGGCCAATTGCCCTCTTGATTGGTTTACCGCGAAAGCGGCTGAATTCTAATGTCTAACGACTATTCGCTCTATTTCCACATCCCCTTTTGCAAACAGCGCTGCGCTTACTGTGATTTTAACACCTATGCCGGGCGGGAAGACACCATTCCTGCCTACGTAGATGCCCTTCGAAACGAAATCAAGGCAGCGGGCGTTGCCCTGAGTGCGTCACAGGGGAAGTCTGCGCCCCGACTAGGCGTGGGGACAATTTTCTTTGGGGGCGGCACGCCCTCGCTGCTGGCACCGGATCAGTTTCGGGATATTTTCCAGAGTATCCGGGCTTTTTTTGAAGTTTCTCCTCAGGCTGAAATCAGCCTGGAAGCCAACCCGGGCACGGTCTCGTTGGCATACTTGCGCGAACTGCGCGCGTTGGGCTTCAACCGCATCAGCTATGGGGCGCAGAGCGCCAATCCCAACGAACTGCGGATGCTGGAACGAATCCATAACTACAACGACGTAGTCGACGCCGTGCGCTGGTCACGCCGAACCGGGTTCGACAATCTCAACCTGGATTTGATTTACGGTCTGCCCGAACAGACTCTCATAAGCTGGCAGAACACCGTTAAACTGATTGTCGGCCTGCGCCCCGAGCATATTTCCGCCTACGCGCTGACGGTGGAGCCGGGTACGCCCTTTGGCCGCTGGGCCGCGAAGGGCCTGCTGCCCAGCCCTGACCCCGACCTGGCCGCCGAGCAATATGAGTGGACGATGGATTACCTTACTGCGCAGGGTTACGTCCAGTATGAAATTTCGAACTGGGCGCTACCTGGGCGGGAATGCCGGCATAATCTCCAGTACTGGCGAAATCTTGACTATCTGGGCCTGGGGGCGGGGGCGCATGGCTACGCCGGGGGCTACCGCTACTCCAATGTCTTGCGCATCAAAACCTATCTCAACCGGTCTGCCGATTCCCGGTTTGCCGATTTACCTTTTCCTCTCTCTCAGGCCACTGTCCATTGGCACAGAAACACCCCCCGCGATGACATGCAGGAGACAATGATGACTGGCTTGCGCTTGACGGATGAGGGCATCTCAGCCGAAGGATTCCGGCAGCGTTTTGGTGTGGACTTATTGGAGGTCTTTGGGAAGGAGATTCTGAAATTGGAAACGGTTGGCCTGCTTAAATGGGAGGGGGAGGCTTTGCGCCTTACCCGGCGTGGACGGTTGTTGGGCAATCAGGTTTTCATGGAATTCGTCGGAGGTTAAGAATTGCGGGGTTGACAATTTATGAGTTGCCATAACCGGATGAACCAAGAACTCACCTTGCAAAACAAGGTGAGTTCTTGGTTCATCTCCTCACGCGAATAAGGCGATTATGGGCAGTTTGGATCCACATGAGTAAGGCTGGGAATACAAACCACGGGCGTGGGTCCACCAGGAGTATTTTCTCGAGGCGGGCGTTTGACTTTTTCTTCTGATACAGGGCATTGCAATGGGGCATAGCTGGCTGTTGTGCCAAAGCTCCTGTAGCAAGTGCTGTCTACTGCATATAATTCCTTAATGGGGTAATTGAGATCACCTTTTAGGGGTGATCCGGCGATTTCGATGGTCATCAAGTCGTTGTAGGCAAATTTTGCCGGATCCTTGAGGTTACTTGCATCTGCCCAGGCAGCTGCTTCGAAGCCGTTTGACGGGTTTCCGGGTATCAGGGACTGTTTAAAGGCAAATTGGATGAAATTCGGGTTTGCGGGATCAATGCGGACCCAGGCGAGGTCAGGGTCGTCTCCCAGGCCGGCGTCAAAGACTAATTTCTCGTAGCCGTCCCCGGCTTTGCCATCTGCCTGGTCGGGACGGTTGCCCCCAACGTTACGGTTGACATCACGGAAGACTTTCAGGTTCTTGACGCTCCAGTCTTTCTCCAATGACGGCATGGCCCACAGCAGGAAATCTCCGCGCCCATCGAAATCGTAATCGATTTCAACGCCGAATGCCGGCTCGTAGCCTTCGACCCAATTTGTCAGTTCTGCAAACTCGACCGCCACGAAGAACCATTCGGTGTCCTTCGAAATATTGAAGGTTTGGATGTCGATATAGGACAAATAATTCATATCTTTTGGCGTGAAAGGGCGCTCGAAGCGGTTGTGTGCGTACCAATCGCCATTGGCCGCATATTTCAAGCTGGCAGTCGAATAGGCCTCGCTGTCGTAGATGCGAGTACCGCCGGGCACATTCCCCGGAATTTTGGTGTGCGGGATGTCGGTTGGCATCGGCGTGGGCATTGCAGTTGGTTCGGGTGAAGGCAATTCGACTGTCGCTTTTTCGGGCGGTTTGGCCGTGGGTGGCGGAGGGGGGGATGGTTCTACGGGTTTTGCAGTTGGCAGGTTGCAGGCTGTCAAGAGCAGCGAGAGTATAACCCCAAGGCAAAACAGGTGATAGAGGGTCTTTCTCATTTCGTGCCTCCTGAACAAAAGGGCTCTTCAAAACGGAACTTACAATAGTATTATCTGATATTTTTTGTCCAGTTACAATAGGACAAATGATTGCAATCTCATACAATCCCCGAATTGGCAGATTCAAAGGAGCAGATGGGAACCAGGTTTGATTTAGCGGGTAAACTTTTCCATAATTCGCTGGAGAATGGATTGTTTCCCCGGTCTCTTTTCTGGCAGCGGGAATTTGAACGGTGGGCGTAAATTCTGCTTGACCAGGCTAACCCCTGTCGGCGAAACGTACAGCATGGTGACCGAAGCTGTGTCGATGCTGATGCGTTGGAAGTTATCCAGCGGCATGCCCAGATAGTAGGCAATGACCAGCTTGATCGGGTCGGAGTGGAAAACCAGCGCCACGATCTCTTCGGACTGGTGGCTTTTGATGATTGATTCCACTTCAGTCACCAACCTGGTCTGCATTTCCTGGAAACTTTCGCCGCCAGGGAAGCGAAAACGCGAAGGCTGGTTTTGCACGGTTTTCCACTCCGGTAGTTTGCGCAGGGTTTTCATCTCGCTGCCCTGCCACGTGCCGACATTGCTTTCGATTAATCCCTGGCGTATCTGGATTCGAAGTTCCCGCCCCTGCGCGATGGGTTCAGCCGTTTCGATGGCGCGTTCCAGCGGGCTGGAGTAGATGGCGGTCAAGGGTACCTCCTTGAGCGTTTCGCCCAATTCGGCGGCCTGCTGTCTTCCGCGCTCGTTCAGATGCACACCGGGGGTGTAACCGGCCATTCTGCCGGTTTTGACAAAGTCGTTCTCGCCGTGGCGGATCAGTAACAGTAAAGGCATGGTTTGGTTTCCTTGTAAAAATCGATGATTAGCCCTTGCTTTGCGCAATCAAACGAAGCCAAGTGCGTTGGTTATAGGTTATTTCCAGGGTTTCACGGATGACGAAGTCGCTTGTTTCGAGCATCTTGGTAATCTCAGGGAGGTCGTAGCGTGCAAAAAAACGTTGGCCCTGCTCACTCACATAAGGATTGGCTTCAAATTGTTCCCCTGTTCCTTTTTGCATAGACAGGTTAAGAATACCACTTTGACAGAGAATGCGACGCATTTCATCCAGGACTTGCGGAGCTTCTGCTTTGGGGAGGTGTAAAAGGGCTGCGTTGCACCAGATGCCCGCAAAAACCTGCTTTTCGAAGCCGAGCTGCCGCATATCCATTTGCGCCAAGGGGCGGGTGGTGATTTTCCTGGCTTGGGCGAGCATGCCCATCGAAAAATCAACGCTGATCATTTTGAGTTGGTGTTGTTCAAACCAGGCGCTATCCCGACCTGTGCCGCAACCCAGGTCGAGGCACAAGCTATTTTTTGGAATATAGTCCAGGAATTTCTGCGCCGCCACCAGTAAATTTTCAGACATTCTGGTATTAACTTCCGCAAAAGCCGGGGCAATTTTGTCGTAGGTGGCCCGGGTGATGTCGCTCATTTTGCGTTCTCGCTGGTCGCCAGATATTCTACTGTTTGCCGGAGCAGTGGATCAGCGCAGCCTCGGGCCTCTTCAAGCAGTGTTCCGGCCAGGGGCGACATAAGGTGAACGGCGGAAGTCAACATCAGGGCTTTGACGTCACTGTTCGGTTCCCGGCGGAAACCTGCCAGCAGCGTAGCCTCGGCCTCGGGATGCCGGGTCCAGGCCAGCGGCATGAAAGCTGCCAGCCGGGCTTCGGGCAGGGTATCGCTCAGGGCAGAATCCAGTGCGCGGATCAGGGTGACAGCCTCGGGTGCGGAGCCGGTTTCGATCCCCATATAATTCGTTGCGTGGAATAGTCCCCGCAAAACCCAGCGCCGTTCCCAGCCGCAGGTCCGCTCAATTAAATCCGCCAGTTCGGCAAAACAGGCTTCACGGGTCAGTTCGATCCAGGAGAGCGTGGCGGCATACTGCACTTCGGGTTGTGGGTCCCCCATGGCGTTTTTGACCACCTCGATGGCTTCGGGCGCTTCGGTGGCGCCCAGTACTTCGAGCGCCAATTCGCGGATTTCGTAGTTTTGCGCCTGCAGGGCCACCGCCAGCACGGGCACGGCGGCCGGGTCGGGGCGGCTGTACATCCCCCAAACGGCTGAGAGGCGCATTGCATCGCTGCCGCTTTGCAGGATTTCTGTCACCAGCGCGTAGGCTTCTGGCAGGCGCATTTTGCACAGGGCAAAGACCGCCGCTTCGCGCACGCGGTGGTCACTGTCGTTGAGGGCAAGGTGGTAGAGCGGCTCGGCGGCGAACCACGAGAAACGATACAGGTGTCCGGCGGCGCTGGCGCGCTGGTGCGGCGTGCCGCTTTGCAGGATGTCTTCGAAGGCCAGGCGCGCGTCGCGGTCGGCGCGGCGCGAGAGCACGTCGGCGGCATTGAAACGAACCATGCACTCGTCGGAGCGCAGGGCGGCGGCCAGGGCTTCGACGGAGATTTGGTCGGGCGGGAGCAGGTTGAGCATGGAGGCCAGCCCCTTGAGCGACAACCGGAAACCGGCTTTTTCCTGTATAACCAGGGACGGCTCACTCCCCGTGAGTTTTTGGTCGCCGTTGTCCTCACCTCCATCCCCTCTCTCACTGGGAGAGGGGGGATGGAGGTGAGGGTTGAGAGAAGCCACTACGGCATCCTCCAGTAGTTTTTTGCGTGTTTTCAGGTCGTTGACGGAGATGCGCAGTTGGCGCATGCCGTCCACGCGGAAGGTGGCGCGCAGGCGTTCCTTGCCGGGCATGCCGGGCGGATTGAGCGGAACACTGAGCGCTTCCCCGGCGGTGCCCACTGAGCGTGTCGAAGGATTGAGCGGGACGATTTTCCGGGCATTTTCCCCGGCTCGGGCCACGAAAACCGCCTGCCCGCCTTCATATTTGACTTCGACCGAGGCGACCGCGTCTGTGTCGATTTGACCGATGACAAACTCCATCGTTTGCTGGTTCTCGCGCGAAGCGCTCAGGGTAACGCTGACCGGTTTTTCGCTGGGAGCTTTGCTGCCCATCGGAATGATTTCGTCGAACTGCTGCGCGCCGTTCGCGTCGAGATAGCGCAGGCCGTACCCGTGAGCGAGTTGGTCATCCAGCCCGAACCCGGCCGAGACTTGCAGCGCACCCTCAACAACCGCTGTAAAGGGCTTATCGACGCGGATAGAAGTATTTTCGATATCCCAGGTGGAGGCGGGCCAGGTCGGCATCTGGGTGATGGACTTGCGTTTGCGCTGGGTGATGGCGCGGAAAAACTCATCGAGCGTTTGTTGAACGGACGGAATGAGCGAGGTGCCACCGACCAGCAGGACATGACGGATGTCTTCGCGGTAGACGCCTTTCTGGTGCGCAAGTCCCATCACTTTTTCGAGGGCATGTTTCAGAGCAGTGTAAAAGCCGTTGGCGGCCATGATGGTTTCAAATTCGGGGCGGGTTATCGTAGATTGAATATTCGCGTATCCGATATTCGATATTTCAGCATTCGATAACTCGATCTTGGCTTTTTCACAGGCAGAGAGCAGCCCCGCATATCCCGCGCCGAGTGACTCGAGCGAGAGATTTTCGCGTTTGAGAACTTCCTGCAAAACCCACTGATCGATATCCGAGCCGCCGAGCGAAACGCCTGTTTTGGCGATGACGTGCGCTTTTTCGCCTTCCTGTTTGCTCAGGCTGGTGAACAACACCTTTCCCGTCTTTTCGCGGCTTTCGGGCAGGCGCACCAGCGACAGGTCGAGAGTCCCGCCGCCGAAGTCGATCACTAGTACGATCGCGCCCGGCTCGGTGACAGCGTATCCCAGCGCCGCAGCGGTGGATTCATCCACAATGCGGATTTTCTCGGCTGGCAAGCCATCCATCGAGCGACTGAGCCAGGCGGTATAGCCTTCGAAGGCAGCCACGGGAACGGTGATGACCAACTGATCGATCTCATCGGCGCGATAGGGCAGGGATGTCAACATGCTGCGCAAGAATTGCTGACCGGCCTGTTCGTCTGTCCAGGGCGCGCCATCGATGATGCGCGATTCGAGCAAACTTTCCGCACCAATCGTCCTTTTAAAGTTGCGGAACAGGCGGTTACCGGGTTCCCTGTCAAGTCCCTGTTCATGCACGGCCTCACCAAGGACGATTTCTCCGCTGCGGCCATCCTTGACAAACAAAAGCGTGGGAATCAAATAGGCCCCGGAGCCAGTGCGCAGGCTCAAGGGAGGCAGGTCAAGCGTATATCCGCTGGCAGAAGTTTCATCCCAGCGGGCAATAACGGAATTAGTGGTGCCGAAGTCGATGGCGAGTTTCTGGGGCATAAATTACCTGTCTGTTCTTTACCACAAAGCCACAAAGCCACAGAGACACAAAGTTTTTTAGGCGGAAAAAAAGGCAAAGAATTTAATTTCTTGGTGACTTCGCGCCTTTGTGGTGATGTTTTTCCGAGTTTTGAAAAGGGCGAAGCCACCAATTCCTTTATGGAAACCGTGCTAGAGAGCGCGGAGTACACATCACTTGATATTCCGCTTTAGCTCATCAATCTTATCCTGCGACAAATCTGGCAGGAAGGTTTCTTTTTCGATGCCGAGGGCTTTTTTCTGGGCGTTACGCCACATTTCCAGGCGTGAGGAAACCTGCGCCTCGTAGCCTTCCACGGAAGGGGTATAGAAATAGGTACCGAGCAGACGTTTTGGCAGGTATTGCTGGGGGGTGAAATGTCCTTCTTCTTCGTGAGGATAAACGTATCCTTTGCCCTGGCCGGTCGCTTCGCGGTCGCGGTTGCCATCCTGCAAATGCTTAGGGACGGAACCGGCACCCTCCTGTTCAATCAGTTGTACTGTCTTGAAATAGGCGGTGGTACTGTTGGATTTGGGCGCGGTCGCCAGGTAGAGTGTTGCCTCGACAATCGGGAAAATCCCCTCGGGCAGGCCAATAAAGTCGAACGCCTGGGCGGCGGCCGAAGCGACCACCAAGCCCATCGGGTCAGCTAATCCAATATCCTCTCCAGAGAGAATTATCAGGCGGCGGATGATAAAGCGCGGGTCTTCACCAGCATAAAGCATCTTTGCCAGCCAATAGAGTGCGGCATCTGGGTCGCTTCCGCGCACAGACTTGATAAAGGCCGAGATGGTATCGTAGTGCGCATCTCCATCTTTGTCGTAGAGCACGGCCCGGCGCTGGATTGATTCCTGCGCCACATCCAGCGTGATCTGGATGATGCCATCCTGGCCCGGCAGGGTCGATTCAACCGCCAGTTCGAGCGCGTTCAGGGCGTTGCGGGCATCGCCGGTAGCCATGTCGACGAGATGGGCGCGGGCTTCAGGGGTCAGGTCGATCCGTCGCTTGCCGTAACCGCGTTCCGGGTCGGAGATGGCTCGTTCGAGCAGTGTGCCGATTTCGGCCTGGTTGAGATTGCGGAGTTGGAAAATCCGCGAACGGCTGACCAGCGCCTTGATCACTTCAAAGAAGGGATTTTCGGTAGTCGCGCCGATCAGTGTCACCGTGCCGTTCTCAACGAAGGGCAGCAGCGCATCCTGCTGGGCCTTGTTCCAGCGGTGGATTTCGTCGATGAACAGGACGGTGCGTTGTTTGTAGAGCCGGTTGCGTTCCAGGGCGCGGTCAATCACTTCGCGCAGGTCGGCCTTGCCTGCCAGGATGGCGGAAAGCGTCTCAAAATGGCTTTTGGTCTGGTTGGCGATGACCTGCGCCAGGGTGGTTTTTCCTGTTCCGGGCGGTCCGCACAGGATGATGGATGAAAACAAGCGGTCAGTTTCGATGGCGCGGCGCAGCAGCTTGCCCTCGCCGACAATATGTTCCTGGCCGATATACTCGTTCAGGGTGCGCGGACGCATCCGCGCGGCGAGCGGGGCTTCGGTGTTCATGCGTTCCTGCATGGCGTGGTCGAAAAGGTCGGGCATGGAATGATTATAAAGCAAAAGGGGAGCTAACAAAGTGACAGAAGCGAATGATGCCAATTGTTCTATAATAGAATTGTCCAGAACAGACGCGGCTGTGCCTTTACTGAAAATTTCAGCCAGTGGTATGCAGGCCTTGATTGGAATGGAGAAGCCTGATATGAAAAGCAAAAAATGGGTTGAACGGATAGATATTCTGCAGAAAAGCTTGGAAAGGCTGTTACAGAGGCCTGGGAAAACGTCGGCACACCAGAGGGCGGTCTTGGCTGAGGCGATTATGGAGTTATCAGCGATACGTAAAGAGCTAGAATCAAGTGGAGATTTGAGGGCTGACTTAGCCGCCCGGCGAGAATCTGTAATACCCTTGCGATCTACCGGCGAGGGGGACCTCCAACAGTTGCGCGCCTCGGGCAGCGATTATGTTTTTACTGTTGAAGTCAGGGATGGACGCACCATGAACACCACGCATGGTCCCGGCTCTGAATTGGTGACGGGTTATGCGGCGGCAGAATATGCTGCTGACCCATACTTATGGTTGCGCATGGTTCACAAGGATGACAGGAAGGCGGTTTTGGAACAAGCCAACCTCGTCAGAGCGGGGAAGGATGCTTACCCGGTTGAACATCGGATTCTCCATAAAAACGGTTCCACCCGCTGGATCAGGAATGCGCCGGTTCCGCGCTACGATGAGCAGGGGCGGCTGGTTGGGTACGACGGCCTGATCACCGATATTACCGAGCGCAGGAAGTCCGAATCTGCCTTGAGGGAGAGTGAAGAGAAATATCGAGCTTTGTTTGAAGCCTCGAGGGATGCTATTTTTTTAGAGACTTTGGATGGCCGCATTCTCGATTGCAATACTTCAGCCTCTAATATGTATGGATATTCCAAAGACGAGCTGCTGCACCTCAAAGTAGCCGATCTGGTTACCGAAGAAGTTTTGAAGACCTTACCTGAGGTGCTCAAGGCTGAAATGGCTCAGGGTGGTGTGACGCTTGAAGCCTCGAACACACGCAAGGATGGTCAACCTTTCCCTTGCGAGGTCAGTACCCGCTCGACAACAATTGGCGGGGAGCTGCGAATTATTGCCTATGTGCGTGACATCACCGAGCGTAAGTTAGTGGAGCAGGCGCGTTTGCGCCAAATTGAAGCTGAAACCCGCGCGACTGTGGCTGAAGCGGCTAAACTGGAACTGGAAAAACAGGTTGCTGAACGCAATCAGGCAGAGGCGGCCTTGCGCGAGAGTGAGGCGCGTTTGCGCGCCCTGATTGATAATTTGCCTTTCGAGTTCTGGGCTGTGGATGACAATCTCCGTTACATCATGCAAAATACGACCAGTATCAAAAATTATGGAGATGTGGTTGGCAAGAGGGTTGATGAGCTTGATATGCCTGAAGCCATCATTGATCAATGGGTAAAACAGGATCAGTTGGCGCTGCATGGCGAGACCCTGCATCAGGAATATGAAAAAAATGTTGGGGTTGAAAAAAAGGCTTATGAGAATCTGGTGGCTCCGGTTGTTGTGGGAGATGCCATCGTGGGGATTGTTGGGGTCGGCATGGATGTGACGGAGCGTAAACGGGCCGAGGGTGTGCTGGAGCAACGTGCCAGGCAGTTGACCTTGATCAACGAAATCAGCGGACGAATTGCCGCCGTGCTGGATTTGGATAGCCTGCTCGATAGGGCCGCGCATTTGATCCAGGAGAGTTTTGATTACCATCACGTGGCTCTTTTTAGCCTGGATAACGAACAGAACGAACTGATTATGAAGGCCAAGTCCGGTTCTTTTGCCCATCTTTACCCCATCAACCATCGTTTGAAGCTTGATCAAGGCATTGTTGGCTGGGTGGGCACCCATGGCGAGAAATTGCTTGCCAATGATGTGCGCAAAGAGTTGAAGTATGTCAACCTTTACCCAGATTTGATTTCCACCCTGTCTGAGCTGAGTGTGCCCATTCGGGTGGGCGATGAATTGGTCGGCGTGCTTGACGTACAAAGCCCGCAGCTTCACGCATTTGGCGAAGACGACATCCTGGTCATGGAAACGTTGGCAGACCAGATTGCCGTGGCAATTGAGAATGCCCGGCTTTACAAGGCGATGGAGCGCGAACTGGTGGAACGCAAGCAGGCCGAGGCAGCGCTGCAAGAAAGCGAAAAGCGTTATCGTACTCTTGTCGACACATCTCCAGACGCAATTTTCTATATCAATCCGGAAAAGGAAATTATCTTATCCAACCAGCGGGCTGCCGAATTATACGGGATTGAAAACCCAAGTCAGATGATTGGCATGAGCGCTCTCGACCTGTTTGCCCTGGAGAACCATTCCTGGATCACCGAAGAGATTGCCAAATTTCCCAAGGGCTGGAGTGTCCGTGGACAGGAATTTGCCCTGACCAAAAAAGATGGCACTCGTTTTCCGGCGGAGGTAGGAGCGTCGCTTGTGGTTAATGAGACGGGCGAACCGCTCGGCATTATCAGCGTAGTGCGTGATATTACCGAAAGGAAGCTCCTGGAACAGTATCTTGTCCGCACAGAGCGCCTGACAGCCATGGGGAAGATTTCGGCGGAATTAGCCCACGAGATTAAGAATCCTTTACAGTCCATCCAGAGCAACGTGGAACTGGTATTGGATTTTGCTCTCGATCCAAACGAGCGCCAGGAGCATTTGTCACTCTGTTATCGCGAGCTTGAACGTTTGATTGGGCTTACAAACCGCCTGCTCAATCTGGCCAACCCGAATAAAATGGTTTACGAGGCCGTTCCTGTTTCGGAACTGGTGCAGCGAACATTGGTTTTAGTTGAAAAATCCTTGAAGAATGTTGGGGTGGAAGTAACTTCCGAGGTCCCCATGGATTTGCCCTTGATCCAGGTGGTGCCCGATCAGGTTGTGGAGGTCTTATTAAATCTGAGCATCAATGCCATCGAAGCCATGCCGCTGGGCGGGGAACTTAGTATTACCGCTGAAGTTGAAGCGGGCTGGGTTAAGCTAGCGGTTACCAATAATGGCGAACTTATCCCTTACGAGCACCTGGATAATATTTTCGAACCCTTCTTTACGACCAAGCCTGGAGGCACCGGGCTGGGTCTCTCCATTAGCCATCAAATCATCCAGGATCTGGGAGGTTCCCTGACTGCTGAAAACCTGCGCGAGCCGGATCGAGTCAGGTTTACGATCGCGCTTCCCGCTTCGGATCCCGGGGATTGGTTGGAGACTGCGGCATGAAGAGCCACAATATCCTGATCGTTGAGGACGAATTAGGGGTTGCCCATCCGCTAAAAAAAGCCCTGGATTTAAGCCCTGACAGACTATACCAGGTGGAATTATGTTTTTCCGGTGAAGAGGCCTTGGAGCGCCTGGGGAACAAGCATTTTGATCTATTGATTTCAGATTTTCGCTTGCCCGGCATCGATGGTTTGGAGCTTTTACACCAGGCCCAGCAGATTTCCCCAGGGATTCTTGGTGTAATCATCACAGCTTACGGCAGTCCCGAGGTGGAAGAGCGCGCCAGGAAACTTGCCAAAGCTTATATCCCCAAGCCTTTTCACCTGCGAGACATTATTCGAATTGTTCAGCAAATTTTGTCCGGAACGACAGGTAATGAGCAGCCGGTTTCCCCGCCGGAAGAGGCTTCTCCCGTGCCTAGCTCCTCGCTCCATAACGAGCGGCGCAGGAACTCGCATCTCAAAGTGCTGGCCTGCGACCTGGATGGCACCCTGGCGAAGGATGGGGTTATTGCTCCTGAAACCTGGGACTTGCTGCGCCAGGCCAAAACTTCTGGGCTAACCTTGATCCTGGCTACCGGGCGTGTGATAGAAAGTTTTATCGAGAGTGGGCCTTTTACCGAATTTTTTGAAGCGATCGTCGCTGAAGACGGCGCGGTTGTGTTTTTCCCGAGGAGGAATGTTGTCAAACTGCCTTTTGGCAGGCTATCCTCTGTCGTAGTCCAGCGCCTGGAAGAAATGAAAATCCCCTTGGAACGCGGGATGAGCATTGTGGCTACCCGCGTTCCTTATGATGAAGTTATTATGAAGGTTTTGCAGGATATCAACGTGGGGGTCACAATTGAATATAACAATGGGGCCGTCATGTTGTTGCCTCCCGGGGCAACCAAAGGGACAGGCCTTTCCTACGCCTTGCAGGATTTGGGCTACTCACCGCGCAACCTGGTGGCCTGCGGTGATGCCGAGAATGATTGCAGCATGTTGGAACTGGCCGAACTGGCGGTAGCTGTCCCGAATGCCATTCCGAAAATCAAGGCCCTGGCAGACGTTGTGCTTCCATCGGTCCCTGGCGATAACGGGACCGGCATCAATCTGCTTCTCAGACAGCTTCTAACCCGTCGAGGCCCGGAACATCGTCAGCGCCCGGAACGGCGCCTGGTGCTGGGCTACACCAAGGATGGCATGCCGGTTTACCTGGATCCGTTGACGCTTGTTGACAGCCGCTTAGGAATCTTCGGGGCCAGTAACAGCGGAAAATCCTGGCTGGCCGGGCTTTTGACTGAAGAATTGTTCAGGTTGGGGTATCAGGTTTGTATCATTGATCCTGAAGGCGATTATCGCGCGATGGCATCTATGACTCACAGCCTGCACCTGGGAGTTTCAGATACGCCGCTCCCCTCAATAGCCGACCTGGTTAACTTGCTTGAGTGGCACGCTGTCAGCTTGGTGCTCGATTTATCGATACGCCCGCCCGAAGAGCGTCATGAATATGTGCTCGAGTTTGTTCGGGCGCTGCGCGGTTTACGGGCCAGGCGCGGGCGCCCGCACTGGTTCTTGATTGACGAGGCGCAAGGTTTCTGTCCGTATGAAGGCGGCGAATTTACCAACTTGCTATTGGAGAGCATGCAAGAAGGTTTAGGGGTTGGATTGGTCAGTTATCGTCCCAGCCAGTTATCGCCCTTACTTCTCAAGAAACTCGATCATTGTTTGCTCACCCGCCTGGGTGCCCCCGAAGAAATCCAGGCGCTGGCACCTTACCTGGCGCAATTCGAAGAAGGCCAGGAGGTGCTCAATCAGATATCCAATTTGCCTATCGGCCAGACTTTCCTCTGTTCCAATGTCTTCAGGCCCCTGACCTCCAGATTGCAATCTCCGGTGCGTTTCCAGACCGGGCCGCGCTCCATTCCGCATATCCGGCATTTACAAAAATACCTGCGGGCGCCCCTACCTGAACACAAACGCTTCCACTTTTGTACTTCGGATGGCGGCAGCCTGGGCTACTCCGCTGCCAACTTGTGGGAATTCCGGCAAATCCTCAATGAGTTACCGCTTGGCTCATTAAAGTATCACCAGCATCGTGGTGATTTCGAGTCCTGGCTTCTGGATGTTCTGGGTGACAGTGAGTTGGCTCGCCAAGTTCATAAGCTGGACAGCCGTGAGCTGGATGGCGAAGCCCTGCGCCAGGCTCTTCTCGAACTGGTTGTTAATCGCTATGATGAGTTGGAAGACATCATGTGAGGGGGAGACAAAAGCTGCGCTAAGATAACATAGACGGGCGTTTTCCGGAACGCCCGTCTATGCAAATCGGATTTGCAATGCCTGGTTGCGTGTAAGAAAAATTATTTTGTTGTTTTTTGAGGTGTTTCGCTGGGGTTTGAGCCACTTGAACGGATTTTGATGATGTTCTTTAGCAAATCAAACCAGAAGGGGGCCCCTTGCGCAGCAGCGATGCCGCTGATTAATAAACCGATAATTTTAAGCAGCCAACCTGTCGGATCATTGAATTTGGGCGTATTTGCAATTGGGTAGCACTCGCTCCCCAGCCGCAAGCCGAACAAGTCTACACTGGACCGTGGCGTAAAAGTACATAATTTTTGTGTACCGTCGCCAATCAAGACTGCCCCGTAAGAATCAACCGGCAATGCAGAGCCCACCCAGCCGACAGGAACATTTAACTGACTTATCTGAATTTGAAGTTGGGCAAGTTGTTGGTAATCCGCGGACAAGAGATCGTCCTGGTTTTTCTCCAAAAAGGCTGCGGCTTGATTGGCGAGCGATTCGCGCACAATCGGATCGCGCCAAAGTTGGTTTGCCAGTTGCAGGCTGTCAACATTTAAAAAGACCGCGATGCATGTGCCGATGATAAATGCCATGGTTTGGGAACGACGTTTATACCAGCCGCTTAATCGTTCCATCCCGTTATCAAACCACTCCTCTAGATTTTCTCGTGCCTGGAGATAAGTGCTTTTGCCTTCAGCAACATATTCCTCCACGCCCGTCAGCAAGGCCTCGATAGCCCGTTTCAATTGTGGCTGGCTGACGCTCATGACTGCCAGCCCGAGTCGGATTTGGTCGAGGGTAGTGCCCTCCGGCTCAAGGCCAGGTTGGGCCTGGACGGTGGCCAGGATTGCATCAATTTGCTTCTTCTGGCTGGCAAATTCTTTGAATTTTATCTCGATCACCGGCTGGAGCGCCGGGTAATCCGCGCTAAGTTTGCGGATGCGGCCTTTAGCTTCGGCCAGAATCGCATCGACCACTTCCTGTCCTGCTTCGGTTTCCAGGGCTTTGCGTGTTAAATTCAAAGTCAGATTGAGTTGTTGTCGCGCCAGTTCGCGTTTGTTTTTACTCAAGCGATCAATGTCGTTTTGTAGATCGTACAGCGTTTTCTGAATCAGAGCTGCTTCTTTTGGCGCATCGCGGATGATATCGAATAAGGCTGTTGAAAACTGACCAGAGGGAATGTAAGCTGGTCTTTTTGCGCCATCCGGGCCGCTGTGGAGCCCTTGGATGAGTGGGTGATTGTAGAATTGCTTGGCGATGACAGGGTCTGTGAGCAGGTTTGTCAGGTAGGTTTCCAGCATGCTCGAGCGCCAGCCTAATTTGCCAACAACCCACTCCTGAACGTACATAACCGCCAGGCTTAGCCCCAGCCACGCAAAGATGACGCCAACTGTCACTTCCAAAACAGCTAGGATGGACATGGTTTACTCCTTCTTGTTTTATTGCCGTTCGTATAGTATATAACAGAATCAGGGATTTGGCTTGCGAATATTTGCAGATCTCAAGAGTTTTCCCGCCCGCCTCGATGGGCGCTTGCCTTGGTGGGTTCACAGGGTACGGGGCGAAGGGTGGGGTTTTTCTACTGCAGAGATTTCCATCGAGGTTGTATCGAAAACGAAATCAGAGGTCAGGCTTTTGCCAGTTTTGATAACAAAGTGGGGATTTCGTTCAGGGTATTAATCGTGCTGTCGGGAGTGATCAGTGGCAGATCGACCTTTTTTGCCCGGCGTGTGATCCAGATGGCGTAAATTCCCAGCGGTTGTGCGCCGCGCACATCCGCATCAAGGCGATCCCCGACCATGGCGATTTCATCAGGCAGATATCCCCAGTGTGCCAGCGCAAGTTCAAAGATACGCGGATGTGGTTTTCGATAACCACAGGCAGCGGAAGTGATGATGAAATCGAAAAACGGCTCGAGGCCGAATTTTTCGGTTAGCTGGAAGACATCCCGCGTATCACCGGCGTTGGAAACCAGCCCCAGGTGGAAGCCACCTTCCTGGAGTGTTTCAAGGGTTGGAATCGCATCCTCTTCCAGTGCCCAATTCTGTTGTGTGACAGCGTAGAATTGATCGAGCGCCTCGCGCAGGGTTTTTTCTGGAACGTTGTGATGCCCCTTTTCTGCCAGGAGTTCGCGTAAAACGAGGATGGTGCTGGTTTCGAACAGGTTGCGTTCGCGCTCGGTATAGTATTCATCCAGCCGTTGGCGGAAATCATCATGGAAGGTTGCGTTATCAACCGCGACTCCGTTTGCACAGAGAGCGTTGGATAACTCCCGCCCGGCGCGGTCAAAAACGGGCGCCCAGGGGTCGAGAGAATACATTAAGGTCTCGCCTAGATCAAAGAGGACAGCCTGGATGGGTTGATTCATGTCAATCGAAGCATCGGGTTAATATCCGCGCTTACGGTCGAAAAGATTATACAGCTGTAAGCCCGAAAGATAACGCAACAAGTTTTCGGAGAATAGCGCGGCGGCCCTGTCCTTGTAATATTGACTTCCCCCCGAAATATGCGGGGTAATTATAACGTTAGGGTTTTGCCATAATGGGCTGGAGCGCGGGAGTGGTTCCTCGGGGAAAACATCCAGGGCCGCCCCGGCGAGTTTGTTGTTTTTGATTGCTTCGATCAGGTCGTTATGATTGACAATCCCGCCGCGCGACACGTCGATCAGGTAGGAACCCGGCTTGAGCGCATCGAAAATGGTTGCGTTAATCATGTTGTTTGTTTCGGTGGTCATCGGAACAGTTACAACGATGAAATTGCATTCTTTAAGCATGGATCGCAGGGCTTGCGGTGGATAGAGCCGGTGGACCAAGTCACCCAGCGGGTCGCCAGTTCCTTCGACAGCGTATCCATCATCCCGTGGATCGAATCCGTTTCGCTTGGTAGCCAGGATTGTGACGCCAAAAGGCTGGAGCAGGTGCGCGATTTGGCGGCCAATACTTCCGTACCCGACGATGCCAACTGTCCTGCCGTTTAATTCAAAAGGCGAAAATAATTCGAAGCGGTCTTTGGACCACTCGCTTTTTTTCTGGGTAGATAACAGTGCTGGCAGTTTCCGGCTAAGCGCCAGCATCATTGTCAGAACGTGTTCGGCCACCTGTGGAGCGGCAGCTCCGCTTAAGGTGGTGACCAGCAGTCCATCTTTTTGCAGGACGGGCTCATCGAAGTAGCGGTCGATTCCTGCAAAATGGAACTGTATCCAGCGCAGGGACGGGACCTGCGCTGGCTCGGGCAGGACATGCCCTGTATAAAGCACTTCCGTCCGCGCCCAAATTTCTGCTGATATTTCGGAGGAGTTTGCTGCGGAGATGGCGGTCAGGTTAATTTTGGGCGAAACTGCAGAGAGCTGACGAATCAGCTTTTCCGAAAAAGGGATGGTGATGAGCACTTCTACTGACATGGTTGGTTATTCAACGTTCATTTTACGGAGGCTCGACCTGGTGTACACTACGGTGAGTAATGAACCCAGTGCGATAGCCGGGATGACCAGCAGCCCAGCCTCCGGGCCGAATGCGCCACCGGTCCACAACTCTGGCCCGCTGACAGTGTGCCGCAACAAGCGGAAGGTCTCGATGCCGCTTACCTGGAATCCAAACACTACGCCCTCGAAAAAGTTCCAGCCGATATGCAGCCCGATGGACAGCCATAATTGGCGAGTCAGGAGGTACGGGAGCGCCAGGAACAAACCGGCCAGGACGATCCCCAGTGTCGAAATCCACGAAGCGCCAGGGTTGCCAAGATGCAGAACTCCAAACACGGATGATGAGATCAGCACGGCCCAGAAGGTCTTTAGCCCGCTTTCGAGGCTTTGCAGGTGGTAGCCGCGTGAAAGGAGTTCCTCCTGCCAGCCGACGATCAAGAAAATGACCAGCCAGACGCCAAGACCTTCTGCCACGGCCAAGCCGCTTTCCATTTGCCAAGCATAACCCTCAAATTTGGTCCAGCCCAGGGTGATTTCGATGCCGTAGACCAGCCCCATTTGGAAAAAGGTGATGCCAATCCCAATCAGCACATCCCAGAGCGCCTGCCTGTTCAATTTGAGGCCCAGGCTGACGATGGAGCGTTTATCAAGGAAACGCCGGGCCAGGAAAATGGAGGCGGTAATTGCAAATAATGCTGTCACTTGGTTGGCAAGCATGACCAACGGTGAGTCAAAATCAATTTTGAGCAGGCCGATTGGGACGATAATTGCCATTCCTGCCGCAATGCCCAAGATGACCAGCAAAATAGTCTGGACTAGCAGCCGCCATCCGGCGCGCAGGCGGGGTTCATTGGGAGAGAGAAAGATGATCTGCCAGAAGTTGCGGGTGGGTTTTTGTGTTACGAATTTCATTTTGACCTCAGCGCCAACAAAAGGAATAACCACTACCTATATTTTACCCGTACCGGGACAATAAAAAGTAGGATAAACGGGCGGATTTCAGCCCATTTATCCTACTTTTTGGTTTGAGCGGCTACCGATTTTACGACTCTTTGGGAATCTCTGTGGTAAAAACCCCGCATTTTGGTGTATGAGCGCGCGTACACGCGCTCATACACCAAAATGCGGCACCCTTCACCCCGTACCCTGTAAACCCATCAGGTCAAGCGCCCATCGAGGTAGGCGGGAAAATCTTGGAGTCCCAATTTTACTCGCTGGCTTTGGGGACGATCAGCCAGAAAAGCAAATACAGGCTGATGCCGGGCACGCCGCCGGGGATGAAGGCGATCAAAAAGGCCAGCCTGAACCAGAAAGCGCTGATGCCAAAAAATTCAGACAAGCCGCCGCAGACACCGGCTAAAACGCGGTTGCGGCGCGAGCGGCGCAAGGCGGGGCGGGTGGTGATAGTCATGGAAACCTCCGTTCTAAGTTTTGGATCGCAAAAGCTTGCTTTTTCACAGAACTTGTTTTGTAAAGATATACGGAAGTCTCAAGCTGGAGTTGTAGATCATGCCCCGGACAAAAATTGCGCTTCCCTGCTCTGAAAAAGCGCGATTTTTGCCAGCGAAGGGTATAAAATGGAGCGGCTTATTGATAAGCCTGGTTGGCATCGGCCAGTTTCACCTTCAATTCATCCCACAATTGCTGCGTGGTAGTTGTCTCGAGGCTAGCGAGGTCGGTTAGTTCTTCGGGATCATTTTCAAGGTCAAATAGCTGTATGCGTTGGTCAGTGCCCGAAGGGGCATAGCCAAAGTAATAGATCAGCTTGTAGCGGCCCTTGACCAGCATGGCGGTAGCATGTTCAAGCGGGGCATCCGGTTCGTTATTCCAGGCCTGGAGAGCGTAGACGGGCTGCCCGGGTTTGGCAGGAGCGTAAGGTGGTAAAACAGTTCCCTCGACCCAGGCCGGGATTTTGTGATCGGTCAAATGCAGCAAGGTGGGCATTACATCGACCGCGCTGGTGGGCGTAAAAATGTCGCGGCGTGTCTCCTGCCCGGGTTCAAAAATCAGCAGGGGCACACGAATGATAGGCTGGTATAAGACCGGAGTGCGATGTCCGATGATGCTGCGCTCGAATAACTCACCATGGTCAGACGTGAAAACCAGGATGGAATTTTCGAGCAAGCCCGCAGCTTCAAGGTGATCATAGAATCGACCAAACTCACGATCGGCGTATAGGATGAATTCGTCGTATTCCTTGCGCTTTTTAGGGAGGTTCTTCCGTCCCTGGTTCTGGGAAAACGGGTCGAGCGGTTTTTCTACCGGCTCAAACCCATCTTTGTCAAACCGGCCAAAAAATTCACGGTGGGTATTGTAGGGATAGTGCGGGGGCAGGAAATGGAAATATCCCAAGAATGGTTGTCGAACAGTACCAAGCAGGTCGCCAATCCAATCGACGGCCTGTTCAAGCAGGTAGTAGTTGTCGCCGCTGATGTTGGGCAGGTCGATTGGAAAACTGGGGCGGAGGCCGGCAACCTTGTTCTCGGAAAACAGCTTGTAGAAATTCGAAAGGAAAAGAGAGTAGGAATAACCTTCATCTTTATTCTTAATCGCCCGTACCCAACTGACATTGGCAATATCGTCATCTCCCGGGAACAGAGTCGGGATGAAACCGTCGTAGGTTAGCAGTAGTTTTTCAATTGGGATTAGATTGTCGAGTGAACCATAAAACTGCTTCAAAAGGGTGGCGACAAGGCTGTTGTGGGTATACGTCAACCGGTAATAATCTGAGAAAGTTTGGAAAATGTTGCGGTCGACATGTTTCTGGGTCACTTTGCCATTGAAGACAAAAGCGCGGTGCGTCCAGGGGAGTGTGCCGGTTAATAAGGATGCGGTGCCAGGCGTTGTGAAGTTGCCTCCGGCAAAGTGATTGTGGTAGACCGTGGCGCGCCTTGCCAGCCGTGACAAGTTGGGCATGGTCTCGCGGCCATAACCATACAGCGAAATGTTGTAGGCTGAAAGCGCGTCGCAGACCACGATAATGACGTTCTTTTGGCTGTGCTGGAGCGCTTGTGGGATGCCAAGGCTGTGCATGACGCTCGGTGCGGCAATGCTCAGCGGGGCCAGCCCAGCCAGTTTCAGGAAATCCCGACGAGATAAATGTCGATTCATAATTTATAGCTGCGGTCTTAAAAGCCTGGGCGGGCCTATCCGCCTTTCAGGAAGGCGTCGCTCGGATCGAGTTCCTCGCGCAGGATTCTCAGTTCATGTTCACTGACTGGTTCGGTGGTACGCAGTCTTGAGCCTGTCGAAGGATCGGCGATTTTCAAATCCCAGCCCGTATTCTCCTTCGCCATTTCGACGGTTTTTCCCGGGTGCAGGGCGGTCAGCGTTAATTCGCCATTCTCGTCCGGTTCCATGAAACCGATATCCGTCACCACGCCGATCGGGCCTTTGCCGCGCAAACCGGCTTTTTCGCGCCCTCCACTTCCATCAAGATAACCAGCGGACGTTAAAAAGTCCACTTTTTCGGGGAAACGGCGCTTCTGGTGCGGGGTCATGATATAGCAGCGGTTGGCCCAGGCTGCGATTTCCTGCGCGCCGCCGGAACCGGGCAGGCGCACTTTGGGATGTTCATAATCCGTGCCGACGATGGTGGCGTTGATGTTGCCATAACGGTCAATTTGTGCGCCGCCCAGGAAACCCACATCCACGTTTCCGCGCTGGAGGTAGAACGAGAAAATATCGTACATGCTGACGACCGAGAGCGCGCCGCTGACCAGTGTAGGGTCGCCGATGGAAAGCGGCAGGCGCGCCGGTTCTGCGCCGATGACGCCCGCTTCGTAGATCATCGTCAGGCTCGGGGCGTGAGTGCGTTTCGCCAGGTTGCAGGCCATGTTGGGCTGCCCAACGCCGACGAAGACAACGTCACCATCGCGCAGCAGGCGCGCGGCGTTGATGATCATTAGTTCGGATGAAGAATAAGTTAATTCAGTCATGGATTCTCCTTATGGATTGGCCATTTGGGCCAGAAATGTCAGAATAAGATCGAAGGTTTCGGCTGGGCGCTCCAATGGGACGAGGTGCGTGGTTTTTTGAATGGTTTCCACAGAGACAGATGGATTTGTGCGGACCACTCGCCGCCCAGTGGCGGCTAAAAACGTGCCGGTTTCTGCCCCGCGGATGATCAGTAATGGTGGTTTGAGCGAGCGCAATCCCTGCCAGAGTTCCAGATCACGCCAAACACTGGTCAGGTAGATCTGCGCTTCCCATTCGGGAGAGTAAGCCAGTTCGTAACCGCCATCGGTTGCAGGCTTCGTGATTCCCGTGATGTAACCTCGCAGCGCTTCGTCATTGAAATAGCGAAAGATTTCCCGGCGGCGGTATCCATTGAAGACTTTCTCCAGGTCATCGAAGGCGCGCCGTCGCTTTCGTGCAACCTGGATTAAGGGGTGCAGGCGATGTCCCAACTGGAGCGCCCGGGCAACCCTCCATAAGAAGATGAAACTGGGCGGGAACAGCACTGGATCGAGCAGGATCAGAGCTTTGAAGCGCTCTGGCTGGCGGATGGCTGCGCGCAGGGCCACAATCCCGCCCAGCGAATGCCCGACGACAATCGGCGGCTCCGAAGGGCGCTCGTCCAGAAAGCATAGCAGATCATCTGTCAGCGGGTGCCAGTCGTTGATCTTGCCTGGCCGGCTGCCCTCCCACAAAGGGCGCTGAACCATTGCGCTGACACTGGAGTGTCCTGCCAGCTTGGTAAGTAGTTGCTGGTAACACCCCGGCGGGTAACCATTGGCGTGCAGGAAAACCAGGGGCTGTCCTGAACCACCAAAGTCAATAAAGGGAATCATCACTGCTCATCATACTGGTGTCAAGCGGCTCCTGAAGTTTGACTCTCGAAAGTTGGGAGGTGTTCGCCTCCAGAAGCATTGCCTGGATTAGTAATTCCCATAATCTACCGGCTCGCTCATGCGTTTGGTGACTTTTAGCTTTTCATGCTTCTCTGCGCCGAGTTTTTGCCAGTATTCTGCGCGGTCTTTGACCCCGTAGACCCATTCATCCAGGTATTGTTTGACCGTTTCGACCGATTCGCTGAGCTTGTCCCAACCAAGATAGAACTCGTTGTCACGGTCATAGTACCCTTGCGCGTAACTCGGGTGCGCGGAATGAGGCTCGTGACAGACGGCGCTGACGATAAAGCCGGGGATGAGCGTGCGGTTCGGGTCTGAACGGATCACGGCTTCGTCCACGATTTCTTCGGCTGTCAGGATGACTTTTTTTGCGGCGAAAGCCACTTCCTTTTGCTCGCCAACAATGCCCCAGAGATGCGCATTGCCGTTTTTATCGGCGCGCTGCACATGGACGATGGCGACATCTGGGTTGAGCGCCGGAACGGTGATGACTTCCTTTCCAGAATATGGGTCGGTGACGCGCTTGATCAGCGGGTTGGATTTTTCCAAATCCGTCGCCCCGGTCTGGTTCATCGGCAGGAAGGGCAGCCCGCTGGCTCCGGCTTGCAGGCGGGTGATCATGCCGAAATGCGAATACTCTTCCCATTCCAGTTCGCCTTTTTCGATGGCGGCGCGCACGATGCGCAAAGAGCCTACGCCCGGATTTCCCATATACGAGAAAATCACCTTTTTGGCGCAGCCAGCGGCCACCATCTGGTCGTAAATCAGGTCGGGGGTGGCGCGCGCCAGGGTCAGGTTTTTCTTACCCTGGCGGATAATTTCGTGCCCGGCGGCGAAAGGGATCAGGTGCGTGAACCCGGCAGCGTAAACCACGTCGCCGTCGCTGACGAATTTGGAAATCGCTTCTTTGAGAGAGACAAGTTTGGTCATTTTTTCCCTTTTCGAACTATATTTTCTTGGCACTTTTTTCTTTTTTCTCGGCTTCTTTCCTGGCCTGGGCCTCGCGGCGTTTCTGCTGCAATTTTCGAATCCACTCAAAACGTTTGCCCGCTGATGGCGGCGGGGCGAATTTACGTTTCGTGATAAACCCTAATCCGAGGATGAGGACACCCAGGCAAAAAAAGGGCAGATAGCTGAGCGGGCTGCCATTACCGCTGGCTGGTAGCGCGAGGGTGGGGGTGGGCGCTCCCTTTAGTTTTGCCTGGGCTGCCCCGGCATCCCGGGTTTGCAAGGCTCGGACGCCCTCTACGATATAAATCTGGGTGGCATTGGCCTGGCGGCCTTTGTCTACCCGCGAGATATCTGAAGCAATGAACAGGATGATTAACAAAGCGCCAAGCAATAAAAAAAACGTTCCGATCCGCGAGATGAATTCGCTGCGATCGTCTCTTGCTTCGCCCATTCATTACCTCGGTTTCTGCGCAGAGAAAAGAATTCGCTTGAAGGGATAGAGTATCGGGCTGCCCGGCATGGCGGCGCGAAATTTCTTCTGAATTATATCCAGAAAAGCATCCTTTTCGTTACCCAGGCGCTCAAAATAAGGCACCAAAGCTGTCCCGGAAACCCATTCTACCACTGCGGCTGAATTCTCCAGCAGATGGGCGTAGACCTTTTCAAAAACCGTGAGGTTCTGTGCGCCAAGGTTGAATAAAAGCTGCGCGTATTCATCGATGGTTAAGACCGGGGAAACCCTGGTGAAGCCTCTCAAGGCGGAATGGAAGGGTTCTTCCCGGGCTGTTTCGCCGATCAGACGATGAGATATATGCGTGTGGTTGGAAGGGACTTGCGCCGCGATCTGTCCACCCTGGGCCAGTCTTCCGTATAAATGGCCAATCAGCCGCTGGTGGTTTTCGCTCCACTGCAGGGCCGCGTTGCTGAAAATCAAGTCCCACGAACCGGACAGGGTGGCCTGGTCACCCAACTTGAAGGCCAGGCCGGTGCGTTTAACGGAATCGGCCTTCGCCAGCATTTGTGGAGAGTTGTCGAGGCCGAAAACTTCGCTTTCGGGCAGGGAATCCGCGAGGCGTCGGGTTAGTTCTCCGGTTCCGCAGCCCAAATCTATGACTTTCAAGCGTGGGCGTTTGTCCACCAGCGCGAGTAAATCGTCAAACGGGGCCGAACGTTCGGCTTGGAATTTATGGTATTGCTCAGGGTTCCAGGGCATACGAATCTCCCCTTCTCCCAAAGGGAGAAGGCAGGGGTGAGGGATAGGCGGATAAAAAAATCCCCTGCCGCTAAAGAAGAGGGCAGGGGAGCGGGTGGCTGTATTTTACTGCTTGGGGCGCACGAGTGTGCGGATTTGCTCGTGCATGTAGAGTGGAAGGTAATATGGCCCGCCCGAATTTTTGCCGCTGGAGCCGGAGCCTTTCCAGCCGCCGAAGGGTTGGAAGCCCGGCCATGCGCCGGTGGTGGCGCCCTGCGGGCGGTTGGCGTAGGTGACACCCGCTTCGATATTGTCGAAGAACCAATCGACTTCCTCGTCCGAGCCGTAGAAGCCGGCAGTCAGACCGTAATTGACGCTGTTGGCGGAGTGGATGGCCTCTTGCAAGTTCTTGACTTTGCCAATCGTGGCGATGGGCAGGAACATTTCTTGCTGCCAGAGGGGATGTGAATAAGGCACATCCACGGCCAGGGTCGGCTGGCAGAAAAAGCCTTTGGCAAGGTGACTGTTGAGAGTCTTACCGCCAGTCAGGAAATGCCCAGCCTGGGAGAGTTCCTCGCTGAAATTTTTGAAATCATCGTAAGCGGCGCGGTTGATGACCGGGCCAAGGAAGTTTTTGCGGTCGGTGGGGTCGCCAATCGTCAGTTTTTCGGTCAGGTCTTTGAGCCGGGCGGTCAGTTCATCGTAGACCGGTTCCTCGACGAAAATGCGGCTGGCGGCGGAACACTTTTGTCCCTGCAAGCCAAACGCCGAGCGGACGATGCCCGTTGCGGCATCTTCGAGATTGGCATGGCGCGAGACAATGGCCGGGTTTTTGCCGCCTAATTCAAGGATGACGGGCCGGATGTAGTTACGCCTGCTGAAATCCTGGTGCATTTTCATGCCCACTTCAAAGGAGCCGGTGAAGGTGACCCCATCCACTTCGGGGCTTTCGACCAACGCCTGGCCCAGGGTGCGTCCCGGCCCGGTGACGAAGTTCACAACTCCATCCGGCATTCCGGCATCGCGGAAGCAATCAACCAGCAGGCGCACAATCCAGGCTGTGTCGGTGGCGGGTTTGATCACAACGGTGTTCCCGGCCACCAGCGCCGCGCCTGCCGGGCCGCCGGTCAGCGCGAAGGGGAAATTGAACGGGCTGATCACCAGCCAGACACCGTAGGGCCGCAAAAGTGAAATGTTGGTTGAATCGTGATTCGGGAGCGGGTCCCTGCCGAGGGTCTGGATGTAGCCGTTGTTGGCTTCCATCTGGTCGCAGGCGTAATAGATCAGGTCGGCAGTTTCCTGCACATCGCCGATGGCCTCCATGCGGTTTTTCCCCACTTCCAGCGACATGGCCACGCTCAGGCTGAAAAGGCGCGCCTCGATCAAGCTCGCAGCTTTGCGCAGCAAGACGACGCGCTCCTGCCAGGGGGTGCGGCTCCAGGTTGGGAAAGCCTGGCGGGCGGCTGTCAGCGCCAACCGGGCGTGTTCCTGGTTGCCTTTCTGCATCAGCGCCAACACAACATCCGTATCGATGGGTGTGCGATCCTCGAATTTTTCCTCAGAGAGAACATCCCTGCCGTTGATGAACATGGCAAACTCCTGGCCGAGGTTTTCTTTTTGCTGCGCCAGCGCCAGGTCGTACTGTGTGTGGAGTTCTTCAGGCGGATTAAACATGGTGGAGTAAGTCAATTTGAAGTCAGTCATACAAAATCTCCTCTGGTTGAAAGTTTGCCAATAATAGAGATAAATAAGATATAAATCATCTTGATAATAACACGATTTTTGGCGGCTCGATGAATTATTTACAAAACTCATATAGACCGCGGTAGGTGTTTTTTCGGCCGCAGACAGGTTTATTCTGAAAAACGTTGCGCTTGGCACTACCAAAAAGTGTAGTTAGTCAGTAGACAAATTTCAGTGTTTTCATGATAATGAAAGCAGTTTTTGGTGTTCATTACCCGCCGCCCTTTGAAAGTAACTGGAGACTTGACCATGCCTGATAATCTCGCAGCACCCACCCTCTTGGGGGAATTTACTTACGAACTGCGCCCCGTGGAACGCGGCTACGCCAACCGCACGCTTTATATCAACCTGAACGACAACACCTTCCGCGAAAAATCGGTTACCCAGCAGATGAAGGACCTGTTCACTGGCGGGCGCGGTTTTGCGCTCAAATTATTGTGGGATGCAGTTACGCCCGAGACCAAATGGGATGATCCGCAAAACGAATTGGTGATTGCCAATGGCCCGATCTGCGGTATTACAGCTTATCCTGGCAGCGGCAAGGCGACGGTTGTGTTTCTCAGCCCGTTGACCCAAAACGTGGTGGACTGCAACGTGGGTGGCTACTTCGCGCCCTTCCTGAAGTTCTCTGGTTTCGATGCGCTTGAAATCCAGGGCAAAGCCGAAAGTGATGTGATCATCTTCATCGATGGCGATACCGGCAAAGTGACGATCGAGCGCGATTCGCTCGAAGCGGTCGATTCGCACCTGATTGCGAATGTCCTGACCGAACGTTTCGGCGGCGACGAAAAGGGCAAACGTGGGATCTCGGTGCTTTCTGCCGGGAAGGGCGCAGAGCATACCCGGATTGCAATGCTCAACTCATCCTGGTATGACGTCCGCCGTAAGGAAGCCCGGTTGAAACAGGCCGCGCGCGGCGGCCCGGGGCGCGTCTTGCGCGACAAGAAAATCAAGGCGATTGTCGTTCGCTTTAGCGAGATGGGTGGGGATAAGAACAACGTGGCTGATATGGCCCTTGTCCGCAAGGCAGGTTCGCGGATCAACAAGGAAATCGCCGATTTCGACGATAAGCAGAACCAGATGCGCAAAGTTGGAACTGCCAATATCGTTGAAATCATGGATCATTTTGATTTGCTGCCAACGCACAACTACCGCTATGGTTCGCACCCCGATACCCATAAGATTGATTCCAAGGTCTGGAAGGAAGCCTTCACCCAGGGCATGTCTGATGGCTGCTGGCTGGGTTGTACGCTCTCGTGTTCGCACGGTGTCGACCATTTTCCGCTCAAAACCGGCCCCTATGCCGGCACCTGTGTAATCGTGGACGGCCCTGAATACGAGAACGCGGCTGGGGTGGGCTCGAATATTGGCAACTTTGATGCTCAAAAATTGCTGGAACTCAATTTCTATTGCGATACCTACGGCGTGGATACGATCTCCTTTGCCAACTGCGTCGCTTTTGCGATGGAGTGCTACGAGGAAGGCATCATTGACAGGAAGGTTACGGGCGGCCTGGAGTTGAAGTTTGGGAATGGCGCGGCTGCGCTGGAGCTCCTGCACCAGATGGCGCGCGGCGAAGGCTTTGGCGTGATCGTCGGCCAGGGTGTGCGTTCCATGAAAGAACTGTTTGTGCGCGAATATGGCGCCGATCCGAAGTTTGTGCACGATATTGGCATGGAAATCAAGGGCATGGAAATCTCGGAGTACCTGACCAAAGAATCGCTCGCGCAGCAGGGTGGTTTTGGTCTGGCTACCAAGGGCCCCCAGCATGACGAGGCCTGGTTGATTTTTATGGATCAAGTCCATAATCTGCTGCCGAGCTTTAAAGACAAGGCCGAGGCCCTGCACTACTTCCCGATGTGGCGCACCTGGTTCAGCCTGCACGGACTCTGTAAGCTGCCCTGGAACGACATCTCGCCCGAAAACAACAAACAGACCAAGGAACCCGCCAAGGTCGAGGAACATGTTGAAAACTACACCTGGATTCACCAGGGCGTGACCGGAATTCCGACCACCACCGAGATCCTGCTGAAGCAGTCTGAGCGGGTCTACAACTTCCAGAAAGTGTTTTCCATGCGGATGGGGCGGGTTGGCCGCCAGCACGATTATCCGCCTTACCGGGCGATGGGCCCGGTGACCAAGGTCGAGTACGAATCACGTCAGGAACGTTACGATGAGCAGCTCAAGCGCCTGGTTGAAATTGATCCTGCCGGTATGTCGACCGAAGAAAAAATGAAGCACCTGCGCGAATATCGCGAAGCCCAGTATGAAAAGCTGGTGGATGCGGTCTTCGAGCGCCGCGGCTGGGACAAGAACAGCATTCCCACCCCTGAGAAACTTCGTGAACTGGGTATGGATTTGCCCGAGCTGCTCGAAGTGGTGGAACAGGCCAGGAATCTGGTTCGGTAATCAGTGAATGGTGATCAGTAAAAAAGAACCCCGCGAGGCAAAAACTCGCGGGGTTCTTTTTAAGGCATGCATTTTTATTGTGATTGGTTTTATTTGTTGTAATCTGGGTTCATGCTGGTGTATAACCCGATCGCGTTGCCGGTGGGGTCCTTGAAGATCCCGAACCAGCCGGTATTGGGAATCTCATCTTTTGCCATGACGATGGCGCCGCCCAAGGTGACTGCTTTTTCTAGGTCGGCGTCGATATCATCGCTGGATATATAAATCAGCACATCACTGACCTTCGTGTTTTCTCCAATGGGACTGAACCCACCGCCAGGACCTTCTTGCGGCTCAAACATGGTGTAATCCATTTGTTCGTCACGGACGATTTGCCAGCCAAAGAGCTTTTCGTAAAATTCACCTGAAGCCTTGGCGTTATTGGTGGGGATTTCGATATGGACTATGTTTCGCTTGGTCATTGTTTTCTCCTTGAGGTTGAATCGGATAAAAGGTGTTTGAATTATAGAACATAAATTCTACAAACACAAGCGCCAGATATGGCAGTTAAATAAAAAAGAGCGCAAGATATGCGCCCTTTGTGGAGCTATGCAAGCAGATCTTTCTTGACTTTCCAGTTTTTCGCAATTGGCGGGTAAGCCTGCATGTATGCCTCATGTTCCCCGAATAGTTTGATGAACAATCCCATGATGCCGCGCCTCATCCCGATTCCACCCTGGGAGGCATGACAGGCGCTGGCGGCGGCTTTGAGAGCCTGCACAGGACCGATATCGACTTTGGCGTGGGTGGGGAAGTTGACTTCGGCGATGGACTGCATGTCAATATCACCGTTGCGCCCAAATTTACGTGGGTTCTGTCCAAAAAGCGGCATCAGTTTGACGGCCAGCTTCAAAAACCCGCGCGGGAAGGTGTGGAAGTAAAGTTTCCCCGGCTGGAACGGCGCCCCGGCTTCGGGGTGGAAGGTGGCCTCGGCAGCTTTTTCGAAGGCCAGCACGGTTGCCTGGTGGATGTGGATATGGTCGGGATGGCGGTAGCCGCCAATCGGGTCAAAGGTCAGAACAATATCCGGTTTCAATTCACGAATATGCTTCACTACCTTCCCGGCCACATCCTCCACGGAATGGGAAACCTGGGCCTCGGGATGCTGGTTATCGGGCGAGCCAGGCATGCCCGAATCACGGTAACCGAGAAAATAAACGCCCTTCAGGCCGAGATGTTCGGCAGCGCAGCGCAATTCGCCTTCTCGCAGTTCCGCGATGGACGAAAAACCTTTCAAGTGTTCCGGATCAACTTCGCCTGCTTCGCCGCGCGTGGCGCAGACCAGGTAAACATCGTATCCTTTTTGGGCGTAGAGTGCGAGAGTGCCACCCATGCCGAAAGATTCGTCATCCGGATGGGCCAGAACGGAAAGAATAACGGGATTGGTCATCATTGTTCCTGCTGGAGTCTGTGTAATTGTTTAGAAGAGTAAATCAGATGAAAATTGTCTGGAAATTGTAACACAAGACCCTGGCCGGAATCAGCCAGGGTCTTGTGACTCTTTGGGAAACTCTGCGGTTGTCTGCGCCAGGTTCAATTTCCAAAAGGTGCGGCAGACCGTTCCACGTTTCTCATTGTACTTTCCAGGGGGATTTTCAAGTCGACAATCACGCCCGGGCTCTCCGAGCGGTTGCGCAGATTGATAACACCGCCCGCTTTCCAGATCAGGGTGGCCACCATTGGAAATCCCAACCCGAGGCCGGGAATCTCGCCCGTAAAGTCTTTCTCGCCCTGGAAGTAAGGCAGCCAGGCCCATTGCAGTTGTTCCACTGAAAGAGTCATGCCGTTATCGGCCACGCGTAACAGGATAAAGCCATCCTCAATCTGGCCGAGAGAGATTTCGATTTGCGGATCCTGGGTCGGGTGGAATTTTCGTGAATTTACCAGTAATTCATGAATAACTATTTCGAGCGCATCCGGAGTCATGGCAATGCTGAGGGTGTTTAAATTCTCTGGCATCGAAAAAGCAACATTGTTGGCCATGTGGAGTGTCGTGCAAATGGCTTTTACCATTTCAGGTAGTTCTGCCAGAATCATCGGATTGCCCAGGTTAAGCGCCAGCGGCGCATCGATATAAGTCAGGATTGCGCGGACTTCCCCAGCCAGGCGGTCGGTGCCCTTGATTGTCGTGGCCAGCATTTTCTTGATTTCTTCTGGCGACAGGTTATCGAGCTGGTTTTCAAGGATTGAAATACTGGTCATCAACATGGACATCGGTGTGCGCAGTTTGTGCGAAATAACCGTGTGGAATTTGCGCATGTCCTGGTAGATCGACATGCGCTCGGTCACATCACGCAGGCGCACGATGCGATAATGGTCTGCGCCTATGGTTGTATCCAGGGCTTCGAGCACCACCCACGCGGCTCGAGCCGTTGGGCTTTCAGGCTGGACGAGAAAGCAAGAATCGGGTTCAGTCAGCCAGTTTTGCCAGGTTTCAATAGGCTCGGGAAGGTAGCGCTTTTCCACCACGTTGACGAAGGGCAGGCCAAAATAATCATCAGGCAAATTGAGCAGGTTGAGCGCCTGCTCGTTGGTGTAATGAATTGCGCCGGATTTGTCCAGCAGCAGGTAACCCTCGTGGGCGTGTTCCACCATCCAGGAAAACCGCGTCAGGTCGGCAAGCAGGTAACTGCGGCTGTTGAGGCGCGCCAGGCTTCTCAGGCGGGCCATTAAATCCAACCCGTCAAAAGGTTTATCGATAAAATCATCTGCCCCGGCGTTCAAACCTCCTGCGCGCATGTCGCGCTGTTCGCGGTCGCAGAGCATGATGACGGGAATCCCGGCCAGTGCGCGGTTGGCGCGCAGGCGGCGGCAGGTCTCATAACTGTTCAGGTTGGGAAGATCGATGTCCAGCACGATGATAGCGGGAAGCAGTTCTTCCGCTTTTTGCAAACCAACTTCGGCGAGCTCGGCAAAATCCGCGGTGAAGCCAGTCCCGTCCAGCAGGGATTCCAGGGATTGACGCGTGGACTGGTCTGAGACGATCGCCAGGATGTGGGCGTTAATTTTTTCTGCCATAGGCACCTTTGCTTAATTGTAGACGACAAAAATGCCTTAAGGATTGCATTTAACATACAGTTTTGGCTGTTTCTTCAGCAAGCATGGAGTGTCGGTTGTTTCCCAGGCCAAAAACTTTTTCTTTGCTTCCGCGTATATCAGTCAATGTCAGTAGCTCAAGGAACATAAACATTCTTTCAGCTTTCGTGAAATCCTGATTGTGTTTATGCTCGAGGAAACAAATCTGACAGCCTGGTGTGAAATCGTCCGGGAAAATGCGGTTTTTTTTGTTATGATTGTATAGAGCGATTCTGGCGAATATGTCTACTAACCCTATCACGAATGAAACCTCCCTTAAGAATCGACCCGGCCTGCGCTGGGCTTTGATTGTTTTATGGACCGTTGTTGTTTCGTACACGCTGGTTGTTCTCGGGGTAAGTCTCTCGCCCAAAATCACCGATGCGTTCAGCTTAAACATAACACAGACCTTGCTGGGAATTCCTGCGCTGCTTCAAGCTGGCCTGGAATATGGGATCGACATCCTGCTGGTTTTTGGGTTTTTCTTCATTGGCGGCCTGCTGGTGGTGCGCCGTTCCGATGACTGGTTTGCCATTTTTACATCCCTCTTCCTGATCACCTTTGGCGTGCGCATTACCAACCTGGCGAATACAATTGCAGTCACGCCAGGCTATGAGACCTTGGGCGGCTTGATCCTGGCGCTGGGTGACATCGGGATCGTTTTATTCATGATGCTTTTCCCAGATGGCAAGTTTGCGCCAGGTTGGCTCAAGTTCGCCGCTCCGCTTTTGGTTTTCATGATGTTGGGGATTTATGTCTTTCCCGAGTCCCCATTCTTTTGGGAGAAATTGGGACTGGCCCCCTATTTGGTGATCACAACAACCTGGTACTTTTTTAGTTTTGGGGTTTGTATTTACCGCTACAGGCATCACGCGACACTCGCACAGCGGCAGCAAATCCGCTGGGTCTTTATCGGTGCTTTGGGACCGTTATTGTGGTTCATCCTTTTTGAGCTGTCCAATCTGTTTATCCCGGCGCTGAACGATAGTACAGTTTTTGCGGCCGGTTTCCAAATGGTCGCGCGGTTGTTGAGCATTTTTATGTTCCTGATGCTCCCATTCTCGATTGCGATCTCGATTGCGCGCTCCAGGTTATTCGACATCGATTTGATCATCAATCGCTCATTGGTTTATGGCACGTTGACATTCGGATTGGTGCTGGCTTTTGCCATGCTGTTGGGGACGATCTCTCTGGTCTTTAAGAATTTCCATCAGGGTGATCAGTCCTTGCTGGCAGCCACTGTTTTTTCTGTTGCGGCGGGCGCTTTATTCCAGCCAGCGCGCAAAAAGCTCCAGCGTTTTGTCGACCGCGTTTTTTACCACATCCAGATCGACTATCAGAAAACCCCCGGGAAGCTACCGTTTTGCCCGGAGCCGGGAATTTCGGGGGCCACGCTTTCATCTTATCGCGGACTGAAGCTGATCGCGCGCGGCGGAATGGCTGAAATTTATCGCGCCACGAGCCCGACGAACGGCAGGACCGTGGCGATCAAGATCCTGCCAGCGACACTTGCCACCGATGATCAGTTCCGCAGGCGCTTCCTGCGTGAAGCGGAGATCATCTCAGGGCTTGACCACCCCAACATTGTGCGTGTCATCGATTTTGGGGATGAAAATGGGGCTTATTACATCGTTATGGATTACCTGACCGGTCCTGACCTGAGCAACCTGCTCAAGCAGGAGAAGCGGATTCCACTCCCCACACTGGTCGGTATTCTGCAGGGTGTTGGCGAGGCCCTTGATTATGCCCATCTGCACGGATTGGTACATCGTGATATCAAACCGTCGAATGTTATGCTGGATTCGTCCAGCCTGCCGGAACGAGCGGTGCTGACGGATTTTGGGATTGCCAAGATAACTGATGCCCATACAAAAATTACTGCCACTGGCGTGCTTGGAACCTTCGATTACATTGCCCCGGAACAGATCCAGGCTTCGGCCGAGGTGGATGGCCGCGCGGATGTTTATGCTCTGGGTGTGATGGCCTACCAGATGCTGACCGGCCACCTGCCGTTTGAGCGTCCCAACACCGGAGCGCTTTTGCTTGCGCACCTGAGCGCCCCGCCGCCGGATGCCCGCGAACAGGTGCGGGATTTGCCGCGCCATGTAGCTTATTCCATTCAACGGGCGATGGCGAAGAAGCCCAAGGATCGTTACGCCACCGCCGGAGAGTTTGTGGCGGCGCTGGCGAGCGCATGAAATCCAAAAGTGACCTGTCTGCGAGCGGGTCACTTTTGATTTGGTTATAATGGTTTGATGGCCAATTCTCTAACTCAACCTGTTTATGTTTATACACTTGCAGTTTCGCAAGAGGCGATTGACGAAAACGGACACGTTAACAACGTGAATTATGTCCAATGGATGCAGGATGCAGCCGTGCGTCACTACGAATTCATCGGTGGCGTGCCGCCCATGCAGGCCCTCGGCGCGACCTGGGTGGTGCGTTCCCATCAGATCGAATACCTGTCTCCCGCTTTTATCGGGGATGAAATCGAAGTCCGCACCTGGGTGGTGAACATCCGCCGGGTGCGTTCCCTGCGGCGCTACGAATTTACCCGCAAAGCGGATGGCCGGTTACTATCCAGGGGCGAAACGGAATGGGTTTTCGTGGAGGCTGCCAGTGGCCGTCTGCTGGCCATCCCGGGCGAAGTTGTGCGCCTGTTTCCCTTGTTGACAGAGAACAAATAGAACTATGCGTGCCAAAAAATTCCTATCCTGGCTGATCGCTGTCGCTCTTGGTGTGTGGTTTTTCTCCCCACTCCAGAGCGCCGAGGCTGGCCGGGCGCAATTACCCCGGGCAAATGGGGTCACTACTTTTGACCTGATTAATGCGATGAACACTTTGCGCGTTTCGAATGGTCTGCCCGCCCTGGTGGAGAATCCAGTTGTCAATGCCGTGGCCCAGGCGACAGCCGAAATCATGGCCGCCAACCAGATGTCGTGGCATATCGGCGATGTGCGTGGAAGGTTGGCCTCGGCCGGGTATGGCGGGGGGGCGACTGTCTGGGGGACAGAGAACTTTGCCGTGGGGAGCAGTATGGGGATCGACGAAATTATGTCTGCTTGGGCCGATCCTGACCACATGCGCCCGGCGGTCACCCCGGCCTACTGCCATGTGGGGGCAGGGGTTGCCCAGGCTGCCAACGGCAGGACATATTACATTTTGCAAGCCGCCTATGTCGCCGGGCAAACCTGTGGAAGTGCTTCAACCTCTGGTTCGGGAATTCCCTCCCAACCCGGGTCTGGATCGACCTCCGGGACGGGCGCCGGGGCAGTCTCGCAGATCATCGTGCCAGTCAAAATCGCTACGCCCGACGCAGATGGGAAAATTTATCATCTCGTCCAGGCGGGGCAATCCTTCTGGGCGATTGCGATCACTTACCAGTTGAAGATTGCCGACCTGGAAACCTGGAATAATATCTCGCGCGATGTGCCTTTACGGGCCGGGCAAAAGCTCTTCATCCCTGGCGAAAATACGGTCGGGTATGTCACGCCGACGCCAATTGGCAGGATTGTTCCGAGTGAACCGGATGCGGAGGGGCGGATCATCCATGTGGTCCAACCATACCAGGCTTTGATTTCGATTGCTGTGGCTTATAACGTTAGCGTCGACCGCATTTTGTCTCTGAATGGACTCCAGCAGGATTGGCCTTTGCAGGTTGGGCAAAAATTGTTGATTTCTCCGGGTAACGTCACCCCCAGCCCGACCTTGAGCGCGATTCAAAAACTGACGCCGGAAGCCGACGGCAAGTACTATCATATCGTCCAAGGCGGGCAAACGCTCTCGTGGATTGCAGATAGGTACGATGTCCCTCTTGCCAGCTTGATGGCCTGGAACGGGCTAAATGACGCTTCGATTATCCGGCCTGATCAAAAACTGCTTTTGTTGGTTACGCCCCCCTTCACGCCGACCTTCACCCCCGGTGCGTCAACCCCGACTTTCACGCCCGAGCCGAGCATAACCCCAACGCTCGTTTCTGCGACCCCAACCTTTATAGAACCCCCTGCTCCCAAAGTGTCTTCCAGTAGATTGTGGGTTGGATTAGTCTTTTTTGTTGTTGCTGCGGCGATTGTCGGGTTGATGTGGTTCTGGCTTTTCCGTAAACACTGATAAATTTACTCTTCCACCTGAATTGTGCCGATGACCCTTTGCCGCGCGCCTTCGATATGTTGGAGCATGGCAGTTTTGGCTTGAGCAGTATCGCGGGCGCGGAAAATGGCTGCCAGGTGACGGTGCTCGCCGAGCGAGGGATTGGCGTTCCGGTCGCGCTTCCAGGCGGCGAAATTGAAGCGCCTGGCCACCTGGTGCAGGTGGTGCAGGTAGGCACTCAGGTAGCGGTTGCCGCTGGCCTGGGCCAGAACGCTGTGGAATTCATAATCCAATTCGGTCAGGCGGACGAAATCCCCCGCAGTGGCGGCGGCCTCACCCTCCTCGACCAATTGATCGAGCTGGATGAGTTCGGTCTCGGTCAGGCGCTGACAGGCCAGCACCGCCGCCGGGCCGATCACCAGGCTCATCGCGTCCATCACTTCGACGAAGTCGAAAACGCTCAGGGCGGTCACCACGGCTCCCTGGCGCGGAATGATTTGGAGCAGGGACTGCTCCGCCAGGCGCTGGAAAGCCTCCCGAAGCGGAGTCCGGCCCCAGCCGTAGCGCTGCATCAGGGTTGATTCGCTGATTGCCAGGCCGGGTTCCAACTCGAGGGTCAGGATCAGGCGGCGGAGTTCGGCTTCGATACGGTCGCTTTCACGGGAGGGGGAGGGGTGTTTTTTGGGGGTCATAAGTTTTTTGAAAAGTGCGAGGGTTGAGTAGCCGATGGTTTTCGGCGTATCGAAACCCGGATGGGTTGGTTTCGGCACCGCACTGCACCAAACACAGTGCGGTGCAAGTGTACGGACGGGAGAGCGCCGTCCTACTCAACCAGCTTTTTATATTAAACCACAAAACCTTAAAATATACAAACTGTATACCGATTGTATATTGACAGCCTTTTTTTTGAGTCGTATATTTAAAGCAATGACGACAGGCATGGTTTTCGATATCAAGAAATATTCAATCAACGACGGGCCGGGGATTCGAACGACGGTCTTTCTGAAGGGCTGTCCGCTGGACTGCTGGTGGTGTCATAACCCGGAGAGCAAATCGATTACGCCAGAGTTGATGGTTCGCGCCAATCGTTGTGCGCGGTGCGCGGAGTGCGTGAGCGCGTGCCTGCTTGGGGCGATTTCCCCTCACCCCAACCCCTCTCCCCAAGGGAGAGAGGCTATGACTACCAACCGAACTATCTGTGACAACTGCGGCCTCTGCGCGGAGGTTTGTTACAACGGCGCGCGGGAACTGCTTGGGCGCGAGATGACCGTGGCGCAGGTGATGAAGGAAATTGAGCGGGATGTGCCGTTTTTCGACCAGTCGCAGGGCGGGGTGACGTTTTCGGGCGGCGAGCCGCTGATGCAGCGCAGGTTCCTGGCAGAAGCATTGAAGGCTTGCCGCGCGCACGACATTCATACGGTGGTCGATACCAGCGGATTTGCAAGTTGGGAAGTGTTCGAGAGCATCCGTAGTGATGTGAATTTATTTTTATATGATTTGAAGTCGATGGATGACGAACGGCATTCGCAATATACGGGCGTCTCGAATCAGTTAATTTTGGAGAATTTAGAAAAGTTGAGTGCGGTGGGTGCGAAGTGCGTCGTGCGCATTCCGTTGATTCCGGGCGTGAATGATGATGGAGAGAATTTGCGAGCCTCGGGAAAATTCTTGGCGGAGTTGAAGAACCTCGTTGCTGTGGATTTGATGGGTTATCACGAGATCGCCCGGGGCAAGTATGAGTCGCTGGGGATGGAGTACCGCCTGCCGGAAACGAAAGCGCCGTCAGCCGAGTCGATGCAACAGGCGGCGAGAATATTGGAAAGTTTTGGGTTGAAGGTGAAAGTGAGTTAATTCGTTGGTTGAGTAGGCGGCGCTTTCCCGCCGTATCGAAACCAACATAAAACAGAAAAATATTCGTAAGTTGGTTTCGATACGGACGGGAGAGCACCGTCCTACTCAACCAACGAGATTATCAAGAAGGAGCCTTTATGATTACATCTGAAAATGTCAGCACCATGACCGAACGGGTTCGCAAGCTGCGTCAGCAAAGCCTGGAGACCGTCGAAACGCTTTCCAGCGAGCGCGCTGAATTATTGACCGATTTCTACCAACAGGAAAACGGCTTTTTGTCCGTACCGGTCAAGCGCGCGATGGCGTTTGCTTATTTGATGGAGCATAAACACATCGAGATTTATCCCGGCGAACTGATCGTAGGCGAGAAGGGCGACAAGCCCAAGGCCGCGCCGATGTTCCCTGAGTTGTGCTGTCATTCGCTCGAAGACCTGGATATCCTGAATTCGCGCAAGCTGACCTCCTTCAAGGTTTCCCCTGAGACGCGCAAAGCGTATGAAGAGAAGGTTATCCCGTACTGGCAGGGCAAGTCGATGCGCGAGGCGATTTTCGCCGAGATGACGCCCGAATGGAAAGCCGCCTACGCCGCCGGGATTTTCACCGAATTCATGGAACAGCGCGCGCCTGGGCATACCGTGCTGGATGACAAGATTTATCACAATGGGATGCTTGATTTCCAGGCCAAAATCGATGCGCGGCTGGCGACGCTGGATTTCCTGAACGACCCGGAAGCCTATGACAAGCAGGAAGAACTCAAGGCCATGCACATCGCCGCCGGGGCGTTGATCCGTTTCGGGGAGCGCTATGCCGATTTGGCGGCGACACAGGCGAAGGCGGAGTCGAATCCGCAGAGAAAGGCCGAACTGGAGACGATTTCAAAGGTCTGTAGAAATGTCCCGGCGCAGGCCCCCTCCAATTTCCATGAAGCCCTGCAATATTACTGGTTTGTGCATTTGGGCGTGACGACCGAGCTCAACACCTGGGATGCTTTCTGCCCCGGACGGCTCGACCAGCACCTGCTGCCTTTCTACGAGAAGGGTTTGCAGGAGACTTCGGAAGTCTCTGCAGACTTCCGAAGTCAGGCGGAAGAGCTGCTGCAATGCTTCTGGATCAAGTTCAACAACCAGCCCGCCCCGCCCAAAGTGGGCGTGACCGCCGCCGAGAGCGGCACCTACACCGACTTCGCGCAGATCAACGTCGGCGGGCTGCGCCCGGATGGTTCGGACGGCGTCAACGAGGTTTCGTACCTGCTGCTGGATGTGATCGAGAACATGCGCCTGCTCCAGCCCTCGTCGTCGGTGCAGGTCAGTAAGAAAAACCCCGACCGCTTTTTGAAGCGCGCGGCGAAGATCATCCGCACCGGGTTCGGACAACCCTCGATTTTCAACGCGGATTTGATTGCCCAGGAACTGGTGCGCCAGGGCAAGTCGCTGGTGGATGCGCGCTGCGGCGGTTCGAGCGGCTGCGTGGAAGTGGGCGCGTTTGGCAAGGAAAATTACAACCTGACCGGCTATTTCAACCTGCCCAAGGTGCTCGAACTGACCCTGAACAACGGCCTCGACCCGCGCACCGGCCAGCAGCTCGGTCCGCAGACCGGCGACCCGCGCACGTTTTCCAGTTTCGACGAACTTTTCGAGGCTTTCGAGAAGCAGGTAAATTATTTTGTGGACATTAAAGTGCGCGGCAACCAGGTCATCGAGCGGCTGTACGCCCGCTACATGCCTTGCCCGTTCCTCTCGCTGCTGACTGACGATTGCATCGCCACCGGGGTGGATTACCACTCCGGCGGCGCGCGCTACAACACGACCTACATTCAAGGCGTGGGCATCGGCACGATGGCGGATGCGCTCTCGGCGCTGAAATACCACGTTTATGACCAGAAGACTCTGACGATGGATGAGATGCTCGCGGCGCTGAGGGCCGATTTCGCGGGCAGCGAACGCACCCGCCAACTGCTCCTGAACCGGACGCCGAAATATGGCAACGACGACGAGTACGCCGACGGCCTGATGGTGCGCGTTTTCGAGGCTTATTTCAACGCCGTGGATGGTCGCCGCAACACCAAGGGCGGCGAGTACCACATCAACCTGCTACCGACCACCTGTCATATCTACTTTGGCTCGGTGACTGGCGCGACGCCGGATGGGCGCAAGGCGACCACGCCGCTTTCGGAGGGCGTTTCCCCCGTCCAGGGCGCGGACCGGCATGGGCCGACCGCCGCGGCGCGTTCGGTGGCCAAGATGGACCACGTCCGCACGGGCGGGACGCTGCTCAACCAGAAATTCACCCCGCAAGTGCTGGAGACGGACGAAGGGTTGGACAATCTCGTCCACCTGGTGCGCAGCTACTTCAACCTGGACGGGCATCACATCCAGTTCAATGTGGTCGATGCCGATACCTTGCGCGCCGCGCAGAAAAACCCGGAGCAGTACCGCAGCCTGATCGTCCGCGTGGCCGGGTACAGCGATTATTTTTGCGACCTGAGCCAGGCGCTGCAAGAGGAGATTATCGCGCGGACGGCGCATGAGGGGTTTTGACCCCCTCCGGCGCTACGCGCCCCCCCCCGAATTCCGAGAGCAGGAATTCAGGGGAGGGAGACCAGTGGACGGCATCAGACAATTGTTTTCTAAAACTCGAGTAGTTTCTCCTTCCCCCAAATCCGCACTTGATTTGGGGGAAGGTCGGGAAGGGGGCTAGTTTTTGATGTACAATACCCCCATCCCGCCCACGGGGAGACCGACCAATGAGCCTGACTGACTAACCTTCTTTTACTCGCAAAAAACGGGATTCGATGTGCCCGTCAACGCCACACTGCGCAGACGCTTTTCGTGCCCTGCGCCGGTTAGGATTTCAGGAGCAAACGCATGCGTAAGTTATTTCGGCCCGGTGGCCCAAACCGACCGCCTCGCGTGGGGAAAATTCCCGGCGGGGTGGACCCGTTCAAGAAAATGGAGCGCCCGTCCAGAAAAATCGAGACCCCCAAAGTCAAGATTCCGAATGTCAAAATCCAGAATATCCGGATCAGGATTAAGCATCCGCACGCTTGAAAACTGGTAAAAATGCGAAAACGCCGTCCCGGTGTGGGGCGGCGTTTTGTTTGCATCAGTTAGATTTTCCCGGTGCTGGTGTGGCGTCGCATTACTCGTCGGGGCGTGGGGGTCACTTGATAGCGTTTGCGCAGGCGTTCGCCGGCGGAGACCATCCAGCTTCCCAGTACAAACATGTTGTGGGCGAACCATCCAGGCTGGGGCGGCGCGGCGTGCAGTGCGGCTTTTTGTAGGCGCATGGCGGCCAGGTCCTGTCGGATTTGCGCGCGTTGTTCTTCGGCTCTTTGTTCCATTTTCCAGTATTCCATTAGATGCTCCTTTCTGAACGCACCGCAACCTTCTAAAGTTGTTTGCGGCACACGTACCGATAAACTTACTTTTTACCGATCAAGAAGGCGGCCACGGCTTTGAGTGTTAGCTCGATCCGCTGTGGGTTCAGAACGTAGACCTTGGCGGTGTTGCTGCGCCGTTCCTGCAGGTAGCCGGTGGCGGTCAATTGGGTCAGGTAACGCGAGGTGGTCGGCTGCGAAAGCCCGAGCGCCTCCATGATTTCCTGCGAGCGCATTTCCTGGTTCTCGGAGACCATTTGCAGGATGCGCAGGCGGGTGTCGTCGGCCAAGGCGCTCAGCCGAACGACCAGTTCCGCCCGGTCGAGATCCGGGATGCGCACCTCTGAGTTATCCGGCTGGCGCGCGCCAAAGACGATTCCCAGCGAATTGATCGCCGAAAGGATTTTGGTGTACGGGCCGATATGTGCGTTCGGGATGAAGGTGATCCGTTCGGCCTGCTCAAGAAAGTTCATCCATTTGGTTTCCGGCAGTTCCCGTCCGATCACCAGGCGGGTCGCCTCCAGGCGATCCATCCCGCGAAAGTCGATTTTCTCAAAGGCCCGGACCGAATCCTGCAAAATTGGGCGGACGCGCATCCATTCGGCGGCCAGGTATGTATCCCAGACCCAACGCAGGTGGTCGACTAATAGTTTTTTCAAGGCGGGAGGGTCGACAACGTACCGGTAAGCGAGGGCCTCCAGATCCGGGTCGACGCTTTTTGAGGGGAAGTTCTTTTCGAGAAACCCGACATACTGGTCTGCGCTGACAAGGACCTCCTGCCAATCGACCTGGATAATGGTCTGCCCAGCTTTTTCACCACAGACTTTGGCATATCCATCGAGAAGTTTTTGGCGGATGGCGAGCGGATCGCTGTTGGCCAGGTGATCCAGGTAAGCTGGGAAGGAAGCCCAGCCGTCTCCGGGCAGGATGGCGTAGAAAAAACCCATAATGACCAGTCGGTGGCGGTCGGTCTCTTCGAGCGAGAACAGGCTGCGGGTCTGCGGAATCCACCCGTGAACACCGGGCATTTCCTGGTGATCCATCAGCAGGTACATGCTCGCAATCGCATTCCGCGCCGGCTCCAGCGCCACGCGCAACGGGGCATCTGAAGGCTGTTCGACATCGAGGGGGAGTGGCATGGGTTGATTTCCTTGTCTATCTATTTATTTGAATAATTTATATTATTGAATAATATAAATAGATTTTACAACTTTTTTCTCTTTTGTCAAGAGGCATTTTCAGGGAAAACAAGGCAATTATTCCCTGTTCAAAACAGAAAATATGTTCTATAATAGACCTGTTTCCACTTCTTGTGCCCGGCATCGGGTACTGGAAACACATTTTGACTTGGAGAGGACACCATGACCACCCCTTTGATCGCCCCTTGCGGGCTGGACTGCGCCCAATGTGACGCCTACAAATTCACCCAGACCAACAACCTGGAAGGCCAGGAGGCCCTGCTGGCCAAATGGCGCGTGGAATACAGCGCGCCCGAGATGACGCTGGAGGCTGTGACCTGCGATGGCTGCCTGGCGGGGGCGCGGCACGGCGGCTACTGCGCCGAATGTCCGATCCGCGCCTGCGCGGTCGAGCGCAGTTTCAGCACCTGCGCCGAATGCGACCAGTACGGCAGTTGCGAGAAGCTCGCGCACTTTTTCACTCTGGCCCCGCAGGCCAAAGGGAACCTGGAAGCGCTGCGCAAGTAATACCAACAAAACGCCGCCCCGAATGGGGCGGCGTTTATTTTACTTACTCGCTCTAGGGTTTCCCCGTTCCGTAATCCCCGCTGAACAGGTTCTCCAGCGCGCCGGGGCGGACGGCGAACCAGCGCTCCTGGGCGATCAGGTACGGGATCAGGATGGCTGTGCCGAGCAGCAGTCCCAGCCCGAGGGATTTCCAGCGCCGGTTGCGGAGCAGGTCGATCAGGGTGTAGATCACGGCGATCGTCATCAGGATGTGGCCCACCTGTGCAATCAGGTTTGTGCCGCTCCAGCTAAAGACGAACAGCCCGAGCGTCCCGTAGCGGAACATCAGCACACTGCTGGCGATCATCAAAATCGGGCTTTCGAGCAGGAACCCGGCCACGAACAGCGCAATGCTCGGTGCGCAGGAGTTCATCATCAACCAGCCATCCACGCCCACTTTCAGGAAACCCAGGAAGACATAGGTCGAATTGAGTGCCATCAGGATATTCAGGATGGTGATGCTCCAGCCGGTTTTGTTGCGTTTGAAGGGGGCTTCCGCCTCCATTGTCCACCAGCCCCTGGTAAATTGCGCAATTGCTTTCATCTTTATCTCTCCTTTTACCTGCTTGTTGGATGGCCAGACTATACAGCCTCCAGCGAAGGGAGAGTCAAGGGCATTGAGAGTCTTCGGGGCTAAAATTTAGTTAGTTTTCCCTTCGATCAGTGTCCTTCTGACTTTTCGATAGGTGATGATCGGCCCGTCGCCCGGGATCAGCACCTCGCCGATCTCCAGGTCGGAGCGTTTCGGCTGCTGGGTGACGACCACGCGCTTGTCCTGGCGTTCGATCACCAGGTTGCCGAGGCTGCCCAGGAAGCCGTTGATTTGCCGCAAAATTGGCGCCTTGAGGGTGTGATAGTAGCGCAGGTACAGCATGGTGTTCTCGGCGTCGATCGGTGCAAAAGCGATAAAGACGCGAATCTTGTCGCTGATCCAATTGTGCCAGAGGTTTGGGTAGCGGAATTGCAGGAAGGGGCGGCGGGTTGGTTCAGGGAGCTGCGAGGCCTTGAGCGGCGTCTGCCCGGTATCCACTTCGTTGTAGACCCAGAGTTCGAGCAGGTTGTCCTGCGGGGAATGGCTTCTGGCCTGGGTCAGCGGCCCGTTGACCAGCGTCCGGTTCCCTGCGCCGATCGTCGTGCGATGGATGAACGGCAGGTGCACCACGTCCAACTGGTTTTCGATCGCGCGTGAATAATGCGTTTGCCAGTGGTCGCGCACCGTGCTGTAAACGAAGCGCTCGTCGAGGCTCTCGAAATAGGGCAGGGGCGGGTAGGCTTCTCGCGGCTCACCCCACCAAATGTAGATCAACCCGTGCGCTTCGGCGGCCGGATAGGTCTGGACGTGGAGCTTTTTCGGCGGCTGGGAATTTTTCCCATTGGCCGGGACCAGGGTGCAGGCCCCGGAGCGATCGAACTCGAACCCGTGGAACGGACACTGGAGATGACCGGCTTTGACCTCCCCGAGACTGAGTTCCACCCCTCGATGCGGGCAATGATCGGCCATCAAGGTCACCTTGCCAGCGCCATCGCGCCAGGCGACCAACTTTTCACCCATCCGCGTCACGCCGACAGGTTGGCCTGTTTTGACTTCGTTTGACTCGAGAATGGCATACCACTGATTGGGAATCATACACGCCTCTTGATCGGTAGTTCACGAAACCTTCTGACAGCTTTCGTGAGATGCTAATTATAGTCCGCATCTGGGTTAGAATTCAGCGCATGAGAAAGAAAACCTTGCTTTGGGGGCTGTTCAGCCTGTTGACCCTGTTCTCGATGGTGACGGCCTACTACTGGGGGCGGCCCGCCCCCGTTGAAATGCGCGAGGAACTCTACCCGTGCGTCGTTTACTACCGCCGGGTGCATTACCTGCCTCGGATGATGATTGCCCACATTGTCACGGTTGATTTAACCTGTAAAAATATCGATGTGCTGGTCACGCCGCCCGAAAAAGGGGATAAAACCAATCCTTTGCGGGCGCGGACAACTTCGGGGTTTGCCAGGGAATTCAACGTGCAGGTGGCGATCAACGGCGACGGGTTCAGTCCCTGGCGCTCGAATACAATTTTCGACTATTACCCCCACGTTGGCGACCCCGTCAAACCGAATGGTTTCGCCGCCTCGCGCGCCAAAGAGTATGGCGAGATCAAAGGCCCGACTCTCTTCATCAACTCCGGCAAGGACGCCACTTTTGGTGAGGCCTATCGCAAAGTCTACCATGCGATTTCAGGGATGAGCTGGCTGGTCAAGGACAAGCAGCCTGTCCCCGATTTGAACGACACCCGCATCGCCCCGCGAACGGCGATCGGCCTGGACGGCCCCGGCACCCGCCTGATCATGATCGTCATCGATGGCCGCCAACCCTTCTACAGCGAGGGCGCCACCGTACAGGAAATGGCCGAACTGATGATTTTCTACGGCGGAGATAACGCCCTCAACCTGGATGGCGGCGGCTCTTCCACGCTGGTCATTCAGGACCCGAAAACGGGCCAATATATGGTGATGAATTCCCCGATCGATTTATACATCCCCGGCCGCGAGCGGGTGGTGGGGAATCATTTTGGGGTCTTTGCCAATACAAAACGGTAGGGGCGGCCCACTGGGCCGCCCCTGCAAATTGATTACAAAGGTTCAAGCCGACAGGTGAAGTGCCGCAACAACTCTGGCGCGTAGATGAACTTGTATCCGCGCAGTTGATCGGCGCGCCGGGCGATTTTGCCGATTGTCTCGGCGATGTAATCCATGTGAGACTGCGTGTAAACACGACGGGGGATTGCCAGGCGGACCAGCTCCAGCTTGGGGTAGACCATTTCGCCGGTCTCCGGGTCGGGGTGGGCGAACATGATCGAACCAATCTCGCAGCCGCGGATGGCTCCTTCCAGGTACATCTCGACGGACAGGGCCTGACCAGGGAATTCGCCGTGCGGGATCTGTGGCAGGATCGCCCCCGCATCGATGTAGATGGCGTGGCCGCCGGCCGGTTCGATCATCGGGATGCCGTTTTCCTTCAGTTTAGCGGCCAGGTAGGCGGTCTGGTTCAGGCGATAGGCCAGGTAGGCCTCGTCGAGACCTTCGTACAGGCCGACGGCCATCGCGTCCAGGTCGCGCCCGGCCAGCCCGCCGTAAGAGACGAAGCCCTCGCGCAGGATCAGTTCGTTGGAGACGCTCTGGAAGACTTTGTCGTCGTTTAGCGCCAGCAGGCCGCCGATATTGACGATGGCGTCCTTTTTGGCGCTCATGCAGAAGCCATCGGCATGCGAGAACATCTCGCGCGCAATCTCGATCGGGGTCTTCTCGGCGTAACCGGGTTCGCGTAACTTAATAAAATAGGCGTTTTCGGCGTAGCGCGCCGCGTCGATGTAGAAGGGGATCTTGTGGGCATGGTAAAGCGCGGCCACAGCTTTGATGTTTTCCATCGAAACCGGCTGGCCGCCGCCGGCGTTGTTGGTGATGGTGATCATCCCGAAGGGGATGTTCTGCACGCCGGTCTTTTCGATGAAGGCCTTCAGCTTGACCAGGTCCAGGTTGCCCTTGAAGGGATGCTGGTTGGCCGGGTCGAAGGCCTCGTCGATCACCAGGTTGGTCGGGCGTCCGCCGCGCGCGCGGATGTTGGCATCGGTGGTGTCGAAATGCATATTGGACGGGACAAAGTTCCCGGGTTTGACGAGCACGGCAGCGAGAATGTTCTCGGCGGCGCGTCCCTGGTGGGTCGGGACGAAGTACTTGAAGCCGAAAATGTCATCCACTGCGTCTTTCAACCGGAAGTAGGAGCGCGCCCCGGCGTAGGATTCATCGCCTTCCATGATGGCGGCCCACTGGTGCTGGCTCATCGCGCCGGTGCCGGAATCGGTCAGCAGGTCGATGAAGATATCCTCGGCCTTGAGCGTGAACGGGTTGTACCCGGCAGCTTTGATTGCTTTGATTCTCTCGCTGGGCGAGATCAGGCGGATCGGTTCGACAACTTTGATGCGGAACGGTTCGGGGGGGTAGTAGGGGGTCATTTGGTCTCCTTGAAATTTGAGTATGCGTCAAATTTTGGGTAGCGAGCCTGGCGTACACCCCTGTAGCGCCATTCGGTCTCCAATGACAAGACGATTCTACAACCAAACCGATTTTTTCGTGGTCACAAATGTCACGAATTCCCATAGGGATTAGGTCATGAATATGGCCGCCAGCGGTTTTCCTATTACCCCCTTCCCGGCCTTCCCCCAAATCAAACCCGGATTTGGGGGAAGGAGAGACATCTCGATGGATTCAAACAGTTGTTTTCTAAAATTCAAGTCATTTCTCCTCCCCGGAGAGCATCGGGGCGAAACAGCCCTAAATTCCCGTTCTTAGAATTTGGGGGAGGCCGGGTGGGGGTGGGTTATAATTTCTCCATCTTATCGACCAGAGGGCCCACCATGACACCCGCCAAAACCAAAACTGACAAACAAGCAGTGCAAGAACCAGCCGTCGAATATGAAATCGGCGAGCAATATCTGCCTGTTCGCGATGATAATGCCGCGTTGGATGTGATTTTCAAAGATGCAGATGTGAAATATGGCTTGACCATGTTCACAAATAATGAGCAAAATGCCCTTGACCTGTGGAAACGCGGTGAGAAGTTTTACCTGCATTGTCTTTTGCGCCAAAAAAAGGTCTTGGCCAAGCCCGAAGAAGTGGTGCGCCAATTGTGCATTAAGCGCCTGCTGGATATGGGCTACGCCGCCGGGCAAATGGCGCTCGAAGTGGGCATCAAAATGGGCAGCACCATTCACAGTAAAGCAGCGGATATTGTCTTGTATCGCGAAGAAACCTTGCGCCTGACACCTTATGCGATCGTGGAGCTAAAACGCCCGAGCCGCAAAGACGGCATCGACCAACTGGAAAGCTACATGAACGCCACTGGTGTGCCGTTTGGCTGGTGGCTGAACGGCAAGGAGGCGCTCGTCCGCTATCGTGAGGAGCCCAATATCTTCTCCTCGATTGACCGCCTGCCCAACGCGGGCGAAACGATTGACGATGTGCGCGCCCCGCGCCGCAAAAAGGATTTGCTGCCGCTGGTCGATTTGCGCGGACTGGTGGAACTGCTCGAAGAGCGCGTTTTGGCGAATGCGGGCGTTTCGGCCTTCGATGAGATTTTCAAATTGATTTTCGCCAAGCTCTTTGACGAGCATATTCACGGCGACGAAGAAGCGCTTTTGTTCCGGCGCGGGAGCGAAACACCCCAGGAACTTTACAACCGGATTCAAAAGTTATTTGTAGATGCCACCAAGCACCCCGGCTGGAATGAAATCTTTGACGCCGCTGAGCGCATCCAATTGACTCCGCAAGCCCTCGCCCCCTGCGTGGCCGAATTGGAAAAATACCGCTTCTTTGGCTCGGATTTGGATGTGCTCGATGCAGCTTTTGAGCATCTGATCAACCCCGAACAAAAAGGGGATAAGGGCCAGTATTTCACCCCGCGCCATGTCGTCCAAATGTGCGTGGACATGCTCAACCCGCGCGATAACGAAGCCTGTCTCGACCCGGCTTGCGGCCCCTGCGGGTTTATGATCCATACCCTCAAATACGTGACTGAGAGCCAGGCTTTCAAACGCCGCTGGGGGCACGAAGTGGAGGCGCGGAAGAAAGACTACGCTCAAAATTATCTCTACGCGATTGACTTTGACCAGAAACTCGCCAAAGTTGCCAAGGTTTTGATGCTGATTATGGGCGACGGCAAGACGCACGTCTTCAAGGTCAGTTCGCTCGACCCGCGCGAATGGACGCATCACGCGCACCGCGTTGGCGATTTCGTGCGGGATGGGATGTTCGACTTGGTGATGACCAACCCGCCTTTTGCCGGGGAAATTACGCAGGCCGAAGTACTCGGCGGTTACGATTTGGCCTACAAAGGCGACCCAACCCAGAACAAACGCGCCAACAAAGTGGAGCGGGATGTGCTTTTTATTGAGCGCTGCCTGCGCTTCTTGAAACCCGGCGGGCGGATGGCAATTGTCTTGCCGCAGGGGATTTTCAACAATACCAGCGACGAATACATCCGCAAATATGTCATGAAGCACGCCCGCATCCTGGGGGTGGTGGGTTTGCAGGGCAATATGTTCAAGCCTTTCACCGGTACAAAAACCAGCGTGCTGGTGCTGCAAAAGTGGCAGTCGGAGGCCGAGCGCATCGCAACGGGCGATTACCGGATTTTCTTTGCGACCAACCAGAAATCGGGCAAGGACAACTCCGGCGAATACATCTGGCTCGATAAAGAAAGCCGGGAGCGCGTGCGCAGCACCGCCGGGCTGGTGATTGGCGAGCAGTTGACGCTGGATCACGACCTGCACGAGATTGTGGCGGCCTTCAAGCTCTTTGCGCAGGAGGAAAACCTAATTTTTTTCGCCTAAGCCCTTCTGACCCTAGCGAGACGCTGGAAGAATTGGTCAGAAGGGCGGGCGCAAGCATTTCAATTGTCAGCTCTACGGAGTTGATCGGCGCAAAGCGATTAGACGCGGAAGCCTATCAACCTAAAATGTTGAGTGCTTATGCAGCGATTGAGCATTTGCCGCATGTTTCTCTTGGTGAAATTGCATTTATTACCGATGGTCAACACGGTTACCACACGATTGATGAGAACAGCGAAATAAAGCATCTTACGGCTCGATCTATCCAGAACGGCTTTATCGATACTGTCAATGCAGACCGAATTTCCGAAGAAATGCACTTGCGTAATCAACGTTCTGCCTGTGTAGAAGGCGATGTTTTGCTTTCAACGGCTGGAACGATTGGAAATTCTGGCATTATTACAAAAGACGTTTTACCTGCAAACATGGATCAGGATGTTGCGAGAATAAAAATTCACAATCAGCAAGAACTCAATCCTTGGTATTTGGTTGCATTTTTGAATTCTCGTTATGGCCGATTACAAACGATGCGTGAAAGTACGGGGCAAGTTCAGCAACATCTCGCATTAGAAAAAGTCAGGCAACTTCGTGTTCCATTATTGGCACAACAAAATCAAATCGCCGAAATGGGCAAACGGTCTTTTGAATTATTCCAGCAATCCGAACAACTCTACACCGAAGCGGAGCGACTGCTGGCTGCTGAACTGGGCCTCGACCGGCTGGATTTGAGCGAAAGTCTGTTCAACGTGCGGCGGGTATCGGATGTCTTGAGTGCATCTCGCATGGATGCAGAATATTTCAAGCCAAAATATGAGCGCGTCTTGGATGTTATGCGCCAATCGGGAAAGAAAATCGGCGATGTTGCCCAGCTTGCTAAACGCCGTTTTGAGCCAATGTCTGGAAAACCATTCAACTACATCGAAATCAGCGATTTGTCAGGTAATGGGCAAGCTGAAAGTCAAGTTACCGCTGGCGAAGAAGCGCCAAGCCGTGCGCAATGGATTGTGCGCAAAAATGATGTCATCACGTCAACGGTGCGTCCCATTCGGCAGTTAAGCGCCATTGTTGAGCCTGAACAAGATGGTTTTGTTTGCTCATCGGGTTTTGCTGTTCTCCAACCGAAATTCATCGAACCAGAAGTTTTACTACTTTACTTGCGCTTGCCGGTTTTCTGCGAAATCATGGATTTATATACAACTGCATCCATGTATCCAGCCATTTCGACGGATGAATTACTGAATTTACCAATTGCTATGCTCAAAAGCGAAAAAATAGTAGAACAATTGGTAGAAAAGGTACGGGCATCTCGCCAAGCCCGGCAAGACGCCAAGCGCCTGCTGGCGGAGGCGAAGAGCGAAGTGGAGCGGTTGATTGAAGGCTGACCCCCCTCCCGGCCGCCTGCCGGAAAGCGCGGCAGGCGAAATAGCCCCAAATTCCAAAACCGGGAATTTAGGGGAGGGGAAATGACTGGATGAAATCGAACAATTATTTTCCAAGTTACCAGCGCTTTGTCCCTCCCCTAAAATCTCCCGCTTTTGGAGATTTTAGGGGAGGCTAGGAGGGGGTATGCACCGCCGCACAACTCCCAAAGTCTTTTCACATTCAAAAGAATTACGCCATAACCAAACCGAAGCCGAAGCCAAACTCTGGCGGGTTTTACGCGCTCACCAAACCGGGGACGTGCATTTCCGAAGACAGCATGCCATCGGAAATTACATCGTTGATTTCTGCGCCCCGCACCACAAACTCATCCTCGAATTGGACGGCGGCCAGCATTTGGAACAGGAAGCCTATGACAATCAGCGCACCGCCTTTTTGGTTTCAAAAGGCTATCGCGTCCTGCGTTTCTGGAATGAGGCTGTGATCAATGATCTCAACGGCGTCATGAGCGTTATCCTTGATGCGCTTGAAAGCCCATCTCTCTGAATTGGCTTAGCATTTACCTGCGTGAGCGCTTGCCCGCTTTGCAATAGTCTTCATGATCGATGCCTCCTTAATTTATTGCGTAATCTGACCATGCAGGTATAATCAGCACATGATTTCCAAACATTTTTGGCGGTTGGTTTTCGCGGTGCTGGTGCTGGTGACTTCACTGGCCGTCCTGGCCTGGAGCTTCCTGCCGGGCGCGCGCATTGTCCGCCGCCAGAAACTCCAGCCGACCGAGATGCAGCTGCCCACACCAGAAAGCTTTATTGTCCCTGCGCACCGTGCGATGGCCTGGTTGGATCATTCAGTTGAAGTGGTTCGCGTCATTCATGGCGCGGACCGTTTTGTGTTGTTAAATTAGAGCTTCAGGAGCCGCCGCTTGACCACGATCTTCTTCGCCACCGATATACATGGTTCGGATATTTGTTGGAATAAGTTTTTAAATGCGGGGAAATTTTACGGAGCAGACGTGCTCATCCTGGGCGGCGACATGACCGGCAAGGCGATTGTGCCGATTGTCGAGCAGGGTGGCGGGGTCTATAGAACTAACCTGCTCCAGCAGGATTTCGAATTGCGCGGCACAGACGAACTCGCCGATCTGACCAAACGCATCCGCAGCCGGGGTTATTATCCCTACCTGACCAACCCCGATGAAATTGCCGAATTAAGCAAAAACCCCGATCAAGTCTACAATTTATTTATTTCCGAAGCGCTGAAAGTTGTCCAGCAGTGGATGGAAATTGCCACCCGCAAGCTCGAGGGGAGCGGAATGCGCGTCTTCGTCTCCCCCGGCAACGATGACCGTTTCGAAGTCGATGAAATCATCCGCGCCGCGCCGTGCGTGACCCTGGCCGAGGGTGTGGTGATTCCGCTCGACGATCACCACGAAATGATCACCTCGGGCTGGTCGAACCGCACCCCCTGGAATACTTATCGTGAAGAGGATGAGCCCCAACTGGCGGCGCGTTACGAGGCGATGACTTCCCTCCTGAAAAATCCGCGCAACGCGGTTTTCAATATTCACGTTCCTCCCTACAACTCCAATCTTGACGAGGCCCCCGAACTAGATGCAAGCCTGCGTCCGATCAATGCCGGGAACGCGCTTAAGGCCACCGGTTCGACGGCTTTACGCGCGGCGATTGAGAAAACCCAGCCGCTGTTGGGGTTGCATGGCCATATCCACGAAGGGCGCGGCGCCTCGCGGATTGGCAAAACTTTATGCCTCAATCCGGGCTCGATGTATGAGCAGGGAGTTTTGCAGGGCGCAATTATCAAGCTCGGAAAAAACAAGATCGAGAATTATGTCTTGACGCAAGGGTAACCCATTTGGTGATTTTCTGATTTGGTGATTGGGAGACATCGTCCTCGCAGGGTATTGAACCCCCTCGGCCAAATCACAAAATCACTCAATTGCTAAATCACAAAATACAGGAGGATTTCTTATGTCTGATCTATTTGTTCGCAAGGCCACCGGTCTCGTCCGCTCATGGTCGGTGTTTGACGCATTTGTTTATGCGTTTTTCTCGATCAACCTGGTCACGCTGGGGTTGTATAGCTTCAGCCAGATGTATTACTTCGAAGGGGGGCTGATCCCGGCGCTGATTGTCAGCGCAATCTTCATCCTTTTTGAAATTGTTGTCTATGCAGGTCTGATCGCCGTCATGCCGCGCTCCGGCGGCGACTACGTTTGGCAGAGCCGCATCCTGGGTGGTGGGATTGGCTTTGTGTTGGCTGTTACGGGCTGGTGGTTCATCCTCTGGCTCTGGGTCCCGCTCTATAGCGATATGCTTCGTCATATCGTCATCACCCCGCTTCTGGGCATCCTGGGTGCGAAAGATGCCGCGCTCTGGTTCGGGCAGAGTTCCCTTGGCCTGTTCGTTACGGCCCTGATTACGCTGGCAATCGTCACTGGCTACATCATGCTTGGGATGAAAAAATATGCCGCCATCCAGAAATGGTGTTTCTACGGCGGGATCCTCGGCCTGGCGATTGTCGTCATCCTGCTCCTGACCGGTTCCCCGGCGGCCTTCCAGGCCGGCCTGGAAAACAATTCGATCGCTCTCTTTGGCGCACAACCGGGCATTTACGAAGCGACCATGGTGACCGGCGAAGGCGCGACCTTGCCGTTGACCGGTGGTTCATTCGGCCTGATCATGCTGACCCTGCCTTACCTGGTCTTTTTCAACCTGTGGCCCAACTGGGGCGCGACCCTCTACGGTGAAGTGCGCGGCGCGACCGATTTCAAGCGAAATTTTGCGGGGATGGCCTGGGCCCTGGGCGTCACCACTCTGCTGGCCATCCTGCTTTTGCTGGCGATCAACAAAACGATCGGTTGGGATTTCTACATCCGCGCCAACGGCGCCTGGTGGAATTATTCCTGGGGTTTTGTGACGGAGGCCCCGCCCCTGCCGATTTGGCCTTACCCAGCGCTGCTGGCTGCTTTCCTGACGACCAACCGCGCGGTGCAGTTCGTGGTTGTTGCCTTGATGAGCTTGTGGTGGTTCGGCTGGAGCGGGACGGTCTTCCTCTCCTCCACCCGTGTCATTTTTGCCGCTGCCTTCGACCGCCTGCTGCCCGAAAAGGTGGCCGAGATCGAGCCGCGTACCCGCACCCCGCTTTACGCGCTCCTGCTGATGGTTATTCCCGCTATCCTGGTCTCGTACCTGTTTGCTTACAACGTCGGCGTAGCCGAGGATGGGACTGGCGGCTTCCGCTCACTGACCCTGGCTTCCACGCTGGTGATCGCTGTCACCTACTTCGGCACGGCCATTGCTGCCACGATCCTGCCCTACCGCAAGCCTGAGCTTTATAGCGCCTCGCCGATTGCCAAATACAAAGTCCTTGGACTCCCGCTGATTACTGTCGCCGGGGCCGTTCTGACCGGGTTCCTGGGGTTCCTGCTCTACGAGTGGCTCCTCGATCCCAATGCCCTCTATGGGATTGGCTACAGCATTAATGAGAATGGCTACAAAAATGGCACCTCGCTGATTTTCATGGGCGTGATGTATACCCTGGCGGCTGCCATCTATTTCGGTTTCAAGGCCTACCGTAAAAACAAGGGTATTGACATCGACAAGGTCCACCAGGAAATTCCATCTGAGTAAAACATTTTGCCTCGGTCCCCTCTCCCTGAACGGGAGAGGGGCAGGGGTGAGGGTCAATAGGAGTCCCATGTCCCCACACGCCGATATTGTCGAAGAGATGAACCGCCTGATGGATGCCGCCCAGGAGCAAAAACTGCGCTTGCGGCTGATTGGCGGGCTGGCGATCAAAGTCCATAGCCCATCGGCCAATCACCGCGCTCTCCAACGCAGTTACCCGGATATCGACCTGATTATTCCCAAGCGCGACAAACGCAAACTGGAAATATTCTTTAGCCGGATGGGTTACCTTCCCGAAAAGACTTTCAACCTATTGAACGGTGACCGTCGGCAAATATTTTATGACGCAGAAACCGGGCGCCGCATCGATGTCTTTGTCGGCGACTTTGAGATGTGTCATAAGCTGCCCATGCGCGATCGTCTCGACGCTCATCCGGTCACTGTTCCATTGGCCGAGTTGTTCCTTTCCAAGATTCAAATCGTCGAGCTTAATCGCAAAGATGCGCTGGATATTATCTCGCTTTTGCTTGATAATGAAGTCGGCCATACTGATGCTGGCATCAATATCGACCGGATTGCGCGCCTGTGTCTTCAGGATTGGGGGCTCTACAAAACCCTGACCATTACCCTGTGCAAAGTCGAAGCCATCCTGGTCGATGACAACCCCGGTTTGGATGCCGAACAGCAGCAAAGGGTTCTGGAACGCCTCGACACGATCCGCCGCGTGCTCGACCGTGTGCGCAAACCAATTTTATGGAAGATGCGCGACAAGGTTGGCACCCGTTTGCGCTGGTATACTGAGGTGGAAGAAGTCAACCGCTGACCCGGAGTGCATCTCGCTGCGAGTAAACGTTTTTCCTGACGACACTTGCACCGAAAAGATTGAACTATTATGCGCCGCTCCACATTCCTGGTATTAACCGTTTTCATCTTGTTTGCTACGCAACTGGCTTGCGGGATTGCCTCCCGTGCGCCCATGCCTCCCGCGGCAGCAGTTGCCACGCGGATCGCTGTCCCAACCCGGGCAGCGGCTGTTGAACTGTCCCCCGCCGTCCCCGAAGCGCGGATGCTGACCCTGGAATACCCGCCTGCCATCCGCGCCGGGGATTCGGATCGGGTGCGGTTAATCCTTGAAGTCGATGACCAGGGCAATCTCACGCCGACGGTCTCCGTCGCTGGCAACGTCACCCAGGGAGAGGTGATCGTCATTCCAAATGTTTACGATACCCATAACGTCCTGGCAGAGGCGCGCCTCGACCTGGCCGGAGTGGATGTGAGGCCGTCTGAAATGATCAGCCAACCCCTCCTGCCCGGTCAAAAAGTGACTTTCTATTGGAGCATCCAGCCGGAGGAAGTTGGGAGCTATAAAGGCACAGTCTGGTTTTTTCTGCATTTTGTTCCCAGGGATGGCGGGGCAGGGAGCCGGCAGGCACTTTCGGCGCAAGCCATTGAAATTAACGCCACTGCGTTGCTTGGCATCCAGGCCGGTGCGGCGCGCTGGCTTGGTCTTGCGGGAGCCTTCCTTGGCTCAGTGCTGGGATTCCCTTTCCTGGAAGAAATTCTTAAATGGGTTTGGAAACGAGTCCGGGGTTAAGGGGTTAGTTCTCTTCAGCTTATAACTTACAATAGATGGAACAACTGCAAATTATAAGTGTTCGCGATACATGACAAATATCATAACAAATCCTTACAAGGGTTAGTTTTCCTTCCATAACCCCTGTGATAAAATGACGCAGGCTATTTTGTGAAAAATGCCCCAATCATAGAAGGAGTTTCTATGCAGAATCCCTGGATATATATCGGTCTCTTTCTGGTGATCGGGATTATTCTCCCGGTTGCGCCGCTGGTTATCGCGGCAGTGATTGCCCCCAAGAAGTCAAACCCGATCAAGCGTAGCACGTATGAATGCGGTCTTGAGACAGTTGGCGAAAGCTGGGTGCAATTTAAAGCGCAGTATTATGTTTTTGCGCTGGTCTTCCTGATTTTTGACGTGGAAACAGTCTTTTTATTTCCCTGGGCTCTGGCAATTAACGCGCTGCCATTTTTTGCTGTTGCCGAGGGCGTTTTGTTCATTCTCATCCTGATTGTCGGGCTATCCTATGCCTGGCGCAAAGGGATGCTCGAATGGGCTTGATTTCCCAACCAACACAAAAGGCTGAAAGGATTATTCCTATCAGCCTTTTAGCTGTTAAACCAAGGAGTATTCCATGAACTTTTGGAACGACCCGATCCAAGTAATTTATGACTGGTTGATGCAGACCTTCACCGGCTGGGGTCTGTCGGAGATTTGGGCATACATCCTGATCAGCCTGATTGGCATTGTTGCGCTGGTGGCCTTTGCAATGGTGCTCGATATCATGCTGGTCTGGGTCGAGCGCAAGGTGGTGGCGCGCTTCCAGGGCCGGCTTGGTCCGAACCGTGTTGGCCCTTTTGGCCTGTTCCAGCCCTTCCCCGATATCATCAAGCTGATTATCAAGGAAGATATCACTCCCGAAGGCGCAGATAAGGTGGTTTTCAACATGGCCCCGGTTCTTTCGGCCATGTCGGTCATCATCCTCTGGGCGGTTTTCCCATTGGCCGCCCGCGTTTATGGCACAGACCTGAATGTGGCCGTGCTCTACCTGGTTGCGGCAGGCGCGATTGGCACGCTGGCGGTGATCATGGCGGGCTGGTCGTCGAACAACAAATATGCCTTGCTTGGAGCCTTCCGCAGCGTGGCCACGATGGTTTCGTTCGAAATCCCGCTGGTTGTGGCCCTGCTGATTCCGGTTGTCTTGACTGGTTCGATGAGCCTCAAAACCATCAGCGAAGCGCAGATCGACGGTGTTCCGTTCATTCTGATTGCGCCGTTGGCCTTTCTTGTTTTCCTGGTCAGTGCCATCGCCGAATTGGGCCGCTCACCCTTCGACTTGAACGAAGGCGAATCCGAAATCGTCTCCGGTTTCCATATCGAGTACAGCGGCATGAAGTTTGGCTGGTTCTATGCAGGCGAATTGCTGCACTCCTTCACGGTTGGCGGTTTCATGGGGATTTTGTTCTTCGGCGGCTGGGGCTGGTTCGGCCTTGAGAAAATCTCTTGGCTGGGTTGGCTGGGCAGCCCGTTTTTTGGCGCCATTGCCGTCCTGGGAAAGGCAATGATTGGATACTGGATCATCATGTGGATTAAATACACGGTCCCGCGTATCCGTATCGACCACATGCTGGCCTTCAACTGGAAATTCCTGACGCCGCTCTCCTTTGCCCTGCTGGTGATGACTGCGGTTCTCCACAGCCTGTTCAAAGGCCAGGATACCTGGCTGTATGTGGGCGTGATGCTGGCCGCGAATTTTGTGATGGCCTGGATCACCCTTGAAATCCTGCGCGCGGTCAGCCGCAAAGAACGCGCAGCCGCCCAGGCGCCCAAGCCTGTGGCGCAACATTAATTGGGAGCTGACGTATGGATGCTTCGCAAGTCATTTTTATTTTGAGTGCGGCGCTCATCATTGCTTCGGCCTTGATGGTCGTCACCACTCGCAACCTGGTTCACGCTGCCCTGTGGCTGATTGCCACCCTGTTTGGCATCGCGGTCCTCTTTGTCCTGCTGGATGCCAGTTTCCTGGCGGTGGTGCAGGTGGTAGTCTACATCGGCGCGATCGCGATCATGTTCATCTTTGCCGTGATGCTCACCCGCAAGGAATTACGCGACAAGGGTTCCCAGGTGAACGCCTCCTGGCCGGTGGCAGCCCTGTTCAGCGCGCTGACGCTTGGCGGGCTTTGGGTGCTTTTCACCAAGTGGGACGGTTTCAACCAGCCGCTTGGCGAAATCCCGGCTGGGACGGATCTGCTGACCCAGCTGGGTGTGGCGCTGACTTCCCCCGAGGCCTTTGTTTTGCCATTTGAAGTGGCCTCTATCCTCCTGTTGGCGGCGCTGATCGGTTCCGTCTACGTGGCGATCAATAAAAAGTAGGAGGCGCGCATGATTCCTTTGAGTTGGTACCTGGTTCTATCGGCGGCGCTTTTCAGCATTGGCCTGTTTGGTGTGCTGGTGCGGCGCAATGCCGTCGCCATCCTGCTCAGTGTCGAACTGATGCTGAATGCAGTCAATGTCAACCTGGTGGCTTTCTGGCGTTATGGAAATAACGCCTCGATGGCCGGGCAGGTCTTTGCGATCATCGTCTTTGCCGTCGCTGCTGCTGAAGTAGCCGTTGGCTTATCGTTGATTTACTCCATCTATCGCCGTCGCAGCACTGTCATTGCAGACGAGCTTGACCTGATGAAGTGGTAGGAGAACATTATGACGCCTGAACTCACTACCTGGCTTCTCCCACTGCCGCCCCTGCTGGCCTTTTTCCTGATTGTGCTCTTTACCAACAAGAATAAAGCCCTCAGCCACAGCCTTGCTGTTGGCGCGGCAGCGCTCTCCTGGTTGGGAAGCATGTTTGTCTTTTTCACTGTGATTGGAAAAGAGCATTTTGGCAAGGAAATTATTGCTTCGGCCATCGACTGGCTTCCGACCGGAACCGGTTTTTTCCAGATCGGTGTGCAGATCGACCCGCTCGGCGCAGTGACGCTTTTCTTTGTCGCCTGGACAGTCTTTATGATTTTCCTATACAGTGTTGGCTACCAAAACTACGGGCAGCCGGAAGGCGATCATGATCGCCCTGGCCTGCCGCCGCATGGAGCCACCATCACCGATCCGATGACAAATCATAAACACACTGTCTTGTCGGTGGAGCCGATGTACTCGCGCTTCTTTGCCTTTCTCGGTCTGTTTGCCTTCGGCATGTACACGCTGGTCGTTTCGGGCAACCTGCTGACCCTGTTTGTCGGCTGGGAAATCATGGGCCTTTGTTCGTACCTGCTGATTGGTTTCTGGTATGGCAAGAAATCGGCGCGTGATGCAGCAGTCAAGGCCTTTATGACCACCCGCATTGGCGATGTCTTCATGCTGCTTGGCCTGGTTTTCCTCTACCAGGCGACCGGCACGCTGAACTATCGCGAAATTTTTTATAATGAAGAGACCCTGCACCTGCTGGCGACGACAATGACGCCGATTTTCGGTCTCTCCGCAGCCGGGTTGATTGGCCTGCTCTTGTTCATTGGCACGATTGGAAAATCTTCGCAATGGCCGCTGCACGTCTGGCTGCCCGATGCGATGGAAGGCCCGACCCCTGTCAGCGCCATGATCCATGCGGCGACGATGGTTTCGGCGGGCGTTTACATGGTCATCCGTATCTTCCCGCTTTTCACAGCAGATTTCACCGGTCATGGTTTGACCCCCACGATGAGCTTCATCGCCTTGATTGGCACGTTTACTGCCATCTTCGCGGCGACGATTGCCCTGGCGCAGAATGACATCAAGAAGGTCCTGGCCTACTCAACGATTTCACAGCTTGGTTTCATGATTGCTGCGCTCGGCATGGGCGCCTACATTGCCGCGGCTTTTCACCTCGTCACCCACGCTTTTTTCAAGGCGTTGCTCTTCCTCGGTTCTGGCTCGGTCATCCACGGCATGGAACATGGTGTTTTGCATACCGGTAACCACAAGGTCGATCCGCAGGATATGTGGAATATGGGCGGCCTGAAAAACAAGATGCCGGTCACCTTCTGGACTTTCCTGATTGGTGGTCTGGCCCTTTCGGGATTCCCGCTCGTCACAGCCGGTTTCTGGTCGAAGGATGAAATCCTGGCCGATGCCTTTGCGCACGGTCATTGGACCATTCTCGCCACCCTCTCGGTTGCAGCGCTGATGACAGCTTTCTACACCATGCGTCAGATTACCCTGACCTTCCTGGGAGAGCCCCGCACGAAAGAAGCCGAACACGCCTCCGAGACTCCCTGGACGATGACCCTCCCCCTGGTTGTGCTTTCGGTCTTTGCGGTCGGCTTCGGCTGGGTTGGGATCCCGGAACACTTCCCTGGCCTGGGTGGGCTGGTTCCGAACTGGTTCCACGAATTTGTCGGTGGGACGCTGATTGAGCACCCCGAAGCGGTGGCGTTTAGCTGGGTTCCACTTGGTATCTCGCTGGTCGTGGCCCTTGGCGGTCTTGCGCTTGGCTGGCTGGTCTATCGCAACGTGGAAGCTGGCCAATCCGACCCGCTTGAAAGGCCCCTCGGTCCGCTTTATCCCTTCTTGAAAAATAAGTGGTACTTCGACGAATTCTACGCTTTCTTCGTGATCAAGCCGATGACCTGGGTCTGCGAAGTCTTCACTTATAAGTGGATGGATCAGGGCGTGATCGACAATCTTCTGCACAGTGTGGCGCGCCTGTCCCTCTCGATAGGGCACATTCTGCGCAATTACTTTGACAAGCCGATTATCAACGAACTGATCGGCGACGGCACGGCAGAAATCTTCTGGCGCGGGCAGGCCATTCGCCGCATCCAGACCGGCCGTATTCAATCCTACCTTGTTGGTTCAGTGGGCGCGTTGATCCTCATCGCCGTCATACTGTACTATTTCCTTTAAGGGGAGTGGACAATGGACTTCATTAGCACTCACCTGCTTACCACCATCCTGTTTTTCCCCGTTCTTGCGGCGCTGGTCATCTGGTTCCTGCCTTCTGATCAGCTGAAACTCATCCGCTGGACGGCCTTGTTTGCCAGCCTCGTCCCGTTTGTGCTGACAGTTTGGATTTGGACGCGCTTCGACGCCTCCGCGGCTGGTTTCCAGTTCTCAGAGCAATATGTCTGGTACGAGGCGATTAACTCCACCTTCCACCTTGGGGTGGATGGCCTCTCGCTGACGATGGTCTTGCTGACTACGCTGCTGATGCCGCTGGCGGTGCTGGCCTCCTTCAGCATCACCGACAAGGTCAAAGCCTACATGATGCTCTTCCTGTTCCTCGAGACGGGCATGCTCGGCGTCTTTCTGGCCCTCGACCTGTTGATTTTCTTTGTCTTCTGGGAAATTGGCCTCGTCCCGATGTATTTCCTGATCAATATCTGGGGCAGTCCGAAGGGCGAACGCGAACTGTGGGGCGGCATGAAGGTTTCAGCGCGCAACTATGCCTCGCTGAAATTCATGATCTACACCATGGCCGGTTCGCTTGGCTTACTGCTGGCAATCCAATTGTTGGGCGTCTTGTTCAAAACCTACGACCTGACGACGCTGGTTACGCAATGGAATGCCCTCCCGGCGGATGGAATGATCATGAATGGAATCAGCGTCTCGACCGTCAAGACGGTGGCCTTCTGGGCCTTTGTAATTGCCTTTGCGATCAAAGTGCCGGTCTGGCCTTTCCACACCTGGCTGCCCGATGCGCACACCGAAGCGCCGACCGCTGGTTCGATGATCCTGGCGGGCGTGCTGCTCAAGTTGGGCGCTTATGGTTTCCTTCGCTTAGTGCTGCCACTTTATCCGCAAGAAGCGCAACTGTATGCGGGTTGGCTGGCTTTTCTTGCCACGATGGCGATCGTCTTCGGGGCGTTTGCATCCTTTGGGCAGACCGATTTCAAACGTCTGGTCGCCTATTCTTCCGTGAACCACATGGGCTTTGTCTTGCTCGGGATTGCCGCCGCGGCCAAAGCGATGGGCACCCAGGATGCGACGCTTGCCCTGAACGGCGCCGTCTTGCAGATGTTCAACCACGGTCTCTCGGCGGCTGGCATGTTTTTCCTGGTCGGCGTGATTTACGAACGGACGCATACCCGCAACCTGGAAGACTTCGGCGGCCTGTTTCCGCTGGTGCCGGTTTATGGCGGCATCCTGATTTTTACCAGTATGGCCTCCCTCGGCCTGCCCGGGTTGAACGGCTTTGTATCTGAATTCCTGGTTGTGCGGGGTTCCTTCCCGATCCTGCCTGTCTTTACCGCCATCAGCATGATAGGGCTGTTGTTTACTGGCGCGTACATTCTCAAGGGTCTTCGCAAGGTCTTGCATGGGCCGCTCAACGAACACTGGGCGCATGGCGAGCATCGTCTGACCGAGATCAATACCCGCGAAATCCTCGTCATGGCTCCGTTGATGGTCCTCATGCTCGTCCTGGGTATCTGGCCGAGATTCCTGCTGGATGTCATTAACCAGGCCATGCTGTTGCTGTTCCATTAGAGCGAGGTGCGCAAATGCAATTTCCGATCCTGAGTGTTATCGTTTTTGCCCCGCTGGTTGCTGCGGTCGTCCTGCTGCTGATGAACCCGGAGCGCAAGACTGAGATTCGCGTCACAGCGCTGGCGGCGGCGGTGTTTGATCTGATTCTTTCGGCCTGGGTTTATTGGCAGGTCTATCTCAACCCGTCCCTGGAATACCAGTTTATCGAGAAATATGACTGGCTTCCTGCGCTGGGTATCTCCTTCCATGTTGGCGTGGATGGCATCAGCACCCCGCTGCTCCTGCTGACCGGCATCGTCATGTTTACCGGCGTGCTGATTTCGTGGGGTATCGATGACCGTCCGCGCGAGTTCTTTGCCTTCCTGTTTCTGTTGGCGGGCGGCGTTTTTGGTGTCTTTGTCTCGCTCGACCTGTTCATGCTCTTCTTCTTCTACGAAATCGCTGTCTTCCCGATGTATCTGCTCATCTCCATCTGGGGCTGGAAGGTCACACGCGAATACGCGGCTATGAAGCTGACTCTCTACCTGTTCATCGGGTCCGTCTTCTCCCTGGTCGGTGCGCTGGCGATGTACATCGTGGTTGGGCAGGTGACCGGTACTTACACCTTCGATATGCTGAAAATCTCGGAGGCTCAACAGGCTGGTGCTTTCAACTTCGTTGTTTGGAATAACGTGCCCACCTGGTTGCAGTGGTTATTCCACAGTTCAACGCTTACTTTTGAGACGGCCTGGTTTATGCCGGTCTTCATGGGCTTTGCGGTGCTGGGCGGTATTTTCCCCTTCCACAACTGGTCGCCGGATGGTCACGTTGCCGCGCCGACCGCTGTTTCCATGTTCCATGCGGGCGTGTTGATGAAACTGGGCGCTTTTGCTGCCTTGCGCGTAGGGATCATGCTGTTACCCGAAGGCGCGAAACACTGGGCCTGGCTCATTTTTGGCCTGGCAATGGTCAACGTGGTCTATGGCGCCTTCATTGCCATGATCCAGACCGACATGAAATATATGATTGGTTTCTCTTCCGTCTCGCACATGGGTCTGGTGTCTCTCGGTTTTGCCACACTCACGCGTGAGGGTATGACCGGCGCGGGCATACAGATGTTCTCGCACGGGGTTATGACGGCTCTCTTCTTTGCTGCTGTCGGCATGATCTATGATCGCGCTCATACCCGCCAGATTCCCGAACTCGGAGGCATGGTTAAGTATCTGCCCTGGGTGGCTGTTTCTTTCATCATTGGCAGCCTGGTCTCGATGGGCATGCCTGGTTTCTCCGGTTTTGTGGCCGAATTCCCGATTTTCATGGGCGTCTGGAAAACCCACTGGGTGGCAGCGTTGATTGCTTCCATCTCCATTGTCATCACCGCGGCCTACGTTTTACTGGTCATCCGGCGTACCTTCTTTGGCGAAGTGCCTGCCAACCTGGAAGGCCACATTTCTCCCGTTTCCATCCTGGATAAGGTTGCCATGGTGACGTTGTGCCTGTTCATGGTTGTCCTGGGCATGTTCCCCGGGTTGATGGTGCCGATGGTCTCTCAAGGCGTCCAGAGTGTGCTGAAGTTGCTGGGAGGTGCATAAATGAATCTCAATCTTCTGGCAATCCTGCCCGAAATCCTGATCCTGACCCTGGGATTGCTTGTTCTGATCCTCGATCCTTTCTGGAAGGATGAGAACCGCCGTGCCGGGTTGGGTTGGCTTACCGCTGGCGGACTCACCGTCACCCTGGTCCTGTGCCTGTTGCTGGATCGCCCCTCCGAGGCCGTTCTGGCCTTTGGCGGCATGGTGCGCTACGACTGGCTGGCCTTTGTTTTCAAAATGATGTTCATCTTTGGCGCGGGGATTACAGCCCTGTTCATGATGGATGTGGAAAAGGTCAACAAGCGTGCCGAAGCTTACCTGCTCCTGCTGGCCGCCACCATTGGTATGAACTTGATGGCTTCCGCCTCTGATCTGGTGATGCTCTACCTGGCGATCGAAACCACCTCCATCCCGATGTATGTTATGGCAGGCTTCCTGCTCGATGACAAGAAGTCGACTGAAGCGGGCTTCAAATACCTGCTCTTCGGCGCGATGACCTCGGCGATCTTCCTGTACGGCCTCTCGCTGGTCTATGGCTTCTCGGGTACGACGCAGTTTTCCGGGTTGCGCAGCTACTTTGGGACGTTCAATCCCGTTTCGTTGGGTGTATTGTTCCTAATCATTGTTGGTCTGGGCTTCAAGATTTCGCTCGTCCCATTCCATTTCTGGGCGCCCGACACTTACGAAGGCGCGCCGACGCCGATTGCGGGATTCCTCTCGACTGCCTCCAAAGCCGCTGGTTTTGCCGTTTTGCTGCGCCTGTTCGTCAGTGCCTTCCCTCAAATTGCTGTCGACTGGCAAATCCTGCTGGCCATCCTGGCAACCCTGACTATGACCCTGGGCAACCTGGTAGCCCTGGCGCAGACGAATATCAAACGCCTGCTGGCTTACTCTTCCATTGCGCACGCGGGTTACGCCCTGATCGGCTTTGTCGCCAATAGTGAGTTGGGTGTCACCTCGGTTGTCTTCTATTTGATCGCCTACATCCTGACCAACCTGGCCGCCTTCGGTATCGTCATGGCTTTTGGGCAAGTGACCGGCTCGGACGAGATCCGCGCCTATGATGGCATGAGCCGTCGTTCTCCGTACCTGGGCCTGGCGATGCTGGTCGCCTTCCTTTCACTGTCGGGTATGCCGCCTTTTGGTGGTTTTATTGCCAAGCTGTTGGTCTTTGCCGCCGCCATCCAGACGGGCTGGTACTGGCTGGTCTTTGTTGGTATTCTTAACTCCATCATTGGCCTGTACTACTACCTGACGGTGCTGAAATACGTTTACCTGTATCGCATGGAAGGCGAAAACGAGGAAGCGCATCCCATCCAGCTTTCACGCCCATTTGTCCTTGCCCTGGTGGTCTTAACATTTGGCATCGTGTTGGTGGGCACCTTCTTTGGCCCCTGGTTTGGGTTCTCAGTCAACGCGGCGCAGAGCCTCTTTCCTTTTTAGGTGATGCTGCTCTCAAGACGGCAGCCGCTGTTTCGACACCTGCACTGCACCGAGCGCACACCGTCCCGGCGTCCTTCGGGAGTGCGGTGCAAGTGTACAAGCGCAAAAGCAGGGCTCTACTCAACCAGCGGCTGCCTACCCGACCAGCGATATAGCTGCTTCGTTGACATCACTTTTTTTTGTTGTTATAATCGCATAACATGGAGCAATCGGATAATAACCCTCGTAATATTCTCAACACACTCCTGATCGTGTTGATTGGACAGGTTGGGTGTTTGACGATAGCGATTGTGCTTGCCTCCGTGTTTGGCGGGCTATGGCTTGACAAAACATTTGGGACGAAACCGTTTTTTACTCTGGCTCTTTTGATTGCGGGAATTCCTGTCTCGGTTTTGCTCATGCTTTTTATTTCGCGCAGGACCCTTGCGCGCATGAAACTTCAATCAGAATCCAAATCAAACAGTAATGAAAACTCTGCTTTAGGAGACGGGCTTGGAAAATAAAAAACGAACCCCCTGGCGGCGTTGGGTAGTCTTGGTGTTGATGATTCTGGGCTTTGTTGTCGGCGGAATACTTGTGCCTGTGCAGCCCGAGATTTCGGTCGCCCCCGAGAAACTCATTGAGCACCCCTTGTTCACCTTGCCGGTCATCGGTGATTTTTATTTAGTGAACACCCTCCCGACGCTTGCATTGACCATTGTCCTGCTGGTGATCCTGGCTTACTTCACTAACCGCTCGATGAAGCAAAGCTTGAAAACCGACCTGGTCCCGCGCGGCGTGGGTGGCATCATGGAAGCGCTGCTTGAAATGCTCTACAACCTGACTGAAGGTTCGGCGGGAGCCAAGTATGCGCCTATGATTTTCCCCTGGTTCGCCACCATCATGATCTACGTCTTGTTCGCCAACCTGCTTAAGCTCATCCCCGGGTTTGAGTCGATTGGCGTCTTCCATCATGCCCATGCTGAAGGATATGAATTGCAGCTTCTCTTTGGCCATTGGTATAGCATTCTCCCTGTGAAAGTGGCGCATGACGGCTACATCCTGGCCCCGTTCTTCCGCGGGATTTCTGTCGACCTGAACTTTACTGCTTCGCTGGCCTTGATCGCTGTTGTTATGATCCAGGTGGTCGGATTCCGCGCGCAGGGAATTGGGTATTTGAGCAAGTTCTTTAATACCCGCACGATGTTCAAGACTCCCTTCTTCGGGGCGATGGACTTTCTGGTTGGCCTGCTGGAACTCATCTCGGAGCTTTCGAAGATCCTTTCATTTGCCTTCCGTCTTTTTGGCAATATGTTTGCCGGGGTGGTGCTGGTCGCTATTGTGGCGGGTCTGCTGGGCAAGATTACCATCCTGCCCGCGATGATCATGATGTTCGAATTGTTTGTGGGTGTCATCCAGGCTTTTGTATTTGGCATGTTGACCATGGTCTTCATGGCCCAGGCTACCCAGGGTCATGGGCACGAAGCAGAGCACGCTGGATAAGCCATCGGAATTTTTGATTCGCTTTTGCTAAAAATTACAGGAGGTTGGAGAATTATGGAAGAAAGTATTGTTCTTTTGGGTCGGTATGTCGGTGCAGGTCTTGCCATGATCGGCGCGGCCGGCGCTGGGATTGGGATTGGTCTTAGCGTGCAGGGCGCTCTCGAAGGCATGGCTCGCAACCCTGATACATATGGTAACCTGCTGACGAACATGATTCTGGGCATCGCCTTTTCGGAAGCCATCGCGATTTATTGTCTCGTGATTGCGTTCCTGATGCTCTTCAAAGTTGTGTAAGCATTGAGATTGGGAGGTTACCTTGGAAAAGCTGGGAATTAATCTCGGTCTCTTGATTGTACAAATTCTGGCGTTCACCATTGTCTTCCTGACGTTGAACGCCTGGGTCTATCAGCCGATGGTCAATATGCTGGCCAAGCGGCGCAAAACGATTGCCGATGGCCTCGAAGATGCCCGCGTCGCCGCCGAAGCGCGCGCCAATGCCGAAAAGGAAGCCGAAAAAATTGTGGCGGAAGCGCAGTCCAAGGCCAGCCAGGTTGTCCGCGAAGCGACCGAACGCGCCGAAGCGGCTGGAAAAGATGTGCTGGCAGCTGCGCAGGCCGAAGCTGACAAGGCCCACGCAAAGGCTTTAGCGGGTGTCGAAGAAGAGCGCAATCGCATCCTGGGCGATTTGCGTGGTCAGGTGGCTGCATTGTCCATTTCGGCCACCCAGAAGCTCCTGGGTGATGCCCTGGATGAGAAGCGCCAACATGCTTTGATTGACGAATTTTTCTCCGGAGTCAAATCGGGCAAGATTGTGACGATGGAAGATGCCAAGCTGACTGGGACGGCTGCTGAAATTACCAGCGCCCTGCCTTTGACCCAGGGCGAACAGGAAACCGTCAAGAAGGATATCCTGGCGAAGACTGGCGCCCAGGCAGTCACCTTCCGTGTTGACCCTGCCATTCTTGGCGGACTGGTTATCAAAGTCGGAGACAAAGTTCTGGATGGCTCTGTTTCTGGCAAGCTTGAAGGCCTGCGCGCGAACTTGCGCTAATTCACTCAACAAGCGCAAAACCCTGACAGGTCGAATTAGCCTGTCAGGGTTTTGTTTTTATGGTAGATTCTACCCATGAAAATGGTTCCCATCTCCCAGATTTTCTTTGAGTTTCCCTTCGTTTCCACAGGGGAGTTTGGTTCTGACCCGCAAATTAGCTTCGTTACTGCTGACTCGCGCCAGGTGCGGCCCGGAGCGCTTTTTGTAGCCATGAGCGGCGGCTCGGCGGATGGACATAAATACATCCCGGATGCCATCGCCAGGGGCGCGGCGGCAGTGGTTGGCGAGCAGCCGTTGCCAGGATTGTCAGTTCCCTATCTGCGCGTCGAAAATTCCCGTCAGTCTTTGGCCCACCTCGCGGCGGGGTTTTATGGCTACCCGGCGCGTAAGTTGACCATGATTGGCGTCACCGGCACTGATGGGAAAACCACCACCAGCAACCTGCTCTACCAGATTTTGCTGGCGGCGGGACTCAAAACCGGCATGATTTCCACCGTCAATGCTTTGATTGGCAGTGAAGTGTTGGATACAGGTTTCCACGTCACCACGCCCGACGCGCCCGATGTCCAACGTTACCTCGCGCGGATGGTCGAGGCCGGGCTGACGCATGTTGTCTTGGAAACCACTTCGCATGGTTGGGCGCAGTACCGTGTGGATGCTTGCGAGTTCGATATTGGTGTGATCACTAACGTCACGCACGAGCATCTCGATTATCACGGCTCCTACGAAAATTACCGGGCAGCCAAGGCGCGACTGTTTACCAGTCTGGCGGAAACGCTGCCCAAGGTGCGCGGCAATCGCTATCTGGGTGTGCTCAATCGCGATGACCAATCCTACCCGTATTTGGCAGATGTGACCAAGGTGCGTCAAGCCTGTTATGGGCAGTCTCCAGATTCCAATGTCCGCGCCGTGGATATCTCCTACAACCCGGACGGGATCCGTTTTACGGCCTCTGGTGACGATTTCTGCGTGGAAGTCCATTCCCCGCTGATGGGGGCGTTCAACGTCTCGAATTGTCTCGCTGCGCTGACCGCGGCGGTCGTTGGCCTGGGGATTGACCCCCAGGTGGCCGCGGAGGGGATCGCCAGCCTGCCCGGCGTGCCTGGCCGCATGGAGCGCATTGACCTGGGACAGGATTTCACTGCCATCGTCGATTTTGCGCACACGCCCAACGCGCTCAAAGTGGCGCTGGAAGCCGCCCGCCCGCTGACCGCCGGGCGGGTGATTGCGGTCTTTGGCTCGGCGGGACTGCGGGACAAAGAAAAACGACGGATGATGGCCGAGGTCTCGGCGGAATTGGCCGATGTCAGTCTGCTGACAGCGGAGGACCCGCGCACAGAATCGCTGGATGAAATTCTAGAGGAGATGTCTGCCGGGGCGCGCAGCAAAGGCGCGGTGGAGGAGAAAACATTTTGGCGGGTGCAGGATCGGGGCGCAGCCATCCGCCTGGCAGTCAAAATGGCGAAATCCGGTGACCTGGTTATTTGCTGTGGAAAAGGGCATGAGCAGTCGATGTGTTTTGGCACACAGGAATATGCCTGGGACGACCGGATTGCCCTGCGCACCGCGCTATCTGAATTATTGGGGTTGGATGGGCCGCAGATGCCGTACCTGCCCACACAGGAGAAAAATGATCGTTGAACCTGTCGTTTTGGTGGGCAAATATGTTCGACTGGAGCCCCTGAGTGAAGCGCATATCCCCGGGCTGACATTGGCCGGTGGCGACCCGTCGATCTGGCGCTATATGCTTTATGGAGAGGTGACCTCCGAAGCAAAGATGGCCGATTGGGTGCGCGAGATTTTGTCGAGAAAAGCTGCCGGGACAGACCAGCCTTTCGCGGTAGTCCACATTGAATCGGGCAAAATCGCCGGGGCAACCCGTTACATGGAAATTCGCCCGGCGCACTGCGGCCTGGAAATTGGCGGCACCTGGTACGGGAAGGAATTCCAGCGCACCCCGGTCAACACCGAGACAAAATATTTGCTTTTGCGGCATGCCTTTGAAGTCTTGGGCTTTATCCGTGTGCAACTCAAGACCGACCTGCGCAACGAGCGTTCGCAAAAGGCCATCGAGCGGCTGGGCGCAGTGCGCGAGGGTGTTTTGAGAAACCACATGATCCTGGCGGGCGGTGTTTACCGTCATTCGGTCTTTTACAGCATCCTGGATAGCGAATGGCCTGCGGTCAAGACGCGGCTGGAAGGCTTGCTGGCGAAATAAAACGAAAACCCCGGTGGTTTTAATCCTTGCGGACAAAATCACCGGAGCTTTTTTATTGGGGAAAGCACTTAAGCAGACAAGAAGTTCCGCTGTTCCAGAATTGCTCCTGGAGAGAAGCGCCGGAGGTTCTCTTCAATTTTCTGTAGTTGCGCTTCGACTGCCTCAGTGGGAACCCCGCTTGGGGCGTAAGCGACATAGAGAACATGGGATGTTTCCGGTCCAATTGGGGAGCGGTTATCCTGCCCGTAAATAATCGAACAACATATCCCACTTGCATCTTTCATCAGCATGTCACCCGCGCGAATGGGCCGGGTGGTGCCATTCATCTGGGTGATCTGGTCTCCTTCCCGGGATACGTCCATCAAAACAGGGCTTTGCAGTTTGGAGACATCATGCCCGGCAGTCAGGACTAGCGTCTCCACTTCAGCGATGAAATTTGAATCGACCAGGGGCGAGACATCGGGCAGGTTCTTCCCTTTCAGTACAAGCGACTCGACCTGAAGCTGCACGTGATAAGTCTTCTCGAAACGCTTGTAGTAGCGCTCATAGGCGGCCATCACGGGCAGTGATAGGAAATCCTGGCGGGTGAATCCCTGGTAGGTGGTTCTCAGGTGGGCTTCCACTTCCTGTTTGTGCTGATTGAGTGCTTGGGAGGGATGCGCATTCTCCACCCTTGAAATTTCGAGCAGGCCGATAGTAGCCCCAGGGTGGGCAGTTCGCCATTCGTTGGTTGCTGATATCGAAAGCATTTGATCTCCAGTTAAATTAAGAATTTTCTGCTTGTTTTCGGGCTCCGGATATTATCGATTGTTTCGTTTCACGTATAGATAAGTGGGTGAGCGGTCCCAGCCGGTGACCGGATGGAACGCGCCGCCACCCAGGTTGGATTCGGCAAGTTGGTAATGGGTGTCGAAACTGGGAACGCGCAGGATAAAATCTTGCGCGTCGATGATAAAGGCCTCGTACCTTCCCTCGACAATCGCGGTGTCCATCTCGGTTCTGAGCGCATGGCCCAATTGCCCAGATTGAGAGGCGCGGATGATATCCAGTATCGCCATTTCCTGTGCTTGAGTCGGTTTGTTCGCGTTGGATAAATACCAGGGGTGGGCTGATAAATAGACTTCACCCTTGAAACTCGAAATCAACTGCTCGAGCCTTTCGCCCTGCTGTCGATCGATTTGTGTGGGAATTTGAGCTTGGGGTGAATAGCGTAAACCAACGAACTGGAAGGCAAACGCTAAAATTAATAAGAATTTGACCAGGTAATTTTCGCTGGTTGCTTTGAAAGCTGAGGCCGCGCCGATGCCAAAATAGAGCGCAATCCCTGCGTGGGCGGGCATGAGAGAGTTATCGAAACTCCCGGAATGAATCCGGGAAAGATAGGACGCCAAAAGAAGGCTGCCCAAAATTGCGAGGTCCTGAATGAGCCTGCCTGATTCTAACCTTGAGGTGTCGCGAATGTTTATAAACGAAACGATGCAAATACAAAGGGCAATCCAAAGGTTTTGGATAATCTCATCTGTCCAAACTGCGGCCAATGCCCCGCTGATGATTTCATGCTGGGTTGGGAGGTCAAAAACATAATATTTGTACCAGCCATTTGTCAGCGCATTCATGATGAGAAAGGATCCTGCCAGGAGCAGGCTGAAATTAAGCGCGAACCAGAATCGCGCGGTCCGTTTGAAGACAAGGAACGCCGCAACTGACAAAAACACGGCTACCATTAACGCAGTCTGTTTTGTAAAATAGGACAAAAATAAAAGCAGTGGTGAGACAAAAGAACAGAGAATGAATTCTGACGATTCGAAGGTAAATATACTGGCCAGGAGCAGCAGCAGGAAAAGGGCATCGACTCGGGCGAGGTCGAGCCAGAAACCCGAGAGAGGAAAGGTTGCGGCGAACAGGCAAACTGCCAGGCAGGCAGCATAAGGCGAGGCTGTTCGTCTGTGAACAATCATGAAAATTAAAACAAAACAACCGAGAGATGACAGCAGCGAGACCAGGCGTAGGGGGAGGAAGCCGTTCCCGGTGAAGCGGGCGAACAAGGAGCTTACCTGATAATAAAAAGGGGGATAAATGTACGGGATAAAATCAAGCGATGGCGGGATATACAGGGGCTGGCCGTCCAAGATGCGCTGGACGTGGATGACGGAGCCGCCCTCCATCCATTCGAGCTCGAAGGGGTATGAAATCCTTGCCAGGGAGATGACCAGGTAAACAAGGAGGTAGGTGGATGCCCCCAGGATCAGGATGGCCTGCGCGAGGCTGACGAGACGATTTGGCAGCGTTGCTGTTTTGCTCATGAGATTCCAAGAGACGGTCATCTGGCATTCTTTTTGGGCGCGATCAGGCGGCGGGTTGCTTCTGTAAAAATTACCAGATGTCAGGAGAAAGCGAGACTGCTTCAGGCCATCTTTTCATAAAACACCAGCAGCGTGCTGCCGTATTTACGTTCCTCGAACTGTTGCAGGTTCGTTAATTCGATTTCCTTATACTCGCGGGGGTGGATTTGGACGATCACCTCGCCCGTCTCGCTCAGCCAGCCGGGGTTTTCGTCCACCAGCTTGAGCGCCTCGGACCACATCTCCTTATATTGCGGCGGAGCGATATAGAGATACTCGAATTGCGCCTCGGGTATACCCTTCAACATTGCGAAAGCATCGCCGCGCCGTACTTCGGCCTGCTGACTGAAGCCGCAGGTTGCCAGGTTTTCCTTAATGGTTTCAACCGGCAGGCGATTTAAATCTGTGAAGCGGATATAAGCTGCCCCACGGCTGAGAGCCTCGATCCCGATTGCTCCCGTCCCCCCGAAAATATCCCACCAGTGCGAATCGACCACATCGCTGCCCAGGATATTGAACAGCGCCTCCTTGACCATATCGGTCACCGGGCGGGTCGTATCGCCCGGGACGGTTTTTAGCTTGCGTCCCTTGGCCAAGCCGGCGATCACGCGCAGGCTCATTTTTCCACGCTCATTCTGGCTGCCAGCAGGTTGCCGTGCGGGGCGATCACCGGGACAACGCAACCCGTGCCGAGCACCAGCCTCTGCCCCCCGGTCTGCTGGATGGCATCCAGGGCTTCAGCGCGCACCTCTTCCGCGCTGCCATAGACCATCGTCTCGCGGCGCAGGCCGCCGCATACCACGGTCCGTGTGCGCGGCAGGGCTTCAGCCAGCGAGGGCGGCGTATCGCGGTCATGCCAGTTGAGCACGTGGGTTGGGTAATCAGCCAAATGGTTGAAATAGATGTTTTCGCCGTGCGCGTGCAGCACATTCAGCCACAACATCCGCGCCGATTCGAGCACCTGCAAATCATACGAACGCCCGAATTCGATGAATTCGTCCTTGGTCAGCAGGTGTGCCTGAGCATGCTGGACAGCATAGAAAATCCCGTCAATCAACCCGGCGGCGCGGGCTGCGCGAATGAAACGGCGCGTGCTTTCCAGGATGATTTCCAGTCCGCGCCCCACCCATTCGGGACGCATCCGCAGGTGCGCCAGCAGGTCCGCACCGCCGGCCAGGTTCTTGGCCTGTGAGAGAGGAGAAAAAACTGTCTGGATCAGGGGGATATCGGGGCCGAGTTCACCTCGCAGCAGGGCCAGGCATTTTAACTGGGCGGCCAGCTGCGGGGAGTCAGTTTCGAGTACGGATAACTGGGCCCAGTCCTCGAGCGAAAAAACCACCCGTTTGGTGTAGGCGCGCGTCCCTTCGCTGTCGCCCCGCCACTCATCTTCCGCGCCCCAGTCCCGCACGCAAAATGACGAAGCCGGGGTGACTTTGACAAAGTCCCAGTCATAGGTTTTCTGCCATTGGAGGGTGGCGGCGGCCAGCTTTTCGGGCCGCTGGTCATCAACCGGGAAGTGCCTCCAGAGGGCTACAGGGGGGCGGTCGGTCGTCTTGCCTGCGAGGCAGGCTTCCATGCGTTGGCGATGTGTGCTCACGGGATGCGCCTCTCCGCCGCGTCATAAGCGGCAATCTCGAGTTTGGACGAAAGCGTGTTGGGGTATTCTTCGGCAAACAGACTCCAGATCATCTGGTCGCAGAGGTGGCCGTTGGCGAAACTGCGCTTGCGCAGGGTGGCTTCCTGGGTGTAGCCCAGCTTGCGCGGCACAGCCGCCGAACGGATATTTTCGACCGCGCAGTGGATTTCGACCCTTTCGACCTTGTGGATTTCGAAAGCCACCTTGGTCAGCGCCGCGCTGGTCTCGGTGGCGTAACCATGATTGATATAGTTTTTATTGATCCAGTAACCGATTTCGAGCGCTTCGCTGCCTATACGTGTGTGCAGACCAGTGCCGCCGATCAGGTGATTTTCCTGAGGGTTGAAAATGCCGTAGATGAAATCTTGACCAAGGTCGAATCGCGCGCGGAACTGGCGCAGGCGTTCGACCTTGATATCCAGCGGTTCGGGTTCGGCGGCAGCCCAGGGCATCCAGGGCAGCAGGTGTTCCAGGCTTTCGCTGATCGAGCGCGCTAGCAGGGGCGCATCGGATGGGTTGTAACACCGGATCACAAGTTGGGGGGTGACAATACGGTAGGCGGGGGAGGGCATGGTGTCAATTCTTTCGTTTGAGGATACAGAATTCCGCGCCATCGCGGCCAATGATGTGCTCAGCCGGGAGTTTGCGGTAGTTGGAACGCAGATCGAGGTCTGCGCGGGTCTGGAACAGGAGCAGGTCGCCGGGCAGAATGTCGTTTTCGGTTTCCCGGCCCAGGTCTCTCAATGCCAGATCTGCGCCGTAGTACTCGGCCAGTGGAAACTCGCGCTGGATGTGCAGGGTTGTACCCGGTTCGTTGGCGAGCGCCCACTCGATGGCTTCTTTATAACATGTCAGCCAGTATTCGGTTTCGTAGCTACGGAAAGCGCCGCCGACCCCGCCTGTCAATAGATTATAGTAGGAATATTCATAAGGGTGCAGGCGGACGATGCCAACCAGGCCTGGGAGGAGTAGCAGGATGACTACTGCTGACCAGATGGCGGGTTTGAGCTTTTCCCACAACCATTCCAGGCTGAAACCGATAAACACGAAGACCGGCGGGGTGATGAACAGAAAGTGCCGGAAACCGTCATAGACCGATGGTTTGTTATACATCAGGTAAGCCAGCATGAAACCAAACAGCCCCAGCAGCACGAGCGGCGCACGCCAATCGACCTTTTTTGCCAAGAAATTGCGGATAGCCACTACGAGACCCGCGAAAAACAGGATCCAGGTTGGCTCGGTTAGAGTCATAGCCAGGACTTGTGGCAGGTAACGGCGCGGCATCTCGTTGGCGCGAAAAATCTGCCCGTTGAACAACACCGCCAGTTCAGTGGGGTTATTCGACATGTGTTTCAGCACTTCAAGCAGGCGGTTGATTGGATCGGCCCACAGATAGGGCCAAAAGACGAACATTGTGACCAAAGCGACCAGGCCGTAAACGCTAAAAAGCGGGAACCCGCGCCAGTTCTTTTTGAGTAGGAAGTAAACGAAGACGATCACTCCCGCCAGCGGCCCGATGACGCGGATGGCAGAGGTCAACCCGAGGAGGATGCCTGCGAATGCCAGGTTGACTAACAGCGCAGGTTGAACAGGGCGGTGTTCTCCCGTCCGTACCGACAGCCGGTCGACGAAATCCAGCCCCAGCGCCAACGCCAGGAGGAAAAAGACCATGAAGGGCGCATCCTTCGGGTTGATGAAGGCGTGCCCCCAGAAAACCGGTTGCCAGGCCAGGAAGGCCGTCGCCGCGGCAGAAGGCCAGGGCGCCAGCCAGCGCCGCACGAGGCCGTAAAAAGCCCCCAGCCCGAGTTGGAAGGCCAGGAAGTTGACCAGGTGCCAGGCGGAGGCCATGTCCGTCTTCAAAACGGCCATCACGGCCTGTTGGATGGGTCGCGCCAGCAGCAGGTAAGCCGGGCCGTAAATTTTATGATCCTCGGGGCTTTTGCCAAAAACCTGGTAAAAGTCGAAACCGGGAGCAAAGGCCGCTGGGGTATAGGCCACCCGGATCGAATTGGCGTAGTCGTAGAACAACGGCTCATCCCACGACATACCGTAGTGGTGAAAAGTCAAAAAGCCGGCCGCCAGGTTGACGGCCAGCAGGATGATAAGTGGGAAAAAGGGGTGTTTCAGGAAACGGGTCACGATTATTTTTGTATTCTTCGCCTTGAGCGGAGCCGAAAGGCATTGGTTGGGAAAAATGCCCTTCGACTGCGCTGGAGAACGCTTCGCTCAGGGCGAAATATCATCCGCCACCATCCGCCGTAAGTTGTCAGTCAGTTCCAATTCCATGTCCACACGATGGATGTCGGACGCGTAATAATCGGGAATCAATCGAATGGCCTTGAAACCAAACCGGGCAAAAAAGGATTGGCTATGCTGGCTGGTATCGATGATTACTTTTGCAGCGGGGTTGTCGCGGAAGATGGCCTTGAGTCGTTCTTGCAGAAGGAATGTTCCCACTCCCTGGCGGTGCAAATCGTTCCGCACCATGCCCCAGGCCAGGACAATCTTCTCATCCTCCTTGCAATAACCGCCGCAGGCAATGATAATTTCCTCGAACTCGACTACGAAAAATGGGCAGGGCTGTCTCTTGAGAAACCTTTCGAAGCTGGAACGCTCCTTGACTCCAAAAAACTTTGGGGTGTTGCTCTCAAACAGCTTCAGGCAGGCTGCTTCGTCGGTTGAGGTGTAGGGACGGAAGGAGAATTCGGGTTTGTCCATAATAGCTTTCGTTGGTCGAGCAGGCGATGTTTTCCCGCTCTATCGAAACTAACAATTTCGGGGCTTTGTAAAATTTGATCTCGATATGCCCTCGCAGAACTTTCGGGGCTACTCGATCATCTGCCTTATCCCAACTTGCTCAATAAATCTTTCAATTCTTCTTCTTCGCCTTTACGCTGGTCGAAATACTCATTCATGAATGTCGAGCGGCGCAGTCGCAAAGCCATGGGGGCCACGGTGGTTAAATCGGCGGCTGTGACGGATTCATGACCATCGGCGGCGGCGTAAGCGCGCGCGGCTTCGAACCAGGTGATCTCGGCCCGCAGCGAATCGATGCCCATTTTCTGGATCAGCGCGATGGCCTGGTTGGCGAGCGCATCCTCCACGCTGACGCCCCGCAGGCGCTTGCGGGCTTCCTGTAGTTCGGCGGTGGCGGCGCTGATTTCTTCGGCGTAAAGGTGAATCATGGCGCGCGGATTGGTCAGGTAGGCCTGCACCCGTCGATAGGCCTCGAGTCGTTCACTGGCATTTTCCAGCCCGCGCACGGTGACGCGCAGCCCGAAACGGTCGAGGATCTGCGGGCGCAGTTTGCCCTCTTCGGGGTTCATCGAACCGATCAGCACGAAACGCGCCCGGTAAGTGGATGAAACCGGCCCGCGTCGGACTGTGTAAATTCCTTGTGCGGCGGCATCGAGGATGGCGTCGATAATGTCGTCGCCAAGCAGGTTGATTTCATCGATGTAGAGCAGGTTTTTATCCGCCTGGGCCAGGATCCCACGCCGGATGCGCATCCGTTCATGGACGGCGGCGCGCTCATCGATCCCGCCGACCACATCCTCGAGACGGGCATTCAGCGGCAGTTCCACCAATCGGACGCGGTCTGGCGCGGTCAGCGGCTGGCTTTCGGCAAATTTCTTGGCGCATTCCGGGCAGACGGCGTCGATGCCACCGGTTTCGATGTCTTCGGGCAGGCAGCCGTAATAGCAGGTGGAGCGCTCGGTCTGCGGAAGCAAGTCGAGCAGGGAGCGGACGGCGGTTGTCTTGCCGGTGCCGCGTGGGCCGACGAGCAGGATGCCGCCGATATTGGGATTGATCAGGCCAAGCAGCAGGGCCAGTTTCATTTCGCTCTGGCCCACAATCGCCAGGAACGGGAACGGCAACGGCTCGGCGATGCCCGAGTCACCCATTTGCTCCATGCTTTTGATCAATTCCTTGCCCGAGGCGAAATCGAGCAACTCTTTGAGCGAGCGGAAGTGGCGCGCCGGTTTTTCAACCTCGGCTGGCGGATTGGTTTCTGGAATGGGGGTTGGTTCGGCTTGGGTCATGGCATCACTTTTTCAGGCGCATGGACTGGCGTTTTTTGGCGACGTCCAGGCGTTGCTGCTCTTCGGGTGTTTCTGCTGTAATGGGCGGGATTGCGATCGGTCGGCCATCTTCGTCGAGTGCCACGTAGACCAGGTAAGCGTGATTCGTGGAAGTCTTCACGCCGGTTAACGGATTTTCCGCCTCGACCAACACCTCAGTTTCCATCGATGTGCGGCCCGTATAAGTGACTTCTGCGGTCAGTGTGACCAGGTTGCCAACCCTGATGGGCTGGTGGAAAGTCATGCTGTCCATTGCCACGGTGACGACGCGGGTGCGGGCATGCCGCATACAGGCCAGCGCACCGCACTCATCGACCAGTTTCATAATCCAGCCGCCATGAATGTTGCCCAGCGTGTTGGCGTGTTCCGGCTGCATGAACTGCGCCAGGGTGACACGTGAGGCGCGGATGGATTTAGGAGCAGCTAGGTTTGCCATGGCAGTTTCTCCAAATCGACATTCCCACCCGAGAGGATTACGCCCACCCGTAGGTTGCCCAGGTCAATTTTTCGCTCCCAGAGCAGGCCGAGCGGGACAGCCGCCGAAGGTTCGATGACGATCTTGGTCCGTTCCCAGGCGAATTTCATCGCAGCGATAATTCCGGCTTCGCTGACGGTCACAATCTGTTCGACGCGCTTCTGGATGATCGGGAAGGTCAGGCTGCCCAGCGAGGTCAGCAGGCCATCGGCAATGGTCTGGGGATGTTCGGAAGGGAGGATTTTCCCGGCTTGCAGGGAGCGGTAGGCGTCGTCAGCGCGTTCCGGTTCGGCGGCGATGACGCGGATTCTGGGGGAGCATTCCGTGGCAGCGATGGCGGTCCCGCTCAATAGCCCGCCGCCGCCGACCGGGGCGAGAATCACATCCAGGTCTGGAATATCTTCCAATAATTCGAGCGCTGCGGTGCCTTGCCCGGCGATGACGCGGGGATTGTTGTAAGGATGTACTTCCGTAGCGCCGGTGCGGGCGATGACTTCGGCCTGGGTAGATTCGCGCGCGGCCAGGGTCGGCTCGCAGAAGGTGATCTGGCCGCCATACCCGGCCACCGCGGCTTTTTTGACCGCCGGGGCGGTGCTGGGCATGACAATATAGGCCGGGATGCCACGCAGCCGCGCGGCCAGTGCCAGGGCCTGGGCATGATTGCCAGAAGAGTGTGCCACCACGCCCCGGGCCGCCTCCACTTCGGAGAGCGAAAAGACAGCGTTGCATGCTCCGCGAAACTTGAAGGCGCCTATTTTTTGCAGGTTTTCGCATTTTAGGAAGACCTGCGCCCCCACCTGCTGGTTCAGACTCTCACAGGTCAGTATGGGCGTCCGGTGCGCATAAGGTTTGATGCGCTTTGCGGCCTGGCGAAGATCGTTCAGGGTTGGTTCAGGCATAAATCTCACACATCAATCCAGTTCCTCGCGCATCTCACCCGCATCGATGGTGTGCAGCCGTTCTGGTTCATCTTGCAGCACGTCGATGTTTTCGTGGGATAAATCGCTCATCAGCTTTGGCAGGGGTGTCATCGCCGGGATTCGGATGCGGGCAGGAGCCTGTGGCGGTTTTACGCGCGGCTTGTCTTCGCCAGAACGCTTTCGGATGATGCGTGGATCGCTGGTTAGCATTCCAACATAATAACCGATCACGGAATAAACATCGCGCTGCGGGGTCAGGAACCCGATCCATTCGCCGTTGCGGTTGAACAAGTGGGGGTACGCCAGGAAAGCCTCAGCATCGCCACGGGAAGAAAAGATTGGGATGATTGTGTTTGCCATGTTTTTATTTTACGCCAAAACCCCGGTTAAATTGCAACCAGGAGGCTTATCCCGCAATTTCCACATCGTTATAGGTCCAATAGCGGTTGACGAAAAAATTCCACAACATCACCACACAGATTGCAAATGCCAGGGTGGCGTTGTGGCTGATGAATTGGTGGTAATTTGTGATGACGGGCAAATCCGTAATGAGTTGATCGAGCGCCGGCTCGAGATATTTCAGGATGGGGATGCGGATGAGCAACCCGGCGGCGTTGACCAGGGAAAATTGCCCCAACTGCCCCATCAGCGGCTTGGAACGCGACTCAGGATAGGTCCAAATCCGGTTCCAGGTGAAGTTGCTGATTACGGCGCAGACAAAAGAAACCGTCCCGGCGACCACAAAGGGAGCGTGAGCCAGTGCCACGAGCAGGTTCATCACTGCAAAGTCGATGACCGCGCCGATTGCGCCGACGATGGCGAATTTCACAAAGCGTGTACGTTCTGCGGGATGTTTGAGCACTGCCGTCATGCCAGCCCCAGTTTTTGTTTGAAATAGGGAATGGTGCGTTCCAGCCCTTCTCGCAGGTCAACTTTCGGTTCCCAGCCCAGGATTTCTCTGGCTCGGGTGATATCTGGCCTGCGTCGCTGTGGATCGCGGGAAGAGCGTGCGTCAATATAGGTGATACCGGCTTTGTTGCCGGTCAGCTGGTTGATCGTCTCGGCAAATTGCAGGATGCTCATTTCCACAGGATTACCGATATTGACCGGCATATGCTCGTCCGAGTAAAGCAGCCGGACAATCCCATCGATCAGGTCATCCACATAGCAGAATGAGCGTGTCTGTCCCCCATCGCCGTAGACGGTCAGCGGTTGGCCGAGCAGGGCTTGCTTCAACAAGTTTGGCAGGGCACGGCCATCTTCCAGGTCCATGCGTGGGCCATAGGTGTTGAAAATGCGCACAATCCGCGTGTCGACGCCGTGCTGGCGGTGATAGGCCAGAGTCAGCGATTCGGCGAAGCGTTTGGCCTCATCGTAAACAGCGCGCGGGCCGGTGATGTCCACGTTGCCCGCATACGTTTCTTTTTGCGGGTGCTCGATCGGGTCGCCATAAATTTCGCTGGTGGAGGCGAGCAGGAATTTAGCGTTATTGGCTTTGGCCAAGCCGAGGGTATTGTGTGTTCCCAGCGCCCCGGCCTTCATCGTCTGGATAGGCAGGTTGAAATAGGCATACGGCGAGGCGGGATTGGGACTGGCGGGCGAGGCAAAATGCAGGACGGCATCCAGTTTTCCCGGCGTGAAAATATAGTTCGAGATATCGTGTTTGAAAAAGACAAAATTCTCGCTCCCCATCAGATGGCTGATATTCTCAGGAGAGCCGGTCACGAAATTATCGAGACCGACGACCTGATGGCCTTCCTTGATTAAGCGATCACTCAGGTGCGAACCGAGAAACCCGGCTGCGCCGGTGATTAAAATACGCATGTTATCCTCCAGGACAGAATTGATGATTGCGTTGGTCTCAACCAACATTACAAGAAAATACCCGATAATCTTCGGGTCTCTTCAACTAGCATATCTCGAAAGTATCGGGCAGCTATTTACTTCCAGTCGATTTTCTGGATTAATCCGTCGCCTGTAACCTGGTGCGCCTTTCCTGTAGCCACATCAATCAGCCAGAGATTTCCCTGGTAGATCACCGCCACGAAGTCGCCTTCTTCATCGGAGATCGGCGCTGGCGCCCAGACCGGTGTTTGCGGAGGCAGGCCGGGCGAGCCAGGCTCGGGGAACAGCGCGCGGCGATTTGAGCCGTCGCGGTCCATGACCACCAGGCGGTAACCGGATGTGCCCGATTGAGCGGGGGCCAGCGCTTGCAAATAGGCCACCAGGTAGGAGCGTTCCGTCCAGACCTGGCGCAGCGAGGAGGTCGAAGGGTAGGCGAACATCCCGCTTTGCTCAACGATGCGCACATTCGCATCAGAATCCAAAGAAATGGCGCTCAAGTCGAAGTTGGGTGATTCTTCCGGGTTGACCAGTCCCGGCGGCGGGGCATGGGTCACGACATAAAGGGTGCGCCCGTCTGCGCCCCAGGCCAGGCCAGGGATCAGGGCCCAATCGGAGCGCGTTTGCAGCGGGGTGATCTCCAGCAGCGGCATGAGCGCTTTGTTCTTGAAGCTGACAATGCCCGTGCCGTCGGGCCGGCTGTAGGCCAGCAGGTTGCTGACTGGCGCCCAGGTGTAAGCGGTGCCCCACCAGCCGTAGACACCGCCGGTGTTGGCATCGATGATTTTTTCGCGCACCCCCAGGTTTCCGTTTTTGCCGACGACCATGCGATAAAGATCGTTATTGGCCTGCCAGCCTGGCGAGGTCGCGCGGGGTTCCACAGTTGAATACAGCACCCTGAGCGCCGAGATCGTTGTCGGGTCCCAATCGGCAAAGTGGATGACGTTCGAGGTCTTCAGGTTAAACGCCGTTGCCCCGGGGTTGGCAATATTCAATGCCCACAATGTATTGATTTCCGCATCTGCTGGCTGGGTCGATTTGCGTGTGTACAAAAGCCAGGCGCCATCCCGCGAGAGTTTGAGCACGCGCCCGTCCAGGTCGCCAGTGGTGACAAGTGGAATTCTGTTGGAGGTCGAACCCTCCATCAGCCAGGCGCTCCCACCCGAGAGATAGATTAGTTTACCGGGGATGGGCAATGGGGCGAAAGGCGTTTGCACGCCAACCATGACGATTTCGGGCAAGGTTGGCTCCATGATGGTGGAGCGCGAAACGCTGGTATTGACCAGTTTCCCGTCCTCGTAGTAGTGGCGATAGACAATTTCCTGCAGGCCGTTTTGGCCGGGCTGGATCAGGCGGGTCTCACCCCGTGGCAGCGATTCGTTATGCACGGTCTGGCGCTCGAAGGCGACGACCGATTGTTTCGTCTCGAATTCTTCCCGCCCTCGCGTCACCTTGATGGTCAGCCCTTCGCTGACCACGGTGTACGCGGGAGGTTCGACTTTATCCAGGCTGGCGAGCGTCAGCCTGGCGGATTCCAGCACCTGCTGGATTTTGCTGCCCGCTGGTACGCTGACCTTTTTTGTCTCCCCGTCAGCGCTGAGATTGACCGACAGATCGACGTTGCTCTGTGAAACGCGCGGAGAAAGACAACTACTGAGCGTGAGGGCCAGCAGGGCAAGAAAAATGGTCAGGCGGGAGAGCGGTCTGGTGGGAATCACTTGGTATAATCGCCCTACTTAACCCGGCCGGCCAACGTCATTACTCCATCGGCAATGGTGATGCTTTCGAGACGCAGACCGAAAGCGGCAGGCCCGAGCATGCCGGTAAACGCCTCGGCGATAAATGCGCTGATGGTTTTGTTCAATCCTTCAGGCGCAGGAAGTGGTCCAAAATTCACCGAGGTCACCGCGATCAGGGGTTTCCCTTCCGCGTCGATGCTGGCCGAAAGAATAATGCGCACATTCGCTTCAAGACCACCCTGTCGAGCTTTTCCGTAAACTTGGATCTCGTTGTTGCGCAGATAAACCTGCGGGTCGCGCAGGAATGGATCCGTCTGGGCCGCCAGTTTCGCTGCCAAAAGCGAAGTAAGCTGGGTTTCAGTAACGGTCAGGGCTAAAACCCCATTCTGCGCCGCAGCGGTTTGCGCAGCATGGATTTGGTCGTTGAGGCTGCTGACTGCCTCTGTCGAAACGGCGATGGGCGCTGACGGGTAGGCTGGTCCGCCGATGAAAACTGTGCAGGCCAGCGATGCCAGGGCCAGCGTAAAGACGGACAGGGTGATTAACATCCCGGCTTTTTTCATAGAGCCTCCAATAAAAATTTGACTTAAGCGGAGCAATTATAGCATGAGCGACTTGACCCCAATTGAATTGAGCCTGCCAGCTTTGCTGGAAGGACTGTTGTTTGTGGCAGCCGAACCGGTTGCGCCATCCCAACTGGCGGTGGCCTTGGATTTGAACGTGACCACGGTGGAAAAAGGCCTTGAGGAGCTGGAAGAACAACTCCGCACCCGCGGCCTGCGTTTGCAAAGACACGCCGGGCGCATCCAACTAACGACGGCCGCAGAATTGGCCGAACCGGTTGAGCGTTTCCTGGGCCTGGAAGCCACCAGCCGTTTGAGCCGCGCTGCCCTTGAAACCCTGGCCATCATCGCCTATCAGCAGCCGGTCACGCGCCCGACTGTGGATGCGATTCGCGGCGTCAACAGTGACGGTGTTTTCAAAAGCCTGCTTAGCAAAGGCCTGTTGCAGGAAGTCGGGCGTTCGGAAGGACCCGGCCGACCGATCCTGTTTGGCACAACTCCCATGTTTTTGCAGCACTTTGGGCTGAATTCGCTCTCGGAACTTCCCCCACTGAATCTGCAAGTAGAACCTGAAAAGGATGTGGATTTGCTCAAAGGCTGAGTTTCCCACGTATCCCTTTTTATATCGCCGTGTTATACCCTTAGTAACAGGACAAATCAGCCGTTTGTCCTGTTACTTTTTTGGTCTCCAGGATTTAAGCCTGCCCCGCTATCTTGCGGGGTCTTACCGCAGAGATTCCCAATGAACCTATTTTTATCAGGAGTGAGACATGCGCACAAGAGTCGTTGTCACCGGGTTGGGTTGCGTCAGCCCGCTGGGAAATAATTTTAAAGATACCTGGTCTGCCCTGCTTGCCGGGAAATCGGGCGCAGGGCCAATTACGCATTTCGATGCCTCGGGTCATAAAACCCGCTTTGCCTGTGAAGTCAAAGGTTTCGATGCCGCCGCATTGTTTGGCGCCAAAGAAGCCCGCCGCATGGATCGTTTCTGTCAGTTCGCCGTGGCCGCTACTCACGAGGCAGTGGAACAGGCCGGTTTATCGCTGCCCGACGAAGATCGTGACCGGATTGGTGTGATTGTCGGCACGGGCATTGGCGGTATCGGTACCTTGCTCGAGCAGGTGGAAATCCTGCGCGAAAAAGGCCCTGATCGAGTCAGTCCCTTCCTGGTGCCGATGATGATCTCCGATAACGCTGCCGGGACAATTGCCATCCGCCTGGGGGTGCGCGGCCCGAATGCGGCGATTGCCACGGCTTGTGCCACCGGCTCGAATGTCATTGGCGAAGCCGCCGAAATGATTCGCCGCGGTTCTGCCGATGTGATGCTGGCGGGCGGTTCCGAAGCGTCAATCGTCAGTGTGTCAATGGCCGGGCTGAACGTGATGACCGCTCTCTCGACGTATAACGATCAACCCCTCAAGGCCTCGCGTCCTTTCGACAAGAATCGCGATGGATTTGTGATGGGCGAGGGCGGCGCGATGCTGGTGCTCGAGTCGCTCAAGCATGCACAGGCGCGCGGCGCGATAATCCTGTGCGAAATCTCAGGTTACGGAACGACTGATGATGCTTATCACGTTTCGGCCCCGGCCGAAAACGGCGCGGGCGCGGAATTGTGCATGAAACTGGCGCTGGAGAACGCGGGCCTTGAGCCGGGAGAGATCGACTATATCAACGCGCACGGGACCTCCACGCCATTGAACGATAAATCTGAGACCGCCGCCATCAAGGCCGCGTTTGGCGATTATGCTTATCAGCTCCCGATTTCGTCGACCAAATCGATGACAGGGCATTTGCTTGGCGCTTCAGGCGCGTTGGAAGCTGCGTTTTGCGCCGAGATTTTCCAGCAGGACATCTTGCCTCCGACGATCAATTACGAGACCCCCGACCCCAACTGTGACCTGGATTATGTGCCGAACGTGCCCCGCAAGGCGCAACCCCGGCATATCATGTCCAACTCTTTTGGCTTTGGCGGTCATAACGCCACCCTGGTTCTTAGCCGCTTCGAAAAATAGCTCTCAGGAGTATTCCTATGCCTAACGCACATATCACTGGCTGGGGAATGTCTGTCCCCGCGAAAGTGCTGACCAATAGCGACTTGAGCAAGATTGTCGCCACAAACGACGAATGGATCCGTGAACGGACAGGCATCCATCAACGTTATATTGCCGGAGAAGGAGAAACCTCCTCCTCCCTGGGAACGGATGCAGCCTTTAAGGCGCTCAAGCTGGCCGGGCTGCTGCCCACCGATCTGGATTTGATTATTTGTTCGACGTCTTCGCCCGAATATATCTTTCCAGCTACCGCCTGTTTGATCCAGGACAGGCTTGGCGCCAGCAATGCCGGCGCATTTGACCTGCTGGCTGCCTGTTCGGGCTTTATTTACGGCCTGAATATGGGCGCGCAGGCCATCCGCTCGGGTTCAGCCAAAACTGTGCTGGTGATTGGCACCGAGACCCTTTCCCGTTTCGTCAACTGGGAAGACCGCAATACCTGCATCCTGTTCGGGGATGGGGCCGGGGCATTTATCCTGCAGGCGAGCGAAAAGCCCGGCGGGGTGATGGGTTCTGTCATGCACTCCGACGGTTCTGGTGGAGACTACCTGTCGATTCCTGCCAGCGGCAGCACGAATCCCGCCAGCGAGATCACCCTGCGTACCGGAATGCACTTCATCCATATGGATGGCAAGGAGGTCTTCCGCTTTGCCACGCGCGTCATGACGCAGGCCACGCACGAAGCCGCTCAAAAATCGGGCTGGAAGACCGAGGACATCAATTTGGTTGTGCCGCACCAGGCCAACCTTCGGATTATCGATGCGGCCGCCCGTGGTCTGAAACTTCCCATAGAAAAGTTCATGATAAATTTGGACCGCTATGGCAACACCTCCACAGCCTCCATCCCGATTGCCACAGTAGAAGCGGTTCAGAACGGCAGGCTGCAGCCCGGCGACAAGGTTGTTTTTGTTGGATTCGGCGCCGGACTGACCTGGGGCGCGCTGGCTGCCGAATGGAGTGGACCGCTGCCTTCTGAGCACTATATCAGCGCAGAGTGGTACAAACCCTGGGCGCGTGTCCGTTCAACCTTGCGGCGCATCTGGCGGGCGCTCGAAGAATTACTCTTTGGTCGCGGCGGCTAAGCGTAGGCAGTTTTTCAGGGTTGTGATATGATATTTTTTACCAGGGAGACCCCCTGGTAAAAGGAGTACCTATGCGATTTGGTGTACCGGAACTGCTGATCGTGCTGGTGATTGTGATTGTCCTGTTTGGCCCGGGTCGGTTTGGCAAGATCCTGGGCGAGTTGGGCAGCGGTTTGAAGTCTTTTAAGGATAATTTGGGCAGCGATAAGAAAGACGAAGAACCAAAGCCGCCGACCGACGAAGCTAAGTAAGCCTTTGATGGTTATCTATGCCACAAGGACCGCAGGGCTTGATGAATGTCAAGCCCTCTGTGGTTTTTGTGGCATTTAAGCAACAGGGCTGATGATATGATATCTTTTCTTGACCCAAACCCTGCCGGCTCCCCAACTGTGCTCCTGCTGCACGGGCTGGGCGCCAACGCCTCTTCCTGGACTTTGCAATTTGACTCCTTGATCGAGGTTGGGATGCGCCCCCTGGCCCCTGACGCGCCGGGGTTTGGACAATCCCGTTATGACGGGCGTGGTTGGAGCTTCAAGCGTGTTGCAGCTGACCTGGCCGGATTGCTGGGCGAATTGCGGATCGGCCCCGTTCACCTGGTTGGCCTGTCAATGGGTGGGGTGCTCGCCCAGCAGTTTGTGCTTGACTACCCCCAGCTTGTCCGCAAATTGGTTTTGGTGAGCACCTTCAGCGTTTTGCGCCCGGAAACCCTTTCGCAATGGGGATATTTTTTCCGGCGTCTGTTGGTCGTCCACACGCTCGGACTGAAGCAGCAGTCCGAGTTTGTCGCGCGGCGTGTTTTTCCAGAAGCGGGACAGGCGGCCCTGCGCCGGATGGCAATGGAACAGATTGCCACGGCTGACCCGCGCGCTTATCGCGCGGCCATGCGCTCGCTGGGGTTTTTCAATTCGCGCAGACGCTTGAAAGAGATCAAAGTCCCTGCGCTGATCGTCACCGGGGCCAACGATTCGACGGTTTCCCCCGCGCATCAGAGAATGCTGGCCGGGGGAATCTGCGGTGCGCGGCAGGTGGTTATCCCAGAAGCTGGTCATGCGGTTGCCATCGATCAATTTGCCGCCTTTAATCAGATTCTCCTGGAGTTCTTGCTGGATTAATGTATTAATAATTCTCTAACGAATCTCATTTTATCTTTTGACTTCGGTTGGCTAAAATATTTTGTTATAAAAACTATACTTGGAAGGAAAATATGGAAAACCCCACCCAACCTCCTTTGGAAAATGCCCAATCGTTTTCTTTCAAAGCAGAAACAAAGCAACTGCTGAACATTCTGATTCATTCCTTATATAAAGACAAGGAAGTTTTTTTGCGTGAATTGCTTTCGAACGCTTCTGATGCGCTCAATCGCTTACGCTTTGAAATGCTCACGAACCAGGCCATCCTAGATCCGGAAGCCGAACTGTGTATTCGTGTTTCGGCCGACAAAGATGCCAGGATGATCACGATCCGCGATACGGGGATTGGCATGACCCGGGATGAGGTGATTGAAAACCTGGGTACGATTGCCCAATCGGGCGCGCGGAAATTCCTGGAAGCCGCCAAAGAGCAAAAAGGCGACCTGGCCCAGGTCATCGGCCGGTTCGGGGTCGGCTTTTACTCGGTATTCATGGTGGCTGAGTGGGTCAAGGTGACTTCGCGTTCCTTCCAGTTAGAAGCCGAGCCGATGACGTGGTTTGCAACGGGCGAAGATAATTTCCAGGTTGCGCCGGCTGAAATGCCTGAGCGAGGAACGCTGATCGAGATCAAGCTCAAAGAAGAGACTGCCGAATTCGCAAACGACTTTCGCCTGAAAGAGATAATTCGTAAGCACTCAGACTACATCGGTTTTCCCATTTATGTTGGCGAAGAAAAGGAGCAAGTTAACAAGCAAACTGCCATCTGGCGCAAATCCAAGCAGGATGTGACCGACGAACAATACCAGGATTTCTACCGGCAGTTGACGCTCGATTTTGAAGAGCCGCTTTTGCAAATCCACTTTGTTACCGATGCGCCAGTGCAGCTCTATGCCTTGCTTTACCTGCCTGGAAAATCTGAGCGGGCTGTTTTTTCGCTGCGAAAAGACGATGGGCTTAAGTTGTACTCAAAGAACATCCTGATCGACGAATATTCAAAAGATTTATTGCCTGAGTACCTGCGTTTTATCCAGGGGGTGGTCGATTCAGAAGATTTGCCGTTGAATGTTTCCCGGGAGACCGTTCAGGCTTCGGGCCTGATGGCGCGTTTGAAAAAAGCCCTGACCGGACAGGTTTTCAAAGAATTCGAAAGCCTGGCAAAAGCAGATGCCGAAAAATACCGAATCTTTTGGAAAGAGTTTGGTGGCTTCTTGAAGCAGGGTGTGGCCACCAGTCCGGCTGAAGCGGAAAAAATTATCCCGTTGCTGCGCTTCAAGACCAACCTGCATCCAGAGGATTGGTCTTCATTGGACGATTATCTCGGGCGAATGCAGGCGGACCAAAAATCAATCTATTTTGTGGTTGGTGATGATGAGAAATCGGTGTTGCGCAGCCCGCACCTGGATTATTTCCAGGCGCAGGGGATTGAAGTTTTACTGCTGACCGCGCCGATTGATTCCTTCATGTTGATGGGTCTGCGTAAATACAAGGATTTCGATCTGAAAAACGTGGCGCAGGCCGAAGATGGCGTTGTTGAAAAACCTGAGGCTCAGCAGGCTGAAACCGAGAAAATTGCGGAGGCCGATTTCGGACCCCTGGTTGAACAGTTCAAGCAGGTATTGGGCGAGCGGGTGGTCGATGTCCGCAGCAGTGGACGGCTTTCGCAATCGGTAGCCCGCCTGGTGGACCCCGAGGGAAGTCTTAATCCCGAGATGCAGCGTGTTTACAAATATCTTGGGAAGGATTATGAGGTGCCCAAGAAAATCCTGGAATTGAACCCGGCCCATCCGATTTTAAAAAACCTGCTGGGATTGGACCCGGCCTCGGATTTGCAGAAATTGATTATCGAACAGATTTATGACAGTGCTCTCCTGGTCGAGGGCTTGCATCCCGATCCATCGAGTATGGCCTCGCGCATCCAGGAACTCATGCAGGCTGCCTTGATGAAGCATTAGTCAAGTTTGAAAGACACCATGGAGGCAACAAGGCCTGCTGGCAAGCGCCTGGCGGGCCTTGTGTTTTAGAGCAGGGTTTTCAGTTCCAGAGCAGTTGTGACCGGCTTTTGGCAGGTAAAGCCTTCACAAACATATGCGGAAGGCTTGTTGTCCACCAATGGACGGTTTGCCAGCAGCGCGGGCGCAGCCTGGGGCGGGGGATAGGGTGAGAACGAAACGACCATCTGCGGACGGTAGTTTTCGCGGACAGCGCGCAGCATTTCCTGCGTTTCGGGTGCGCCCCGGTCACCGAGGATGGCTACCTGTTTGATTCGCGCCAGGGCAAAGTCGGCGGCAGAGAGCCAGCGGCCAAAAGCGGTTGGGTAGCGCAGGGCAGGTTCGGCCACCAGCCGCAGGGCTGCTTCTGCCAGGTCGCGGTAATCGAGTCGGTCGCTGAAGGCGGCCAGCTTGAAGAGAGCTTCGGCGGCCAGGGCATTGCCTGAAGGCGTGGCATTGTCCTGCAAGTCCTTGGGGCGCACGATCAGGGTTTCGCCGTCGACGGGAGTATCGAAAAAGCCGCCAGCCGGGTCGCGGAAACGCGCGATCAGCTCTTCGGCCAGTTCCTGAGCGGCGGTGAACCAGCGCAGGTTGAAATCGGTTTGGTACAGATCGAGCAGTCCCAGGATCAGAGCGGCGTAGTCTTCGAGAAAGACCTCGCCGGAGAGCTTCCCATTCCGCCAGGCGCGGCGGAGTTGACCATCTGGCCGCAGGGCTGTCAGGAGAAAATCCGCATTGCGGGTAGCCACTTCGAGATAAGAGACTTCTCCGGAATCCGGGTGCTCAGGCCCCAATAGGCGTGCGGCCTCGGCAAAGGCGGAGAGCATCAATCCATTCCAGGCGGTGACGACCTTGTCGTCGGTGCTGGGGCGAGGGCGGGCGGCGCGGGCGGCGAGCAGTTTGGAATGGCACTCGGCCAACTTGGCGAGGACCTTGGCTCCGGGTAGTTGGCCCGCCCTGCCCGACGGGCCAGGGAATTTTGCGGCCAGCGTGGAGTCATCCAGGGCGCGCTGTAAAACCGTTTTTTCCTCCCAGTTCCCGGTCGCGGTAATCCCATAAGCGGTTTTGAAAAATTCCCAGTCAACCCCCAGCGCAGACTGGATTTCAGCGGCCTCCCAAACATAGAACTTGCCCTCGACGCCCTCCGAATCGGCGTCGAGCGAGGCGTAAAAACCACCCTCGGGGCCGGTCAGTTCGCGATAGACGAAAGCCAGGCTTTCCACGGCAACGCGCCGGTAGGAAGGCTCTCTTGTCAGTTGATAGGCGTGCAGGTAGGCGCGGATCAACTGGGCGTTATCGGAAAGCATTTTTTCGAAGTGCGGCACGCGCCAGAAGTTGTCGGTGGAATAGCGTGAAAAACCGCCGCCGACCACATCGTACATCCCACCGCGCGCCATGGCCTGCAGGGCGTGCAGGGCGGCCTTGGCTAAGGTTGGATCGCTACTTTTTGTGAGCAGCGAGTGCCCCAGCAGGAATTCGATCGTCATTGGTTGGGGGAATTTAGGCGCTGAGCCCCAGCCACCATAACCCCAGTCGTAACTCTCGTAGAGGTGTTTGGCCGCGCCGTCGAGCAGTTCCGGGCTGAAAGCCAGGTCGCTGCCCCGGCTGGCCGATTGGCGCCGGAGGTGATCAGCGACCCGCTGGCTGACGCTTTCGATCTCTCCGCGCTCCTCACGCCAGGCCCGAGCGATGGAGCTGAGTAAATCCTGGAAGGATGGCAGGTTGTGGCGCGGGGCGGGCGGGAAATAGGTGCCCGCGTAGAACGGGTGCAAATCGGGCGTCAGGAAAACAGACATCGGCCAACCGCCCGAACCGGTCATGGCCATGGTGGCGGCCATGTAAAGGCTGTCCAGGTCGGGACGTTCCTCGCGGTCGACCTTGATATTGACGAAGTGCGCGTTCATCAAGGCGGCGATGGACTCGTCCTCGAAGGATTCGTGCGCCATGACATGACACCAGTGACAGGCGGAGTAGCCGATGGACAGGAAGATAGGTCGATCTGTGCGGCGGGCTAATTCGAGCGCTTCGGCGCCCCAAGGATACCAGTTGACCGGGTTATTCGCATGCTGGACGAGATAAGGTGAGGTTGCTGAGGAGAGTTTGTTCATTGGGTGGCTCATATTAAATGGATCTCCAGGGTTTTTCGTGAAGAGTGCCGCATTTTGGGGTATGAGCGCGCNNTACGCGCGCTCATACCCCAAAATGCTGGGCCCTGCCACGGAGATTCCCAAAGAGCCGATTAAATCGGAGTAAAGTGGTGAGATTATAGTCGAATTGAGAAGAGAAGTGCTATAATTTTTCAATCATTCACGAAAAAGGAGATTTGTATGAACAAGAATCGTTGGATCATTGCCCTGGTTGTCCTGCTGCTGGCTTCCCTGGCGTGCAGCGTCATTTCTGGCGGTGACAAAGCCCCTGCGGCCGAGGCCGCACCTGATTCTGGCAGCGCGCCTGAGCCTACCGCTCCTCCGGCGGACGGGGGTGCCAAGGTGGAAGCGACGCCAACTGTGGTTGAAAAAGCGCCAGACAGCTATGATACCGAGTTCCCTTTGCCGTCCGAAGTCAGTAATTTCATGAGCACGGGGAATGAAGGCATCAACTTCCAGACCACGATGAGCCTGGAGGAGGCAGTTACGTTCTATCGCGACGCATTCAAGGCGGCCGGGTACAAAGAACGCGAAATCAATACAGTCGTTGATGATGCGGTTTTTAGCATGGTTTTCGATGGACATGCCAACGGCAAGGCAATTGTCATCCAGGGCGTCGACCTGGGCGAAAGCACGAATATCAATATTCGTTTCGAAGATGTTTAGCAGGCTTTTGTAAGCCAGGCGGCCTTCCCGGTGGTTTTTCGGATGGCCGCTTTCTTTTTATACGATCCGGGCTTTTTGCCAGCCGCGTACTGAATTGACCAGGAAGATTTGCGTGCAGCGTGCCAAATCTTCCTGGTCAATAATTTTTTCCTGAATTTTCCCCTGCTCTAATAAATAGGCTCGAAAGGTCCCTCCCAACAGCCCGCAGGAGACCGGCGGCGTGACCAGTTCGCCATCCAGTTCAACGACCAGGTTGGCGATGGTGCTTTCGGTCAGTTCGCCGCGCTCGTTGAAGAGCAGAGCGTCGTCACAGTCTGGCTGGTTCTGGCGGGCTTTTTCGTAGGCTCCGCGGTAAGTGGTTTTGTGATAGAGAAAAACCTCGCTGGAATTGACCGGTTCTTTGGCGAGTTTGACCCGTAGAGATTGTGCTTGCGTTTCTGGGAGGGGGGAAACCTGGTGAGTGAGTGCCCCTTCCCGGTCGAGCAGCAGGCGGACTCGTTGGGGCGAGGCGGCCAGAGTTTTTGCCGCGTCTGCCAGGTAGGTTTCGATCCTGGCGCGGTCGTAGGGGAAACTGAAATAGGCGGCCGAATCCGAGAGCCGCGCTAGATGTTCATCGAGCAGGAAAAAGCCCTCGTTGGGTGTCCAGCGCAGGGTTTCGAGCAATGAAAATTCCGGGTGGCTTTTGGTGAGTACCTGCGCTTTGAGCAGTGCTTCAGCATATTCATCCTTGGAGGTCGAATCCCAGACGATCCCGCCGCCCACACCATATTCGGCCAGTCCGCTGGCTCGCTCGAAAACCAGGGTGCGGATGGCGACGCTAAACTGCGCGCGCCGCCCGGGGGCGAGATAGCCGATCGAGCCGGTATACGGGCCGCGGGGGGTGGTTTCCAGCGCGGCGATGATCTGCATCGTGCTGACCTTCGGCGCGCCGGTAATCGAGGCGCAGGGGAACAGGGCGGTCAGCAAATCCACAAATGGGGCGCGGATTTCCGCCGTGACGCTCGAGGTCATCTGCCAGAGGGTGCGGTAGCGTTCGGTGGTGAACAGTTCCGGGACGCGCACGCTGCCGATCTCGGCCAGCCGCCCCAGGTCGTTGCGGACCATGTCGACAATCATCACATTCTCGGCGCGGTTTTTGATCGAGGCCCTGAGCCAATCGGCCTGGGCGTTGTCGTCCGCCAGAGTCCGCCCCCGCTTGACGGTGCCCTTCATTGGGCGGCAGGTGACGGTATTCCCATCCAAGCGGAAAAAGAGTTCGGGGGAGGCGGAACAGATAACGTGAGAATCGGTCTCAACAAAAGCAGAATATCCCTCCGCCTGGGCGTTGACCATCTCGACAAAGAGCGACCATCCACTCCCCGTTAGCCGATTCTTGAGCCGGAAGGTGTAGTTGACCTGATAGGTTTTCCCGTGCGCGATGGCGGCCTTGACCTGCGCGATGGCGGCGTTGTACGTTTCGCGGCTGACGGTGGGTTTCCATTCGCCCAGATGATATTCCCCGGTTTTGGGCGGGAGCGAGGCCGTCTGGCGCGGCTCAGGGTAGAGTCCGAACCAGAGCAACGGGAAATCACGCCCGGCGCGGACGGCCAGCGCGCTGTCGAAGGCGGGCGAAGCTTCGTAGCTGAGAAATCCGGCCGCGTACCAACCATTTTCAGTCACCAGGCGTTCGATTTCGCGCAAGGCGGGCAGAACTTCCTCCAGCCGGGTCGCGCTGATGATCTGATGGGGGCGCTCAAAGTGCAGCCACACGCCGCGGGCGGCCTCATGTAAGCTGACTCGGAAATCGTTATCCATGGTGGGCATTATAGCCGAGATGAAAAACTCCCCGCCTGGGCGGGGAGTGAGTTTAGCGCTGCATGGCTTCTTGCATGGAGATGCCCGCCATCATCAGCCCGATTTGCTCCACCGTTGCCTGGTTGCGGGCGACGATGCCGATGATCTGGCCTTCGTACATCACAGCGATGCGGTCGGAGAGGGTTCGGGTTTCATCGAGGTCTTCAGAGATGAGCAGGATCGCGGTTCCGGCGGCGCGCTGTTCGAGCAGGCGCTGGTGAATATACTCGGTGGCGCCAATATCGACGCCGCGCGTGGGCTGGGCGGCAATCAGCACTTTGGGCTGGCGCGAAAGTTCGCGGGCCATGATCAGCTTTTGGATATTGCCGCCGGAGAGATTTTTGATGGGCGTATCAATATTGGGGGTTTTGACGCTGTAAGCGCTGACCAGTTCGCGGGTACGCGCTGACATTTTGGCAAAATCAAGGAAAATTCCGTGGGTGAATTGGGGGGCGGCATGGTCGCGCAGGAAAAGATTTTCCTGGACGCTGAAATTGCGGATGGCGCCGTCGCGCATCCGTTCTTCGGGGATGTAGGCCTGCCCGTTGTTCATGCGCTTGAGCAAGGGCATGTGCGTAATGTCTTCGCCATCCAAATGGATGCTGCCCGCGCTGACTTTCCGTAAGCCGGAGAGACACTGGGCCAGTTCACGCTGTCCGTTACCGGAAACCCCGGCGATGCCGACAATTTCACCCCCATGGATATCAAGGTCGATCCCGCGCAGCATTTCGGTCTCACGGTCGCCCATCGCGCGCAGGCCCTCAATTTTCAGACGCACCGGGCCAGCTTGCAGCGGCTGGGCGGCGAGCGGTTTGACTTCACGCCCGACCATCATTTTTACCAGGCCATCGCGGGTGATTTCCCGGGTGCGGCAGGTTCCAATCATGGCCCCGTCGCGCAGGACCGTCACGCGGTCGCTGATTGCCATGACTTCATGCAGTTTGTGAGAGATGAAGACCAGCCCGTGACCTTCCTGGACCATGCGCTTGAGCGTGCCGAATAAATCATTGACTTCCTGTGGGGTCAGCACGGCGGTGGGTTCATCCAGGATAATGATCCCGGCGTTGCGATAGAGCGCCTTGATAATTTCCACACGCTGCTGCTCGCCCACCGAAAGCTGCCAGACATAAGCGGATGGGTCAACCTTCAGCCCATAGCCGCGAGCCAGTTCATCGATCCGTTTCGCGACCACATCCAGGTCCAACTGCGGGGCGCGGGAGGACTTCAACCCGAGAGCGACATTTTCGGTGACAGTCAGAGTTGGCACGAGCATAAAATGCTGATGGATCATCCCGATCCCGGCCTGGATGGCATCGGCAGGAGAGTGAAAAACACGCGGCTGGCCATCGATCAGGATTTGGCCCTCGTCCGGATGGTAAAGTCCGTACAGCTGGCGCATAAGTGTGCTTTTGCCTGCGCCGTTTTCGCCCAGCAAGGCGTGGACTTCGCCCGCTTGCACGTCAAAACAAACTTTGTAGTTTGCCAGGACGCCCGGGAAGCGCTTGACAATCTCGCGCATCTCTACCGATTGAATACGTATTTGTGGATCGGATGAGGTTGCCATTGGGCCGCCTTGAAACAGTGAATTGGAAATCAGGTTTTGAATGAATCCGACGCCTGCTTACAGGCGTCGGATTCATGACGAATAAACTACGGTTCAACCGTGATGGCGCCGCTTTTGATATCTTCAATGGCCTTGTCACCGGCGGCTTTGACATCCGCGGGCAGGCTGTAGCCAGGATTGTAGGCGATTTTCAAACCATCATTTTTTAGTTGAAGAATGTAGGTTTTGCCGCCCAGTGTTCCGGCGGTTCGACTGGCAATGATTTCTTTAAGCATCGCTGTCCAGTCGTAAACCTGGCTGGCAACCACCAGGCTGGGGGCCAGGGAGGTCTGTTCGGATTGCGTGCCGAACCAGAGCACCTTGCCATTCTCCTTGGCTGCGCCAATCGAGCCAACGACCGATTGCGAGGAACCGGTCAGGATATCGGCGCCGGAGGCAATGTGGGTCTTGGCGGCTTCGGTCATCAGGGCCACATCCGAGAAAGAACCCGTCCAGGTCTTGTTGACCTTGATCTCGGGATTGACAGACGCCACGCCTTGCACAAAGCCATCGATGTAGGTTTTTGCATCGCCCACTTCCACCGGGCCGGTGACGCCAATCTGCTTGCTCGTGGTGAGCATGGCGGCCAAAACGCCGTTGACATAACCACCTTCTTGAGCGGCAGCGGTGTAGGCGTAAATGTTGGGCTGGCCGAAGGTATTGACATCCGTGCCCCAGGCAAAGGTCGTCTTGGGGAAGTCTTTGGCGATTTCTTCCACCGATGTGCCGTACTGCGAACCGTGAGCGATGACAATGTCAAAGCCCTGGCTGGCATAGTCGCGGATGGCGGCGGCGGCATCCGGTACTTTGAACATGTTTTCGGAGTATTTAATCTCCATGGCTGTTTCGCCGCCCATTTCCTTCTGGACGGCCAGGAGCGCCGAATACATCGACTGGCTGAAGGCCATGTCGGTTGTGGCGCTGGGCATCACGACTGCCACGCGGATAGGCTTGGCTTCCGGGGCGGCGGTGGGGGTGGCGGCGGGGGCGCAGGCTGTAATTAATAACATCGCCGCCATCAGGACTGAAAACACGAACAGCAAACTTTTCTTCATCTTTTTCTCCTTACTGAATGGCCCCGGAAGTGCCCGGGGTGGTGTTAGTTTTCGCCCCGTTCAAAGGGCTTATTTAACGCAGCTGGTTGGCGCACGCGGTTGGTCACCGCCACCAGTGCCGCAATTGTCAAGAGATAGGGTAGCATAATCGCCACATCCGAAGGAATATTGACGCCCAGCACCTGCATCCAGAGTTGGAAGGCATTCACCGTGCTGAACAACAGCGCTCCCAGCAGGATGCCAACCGGCTTCCAGCCGCCAAAATAAACCAGGGCCACGGCGATAAAACCCAGCCCGGCGGTCAGGTTTTCCTGGAACAGGTTGACCAGCGCCGTCGAAAGGGAAGCGCCCGCCAGCCCGGCCAGGACTGCCCCGGTGCAGACGCTGAAATAACGGACCTTGTCCACGCTGACCCCGAGCGAATCCGCCGCGGCCGGGTTCTGTCCAACGGCCTTGATTTTTAAGCCCCAGGTTGTCTTGTCCAAAAACCACCAGGCCAGCGGCACCAGCAAAAAGGCGGCGTAGACCGGCAGGCTGTGTTGGAAAAAGATCTCGCCAATCACCGGAATGTCACCCAAAAACGGAATTTTCAGTTGCCGAAAGCCCTCCACCGTTTGCACATTGCCGACCAGCACCTTGAATAACAGGGAGGAAAGCCCCAGCCCGAACATGTACAGTCCGATGCCGCTGATGCCCTGTTCCGCTTTGAGCGTGACACTGATCAGCGACATCAGCAGACCCATCAGCAGACCCACCAGTGCGGCAGCCAGCACCCCCAGCCAGACATTGCCCGTCATCAGGGTGACATAAAAAGCGGCGAAGGCGCCGACCAGCATAATTCCGTCCACGCCCAGGTTGACGACCCCCGAAGTTTGCGCGAAGGCTTCGCCAACCGCTGCGAAAAGATAGGGGGTTGCCAGGCGAATGGCCGAAGTGAGAATGCCAATGAAGACAGCTTGCGTAAAGATTTCGGTCATGCTTTTGCCTCCTCACCGGCTTTTGAAGCGGCCACAGCCCTGCGCACGGCCCATTTTTTGGAAAGGAAGGCTGACCCAACCACGAAAAGCACCACCAGGCCCAGGAGCACATCAATCAGCGCCGAAGGAACCTGGACGGCGCGCTGCATTTTATCGGCGCCGACCAGCAGACTGCCAAACAGCCAGGCAGCGGGGATCAACCCCAGGGGGTGCAACCCGCCGAAGAGAGCGGCCACAATTCCGGAAAAACCATATCCGCTGGTAATGCCCTCCAAAAGACGATGGTGAACTCCCATCACTTCCACGGCCCCAGCCAGCCCGGCCAGCCCGCCCGCCAGCGTCAGTGAAAGGGCCTGGTAAAAAGGAACATTCACCCCGGAATAGCGCGAAGCCTCGGGGTTTTGCCCTACCATCCGAATGCGAAACCCAATCGTGGTGCGCCACAAGAAAAGATAAACCAAAAAGGCCAGTACCACGGCCAGGATGGCGCCGGTATTCAACAAGGTTTGCGGAACCAGCCGCGGGAGCCAGGCCGCCTCGGGCAGCCGTTCTGACTGTGCCAGGTAGGTTCCAGCCGAGACTCCGGCCTGATCGATCAGCGGGCCGCGAATCAGCAGGTTCATCAATTGGATGGCGATGGCGTTCATCATCACCGTGCTTAAAATTTCGTTGACCTGGAAACGGGCCTTGAGTACGCCCGGAATAAACCCCCAGGCAGCGCCTGCCAAAAAACTGACGATCAAAGTCGATGGGGCCAACAACCAACTGGGCCAGGTTTTGAAAGCCAGCGCCCAGGCTGTCGCCCCCAGCGCCCCCAGGATGATTTGTCCCTCCGCGCCAATGTTGATCACGCTGGCGCGAAAAGCAATGCAGATTCCCAGCCCGACCAGCAAAAGCGGGGTGGCTTTGACCAGCGATTGTATGAAACCCGAAAAGCTCCCAAAAACGCCGTTGGCAATGGCGGCATAGGCTTCAAAGGGATTGACTTTCAGAAAAAGCAGGACCACTGCGCCAATCAACAAGGCGGCGAACATCGCCAGCACGGGCAAGGCGGCTCTAAAAAGCAGGTCACCCCAATCAATTGTGAACTTACGGGCAGGTTTTGTAGCGGCGATTTTTTCGGGCGGCATACACCTCTCCGATATGCGCTGGCTGTCAGCGCACCGATGATATTTTTATTACTTTAGCATGGAAGACCTTGCAATGACAATAACAAAAATCACCTTTTTAAGCATGATGTTGTCAGACATCTTGCCGCTAAACAGGTGATTTATGCTTTAGTGGTAGTCTAGCAGCGCTTGCGCAATCCGCTCGGAGGCGTGCCCGTCGCCATACGGATTGACGGCGCGCGCCATTTTCTCGTATTCTGACGGGTCATCCAGCAGTCTGCGGGCCGCGGCGACGATCTTGGCAGTTTCCGTTCCGACCAGTTTGACTGTCCCGGCGGCGATCCCCTCGGGGCGTTCGGTGGCGGCGCGCATGACCAGCACTGGCACGCCCAGGCCGGGAGCCTCTTCCTGCAGGCCGCCCGAATCCGTCAGGACGAGCGTCGCACGCTTCATCAGATGCACCATCGGCAGGTAATCCAGCGGCGGGACGAGGGTGATCTGCGCGGATAGTTCTTCCAGCCGGGGATAGACGACGTTCTTGACATTGGGGTTGAGGTGCACCGGGTAAACGATGTGGATCTGGTTGCCGTAGGTTTCGGCCAGGGTTTTGAGCGCCTCGCAGATGTTTTCGAGGGGTTGGCCGAAGTTTTCGCGGCGGTGAGCGGTGACTAGAATCAACCTGCTTTTTCCAAAGGAATTTAGTAGCTGACTTATTTCAGCCGGAACCGGTTTTTCTGCCACTTGCCGAAGCGCGTCGATGACCGGGTTGCCCGTGACGATAATATGTTCGGCTGGGACGTTTTCTTTGAGTAAATTTTGCTTTGACCATTCCGTGGGCGCGAAGTGCAGGTCAGCCGCCACGCCAGCCACCCTGCGGTTAATTTCTTCAGGGAAGGGCTGGAATTTGTCGCCGGTGCGCAGGCCCGCTTCGATGTGTCCGAACTTGACGCGGTTGTAATAGGCCAGCAGGGCCGTCGCCATGACGGTGGTGGTGTCGCCCTGGGCCAACACCCAATCCGGTTTTAAGTCCTTCAAGACCGGGTCAAGATGGGTAAAAATCGCGGCGGTGATTTGCGCCAGTGACTGATCCGGCTGCATCAAATCCAGGTCAACCTCGGGAGTGATGTCGAACAGGTTGAGCACCTGGTCGAGCATTTCACGGTGCTGGGCGGTGACACAGACGAGTGACTCGATGCCGGGAGTTTGGGCGAGTCGCTGCACCACCGGGGCCATTTTGACAGCTTCGGGACGGGTGCCGATCACGGAGAGAACGCGAATAGGGTTTTTTGTCATGATAGATGTTGGTAGGGGCGACGCATTGCGTCGCCCCTACGGGTCAGATGAATTTCAATCTGAATGCCGCAATCGCCACCATGCGGAAGAGTAAAATCCCATGCCGCCAGCGGTCGATGTTGGTCGAGCCGTAGGTGCGGTCCTGGTAACGGATGGGCAGATCGACAATTTTCAGGTTTTGCTTGGCCGCGCCAAAGATCAGGTCGTAATCACCAAAGGGGTCGAACTCACCAAAATAAGCGCGGTTGGCGACGATGCGCTCATAGTGACATTTGCGCAGCACTTTTGTGCCACATAAGGTATCTTTGATCGATTGTCCCAGCAGCCAGGAGAAAGTCAGGCTGAAAAACTTGTTGCCGAGCAGGTTCAGGAAGCGCATGGCCTGCTCCTGCATCGGATAGACCAGCCGCACGCCGTTGATAAATTCGCCTTTCCCGCTGACCAGCGCCTCGTAAAAGCGTGGCAAGTCCTCGGGGCGCACAGTCAGGTCGGCATCCAGGATCATCAGAATTTCGCCGCTGGCTTTTTCGAAGCCAACGCGCATGGCGTCCGCTTTGCCTTTGCCGGGCTGGGAGAATAGCTTCGCGTCCCATTCGGGGTGGTTTTGGATGGCTTGTTCGATCGTGGCGAGGGTCTCGTCTTTGGAGTGGCCTTCGACAAAGATGATTTCCGTGTGGCTGCCCATTTTGGGGATGCGCCGGAAAGCGGCTTCGATATTGCCGGCTTCATTGCGGGCCGGGATGACAACACTCACCCTTGGTTTTTCTGTCGTTTCGGCCGGTTGGGGCCGGGCGATGATGAGATTTGTCCAGGCGAAGGGGCTGAACGGCCAAACCTTGACCAGGATTTTGTTGAACAGGTCGCGCACCAGGGGGATGGGCAGCGTGAAAAGGATTTCTTTCTGGCGGCGGATGACTTCAAACCCGGCCAGGTTCAACAGGTTTTCAGTGTCTTCTGGGGTCAGCCAGTTTTGCGGAAGCAGGCGTTTGGCAAGACCGAGCGCCCCGGCCAATTCCAGCGCGGGCTGGTAGACACGGCTGTAGGTGTTCAGGATCAGGCGGGTGTCAGGTTTGCAGAGTGGTTTGATCTGTTGAAGCACATCCTGCACATTCCAGACGTCATTGACCAGGTCGGAGAGGATGATCATGTCGAATTTACGGTCAAGCTCAAGGGTGTGGGCCTCGGCCTGGATGAAGGTCAGCGCCGGGTAGTTTTTTCGCGCCGCTGCCAGCATTTCTGCCGAAAAATCGACGCCGACGCCATGCAAGGGGGCAGCGGCGGCCAGCAAATCGCCGCGTCCGCAGCCGATTTCCAGCACGGAAAGGTCGGGGGAAGTCAGTAACTGGTAAAGCTCTCTTAATCGGTGGTGATATTCGCGGCTGAAAAACGATTCGGCGGGAAGCGTCCGGGCAATTTCATCCCAATGGCTTTGCCGCTGGGCGTTGTATTCAGCGAGGGTACTGATGCGAGAAGGTGTCATGAAAAGTCCTGAGATGGTTTGGCTTGATTATATCCGAGTATGCTGAGAGCCTTTCCGAAAGTACTTTAACCGCCAAGACGCCAAGCGAAAGCAAGCTGCCAAGTTGTTTTGTATGCGCCAACCTTGGCGTCTCCCTGGCACCGTCTGCACACCCCGCACAGCTTTCGTGCGGGGCAGGTGTTAATTTTCGGATAGAGCCTTTAGGCTGTTTTGCGGCGCAACTGGAGCAAAACCAGCGCGGCGGCGGCTGTCAGCAGGCCAAAAGCCAGATTCAGGCCGAAACCGAACTTGATCCCAGCCATGTCGCTGGCAATCCCCACCAGCCAGGGACCAATGATGCCGCCCAGACCGGCAAAAGTGAAGAGCAGGCCAAGAATGGAGTTTGTATTCTCTTTGTGCGCATCAGAAGCGGCGGCGGTGATGGTGGGGAAAATGATTGAGAGAAAGAATCCGCTGACCGGCAATAGGATGGAGAATTGGGGCGGCCCAAAGATGCCGAGCGCCACGCAGACGCTGGCGCACAAGGCAGTAATCAGAATGGATTTGAGATAGCCGAGACGTTCGACGAAAAAGCTGCCGACAAAGCGCCCGACCATCATCAGCCCGAAAAAGAGCGAGAGCGCCTGCGTACTTTGGGCGACACTTTGGGCGCGGATTTTCTGCAGGAATTCCACGATCCAGGAGGCGATTCCGAGTTCAACGGCCACATAGAGTGTGATAGCGGCGTAATACCAGAGCATTTCGGGCGTGAAGGCGGTTTTACCGAGCTGCTTGAAGTCGATTTCTTCGCTCTTTTTAGCGTCAGCCCGGGGAAAGCGCACCAGCACAAAAAAAGTGATCAGCAGGCCGATCAGGATAAAATCCCAACGATAGACAGCACGCCACGAGCCCCCCGCGGCCAGCAGCCAACCCGCATAAAGCGGCGCAAGCATCGAACCCATCCCGTGCATGACGGCCATCAGGTTGAGATAGCGGCCCTTGTCAGCGGAATGCAGGCTGACGATCAGCGCGTTACACCCCAATTCGAGTGATCCCAGCCCAAAACCCAGCACGACTGTGAAAATCATCAGCACGACAGGGGAGCTAAAACTGCTGAAACCGCCCACTCCCACGGCCAGGCAGATTCCTGCCAGGATGAGCACCGCTTTTTGCCCAACAGCATCGGCCAGGAAGCCCGTACTTAAAGTCGCAGCCATGAAACCGAGATAGACCCCGAGCAGGATTGTTCCGCCGAGTGAATAATTGAAGTGCAAATCCTGTAACAGCGCGGGGAGAGCTGGGCCTTTTAGATTGTCGGTGAATCCGAAAACGAAAAAGGCGAAGAACGCCCCGGCGGTTAACAGCCAGATGATTTTTGGAGAGGCTTTGTTCATGCAAGTCTTTCGCCGGCAAATTTAAGTTTTTCCACGTCTTGATACCCCTGCCCGCCCTCATGGTTGTTGAATTGCCAGACGCGGATCTCCTTTGGCCCGGTGTAGTGGTTGTAAGCGGCAAAAACGGTGGAGGGCGGGCAAATCGTATCCATCAGGCCAACCGAAAAAAGCGCGTTGGCTTTGGCGCGAACGGCAAAGTTCATCCCATCAAAGTAGGAGAGTGTCTTGAAAACGGTCTCAATTTGATGGCGGTGATTCTTGCAGAAGCGTGCAATCTCATTGTATGGGTCGGTGTCGATCAATTCAACAGCGCGGCGGAAGTGACACAGGAAGGGGACATCTGGCATGGCGACCGCCAGATCGGGGACGAGACCCGCCGCGGCCAGGCTGATGCCGCCGCCCTGGCTGCCGCCGGTGACTGCCACCCGACTCTTATCCACCGTTGCATGGGAGCGGGCCGCTTCGATGGCGCGCACGGCGTCCGTGAAGGCGCGGCGATAGTAATAGGTCTCCGGCTTGAGCACGCCGCGCGTCATGAAGCCAGGGATTTGCGGGTTGCCGCCTTCCAATTCGGGGTCGGGGGTGTCGCCGGTGCGCCAGGTGGAGCCTTGTCCGCGCGTGTCCATCACGAAGTGAGCATAACCGGCGTTGGCCCAGCCCAGCCATTCGTGTGGCAGACCGCGTCCGCCGCCATAGCCGATGTATTCGACCACGCATGGCAGCGGGCCTTTCACACCTTTGGGCAGGATGAACCAGCCCTTGATCGGCTGCCCGCCGAAACCGTTGAAGGTCACATCGAAGGCTTCAACGAGTTTCAGGCCGGTTTCAACCGGTGCAAAGCGCGCCTCGAGTGGGAACGCGCGCGCCTCGGCCAGGGTCCGGGCCCAGAAGGCGTCAAAATCGGCTGGTTCGGGGCGTTCAGGCTTGTAGGTTTTGAGTTGATCAAGTGGGAGATCGAATAACATGGCTATCCTTCCTGAGAGAAATCATTGCTTTTTGGGTTAATGTAAAGTGTGGAAAGTCTTTTGCTGCTCGTCCACAAATCGGCAGACTGAAGTCCTGCCTCAGTACAATAAAGTCGAATGAATTCGACCCTTTCTGTCAGCCCGAAGGGCTTCCATGAATTGAGGCAGGGATTTATCCCACCGATACAATATTAGCCATTCAATTTCAAGAGCTCTTCAATCGCCCAGGCCACGCCATCTTCATCGTTGGAGGGCGCGATCCATCTTGCGGCCTGTCTCAACTCGGGCACGGCGTTGGCCATGGCAATCGGCAGCCCGGCGTACTGGAGCATGGTCAGGTCGATGGGCTGGTCGCCAATTGCGGCTACTTCCTCGGGCTGGAGGCTCAGGCTTTCTGTCAGGGTTTGTAGAGCACTGCCTTTGTTAACCCCCTCGGCGGTCAGGTCAATATATTGAATGCCCGAATAGACTTGCTGTAAGGATGGGCATTCTGCGCGGACGATTTTCTCAGCCCTGGCGAGTAATTCGGGATCGGCAGTGATGGTTACCTTGAGCAGGGGACGGTCGAAGTCAGTTTCCGGCTCATAAGAGCGGACGCTTTTGGTTGTTTCCTGGGCAGTCAGCGGATCCATGATCTCGCTCATCGAATCCGGCCCAAACCAGTAGGGAACACCTTCTGGCGTTTCACTGATCAGCCCGGCGCCGTACTGACGGGTGAAGCTGATCACATGCCTGAGTTCGTCATGTGAGTGAAAGGTCCAGGCGTGGAGGGTTTCCCCGCCCAGCCCAGAGCGCAGGAGCGCGCCGGCTGAGCAGATGTAGGGGAAATCCATTCCAAGCATTTTTAGCGCATTTTCGGCGCCGCGCCGTCCGCGCCCAGTCACAATCACGGGCTGTAATCCGTTTTGTTTGGCAGATGCCAGGGCGGCGCGCACGCGAGGGGTGACCTGGCGTGTCGAGTTATAGAGTGTGCCATCCAGATCGATGGCGAGTAATTTAATCACGTTGAAGCCTCTTTTTAAAGTGAAATGTTCCAATCCTACCACATCATAGTCTTTGCCCGGGCCTGCTGATTTTAATATGAATCGCCCACAAGCATTTTGGTTGAGCAAATCTAACCTGACAATTTGACACGAAAATGTCAGCTTCCCTACCGAATAGAAATCGTAGCTTATCAAAAACTCAAGGCTGCCCAAACGCAAAAACTGACGGCGCGCGCCGTCAGTTTTTGCGTTTAAACAACGTAAACATTGCATCACCCCTGCGGTGGGATAAGTGGCATTTTCTCAGGCCGGGAAACTCATCTGATAGGCCGCCCGCTTCCCGTCCAGGAGCAAGAAGGGCGCGGCGCGCTCGGCCAGGATGCCGAGCTTTTTGAGCGCTGAAAGGTCGCGCAGCTTGGACTGACGGCGGGCCTGCAGGATGGCATCCGCGCTTTTGGGGCCGATGCCGGGAATGCGCAGCAGGTCGTGACGGTTGGCCCGGTTGATTTCGAGCGGTTTTTCGGCCAGGTTGACCTGCGCCCAGGCCAGCTTGGGGTCGGCGGGCAGGGGCAGGTTGCCTTCGCCAGTGAAGGGCAGCTCTTCCAGGTCGAAGCCGTAATCGCGCAGCAGGAATGAAGCCTGGTAGAGACGATGCTCGCGCAGCGGATCGACTTCGGCTTTGTTCTCGAGCGGCGTATCAGGGATGGGGTGGAAGGCCGAGAAATAGGCGCGTTTCAAGCTGACGTTTTGATGCAGCCAGGCGGTGGTTGTCAGCAATTCCAGGTCGCTTTCATCCGCGCCGCCCGCCACGAACTGGGTCACGGTCGAGGGCCAGCGCCCGTTCCAGGACTTGTCTGGGGGCGTGGAGCGGCGGATCTCATCCACCCAGCGCAGGGGGCGCAGGAGTTCTTCGAGAAAAACCTTGTGCGGGGCCAGCTTTGCCAGCCGTTCGGTATTGGGGGATTCCAGGTTGACCGAGACCCGGTTTGCCAACTGCATGGCGCGTTCGACCTGGGCTTTTTCGGCCCCCGGCATGATCTTGAGATGGATGTAGCCCCGGAAACCGAGCTTGTTCCGTAAGATGTCAGCGGTGTCGAGCAGTTGATCCTGGCTGCGCACCCCGCCGCCCGCCAGGCCGCTGCTCAGGAACACCCCCTCGGCTGCGCCTGAATGCGCCAGCCCGGAAAACAGGCTGGCAAACTCCTCGGGTTGAAAGGTGGCCCGGCGAAAATCCCGGCCCGCGCGGAAAGGACAGTAGAAGCAGTCCCTTTCGCAGGCCGAGGTCAGCAGGGTTTTCAGGAGCAGGATCTGCTTCCCTCCGGGCATTTGCGCCGGGTGGACGCAAAGGTCATCCGGGTGGCGGGCAGGGGCGGGTTGTGGGGCAGCGAAACAGCCGGGGCGGCGCTCGGCATCCGGCTCGAAAGTCATCTGGTCAGAGAGCAATTTCAGGCGGGAGATTGCATCCATATCCCTATTATAGGACAATTGTTCTAATTGTCAATTGTTTTTTCGTGCACAAAACCGGGTGCGCGGGTAAAATAAGCTCATGCTCAAACTCTATGCCCTCACCCCGGAACTGCACGAAATCAGCCTGCCTGGGATGTCTTCGCTGGACGCGGTTTCGCGCCAGTTGCCGGATGGTCTCTATTCCACTTTTCGGACCTACGCTGGACGTGAGCGGGTGCTTGACCTTGAACATCACCTGCGCCGGCTCTACGACCCGTTGGCCGCTCTTGGCGTTGAACCGGGTCTTTCTGCCCCTGAACTGCGCGCGGCGCTGAGGCTTTTGCTGAAAGACTTCGCGCCGGGGGAGGCCCGGGTGCGGATCAGCCTCTCGATGGCCGGATCGCCGGGACAGGTTTTCGTCATGCTCGAGCCGCTGAAACTGCTCGACGAAACGGTCTACCAGCGAGGCGTGCGGGTGGTCACCTCGCGCGCTAAGCGGCAGAGCCCGCGCTTGAAGACGACCGCCTTTATCGGGCAAAGCGAACAGGAACGCGAATCCATCCTGCGCGAGGGCATCTTCGAGGGTTTGATGGTCAGGAACGGCCGCCTCCTGGAGGGCTTGACCAGTAATTTCTGCGCCGTGAAAGCCGGGAAAATCCTGACCGCCCGCCAGGGCATCCTGCTGGGGGTCACGCGCCGGGTGGTTCTGCGGGTGGCGCGCTCGAATGGATTCAGCCTGGAGTATCGCCCCCTGCGCGTGGAGGAATTACCCGAAATTGACGAAGCCTTCATCACCAGCAGTTCGCGCGGGGTGGTTCCGATCGTTGAAATCGACCGCCAGCCCGTGGGGCTGGGGCAGGTCGGGTCAGTTGCGCGCGCCCTGCGGCTGGGATATGACGCATATGTTCTCAAAAAAGCCGAGAAGATTTAAAATGTTTGGGCGAGATTGTTGATCCATTTCCGCGAGAAGTAGCGCCTCAATCCCAGGATGAACTTGGTCAGCTCTTCTGAGAGCACCAGCAAGTAGACCCATTGGATCGGGAGCATAAAAAAGAAGGCGCCCAGGGCGGCCAGCGGGACACCTACCACCCAGATGACAAATCCATCGAGGATCAGCGAGTAAATCGTGTCGCCGCCGCTGCGGAGTGTGCCAACGATAATGACCATGTTTGAAGCGCGCAGCCAGACCGCCAGCGAGGCAATTGTCATGACTTTGTAAGCATTGCTGAGCACCTCCGGAGAGACGTTGTAAAGGCTCAAGACCGGGTTGCGCAAGAGCAGCATCAGGCCGCCAACAACCACGCCCAACGACATGGCCAGCCCGATTGAGCGGCCAGCATATTTCTGGGCGGCGGCCTCATCACCCGCGCCGATTTTATTGCCGACCAGGATGGCGGTGGCATTTCCCAGGCCGATGAAGAAAATAAACGCCATGTTATCGAGTGTGCCAAAAATATTCATGGCCGCGATGGCTGAAGTGCCCATGCGGGCGTAAATAATGTTGTAGGTGGTGATGCCGAAGGACCAGAAAAGCTCATTCAGTGCCACCGGAATGACCGGTTTCATGATTTTCCAGGTAAATTCCCAGCTAAAGAAACGCAGCTCGGCCCAGGTGGCGGCGGCAGGTGAGTTTTTGGTCGAGTAAGTGGCAAACACCAGGATCACACATTCCACTCCGCGGGCGATGATGACGGCCATGGCCGCGCCGTTGACGCCCACTTCTGGCAGCCAGAATTTGCCAAACACGAGGCCGAAAGTCAGGAACGCATTCAGTACCAGGGAAATGATCGAGACAATCACCGGCAGGCGCACATTGCCGGTACTGCGCAGGATGAACATATAGCTAAAACTGACGGCAAAGAAAAAGAAGGCCCAGCTAAAAATGCGCAAATAATCTGCGCCGACGGCGATGACCCGCGCGTCCGTGGTGTAGATTCCCAAAACTTGCTCGGGAAGGAACTGGGCGAGCAGGAAAAAAACGGCTGCCGCGCCCAGTGACAGGCGCAGGGACAGGCCCAGCACCTTGCGAATGTTTTCCACATCCCCTTTGCCCCATAACTGCGCGGTAAAAATGGCGGTGCCGCTCCCCAGCCCAAACAGGACCAGGTTGAGCAGGAAGAAGACCTGCCCCGCCAGGCCAACGGCGGCCACGGCCACCTCGCCTTTCTGACCGATCATGACCACGCTGGCCATATTCAGGGCAGAGAAGACAAAGTTTTGCAGGGTGATTGGCAGGCCGATTTTCAGGATCAGTGAAAAATATTCGGGGTCGTTGTAGTAATGGATTGCTTTTCTAAGTAAATTCTGGTTTTGCAGCATAAAATCTCCATTCGAGCGACTGATTATACTGTGGACTTCGATCTTTTTCCCCGCATGCGCAGAGGTTCTTGGGGAATAATCGTCGGCAGTCTTGATTTTTGAACCGATTGGGTATAAAATATGAACTAATGGTTCATAATGAAATTATCCCTGAATGGCCGCAAATCCATACCTTGATCCTCGAGCTGGAGAGGGCTGGGGTGGTGACGCGTACTTTTCGGCGGCTTGACCCCGGGCGTCAGCAAGCCATCGTTTACGCCATCCTGGATGAGGCAATGGAAAAAAGCCCGGCATCGATCAATATCAAGCAGGTGGCCGAAAGGGCCGGGGTGGCGGTTGGCTCGCTCTATCAATACTTTGGCGACCGCGACGGCTTGATGGATTTTACAACCCGGCTGTGTGTCCACTTGCTGACCGTCTCCTTCCTGCAATACAAACCGATCCTGATCTCCATGCCGCTGCGGGAAGGATTGTGCGCCTACCTGACCGGCGGCGTGGAATGGGGCCGGATGATGCAGGGCCTGGTGCAATTTTTTGGGAAAGCGGCTTATGAAGGCGATCCCAGGCTGGCTGAAAAGGTAGTCAGACCGGTGGCGGTGGCCATGCGCGAAATGACGCAGGCGATTTTGCTGGCGGCCCAGGCGCGCGGCGAAGTGCGCCCCGATATCGATCTAGAAGCCGCGGCGCGTGTGATTAATGCCTGGGTCATCCCGGTTGCTGACAGCCAGTTATTCCCTTACCTGAATCTATATTTCCAGACCAGTGATGAAAACATCCCATTTCAGCGCACGCTGGATGCTTTTCTCGATATTTTGGAAAATGGCTTAATGGCAAAAGGAGGAACCGCATGACATACTCGAATTATCCCTGGTTATCAGGGATAATTTTCGTGCTTTTTTCTGCGCTATCTGGGTTTTCTGAAGGAATAAGAAATGACCAACCTGCTTTTTTGGCTCTATATCGTTGAATTGACCCTGCTCATCCTGCACGAAATGGATTCAACCTATTGGAAGGAGTGGGACTTATTCCATCTGCCCGGCGGACGGACTGGCTTTCTACTGATGCACCTGCCGCTCTGGCCGCTGGCAATTTATGGCGCGGTGCAGGTTTGGAATGGGACGTCCGCCGGGATGATTTACGCCCTGGTGGTGGCCGCCGCTGGGCTAATCGGTTTTGGCCTGCACACTTACTTCTTGCGAAGTGGCCATCCAGAATTCGATGCTCCGGTTTCCAAAGGGATTTTATGGGCCATGCTGCTGGTTTCACTGACCATTTTTCTGGTTGCACTCACCTGACCATCACTCGTTTCTCATACCGCAACTTTCTAAAAATCTAGGGTAATCTGCCTGCTTTCGAGCGGAAAACATCCAAGGAGTTCCCATGCCCCCTCTTCTGCGCCGATTTTTCTGGTTTTTGAATAAATACTTTATGGTGCCAATCATGCGCCTGGGTTTCGGCCCGCTTTTCGGCAATCCCTTCACCGGCTATATCATGGTGCTCAAGGCTGTTGGCCGAAAAAGCGGAAAGATCCGTTTTGCTCCGGTCAATTATGCCATCCACCAGGGGAATGTCTATTGTATTTCTGGCGGCAGGGAAAGCTCCGATTGGTATCGCAACGTCCGCGCCACCCCGGAGATCGAGGTGATCTTGCCCGGCGGGGCGATCTTTGGCCGCGCGGAGGTAGTAACTGAAGTCGATGAGCGGCGGACGGTTATCCGCCAGATTCTGCAGAATGCCGGTTTTGCCGGATTTTTCGAAGGCTACAATCCATTCACCATTACTGATGATGAATTGCTGCAGAAGAGCGCTGACTTGCCTGTCTTGCGTATTCGGCCTCTCGGGATTGGCAGCGGCGCTTCCGACCCGGCTGGCTGGGCCTGGATCTGGACATTTGTGGCGACGATACTCCTCGTGATCTGGATTGTTTTGAAGTAGCCATGCCTGAAATTGCCCTGGAAGTCCGAAACCTGACGAAACACTTTGGGAAGCTGACCGCGGTGGACAGCCTGTCTCTGGAAATCCATGCCGGGGAGATTTTTGGCTTCCTGGGGCCGAACGGCGCCGGGAAAACAACCTCGATCCAGATGATCTGCGGATTGATGCGCCCCGATTCCGGCGAGGTGCTGATCGGCGGGATTCCCGTTCTGGGCGGCGACCCGGCTGTCCGCGCCCGGGTGGGAGTCTGCACACAGGAGAATATTCTCTGGGATAAATTGACCTGTCTCGAGCAATTGGAATTTGTCGGCGAAGCCTATGGAATGCGCGGCAGCCTCGCCCGGCAGCGCGGGCTCTCCTTGCTGGAGGCGCTCGGGCTGGCATCCAAGGCTCATGAACTGGCGGGTAAGCTTTCAGGCGGGATGAGGCGGCGGCTAAATCTCGCCCTTGGCTTGATTCACGATCCTGAGATCATCGTTCTCGATGAGCCGGAGGCCGCCCTCGATCCACAAAGCCGCGTGATGGTGCGCGAATATATTCGCAGTTTGGCGCGGGTCAAAACGATTATCCTGACCACGCACAACATGGATGAAGCTGAACGCCTGGCAGACCGTGTGGCAATCATCGATCACGGCAGGCTGCTGGTGATCGATAGGCCTGAGGCGCTCAAGCGCTCCCTGGGCGCAGGGGATGTGCTCGAGTTGGAGATATCTGGCGATTTAGGGGCGGCCTTGAATGCAGCGCGCGAAATTTTACCAGGTGTATCTCTCTCGAACCACAGCCTGGTTGCCCGCGGACATGGACTGATCGAAAAATTGCCCGCCCTGCTTGAGAAATATCGTGTAGCCAATATATCATATAAGGAAATCAAACTAAGAGAAAACACACTGGAAGATGTCTTCCTGACGCTCACCGGAAGGAAACTGCGCGAATGAAACTCTTCAACGTTTTTCGCAAATGCGCCCGCGAACAAAGGCGCGACCTGTGGGTGGTGGGGCTGAGCCTGGCTTTTGCGCCGCTCTTTGTGATGATCTATTGGATGATGACTGGCGCAACCGGCTCAACCGCCTACACTGTGCTGGTCATCAACCAAGACCAGCCAGGGGCATTGCAGCCCGCTGGGGAGGAAGTGGTTCAGGCCTTACGGGTAATCGCATACCAGAATGGCGCGCCAATCCTGAGAGTGACCGAAGTCACTGACCGGGCCGCAGCTGAGACCCACCTGCGCAACCGTGAAGCCGCGGCGCTGGTGATTATTCCGGTAGATTTTTCGCAGAGGCTGGCCGCTTTCCGTTTTGGGAATTATTCAGCCACCACGAATCTGACTTTCGTCGGTGATCTGACCAATCCCTACTACACCGTTGCCGCCGTGATGGCGATGACCGCTGCGGATAATTATGCCCAGGAATTCACCTCCGCGCCGAGACCTGTGGCCTTGATCGAAATTCCCCTGGGGGCTTCCTCGGCGCGGACGGAGTTCGAAAACTACGTCCCGGGCCTGCTGGTGCTGGCGACCGTGCTGCTGATTTTCCAGGCTGCGATGACCCCGGCGCGTGAGATCGAATCGGGTGTTATGCGCCGCCTTCGGTTGACTCGCTTGAGCGCCTTTGAGTACCTGGGCGGGACAACGCTCTGGATGGCGCTGATTGCGATTGCCTCGGTTCTGCTGACTTTTGCAACTGCGGTTGCCTGTGGATTCCGCAGCCAGGGTAATCTGTGGGTGGCGATTCTGGTCGGAGTGCTGAACAGCCTGTCGATCATCGGCCTGGGCCTGATCGTGGCTTGTTTTTCAAAAACGGTCTCTCACGCATTTGTAATTGCCAATTTCCCACTGGGATTCCTGATGTTTTTAAGTGGCGCAGCTTTCCCCTTGCCGCGGACCAACCTGTTCACGTTGTTGGGGCACGGTTTTGCCCTGCCCGATTTGCTCCCACCAACTCACGCGGTGGTTGCGCTCAACAAGGTTTTTACCCTTGGCGCGGGGTTGGGCGAGGTCACCTTTGAGTTATCAGCGCTGACAGTCTTGACGATCCTGTATTTTGGTTTGGGGGTTTGGATCTTCCAGCGGACGCAGATGCAAAGTTAGGCAACTTGACTGGCAATCGTCCATTGCCGAAGTTCGCCATTAGCGCAAGAACCCCCCGCTATTTAAGCCCGGGGAGTGTCAGCTTCCGGTAACTAACACTACCAGGCTTCGCGGCTGGACCGGGTAGGTCATGTCGGGGACGGGTGGAGCTTCTTCGAGCAGGCAAATGTCGTTGGGAGAGTCCAGCCAGGTATCCACCACCCGCCGCCAGCCCGGCGCGGATGATTTTGAAGGCGGGGGCAGTTCGAAGTCAAGCGACTCCCAATAGCTGTTCAGGGCGATATAAAACAGGCGTTCATCCGCTAAGCTTTTGACTGTGAAGGCCAGGCTGTGAGAATTGTCAGCCCAATCGGGCTGCCCCAGGCGCGTGCCGTGCCAGGTCACCGGTTCATTATGCAGCAGCTCGTTCAGGGTCATGTCAAGGTTGGGCCGTCGGGTGAACGAAAGCTCGGGGCGCAAGAGAATCAGCTTTTGAGTAAAGCGTAAAACATCGGGGTGTTTTACCAACAGACTCCAATCAAACCAACTGATCTCATTATCCTGGGCAAAAGCATTGTTATTACCCAACTGGGTGCGGCGGACTTCGTCGCCCATCAGGATCATCGGCGCGCCCAGGGAGAGCAGGGTGGTTGCCAGGAAATTCTTGATCTGACGGTTGCGCAGGTGTTCAATTTGCGGATCAGTAGATGGGCCTTCCACGCCGCAATTCCAACTCAGGTTGTAATGGCTGCCATCCCGATTTTGCTCGCCGTTGGCCAGATTATGTTTGGCGTTGTATGAGACCAGGTCGTTAAGTGTGAACCCATCGTGACAGGTGACGAAATTTATGCTTTGTTCCGGCTCGCGTTCATCATGGCCATACAGGTCTGGACTGCCCCACAGACGTTTGGAGATGCGCCTGACGGTGCCGCTATCGCCTTTCCAGAAACTGCGCACATCATCGCGGAAAGGGCCGTTCCATTCCATGAAAAAATCGCCGAGGAAATTACCCACCTGATAAAGACCGGCGGCATCCCAGGCCTCGGCAATCAGCTTCGTGCCAGCCAGGACCGGGTCAGAGTCGATTTCCCACAAGAGAGGAGGGTTTTTCAGGGGATTCCCATATTCGTCGCGGGAAAAAATCGAGGCCAGGTCGAAGCGGAAACCGTCCACGTGCATCAGTTGCACCCAATGATGCAGACTATCCATGATCATACGCCGCACGATGGAATGATTGGCGTTCAGCGTATTGCCACAACCGGTAAAATTGGCATAATGTGAGCGGTCGGCGGACAGGATGTAATAAGCGCGATTCTCCAAACCGCGAAAACAGAAGGTTGGGCCGGCGGCGTTGCCCTCCGCGGTGTGGTTGTAGACCACATCCAGAATAACTTCGATATCGGCCCTGTGTAAAGCCTTGACCATGTCGCGGAACTCGTCCACCGGTCCAAGTGGGTCTTTGCGCGAACTGTAACCGGCATGCGGCGCAAAGAAGGAGACCGGGCTGTAGCCCCAGTAGTTTTTCAAGCCTGGAGGCGCGTCCTGTTCATCGAATTGAAAGACCGGCAGGAGTTCAACCGCGCTGACCCCCAGTGCTTGCAGGTAGGGGATTTTCTCGATCAGGCCGGCGTAGGTGCCGCGCTTTTCAGGCGCAATCCCCGAATTAGGGTGACGGGTAAAACCGCCCACATGCAATTCGTAAATGATACTGCGGGAGACATGGTGCTTAAGCGGCAGGTCGCCTTCCCAGTCGTAGGTCCGCGGATCGATCACCACACTCTTCATGCAGGCGGGAATGTTATCTCCGGGACGACAGGCGGCATTTCGGTCATAGTTAGCCCCAACTGCCACACTCCGCCCATAGGGATCGAGCAGGATTTTTCCTCCATCAAAACGCAAGCCTTCCCTGGGAACATTCGGGCCTTGCACGCGCCAGCCATATAATTGCCCGGCTTTAATGCCCGGCACAAAAACATGCCAGTAGTAACCAGCGCGGTTCCGGGCGGCGTCTAACCGGATAGTCCGCGCAGGCTTGACAGAATCCTGTTGTTCAAAAAACAGGAGTTCGACCTGCGCGGCATGTTTCGAGAAGACGCTGAAATTCACGCCTCCCGGATTGATGGTCGCGCCAAGCGGGTGGCTCTTTCCGGGTTGAAGGTTGGGCATAATTGAATTGTACAGCGAAACGGAAGGGAAAATCAACTTGCTGACATTTTTTCCAACAAGGCAAACTCCCGCCCCTTTTTGCCGAAAAATCGTCGAGCCAGGTTTTGAGGCGGAGTGTTGCTCTCTCGAATCCAGGAGGCTTCCAGTGTTTGATAATCCCTGGCAAGCAAGTTGCGCGCCAGGTGCAGACCCATCAACGCCCCAAGCCCCTTCTGGCGATAGGGCTGAAGTACGCCGATGCTGATCAGGCGGGCGTTATCCACTGTCTGTCCGCGGGCAGCCTGATAGACATCTGGCAGGCAGACCAGCAAGCCAACGGGAGCTTTCCGAGCTTCGGCGATGATGATGAAATCATCCTCCAGCATGGGCAGGAACCCCGTAATCATCCGGCGATCTTCCTCCAACGAGCGTGGAATCCAGCCAGGGTGGAATCGAAAGATTTCTTGTTGTAGGTGATGAAAAATGCGGATCTCATCATCCAGGTTTTGGCGGTTGAAGGGACGGGTCTTGAAACCGGGTAGGGCAAACGGAAGCGGGATTGCCGACTTGCGGTCAAAAATATAAGTGTGCATTCGCTCGCTAATCTGGTATCCGGCCTGCAAAAAGATGTCCAAATAAGAAGCGGGATTATGAGTGGTCAGCACGGTTTGCGGCAGGTGAAAGCCGGCCACCAGCAGGCCCATCAGCATATTATCGACCCGCGGTGCCTGGAGGGTCTGCGCCCCATGGGTGCCTAAAAGTGTTTCGGCATATTCCAGCACAGCGCGTCCAGCGGTGGGATGCTGCGGCAGACACTCGAAGAAGCCGATATAGCCAGGTTTTTTCCCATTTCGATTGAGCCCGCCGGGGTACATGATTGCAACCGCCCGCGCCAGAATCACGCCATCCTGGATGTAGACCAAGGGCTGCGCAAACAGACCATCAGTACGGGCAAGCAATGGCGCCAGGGTGGCTTCGGAGTGTGGCGACCAGGCAGGGTCACGGGCATAGACCTGGCGCGCCAGGTCGTAGAACTGCGTCAACCGGATGTCATCTGAAGGGGAAATTTCGAAAACCGTCATTAAAACCTGCGCACAACCCGGATTAATTTGAGGGAATTGGAATTACGCTCCGGCAGTTCATCCGAGAACGTGACGGTTCCCAGTCTGCCAGCCACACGCTGCGCCCAATATTCCAGGTTGTGCAAAATCCTGGTTTCGATGTCGGTGCGCGCGGCGTTTGGCTGGAGGTGCAGGCGGATTTCCAGCGAGTCCAGGTTGTGCTGGATGGCCTGGAATTCAAGGATCTCCTCGGAGGCCTGGTTGATCGAGCGGGTGACATAATCAGGGAATAAGAAGCGAATTACCTCGCCTTCACGGCTGCGCAGGTGGAAAATATCGTCTGCGCGCCCATGAATGCGTTCAATGCATCGAAAGACCGAACCGCAGGAACAAGGTTCAGGGTTGAATTCGACGATATCGTTGAGCTGATAACGCAGGAATGGCAGGGTTTTACGGTGCAAATCAGTCACCACCAGGCGACGGGCATGGCTGACGGTGTCACCGCTCTCTAGAGTCTCGACCAAGACAACATCCTCGTTCAAATGCAGGCTGCCTGCGCGGCAGGTCGAGGCGATAAAGCCCTCAGCCCCCTGATAAATCTGCGCCAGGGGAGCCTGGAAATCAGCCTGGAGCTGTTGGCGCGTTTTATCATCCAAAACTTCTGCATACGAGATCAGGGCCTGGATGGGGTGGTCGATCTGCTGGCGCTGTTGGGAAATCAGCCGCAGCAGGGAGGGAGGCCCCGCCAGGACATTCAGCGTTTTTTCATTGATCAGGCGGACGATGTCTTCGATCGGACGGGTGTAATCGGCATGGAAGATGCTGACGCCCAGGAAGCGCACTTCCATGAAAGCGGGATTATTGACTCGCAGGGCAAACAGCACCCGCGGCTGGCGGATAGATTCAGGGATGCCGCTCCTGGCAAAGAGCAGGCTGCCGTATTGCCAGCGCTCAGAGGCAGATAAAACTGTCGGCAGGCGAATACCAGAAGTCCCCGAAGATAAACCGACCGAGTAGCGCCCACGATACAGCCCCAATGGTTCGCCGCGTTCGCGCCGGATGGCAAAATCAAACAAGTCCGCCTTGCGCAGGCCGGCAGTGTTGACCTGGTCAAACTGGGTCACCAGCTCGCTCTTGGAGAGCAGGGGCAAGCTGGCGAAACTGCCGTCCCAGCCATTTGTGCGCAGTTCTTTGTAATAAGGTGAGTGCTGGGAGACATGCTTCAAGATCTCTCCCAGGCGCTTTTGCTGGTGATGCTGAAGGCGTTCGGCATCCCAGGTGTAAAAGCTCTGCCGGATTTGGCGTACCAGCAGGAAGCGGGCCAGTTTGTCCAGAATCATGCCGGGTGCTTGCCTGCCAGCGCCTGCCGAATTTCCAGGTACTTTTGACGGGTGATGCCGTATTGCTGCAAGACAACCACGGCCAAGAGCATGGCGGCGCCGGGAATGGCGCCCAGCGCCATCCGCACTGCCAGCAAGGCAGAATCGGTTTGGATAGTCAGGGTGCCATCATAATGAAAAATTTGCAGGAAAAAGCCCAACAGCAAACCGGCAAAGCCGATGCCCAGTTGGTGGACAGTCATCCATAACCCAAAGATGATTGACTCATGTCGTTCGCCAGACTGGTATTCGTAGTAATCGACCAGATCTGCCGGGAAAGAGAATGCAATCAGCATATAGGCGGACATGACCGTCCCCATCAGGCCACAACCCAGATAAAAAGCGACCACTGAGGCGCTCGAGACAAACAGGCCAACCGCAAAGAGAATCGCCGCCAGGACAAACATGGCGATCAGGAGCAAGCGCCGCCGGTCAAACCGGCGTGCCAGGCGGTCCCAAATTGGGATGAAAATGGCCGAGACAACGATATAGAGGGCCAGCCCGATGGTACTGCGTCCTTCATCCCCCAGGATGTGCTTGGCAAAATAAGGCAGCGAGGCGGTCAGCGAGCCGGTTGCAATTGCCCCAATAAACTTGAAAATCATCAGCACGGCAATGTTGCGCTCCTTCAATAATTTCCAGTAAAGATGCCAATCCAGCAGCTTGTTGGCCGGCTTATTTTTCGAATCGCCTTCCAGGTTGCGCACGCTTTGGGCCGCGACAAAGACCGTTAGAACCAGCAAAATCGAAAATGTGAGTGCCATGACGCGCAAGCCCATCAACTCGGAAGCAAAGCGTGAGACCAGCATGGCAGCGCCGCCGCCCACCAGCGTTCCCAGCGTAGAGAGGACGGCCCGAATGCCGACAATCTGGGTGCGCTCATCATAGTCATCGGTCATCACCGGCACCAGCGCCATATACGGCACGGCAATCAGCGAGTAAAGCGTGGCATACAGGAGCATGGCCGCCGTGGCAAACAGGAACTTGACGGTCTGCCCGGCATCCAGCGGAACCATCCATAAAACGATGAAACTGATCGCAAAAGGGATCACGCACCAGAGCAGATAGGAACGCTTGCGTCCCAGCGGGGAGGCGCTGCGGTCATTTAGCGCTCCGATCAGCGGATCGTTGAGGCTGTCCCAGGCTTTTCCAATGAAATAGGCCAGCCCAGCCAGGTAGGGTTCCAACCCGACGATATCGGTCAGGTAGTAAATAAAGAAAAATCCGACCGTGAAGTACGAGATGGATATTCCCAAATCCCCCAACCCGTAACCGATTTTTTTGCGTAAGGGTAGCATGCCTGGCCTCCGAGCTGCGGTTTTTTGCGGATGTCTTGATTTGCAAATAAGTATAGCAGAATCACATCTCGCCATGCTCGAAAATCTCGAAGTAACCCTGATCCAATTCGTCGTCTGAAATGTGGGCGTAACGTTGGGTCACTGAAATATTCGCGTGCCGAGCTAGTTCCTGGGCCAGTTTGAGGTTGCCCGAGGCACGCAAAACTGTAGTAACGAAATAGTGGCGGAAAGAATGGGGCGTAATATTGCCTTCCGATTCGTTCCCGAGCGCTTCCCGCACCCGATGATCGACGATATTCCTCCCTGTAGTCGTGGTCATCGCTTTGACCTTTTTCCCGGCCCCTTTATCGTGGCGGGCGAACAAAGGCAGCGATTGCAGCGGCCGCCCCGCGGCGCCGTCCAGTTTGCCGCGCGCGCTCAGGTAGTCTTTCAGGGCCGCCATGGAGCGCGTCGAGAAGCGGATCACGGCCTGCTTGTCGCCCTTGCCGATGATAATGGCGCGTCCTTCGTTCCAATCCAGGTCGCCGCGCCGCAGGTTGCAGGCTTCATGGACGCGCAAGCCTGTATCTGCCAACGTCACCAAAAAGGCCCGGTCGCGCAGCCAACGTAGCCTTTCTGTTTCGGAAGCGCCCTTCGGTTGACGGTGATCATCGCCTTCAAAGGTCACACCTTCGCTGGTAGGGGAGGTGAGTGCCTGAATGTAGGCCAAAACCTTCTCGATGGTTTCGCGCGGGAACTGCGGTAAGCGTTTTCCAGTTCGCCTCGATTGCTGAATAATAAATTCATTCAAGCGGGGGGTATTGATCTCCGACAGCTTGTGTGCAGACAAAAAATTGTAAAAGCGCTTGACTGCAATTGTATAAAGTTGCTCTGTAGCCGGGGAAAAATCTTTTAGTGCATCTAGAAGCCACGGGATTGCATCCTCTGTGAGCTGATCTATAGTAGTTTTATCAACTGAAATATCATGTTTGCTGAGAACTTGAGCAAAAAAAGAAATGCCTTTCGTATAGCTTAGTGCGGTATTGGGGCTGCGTGAACGCTTTACCATATCAAGAAAATCTCGCATGGCTTTTAGGATAACAGGAGGGGGTTGAGTCGGCATATTTATCTACTTGAACCGATTCAGAATATTATATTTGGGGCAAAATTCTCTGATGAGCATGGCTTCTTTATCCTTTATCCAATAATTAACACGCGCCTGACTACCAGAGTCGAGTATATCGTTTGGAATTTCTACAAAGTCTACATCCCACTCCCAGCAACTTGGAATGGCAGCACGAGCAAACTCATCAAAATAACCGGTCGACGGAGGGTTATCGTATCCCAAATGTTGCGCTAAGCGATTCTCAACCTGGTTCGATTTTCCAATGTAGAGAATTTCTCCTCCATTCTTGATGATATAAATCACAGCTTTATCTGGGGCTCGCTGGCCTTCTAGTACAATCACGCCAAGTTTCATACGTGGATCCTATCTTTATTGTTTTTGGTAATTATACTTACCGAAAGCATAATTATTTTATGGGCAAAGCTGCAAAAAGTCAAGCCCCCCACCGGAAAAGACATGCTGGCTAAATTGGGAAATCTGGATTGCCCGGAGAATTGTTCGCTGAAGCGGAAAGCAGTGTGAAATGCTCTCTAATTGCCCTTCACGAAGCCTGCGTTCGGCCTCCCCCACCCTACCAAGCTACCATGCAATGATGGTATGATTTGGTTCCAAGAAAGGGCAACTCCTATGGACGGTAATACGCGCAGCAATCTCAGACCGGGCTTGAAAGTCCGGATCGTTTTGAAACAGGACCAAGCTACCGGAAAATTAACGGATGGCGTCATCCAAAGTATCCTGACCAAATCCGCCACCCATCCACACGGGATCAAGGTCCGTCTGACGAGCGGCGCGGTTGGCAGGGTCCAGGAAATTCTGGAGTGAAATTGCGCAACCTGCTGGTCGAGTAAGCAATGCTTTTTCCTCGCGGATTGGTTTTTTATGCGAGCTCTTTCATCCCAAAGGGCCGCACATCCATCAGCAGACCCGAATATTCCATTTCTTTGGCTATTTTGAATAACTGCGCCGTGGTCGCTTCGTCGGCATAGGCTTCGCCGCAGTTTGGGCAGACCAGCGCCGGAACCGCGTTCAGTACCAGGCTCAATTCCCCACGCTCGAGGGTGACTGTTGTCAGGCCGGGTTGCGGAGTGCCCAGTTTACAGATCAGGCATCTCATCGCGCCTCCGCTTAAAATCGTCGCTCCAACGCCGGCGGTCTGGCCGGTATCCGGTAACGACAATCGCCTGCCCCTCCTGCAGGTTGTCTGCAACCACAACGTGCAGGTTTTTCTTCCCGGAACGCGACATAATCAACCGGCCCGGGTATGTCGCCTTGTCAACATAGTGCTCAATGGTTTCACCTTTTTCGAGAGCTGCGTGGATTTCTGAAATCCCGATCCCCCTCTCGAACATTCTCTCTATCGCGTGAATCCGAAAAATAATAGTTTTCATCAGGCTAGATTATACCCGTTTGACGCCAACCCGGTCGCGACGCGTTCCGAAATCGTGGTAAACTAGCTCTTGCGCCCAATGTAACCGGTTACATTGCCCATTAACCACTAGATTCTGGAGAAAATGACGATGTTTCTGCCCTTAACCAAAAACCGCGAAGCCCGCCCGGTTCTCCCCCATCCTAATGCTGGCTTACGGCGGCAGGAAGGTGTAGTGGGCCTGCTTTTTCTTTCCCCCTGGCTCCTGGGCTTTGTTCTGCTCAAATTCTTCCCCATTTTGGCGGCGCTGGGGTATTCTTTTACCGATTTCTATATGATTACCCCCGACGAGGTTCGGTTTGTCGGCCTGGCAAATTATGTCCGCTTTTTGACCGATATCGAAGCCTGGTCGAGCCTGGCTGGCTCCCTGGGTTATTTCTTGTTGACGGTTCCACTTGAACTGATTGCTGCGCTGGCGCTCGCGGCGATTTTTTCGAGTGACCGGGTGCGCGGCAAGGCAGTTTTGCGCCCGCTCTTTTTCATGCCCAGCATCATCCCAGCCGGGGCCATTTTCTTCATCTGGCTGGGTTTTGTCGACCCCAGCTCTGGTTGGCTCAACCGGCTGATTATGACTCCCCTCGGACTGCCCCCCGTTCCCGGGCCATATAACGCAGCCTCGTTCAACATTTTATTGACCTTGATGGCGCTCTGGAGTATCGGTCCCGGGTTTTTGATCATGTACGGGGCGATGCAGGCCATCCCCCGCGAGATCATCGAAGCTGCCCGCGTGGATGGCGCCGGGCCAATAGCGAGATTCGTCGGCATTACCCTGCCAATGATTTCTCCGGCCATTTTCTTTAGCCTGGTAATTAACCTGACCAGCGCCTTCGGGGGCTCTGTTTTACTGGATCGCGGTTACCTTTTTTCAAACAGTCTCTCGCCTATGGAAGGTTACATCAACGCGACCATGTTCTCAAGGTTTGAACTTGGGTATGCGGCGGCGCTGGCCTGGGTCATGTTTATCGTCACCATGTCAATCACCCTGGTTCTTTTCCGTTCGGCCAATCGCTGGGTCTATTTTCCTGAGGATCCTCATCATGAAAATTATTGATCGCAAAAATGCCGGCGTCTCGACCCTGACCTTTCGCTTGTGGGAATTCACCGGAACTGCGCTGGTTAACCTGTTCTTGCTGCTGATTCTGGGCGCTTATCTCTCGCCCCTGGCGTACATGGGCGTGACGGCGCTTAAAGATAAAGCCCAATTGATGGATTCGAAATCCCCCCTTTATCCGGCCACAGTCCAGAAGTTCAACTACGAGGGCAAGGACCATCGAATTTACAGCGTGCCACAACCAGACGGCAGTCTCAAAGAATGGGCCCTGGTCAAGCCTTCCCGCACCTACAGCGAATTTGTCGATCCGCAGAATCCCGAAGCCGGATTAATCCACTGGGATGGAAGTTGGCGGGCGCTGGAACTGGTCTACCAGCCGAGGGTTACGTACCAGAACTTTATCTGGCTCTGGACGGTGGCCAATTTCCCACGCAGCGTGATTAATACCTTGATCGTAACCGCGATTAGCGGAATTGGTATTTTACTTGCCTCGATTGCGGTGGCTTATGGTTTCTCCCGCTTTCGCATTCCCGGCGGGAAGTGGCTTTTTTTCCTGCTGATCGGTACCATCCTGATTCCCGACAGCATCACGCTTGTGCCAACCTATATGGTTTACATCAAGGTCTTCAACTGGAATGGCACCCTGTTTCCTTTGATTGTTCCACACTTTTTTGGCAGCGCGATCTACATCTTTTTACTCCGCCAGAATTTCAAGAGCATCCCACGCGACCTGGATGAAGCCGCCATGCTGGATGGGGCCGGACCGCTGCGCATTCTGGTTTCGATTATTTTGCCGCAATGCATCCCCGCCGTTGCCACCGTTGCCCTGTTACACTTTTTTTACACCTGGAACGAGCTGCGCATGGCCAGCCTCTACCTGGGGATTGCCCGCCACCTGCGCACCGTTTCTTTCAATGTGCAGACTTACCAAACCCTCAATTTCACGCCAGAAATTTTGCAGGCCAGCGCTTTGCTGGTCATGATTGTTCCTGCGATTGTCCTGTTCGCCTTCCAGCGCTTTTTCATGCAAGACATGGTCGTTACAGGAACAGAAAAGTAGCTTACAATGAAAAAAGATCCAGCGATTCGTAACATTGTCCTGATGTGGTTGGCCTGGGCGCTGATCGTCCTTGGTTTCCAGGCTTTGGCCACCTCGCGCCTCCAGCCAACCTGGCCCGATCACGCCCAGGAATGGACGACCAACGAGACAGGCCCGGCTTACCAGAAAAACCGGACCTACCTGCTCGAGCCTTTCATGAACAACCAGGTGGCTTGGGATTCGGAATACTACCTGGGGATCGCCGTGGGCGGATATGACGATCCGCTGGTTCCAGCCATGTCGCAGTATGGTTATCTGATCCCCAATTTTGCGACTCACATCCCAACGATTGTGGCTGGCCCGGGGGGGCGTATGTCCTTATCCTATGCATTTCTCCCCCTCTACCCGCTGCTGATCCGCTTTGTGGCCTATCCGCTCGGGCTGTTCGGGCTGAACCCGATTGCAACGGCCACACTGGCCGGGGTGCTGGTTTCCCTGCTTGGAACGCTGGCCGGGATGCTGGCCCTTTATGACCTGACGAAGGATTCGCTGGGCAAAGAAGGCGGCCTGCGCGCTGCCTTTTACCTGGTCATTTTCCCGACCGGTTTTTTCCTGGCCCAGGTTTATACCGAAGGCTTGTTTGTCGGCCTGGCATTTGGATGCCTGGCCATGCTCAAGCGCGGGCATTGGCTGCCGGCTGCCTTGCTCGGGGCCGCCGCGACTTTAACCCGTGCGGTTGGCGTCACGCTGGTCATCCCGATGGGGATCATGTGGTTCCGCACCCGGGAGTGGTATGCGCTCGATCTGGAATGGCGTCAAATCTATCACCAGGGCCTCCCCTGGCGGCCGATTGGGCGCGCCCTGCTGGCTTTTGCGCCGCTGATTACCTTCTTGATTTGGAAATTTTCTTATTTGGGTTTTGCCTTTGACTATATCGAAGCCGAGTTTTTTGGGCGTGGTTTCATGAACATTGGCTACGCTTTCTACGCCTGGGCGGATTCGTTCCGCAGTATGTGGGCCTATGAAATCCCGCAGCACAGCGCCTATTACTTCACCGAATTTTTCGGCATGACGATTGGATTGGTTGCCATCCTGCGCTGCCTGAAAACCCACCCTGAACTGGCCTGGTTCAGCCTGGCGGTTTTCCTGGTTTCCTGGGGCTCCGGCCCAGCCCAGGGAATGCATCGCTACGTTCTGGGCGCTCCGGCGGTCTTTGTCACCCTGGCGCGCTGGGGAGAGAATCCGGTTTTTGACCGCATCTGGACGATTGCGAGCCTGCTCCTGATGGGTTTGCTGGCGACCCTGTTTGCCTTTAATATGTGGGTTGCATAGGTAATTTTCTGCGAAGGTGCCGCATTTTGGGGTGCAAAGAGTATAATTTATAGAGTGACTTTTTATCGTTCGACAGGAGGCGCCAGGATGATGAGGTACGAAAGTGGTAAAAAATTTGAAAGCAAGCAGAAGTTTGATGATCAAGAATCATCAGAAGAGAAGAACCTCAGTTTTAATTACTATATCGAACAGTTACACCAAATTTCCATTGAACAAAAATCCGTCCGGACCGAGCAAAGGATAAGCGTCGATATTGATGACGACGACCTGGATGTTTTTGTCCAAATCATCCGTCTCCTCTGGGAAACTAATGAAAACTTCCTGGATGCTTTCTTTGTGGAAGCCGAGCACAGGCTCGGCCTGGATATGAAGAAAACCTACCCGGCGCTCCTGCGCATGCAGGCTGCCGGACTGGTGACGATCAGCGAGGGGAAAGTCTTCCTGACCGACTCTGGCAAAGAGTTGATGGAAGAAATGTAAAGGCGAGCGAGGCTAAGATGCTGTCTCAACTCATTGATTTCCTGGTGGTTTTTGCCCTGGGCGCGCTGATCGGCAGTGTTGAAATCCTTTCCCGCTATAAGGATGCGCCCTTCAAGGTGGCCTTGAGCGCTCCAGGGCTGGTTTATACCGGCCTCAATGCGCTGGTCGCTCTCTCAGCTCTTTTGATTGTGCGTTTGTTCGGCTGGACCTTTAGTGACAACCCGCAGAATTCAACCGAAATTATCCGCTGGACTCAGGTATTGGTCTCCGGTCTGGCGGCCATGACCCTCTTCCGCAGTTCGTTGTTCTACTTTCATCTGGGCGACCAGGATATCTCTGTCGGGCCGAATGCCATTCTGCAGATCCTCCTGGTGGCGGTTGATAAAGAAGTTGATCGGCTGCGCGGCAAAGAACGGGCCAGGATCGTTGAAGAGGCCATGGACCGGATTTCCTTTCCCGAGGCGGTTCTCAACCTGCCGACAGTGGCGATTGCCTTGATGCAAAACCTCTCCCGGGAAGACCAGGATGAAATCCTGAGAAGTGTCAAGGCCTTGAAATCGGAAGAAGCCAAAGACATGCCCGAACGGACCAAGACCATGTCGCTCGGCCTGACGATCATGAATGTGGTCGGCGAAGACATCCTCAAGGCCGCCATCGATGTCGTCAACCTTGGCCAGGTCCCGTTGCCGTTACCGGTGGAAAAACGCCCGGAGCCGGCCGGCGCCGCCGAAGCGGAAGCTGTAACCATCCCTGAAAACGAAGTGGAATTGCTCAGGGAAAAGCTAAAAGAGAAATTGAAGGCCACGGCCTCTGAAAACCAACCCCCTCCCCCTCCTGTTGGGTAAGCCGCCCGGTAAATTCCTTGACAACTTCCGAACCCTGGTGATAAACTAGTCTCCGTTAATCTAATTCTAAGAAAAGGAGGTCGCATTTCATGATGGAAAGCAAGTACTTCAGCAGCAATCCTTTCGTCGCCTGCGCTGCAGGTACGATTCCTTCTCGGAGTGCGCCTGTTGACTGATAAAGTCAACTTTCCTGTGTCGGTTCTTCGGCCACGGTGCACTCAAGCACCGTGGCTTTTTTATTCACCCATCCCCACCCTCACCCCCGTCCCCTCTCCCTAACAGGGAGAGGGGGGAGCAAGTCAAATGGCAACCATCGCACCCTCCCTAAAATCCACTTACTTTGACTTTCGCAACGCGATTGCGAAGAACCGCCTGAAAGGTCTCTGGCGGGTCATGACCGGTTTTCACCTCTCGTATGGCGGCGCCGTTCTGGCGCTGGCCATCTCGGCGCTGGCCAAGACGGCCACCTTCCTGCTGCTGCGCTATTTCGCAGACCTGGTAACCGGGAACGCCGAACCCATCGGCGACAGCCTGGGCCGCACCTTCGTTTACATTGCGCTGGGCTTCGTTGGCTTTGCAGTTTTCGAGGGCGGTTTCGCTTATGCCTCGGGCCGCCTGGCGGCGTATACCGCCGAGGGCATTACGCGGAGATTGCGGAACTTCCTGTTCGACCACATCCAGCGGCTGAGTTTCTCGTATCACAGCACCACGCCGACGGGTGATTTGATCGAGCGCGTCACCTCCGACGTGGACGCCCTGCGCCGGTTCTTCAGCGAACAGGCCATCGGCGTGGGCCGTATCATCCTGTTGTTCATCATCAACTTTGCCGCCATCCTGGCCCTGAACTGGAAGCTGGGGCTGGCCTCGGTGATCGTCATCCCGTTCATCCTGCTGGTTTCGCTCTGGTTCTTCAAGCGCGTGACCGAACGTTACGAGAAATATCAGGAGCAGGAAGCCGCGCTTTCGACCACCCTGCAAGAAAACCTGACCGGGGTGCGCGTGGTGAAAGCCTTTGCCCAGCAGGATTATGAAAAAGGCAAGTTCGAGAAGGATAACTGGGAAAAATTTATCCGCGGCAAGGCGCTCTTGCTGATGCACTCGCTCTTCTGGCCGCTCTCGGATATTGTGTTGGGCTTCCAGATGTTGGGCGGCTTCATCTATGCCGCCACGATGGCAATCAACGGCGAAATCACTGTCGGCGCTTATCTGGCTTACGTTGGGCTGGTTGTCTGGCTGATCTGGCCGATCCGCAACCTGGGCCGCATCATCGTGCAGACCTCGACTGGCATGGTCTCCTACGAACGCCTGCTGGCCATCATCAAGCAGGAACGCGAGGATCTGGTCGAAGGCAAGGTCCATCCGAGAGAACCGGTGAGAGGCGAAATCAGCTTCGAAGATGTCTCCTTCCAATATTCGGATGGCGAAACCGAGGTGCTGAAAAATGTTTCGTTCAGCGTCCTGCCGGGGCAGTCGGTGGCTCTGATCGGCTCGACCGGCTCGGGCAAGACCTCGCTGGTCAACCTGCTGCCGCGCTTCCACGAGTACACCGGCGGGCGCATCCTGCTGGATGGGATCGAACTCAAAGATTATCCGCGCGAATACCTGCGCCGGCAGATCGGGATTGTGGAACAGGAACCTTTCCTGTTCAGCCGCTCGATTCGCGAGAACATCAGCTATGGCGTGGGGCGCTCGGTTTCCGAAGAAGAAATCGAGACAGCGGCCAAAGCCGCCGCCGTCCATGAGGTTATCACCGGTTTTCCGGATGGCTATAACACCGTCGTCGGTGAAAAGGGCGTGACACTTTCCGGCGGGCAGAAACAGCGCGCGACCATCGCCCGCACCCTGCTGAAGAATCCGCGCATCCTGATCCTGGATGACTCGACCTCGTCGGTGGATATGGAAACGGAAGCGGAAATCCGCGAGGCGCTGGTGGAACTGATGGAAAACCGCACAACTTTCATCATTGCCCACCGCATCCAGTCTGTAATGAACGCTGACCTGATCGTGGTGCTCGACAAAGGCGAAATCATCCAGATTGGCAGGCACGACGAACTCGTTCGCGATGAAAACGGGATGTACCGCAAGATTTACGACATCCAGACGCGCGTGGACGATGAACTGCAATCAGAAATTGCCTCGATAAATTGATTTTGTCGGGGCGAAGCACTGCTTCGCCCCGACAGGAGACAAAAATGTCTGACGAACTTTACGAACTCGAAGAAGAAGAACATACCAGTCCGTTGACCGCCCCGGTCTTCAAGCGCATCGTGGGCTTGCTGCGCCCGCATGGGAAGTGGGTGGTGGGCTTCATTATCACCATTGCCCTGACCTCTGCACTGGACTCGCTCTTCACCTATATCAATAAAAGTATGATCGACCAGGCGATTGTTGGCAAGAACCTGGAGGCTCTCTGGCGGCTGGCGTCCATCTATGGCGTTTTCCAGGTTCTTCAAGCCGGCATGGTCTTCGTTTTCATCTACCTGGCCGGTGTGCTGGGTGAGCGCATTCAGTATGACCTGCGCCGGAGCATGTTCGAGCACCTGCAGGAACTCTCCCTGTCTTATTACTCGCAAAACGCGGTCGGCCGCCTGATGGCGCGCGTCACCTCCGATTCTGGCCGCGTGGCTGATTTGATGACCTGGGGCCTGGTCGATACGACCTGGGCCTTCATGAACATTACCACCGCGACAATTTTCATGCTGGTGATCAACTGGCGACTGGCCTTGATCGTCCTGGCAATCCTCCCGATCCTGATCATCATCGCCGTCAATTTCCGCAAGAAAATCCTGGTCGAATTCCGTAATTCGCGGCGCGCCAACAGCAAAATCACCGGCGCATACAACGAAAACATCCAGGGCGTGCGTGTCGTCAAGGCGCTCGGACGCGAGGACGAAAACCTGGTCGAATTCGAGGGGCTGACCGACAGGATGTACTCCGCCACTTACCGGGCGGCCTGGCTCTCGGCGCTCTTCCTGCCGACCGTCCAGATTATCACTTCGATCGCGCTGGGCTTCATTGTCTGGTACGGCGGATACCAGGCCCTGGGCGGATTCCTGACCATTGGCGGCATCCATGCCTTCGTCTCATACCTGACCTTCATGATGTGGCCGATCCAGGATCTGGCGCGTGTCTACGCTGAGATGCAGCATTCGATCGCCTCGGCCGAGCGGATTTTCACGTTGATCGATACCAAGCCGGAGGTCTGCAATAAACCGGAAGCGATCGAGGCGGAAACCCTGCTGGGCGAGATCGAATTCGAACACGTCAACTTCTACTACGAGGACCGCAAACCGGTGCTGACGGACTTTACGCTCAAGGTTCAGCCGGGTGAAACCATCGCCCTGGTCGGGCCGACCGGCGGCGGAAAATCCACCATTGTCAACCTGCTCTGCCGCTTCTATGAACCGAGCGAAGGCGTGATCCGCATCAACGGACGGGATTACACCGATTACACCCTGCACAGCATCCACGATAAGATCGGGATCGTCCTGCAGACGCCGCACCTGTTCTCTGGTTCGGTGCGCGAAAACATCCGCTATGGCCGGCTCGAAGCCAGCGACGAGGAAGTGGAAGCCGCCGCAAAACTGGCCGGGGCGGATGACTTCATCCGAACCATCTCCAAAGGCTACGACGAAAACGTCGGCGAGGGCGGCAACCTGCTCTCGGTTGGGCAGAAGCAGTTGATCAGCCTGGCACGCGCCGTGCTTTCCAAACCGGAACTCTTCATCATGGACGAAGCCACCTCCAGCGTCGATACGCTGACCGAGGCGCTGATCCAGAAAGGGATGGAAACGCTGATGCGCGGGCGGACCTCCTTCGTCATCGCCCACCGGCTCTCGACCATCAAGCGCGCGAACCGCATCCTGGTCATCGAAGACGGCCGGATCGCCGAGATGGGCACGCACGCCGAACTGCTGCGCGCCGGCGGGCACTACTACCGCCTCTACACCCAGCAGTTCAAGTTCCAGCGTGAGTTGGAATACAGCGCCGCCGCCCTGCTGCCGGTCAGCGAGTAAAGGTTGGGCGCAGGTCGGGAGACCTGCGCCCAACGCGAGCAAAACAAAAGGCTTCCGAAGTTTTTGAAACTTCGGAAGCCTGGTTTGGTCATCTCCGAGATGATTGTCACCTTTTACGTGATTTGCTGGTTTGAGCGTTTGTTTCTGTCTCGCTGGCCTTGATTAGATATCCATCATTTCTACAGCCGATTCTAAATCATTTAGCATTGCAAATAATGGTAATTCTCCAGTTGGGGTTAGTAACTGCCTTGCCCGAGAAATGAGAACTCTTGCATTGTTTTTATCATTCTGGCTTATCAGGTCAACTGCTTGCGATAATATCTCAATGCCTTGTTCGAGGCGAATTGTCTGCTCAACAGGGTTTTGCTCACCAATCCTTCTTAAAACTTCTCTGGATTTCAAACAATATACCCTTGCTCTGCTCCACTCACGCAAAGTTGTCAGGGTAACGGCGAAATTAAAATAATCTGCGCCTTCAGAAAAAACAGCTCCGATTTTTTGTCTCATACCAATAACTTCAACGAGTATATTCTCCGCAGCTTCAATATTTTTACTGGTAAACAGTTCTAACCTCGATAGCGAAGCCATTACGTTCGCTTCGCCCAGTTTCGCGCCGACCGCGCGGAACAAT
>DHVZ01000048.1:24889-36713 GCA_002412925.1 Anaerolineales bacterium UBA5195 | reverse complement strand
AACATGTGGACGTGGAGAAAAGCCTGCAAGCGGTCATCCCGCGCCTGCCCTACGGACATGAAATCCACATCAACCGCCAGGACTCGGACTACTTCCTGACCTCGGTAGCGACTTCCTACGGCGCGACCATCCTGCAAAACACCTTTATCAAAGACATCAACGTCAGCGCAGAGGGCGTCGAAATCATCACCGCCAAAGATGTCATCTATCACGCAGAATATGTCATCGACGCGGGCGGGATGAAATCCATCCTCGCCCAAAAGCAAAACTGGCGCCACCGCGACTGTCTGGCGCATTCGCGCACCATTTTCACTCACATGATTGATGTGCCCTGCTTCAACGAGGTCGGCCCCAGCCGCGAGCAATTCCACCACCCCTACCGGCTTTCCGAAGGCACGCTTCACCACATTTTCAAGGGCGGCTGGCTGTGGATTATCCCGTTTAACAATCACGCGCAGTCTACAAATCCGCTCTGCAGCGTGGGCTTACAGCTCGACCCGCGCCTGTACCCCCAGCGTGACGACCTGACCCCCGAGCAGGAGTTCCGCGACTTCATCCAGCGCTTCCCCGACCTGGCCGCCCAACTCGAACACGCCAAACCCGTGCGCGACTTCATGCGCATTGACCGCCTGCAATACTCCGCCCACCACATCGTCTCTGACCGCTATGCTCTGCTGGCGCACGCCGCCGGGTTTATTGACCCGCTCTACTCGAAAGGCCTCTACGTCACTCACGCCAGCATTTTCTTGATGGCCGACCTGCTGATTAAGGCCAAACAAACCGGTGACTACTCTGCCGCTGCCTTTGCCCCGCTTGAGACGATGACGCTCAATTACATCAACATGCACGACCGGCTGGTGGCGAGTTCGTTCAAATCCTGGCACAATGTCAAACTCTGGCAGGTTTACTCGGTGGTTTGGCTGCAAGGCGCGTATCTTGAATACCTGCGCCTGATCATGAACCGCTTCCGCGCCGCGGGCGACCGGGCCAAATACATCGAACTGATGAAACCCCATAAACTGGCGGGCGGCGGCTTCGACAAATTTTTCGAGATCCAGGAGCAAATCGACGCCCTGATGGATGCCGTGGACCCCGAGGACGAAGCCGAGGTGGATCGCACCGTGGCCGAAATCCGCCGCCTGTTTGATGGTTTCCCCTGGATGCCTACCGTCATCCGCGCCCTGCTGCACGGCAAAAACCACCTGCCCGACAACAAGCTGCGCCTGAACCTGCTTGATAAACGCGTTGGTTTCATGGGCAGCGGCGAATACCGTGAACACTTCTTCGGCGGCGAATCCATGCTCAGCCTGCTCATCCTGGCCGCCAAAGACGAAGCCAAATATTCCGTGCGCGGCATCAAGCACCAGCGCCAAACCCGCGCCCGGCTGGCCTGGCAAACTCAAAGCAAATAATTCGGACACGGAGTTGACAGATTTTACGGAGCAAGCATAAAACTCCGTTAACTCCGTAAAATCCGTGTCCCATAAGGTTTTTATGTTCGATACTTTCATGCGCCGCTTAAAAGACCGATTAATCGAGCCGCTCGCCGCCCCGCTTGGTTCCGTTTCACCGGCTTTCATTACCATCCTCGGCCTCCTGACCGGACTCACCGCTGCCTTTCTCGCCGCGATTGGGAGCGTGGTGCCCTCGCTCTTGGTCTGGTTCCTCAGCCGCGTCATTGACGGTCTCGATGGCCTGGTAGCCCGCCGCTTCAACAAACAAAGTGACTTCGGCGGCTACCTCGACATCGTCTGCGATTTCACCGTCTACGCCGCCGTGCCGATTGGCTTGACCCTAGCCCATCCGACCACCCTCAACTTCATCGCCCTGGCGGTCATGCTCGCTTCGTTCTACATCAACGCCGCCTCGTGGATGTACCTCCCCGCCCTGCTCGAAAAACGCGCCGCGCGCGATTTATCCACCCAAACCAGCATCATCATGCCTTCCGGCCTGATTGGCGGCACCGAATCGATCACCGCATTCTGCATCTTTTTGCTGTTCCCGGCACAGATCGCCCCGCTCTTTGGCGTTTTCTCTGCTCTTGTTTTCGTTACCATCATCCAACGCCTCATTTGGGCAAAACAAAACCTGACACCTGACACCCAAACACATGACACCTAAACCCGCCCCCAACTTCACCCTGGCATCCGTCTCTGGCGAGCAAATCAGCCTTGGCGAAGTACTCAAAAACGGCAATCACGCCCTGCTGGTCTTTCTCCGCCATCTTGGCTGAATACCCTGCCGTGAGCATGTCGCACAGTTGTGTGATCAACAGCAAAAAATAGCCCAGCTCAATACCCGTGTCTTTGTCATCACCTTCGGCACCCTGCCCGCCATCCAGCAGTGGATGAGCGAAACCTGCGCCGATTTCACCGTCCTGCTCGACCGGGAACGGACGGTTTACAATGCCTACGGCCTGGAGCGTTCCCGCCTGCGCGCTTTTAGTCCGCGCACCCTCTGGCTCTACGCCACCCGCCACCTGCGCGGTAAACAAATGCACAGTTCCCACGGCGACGACACCTCCCAACTCGGCGGCGACTTCATCGTCGACAAGAACGGCCTGCTACGCCTGGCCTATCCCAGCCATGATCCGGTTGATCGCCCGCCGGTGGAGGCGTTGTTGCAAGTTCTGCAAAAACTGCCCTAAGAGTGCTTTGAAAAATCCCTGTAAGGGGGCGAGTTTGAACCTTACCAACAGACAATGGCGGCATCCGGATGATGAAAATCCGGGCGACTTGCCACCAAAACGTGGTTCAAGTAGCAGTATTTTGCCTATCCAGAGTATTTTCAGACCATCAAGGCGTTCATTTGCACCTCATGCACTGGCGTTGAGACGATAACCAGACAATTGTCGCGAATTTCAGACAACTTGAACAATCGTTTCAAATTAACCGCGGCGGCCAACCAAAGCCGCTGTAAACGGCGTTTGGCTTTTCCGATATAACGTGTGTTGCGCAGTCCGTGATAAACCAGTTCGGCTTGTTTGCCTTCGATCCGCGGACGCAGACGATAGAGTTTTTGGAACTCATCGGTTTCCTGACGTTGACGCGCTTCGCGCAGATAATTCTCGAAGAAGGATGTACTCACCGTACGCCCGCTTGTTTTGCTGCGCACACAGCGGGTGAACAAGGGGCACTTCTCGCAAGTGGCGCGATCAAAGACAAAGATCAAGGCAGTGCGCTTCTGCTCATCGGTTTCGATGCTCTTGGCAGAGACGGTTTGGCCTTTCGGGCAGGTGGCGGTTTTGGCCTGGTCATCAATGCGAAATGCAGATTTGTCTACTTCTGGATCGTTTGGATGGCGCATGGGCGAGAGCAGATCAATTGGATTATTCGGACGTTCCGCACAATCAGCGCGGTTTTTGCCAGAACCATAAGCGCCATCAACAATGGCACGCTCAACAATCACACCGACATTTTCTTCGATCCGCTGAACGGCAGGCAGCAGATCTTGTCCATCGCCCAGTGGGGCAGACAAGTCTTCAATGTCCAGAATGAGCTCACTGGCTTGATCCGTGCTGGTGGAAACCTTATGCCCGTCAAACCTTTTGGAGGCACTTTTGCGTCCGTGCCGCATCTCGGTATCGTACAAACTAATGAAGCGCTCAGCAGCAGTTCCTGCTCTAATTTTGCTGCCACCATCTGGTGTCTGCTCAACATCATCGCCCAGGATTTTGCTGATCGTCCAGCCCAGGCCGCGAATTTCAGGGTTGTCTATCTGTTGCAATGCCAATTCCAGCGCGGCCTCGCTATCGGTCACCAAGACTTTGAGTTGTGCGCTGCGCATGACCGCATCACTCCAGTCTATTTCGGCCCTGCGATCCTGGTCTACATAAGTCGCCAGTAATTTCTCAATCTCTGCGGAACAACCCTGACGCTTACCCGGCAGGTGATAGCCCATACTCTTGAGCAACTTACGGAGGCCTTTGCGCAACAAAGTGTAAGTATCTTGAGTGGCACCAGCGCCTTTCGCGTTGGTCGTGTCGCTCAACATGGTCACCCTGTCCGCCAAAAACCCTTCTTCGCGGGCAACTTTCAAAAACCGATCAAAGGCATAGCGCTCTTGATTGTGTTGTACCAGTCGAGACCGAAAGACGCTCAAACTGGATGGATCGAAACCGTTATAGTCCAAAGGCAGATTCAAGGCTACTTTCCAACGCAAGTCATAACGGACCCGCTCGACCGCTTCACCATCCGAAACATCGTCATAAAATTGGAGCAGCAACACCCCAGCCATCATTGATGGAGGTAGACTTGGACGCCCGTTATCTAACGTGTACATCTCTTTTAGATCGTCATCACGCATGAGTTTGCCGTTCAAACTGCCCATGCGCCCATAGAACGAATCCGCTGGCACAGGGTGTGGTAATCCAATGGCATCAAATAAGCTGGCTTGTGCTTTGCGTTTTCCTATCATCGCGGCGCTCCTGGTGGCTGGATTGCCTTATTTTTACCCGATTTTTTCTTTGTTGAGGAGGGTCGGGCTTTGACCACTTTTTCAGCAGACTCCTAAACCTTCACACAACCTTCATCTTATTCTCACCTTTTCAGACTAAAATTGTGGCAATAAACCATCAAGGAGATTTTCCCAATGAATAAACAAACCCTGGCTGTCATTGCCACCGCCGCAGTGACAACGATTATCGTCATCGTCGGCTTTATCCTGCTCATGCCCATCATCGGACCGCGATTTCTGCACCCAATGATGATGGGTGGAAGCGAATCCGCTCCCACCGCGCTGGATACAGCCACCTCGCGTACCACCGACAACGGCCTGTTCACCGTTTCCTGGCGCAGTGACACAGACGCTGTGCCGCTCAACCAAATTCACACCTGGACGCTGACCGTCACCACCCCCGACGGCGCGCCGGTCGAAAATGCCCAAATCAGCGTCGATGGCGGCATGCCCCAGCATGGCCACGGCCTGCCAACCAGCCCGCAGGTGACAGAATACCTCGGTAACGGCGGGTACCGCGTCGAGGGCCTGCGCTTCCAGATGACCGGCTGGTGGGAAGTCAAATTCACCGTCAGCGCTGGCGGCCAAACCGATTCCATCACCTTCAACCTGACCCTCAAATAAACCCCGTGGGGCGGGATGTTATCCCGCCTTATTCACCAACTATGAAAAAAACCTTTCTTTTTGCTGGCATCGTCTTTGTCATCCTCGCCGCCCTCGCCTCGTGGGCATTCTGGCCGCGCAGCCCGTGGACGGCGGAAGAAACCGACCTCCTGCGCGGGCTGTGGATTGGCTCCCTGCCGCCCCTACCGGCCGACCCGTCCAACCGCTATGCTGACGACCCGCGCGCCGCGGCCTTTGGTCACCAACTCTTTTTTGATCCCCGCTTCAGTTCCACCGGTGATGTTTCCTGTGCCACCTGCCACCAGCCGGAATTGATGTTCACCGATGGTCGCTCGCTGGCGGAGGGCGTTGGCAAGACTAACCGTAAAACCATGACCGTCATCGGCACCGCCTACAGTCCCTGGCAATTTTGGGATGGCCGCAAGGATAGCCAATGGTCGCAAGCCCTCGGCCCGCTCGAAAGCGCGGTGGAACATGGCGGTGCGCGCACGATGTACGTTCAGCTCATCGTCGAGCATTACCGCGCTGAATACGAATCCATCTTCGGCCCCCTGCCAAATTTCTCCGACCAAAGCCGCTTCCCCGCCTTGGCTGGCCCGGTGGATGCCCCCACCACTCGCGCCGCCTGGGATGCAATGACTCCCGCAGACCGCGACGCTGTGACCCTGGTCTTTGTCAATCTGGGCAAAGCCATCGCCGCCTACGAGCGACTACTCCTGCCCGCCCCATCGCGTTTCGACCAATACGTGGAAGCCGTACTCAACAAAGACTGGCGCACCATGAACACCACCCTGACCGAAGACGAAATCGCCGGTCTGCGCCTGTTCATTGGCAAGGCAGAGTGCATTCAGTGTCACAATGGGGCGTTATTCACCAACAACGACTTCCACAACACCGGCGTCCCTACCAGGCAGGGATTGCCGCTCGATAGGGGCCGCGCCACCGGGGTGCAGGCCCTGCTCAACGACGAGTTTAACTGCCTGAGTCAATGGAGCGACGCCGGGGAGCAGGATTGCGCCGAACTGCGTTTCCTCGTCTCGGAAGGGGAGCAACTCGAAGGCGCGTTCAAACCTTCCACCCTGCGCAACATCGCCGAAACCGCGCCCTACATGCACGCCGGACAATTTGCCAGCCTCGACGAAGTGCTCATGCACTACAACCACGCCCCCATCTCTCCCACCGGCCACACCGAACTGGAACGCTTGCACATCAACCGCTTCGAGCGCGACCAAATCATCGCCTTCCTGCGCACACTCAGCGGCGGTGTAAACGCCGACCCCAAGTGGCTCCAGGCACCATGAATACCCCCTCCCATCTCATTATTAATGCGGCCATCGAGAAAAAATTCGGCAAAAAACTGAGCATCGTCAAACCCGCTTTTTTGTGGGGTGCAGTGATTCCCGACATCCCCTTCGGGCTGCTGTTGATAGGCTCTTACGTTTACTTTGGCATCATCTTGGGCCAGGATGTCTCGAATTTGATGGATGATTTCATTCATGTCGAATTCTACATTAACCCCTGGTGGATAGCCGCGCATAATTTTTTTCACGCACCGCTCATCTTGTTGACTGCCATTGCCATCTTCAGGCGATTTCGCCACAGCCTCGGCAGACCCGGTCAGTGGATGTTGTGGTTCAGCCTCGGCAGCCTGTTGCACACCCTGCTAGACATCCCCACCCATTCCGGGGACGGCCCACTCCTGTTTTTTCCGTTCGACTGGCAACTACGCTTCAACAGCCCGCTGAGTTACTGGGACCCCAATTACTTCGGCATTCAGTTCATGGTCTTTGAAATCGTATTGACTGTGGTTTTGCTGGCGTATTTGTTCCTGCCAAAATTACTAAATAAACACGCAAAAAAACATGTGACTAGACGCCAGCCTTAGCCCCCTGCCGGATTTCTCCGACTAAAACCGTTTCCCCACCCTGGTCGGCCCCGTGGATGCCTCCGTAGCCCGCGCCGCCTGGGACATGACGACTCCCGCTGCCCAAGATGCCGCCAGGCTCCTGATTATCCGAACGGACACACCGAACTCGAACCCCTCCATTTGACAGACAATGAAATGGCCCAACTTGTAGCTTTTTGCACACCATTTACCAGCCCATCGTCAGCCCAAACACGGCCAGCCTGGCTTTTACCGTCACCGCGCTGCTGATTGTGCTGATTGGCGCAATCGTCTTCCGTATTCTTGATTTTGGCCTGCGCCGCTACATTGGCGAGAGCGCCAGTTTTATCAATGGCGCGGTGTATGTCTTGTTTGTGCTGTTTATCCCGTATGGCATTATCGGCACCTACCGGCTGAAATCTTTGCAAATTAAGCAAGGCTGGCAGAGATTGCTAAACCTGTTCGGACGAGGGGCGGAGTCTGTAAAAAATAATTCTTTTGGCAATACCGCAAAAGTCACTTTTTGGCTCTTTGAAAATCTGCCAAGAAATACCCGGATATTGATGAAGCGGGCCGCTGACTTTCCACCCAAAAGGCAGGTCTTACGCCGCCTGACGAGGAGAGCCGGAAAGTTGATATTCATGACTGCGTATCAGTCATGAATATCAACTTTCCATTTTTTTGTGGACAGCAAAGCAGCCATACAGATAAGACAGTCAGGGAAGTGAGTGCAACTACTTTGCCTCAGAGCGTAATGCTCTGAGCACGGGTAAGGACATTTCATGCTCCTGATGAACGCTGATTTCTTCAAAAATTTCACCATCACGATACCATGTCAAGCAAATTGTATCCTCTGTGGTGCTAACAATGCTGGGCGGTGGCGTGTCTTTTTGCTGCGCGATTTCCCGATATTGCGCAATCAAATCGCCTAACTGTTCAATATGGTTTTCTGTGAGTTGAACTGTCCCTTTCTTTTCTACAACCTCCAATTCAAAGCCCTTACCACTGGGCTGCAGCCGATAAACTTGCACTTGCGAAGGCGCATTCCCGAAAATTTCAAACACATCTTCGTAGTGATGAAAACATCCCTGCGATTGATGCCTGATTTCCAGCCTCTCATTTTCCTCGATATTAAACATTTCAGATTTCACCTTTCGCTGTGAATTTTCGCTATCCTGGTCAGGGCGATAAGGCTCCTCGCGCAAGAGATGGCAGAGCAATAATTTGAGCAGGAAGACCGGGATGAACCACTCCAGGCCGGGGACCGGGGCGTCAAGGTATTGGGCGAGCAAAAGGCCCAATCCAAAAATAGAAAAGGCGACCGGCCGCCGCAGGTAGAGCGGAATCCGCAAAATGAACAGACTGGCGCACATCAGGAACGCGTACCAGCCAATCGCCCAGGCCCAATCCCCGGCGCGGAAAGCCCAGGCTACCAGCGCGAGATGGATTCCATGCACTGCGATAAAAGTAAAATGTTGCCGAAATCCCTGCCCGGGGCGATGATACCAGCGTTTGGCGGTGGATGTGGCATTGGTGACAACGCCCCCTGCAAGGTCAAAAGCCAACAGGACAGCCAGCGCAATTTGCCAGCCATTCCAAGCCAGGGAATAGGCAAAGGCATAGATGAGCATGCTCAGTCCGCCAATCAGCGAAACGCCCAGTTCCAGCGCTAGTTCGGCACGAGCAACACCAGGGCCAATGAATGCATCCAATTGGCCGCGCCAGCCAGAACGCGGAGTTGGGTAATTCCAGTTTATTTTGGGGTTCATAGCGTTTTCACCATCACATATTCTTTGGAAAACCCAAGCCAGCCGCTTGTAATCGGATAAGCGTGGGTTTCAACAACGCCAAAGCCAAGATTTTCGTAGAGTTTTTTCGCGCGCGGATTGGTATCAACCACTTCCAGGCGCACGGCCTTGAATCCTTCGCGGCGGGCCTTGTCGAAAACGGTCTCCAACAGCCTGCTGCCGAGACCCTGTCCACGCGCTTTTTCGTCTACGGCGATGGCGGCAATGCGCAGGTGTCCCGGTGGACATTTTGCGCCCGCGCCGAAAAGGTTGAGCACAGCCCAGGCGTATAGGCCGCGCAAGGGGCCGAGTTGTTTCCAGCAGTCGCTCATCCTGACCCTTGAGAAAATCCCCGCCGCACTATGCAAGCCTGCCAGCCCGCGCAACTCTCCGTCCGCAAGCGCGCCAATCGCCATATCCAGATTAAATCCCATAGCCAGCGTTTGTTGGGTTTCAGCAGGTTTTCCCACCAGCGGCTGGAGTTTGCGCCGGAACGCCTCATAGTAGATTTCCCCGGCGCGCTGGCGCTGGTTTTCGGGGATGGTCGCTGCAATTTCGATCATGATTTCTCCTGGATAAACGGTTGTCTTTGTCCGTAGGTCAGCGAGCGCCAGAGCCATTCGAGCGGGCCAAACTGGAAGCGGCTGAGCCACCAGTTGCTGAGCGGGATTTGAACCAGGTAAATCGCAAAGGTAATCCCCCACAGCCCCGCCGCGCCGACTTTTTCGAACAGTCCCAGCCCATAACCATTGAAAATGAGTGAGCATAGAACAGATTGCAGGACGTAGTTGCTAAGCGCCATCCGCCCGACCTTGCCGATTGGGGTAAGTAGTTTTGCGCCACGCTCCTTAAGTGAGAGCAACGCTAGTCCGCTGATATAGGTCGCCGCCAGCGCCGGAGCGCCAATGCTGAATCCGAGGGCGGCCAGCCAGGTGGTTTCGCTAAAGACAAACAGCACATTGAAGATCAGACCAAGAACCAGCCCCGAAAGGGCAACTTTTTTGAGCGTGTCCCGCTTTTCGGGCAGCTGCGCAAAGAATTTCATCCGTCCGACCAACAGACCGAGCAAGAAGAGCGCCATCACACTCGCGCCCTGGGCCAGGGCAATGATAATGAACGAAATGACGCCTGAAAAAACCTGGAAAATGACAACCGTGAAGAAAGAATCGCTCGTATATGCCTGGCGGGCCATTGCCACCACATCCATTGGCATGCCTTCCACATCCCCGCCGCCGGTCGGGCCGCCAATCAGGGCCAGGATGACGAACCCGAGCACAAAGAAAATACCCGCCCAGATAACAAGAGTCCGGTTGGCGCGGTTGCGGAAAGCCAGCAGGGCAAAACCGAGCAGGGCGTACAGGCGCAGGATGTCGCCAATCCAAAAGAGTAGGGTATGCAACAAGCCCAAGCCTAACAAGATCCACAGGCGGCGCGGATAGAACGAGTGCACATCCCTGCCTTTGGCCTCGGCGCGCGCCAGTTGCACCGAAAAGCCCAACCCAAATAGGAAGGAGAAGATGGTGTAGAACTTGCCCTCAGCAAAGAAAAGCATCAGGGTTTCGGCAATTTCATCGTACCAGGGCAGGGTTTCCGGTGGAACGTAACCGGGATAAAAAGCCGGGCTGGCAAAACCTGCAATATTCACTGCCAGAATGCCAAAAATGGCAAATCCACGCAGGATATCGAGAATCTGGATACGCTCGTTTTTTTCCAGGGGACGCAGGGTGCTAACAGAAGGGTCGTTTGTCATGTCATTCATCCTTTCCCTTGTCCTGCGGGACTGGTCTGGTTATTCCATCAAGAATCAGGCTAATGGCAAGCTGGAACGATTCTGTCCAGCGAATAAACTGGGGATCTGCCACGACCAACAAAGATAATCCTTCCTCGAGCGCGAGAACGGCATTTGCAGTATCCACCGGGTTAACCGGGCGAAATTCGCCGCGCCGGATACCCTGTTCGATGAGCTGAACCAACACCTGGCGATAACGCGCCAGATAATTTTGGATGAATCCCTGCACATTCGGGTCATGGGCGGCCTCCCCGAAAAATTCGAGACCAATCGAATTCATCCAGGAAACCGAGTTGTAACTCTCGATATATGCGGCAACAAAAGACTTCATGCGTTCCGCAGCCGAAGAGTCTTCATCCAGAAGCAGGCGCAGTGCGGTCAAATCTTTTTGGAAAATATCTTCCAGAATGGCTTGCACAATTTCATCTTTGCTCTTGAAATACCAGTACACACCGCCAATACTCAGCCCTGCCTGCCTGGCAATTTCGGGCATGGTGGTTTTTCGATAACCTTTACGGACGAAAACCTGGATCGCGGCTGCAACAATTTGCAAACGGCGTTCTTCACTGACATCAGGTCGAGGCATAAGCGGACAAACTCCTTTACCGAATAAATATTCGGTTTTTGAACCAAGAAAAAAGCGCCGAAGCGCAATAACTGAATACTTATTCGGTTATATTCGAAAATTATTGCGGTGTCAATAGCTGGGAACTATCCCGCCACCTCGAACAACTTCTCGCGTGGCAGCTTCACAAACACCTGCTCGCCATGCGAGAACATCGGCGCGGGCATCGGCATCCGCGCGCGCACGCTCATCCCGCCCACCGTCGCCTGGTACTCGATATACTCGCCGCGAAACACACAATCGGTCACTTTGCCCGGCAGGGTATTGGTGGCCGGTTCTTTTTCAAGGCGGATATGTTCGGGACGAATGGCATACGTGACGCTGGGGCTTGTCTCCGCGCAAGTGATTTGCAGCGCCCCCCAGGGCGTGACCAGACTCCCCGCCGCCTTGCTCCCGTTTAAGAAGGTGGATACGCCCATAAACTGGGCCGCCGCCAAACTCGGTGGACGGTGGAACAGCGCTTCGGGCTTGCCCGCCGCGACGATTTCCCCGTTCAACAACAACGCCATCCGGTCAGACATCGCCATTGCCTCGCCCAGGTCGTGTGTCACCAAAATGGTGGTAATCCCCAACTCGCGCTGGATGTTGCGGATGGCTTCCTGCAAGTTCAGGCGCACTTCGGTATCCAGGCTGCTGAGCGGCTCGTCGAGCAGGAGCAG
>DHVZ01000048.1:0-24797 GCA_002412925.1 Anaerolineales bacterium UBA5195 | reverse complement strand
GTGCGCTTGACCTTCAGCCCAAAGCTGATATTCTCCTCCACGCTCAGGAAGGGGAACAAGTACGACTTCTGGAACATGAACACGGCTCCGCGCTTGCTCGGCGGAAGCGTCAGGATAGAGACACCGTCAAATTGCACATCCCCGGCGTCGGGTCGTTCGATCCCGGTAATCAGTTTGAGCAGGGTTGATTTTCCAGAACCGGATGGCCCCAAAAGGGCGACCATCTCCCCGTTTTCCACAAAAAGAGAGAAATTATCCAGCACGGGGGCAGGCTGGTTGGGATAGCGTTTGGTGAGGTTGGTGATGTTTACTTGGGTCATAGGTTTCGGATTTCGGTGGATGCGCCCAACTGTCGGGCGGTGGCAAGGATGACAAGCGCGGGCGGGGCCAGGAAAATGAGCGCCAGAACGGCGATGGTGACGGGGTTGCCGCCGCTGGCCGCCGAAAAGAGCAAAATAGGCAGGGTGATAACGCGCCCGGAGCCGATCAGCAGCGTCAACAGGTATTGACTCCATGAGATCAGGAAGGCGAACAGGGCGGCCACGATCAGGCTGGGGGCGATCATCGGCAAGGTGACGGTGAACAGGGTGCGCCAGGCGCCCGCGCCGAGCACCCAGGCCTGGAATTCGTAGGCTTCGTCGTAGCGGGCGAAGGCTCCGGCCAGGGTAAAGATGACGTAGGGCAGGGTCGGGGCGAGGTGCGCCAGGATGATGCCGGGGATGGTTCCGGCCAGCCCGATTTGCAGGAACAGGATGTTCAGCCCCATGCCAATCGCCAGCGGCGGGACGACGGTTGGCAGGAACAGCACCAGCCAGGCGAACTGCCGCCCGCGAAATTGACGCAAACCCAGTGCGCGCGCCGCCGAGAATCCGAGCCCCAGCGAAAGCAGGCTGACAATGACCGCAATGGTCAGGCTGTCGCGCAGGCTGGTCAGGGTGCGCGGGTCGTCGAGGACGCGGGCGAAGGCGGCGGTGCTCCAGGTTTCGGGGAAGGGCGCGGGGAAAAACCAGCCCTGCGAGAAGGCATAGAGGAGGAAGACGCCGAGCGGCGCGGCGAGGAGGGTGTAAAGGAGGAGGCGGGGGATGTGTTGAAGTAGACAAGGAAACAGGTAGACAGGTTTCCCTATTGCCTTGTCTACTTGTCTACCTGTTAGCTCTCCCTGTCTACGTTCTGCTTGTTTACTCATTATTTTCCCCCTTCCACAAACTCACCCAGGCTACCAGGAGCGTAATGACCGTAATCACGAGGCTGATGGCCATGCCGTCGGCGCGGGCGCGCAGGTCGGGGTCGTTGAAAAAGCGTAGGGCGAGTACCGACAGCATGCGCGGGGAGTTCACCCCCAGTAAGGCCGGGGCTTCGTAACTGCTGAAAATAAAAGCAAAGACCAGCAGCGCACCCGCCAGAAGAGAGGGCGCGACCAGCGGCAGGGTCACATAGCGGATTCTTTGCCAGCGGCTGGCGCCCAAGTTTTCGGCCACCAGTTTGTAGCCTTCGGGCTGGGTGCGCAGGACAGAAATTACCAGCAGGGTCAGGAAGGGTACTTCCTTGCCAATGTAACCCAGGATGATGCCAATGCCGAAGGTATCACGCACCAGCACCGGGAACGCGGCTGGCTGGTCAACCAGGCCGAAACTGGCCGCCCAACGCGCCAGCAATCCGCTTTGCGAGAGCAAAAGCAGCAACATCACCGCCCAGACCAAGTGTGGAAAAGCCAGATTCCAGTTGAGGGCAAAGGTGGCGGTACTGTCAATGGCGCGCCGCTCGGAGAGCCAGACGGCCACGAACAGCGCGCAGGCCGCTGAAATCAGCGTCGATGCGGCGCTGACCCACAACGAAAAGGCCAGCGACCCCCAGAATTCACGCCCGGCAATACCCTGCCCGGTGAATAGATCGGAGTAGGCGCGCAGGCTAAGAGTTTCCTGCTCCAGGCCAGACATCAGCCCCCAACTCTGCGCCACACCATAGACAAGACTCGCCCCCAGCAAGACGCTCACAATTGTCAGTGCCGGGGCGAGGGCCAGCCAGGGGGAAAAAATCAGGCGGTCGCGCATGGGGGGAGGGTATCAGGTATCAAGTGTCAGGTGCGCAGCGATGGTTTTGCCTGACACCTGACACCGAAAAGCCTGACGCTTACTTTTGTACCACAAACTCCAGCCAGCCCTGCTCCACCAAACCCTGATATTGCGGGGCGGTATCGCCAGCCAGAGTCTTTGCCAGGTCGGTGGCGGGAGTGGCGGATTCGCCGAGTTTGGCGGCGGCTTGTTCGAGTTGGGTTTTGGCGTCAGTATCCGTGATGCGGGTCACGTCGATGGCGTAGCCCAGACCGAATCCGTTTTCGGGCAAAATTTGCGCAGCCTGGAACTCCGGTTCGAGCAGCAGGTTCGTCAGCACCAGCGCCGCGGCTTTGTTCGGGGCGTTGACCGGAATAGCGACATAGTTGAAATCACCGATCATGTACCGATTAAAAACGAAGGTGCGGGCAGTGGCGGGCATGAGACCGTCCTTAATCCAGCGCCCCGCGCCGCTGATGTCCTGAGTAAAGCTCAGGTCAATCTCGCCATTGGCAAAGAGCGTCACCATTTCGGGTTCGTTCTTGGGGTAGGCTTCGCCCTTGCGCCACAGACAAGGTTCGAGTTCGTTCAGGTAGGCCCACAGCGCCGGGGAGTGCTTGTCCCAGGTGGCCTGGTCAAAGGTTTTCCACTGCGCTTCGCCGCCGCTCAGTTCGTAGAGCGCGCCTTTCAGGAAGCGCGTGCCGATAAATCCACCGGCTCCCGGCGCCACATAGGTGAAGCGTCCGGGGTTGGCGCAGGCCCAAGCTTTGAGTTCGGCATACGAACGTGGCAGATCATCCGTTTGTCCTGAGGCGGTCGAAGGGCGGGCAGAATCATAGACGAACTGGAACTGCGCCGAGGACCAGGGGCTTTCCATATTGTCCACTGGCGTACCAAAGTCGAGATTGATCGCCGGATTCTCCCAGTTGACCAGTTTGGCATTTGGGAGTTTCTGCGCCCAGTCTTTGTAGAGCATATTCGCCTGTTTGAGCGTAAAGAAGTTCTCACCATTAATCCAGATTAAATCCACTGCGCCGGGGTCGGTGCCGGCCTGTTTCTCGCTCAAGACCTGGTTGATAGCATCCTCGGTAGCTGCCAGCGGGATACGGTTGAGCGTGATGCCATAGCGCTCTTGCAAGGCTTTGCCGTAGAAATTATCCACGTAGGCATTGATGCTCTCCGAGCCGCCCCAGATGTACCAGTTGACGGTCTGCCCGCGTGCGGCGGCCAGCACACTGTCCCAGTCGTCAATGTCGAACTCGCCAGATGGGGCGGGTTGGGATGTAGAAGGTGCGCAAGCCGCCAGGACAAGCGCAAAAATGATGAAAAGGAAAGAAATTTGTTTCATGGAGTCTCCTGAAATTTTCGTAGTGCGACATTAATGTAGCGTTACTTTGCAAAGCGATACTTGAGATACGCCGCCAACTCACCCTTCAGGTCCGTCAGCGTTTCGCGCATGAAAAAGTCGGCCACCTTCAAAATACCGCTCGAATAAGTTGGGTATGGGAAAACCAGCCGGTAAATCTTGTAGAGTGAAATTTTCTGGCTGATCGCCAGCGTAAAGAACGAAATCATCTCCGAAGCGCGCGGGCCGACGATGGTCACGCTCAAAATCTGCCCGGTCAGGCGCACCGCGTCCACAATGAGAAAACCATTTTCAACTTCATCGGTGTAGCCACGGTCGATGTGAGTTTTGAAATCGACCCGGATACGCTTGACCACGCCGGGATGGCAATACTCTTTCAGTTGTTGCGGGCTCAGGCCAACGGCAGCCACTTCCGGGTCGGAGAAGGTCGCGTTCGGGAAAAGCGGTTCGTTTTTGGCAACGGGCAGCAGCGGGAAGGCAATCCGCTGGACCACGCGCCGCCCCTGGGCATTGGCAGAATGGGTAAAGGCTGAAGTGGGCGTCACGTCCCCGATGGCGTAGACACCCTTGAGATTTGTCTCGCCAAAAGTGTTGACCAAAACGCCCCGGCGCTTGTCCACCGTTACCCCGGCTTTCTCCAGCTCCAGGCGTTCCAAATTCCGCACCCGGCCAATCGCGACCAGCACCTTGTCCACCTGCTGCACCCGGATTTCCGTCCCGCCCTGATTCAGAGTCAGCGTTCTGGAGGCTTCATCGAAGCCGGTGGCGGTCGCCCCGTAATAAGCTTTGATGCCCGCCCGCTCAATCTCCGGGCGCAGGGCTTCCGACGCTTCAGGGATGGCCGTCACCAGCGGACGGTCATCCAGCGCAAAAAGCGTAACCTGGGTGCCGATTTTGCGAAAGGCGAAAGCCATTTCGAGCGCAATCACCCCGGCTCCGGCAATCACCAGATGCTTGGGCGCATCGCGCAAGTCAAAGAGACTCTCGTTGGTCAGCACCCGTTCGGCGGGCAAACCCGGGATGTCTAACAGACGCGGGCGCGCCCCGGTGGCGATGACGATGTTCTCGGCGGTCAGTTTGCGTGTCTGACCATCTTTGAGTGCCACTTCAATTTCTTTGGGCGCAGTGAATTTCGCCCAACCCTCGATAAAGGTCACATTTTTCAGGTCGCGGACTTCGTGGGTTTCCTTCTCGCGCAGGACGTCGCGCTTGCGGATGACTTCGCGCAAAACGTTATCGGGGTTATCACCCAGTTTGAACTCACGCGCCAGGTGGATTAGTGTTTTCGATGGCACACAGCCCACGTTGGTGCAGTCCCCGCCGACGTGGTTGCCTTCGATGAAGGCAACCTGTTTGCCCAAGCCTGCCAGCCCGACCGCAACGGTCATGCCGCCGGAGCCTGCGCCGATAACGATGGTGTGAAAATAGGTTTGAGTCATGTTGTTCTCCGTGGGTGCGCCATTAATCTCGCACTATTTCGCGTTTCTTGAAAACCCGTGACAGCACCAGGCTGCCAATAAAAATTGCCACCGAAAACGCCAGCGTGAGCGGGTTGAGCTGTGGAATTCCTCCATCAAAACTTTCGATGGAAGCCCCAAACCCAACAAAGGCAATCGTGCCGGGAATGGAACCAAGCGCAGTCGCCAGGGTGAAAGGCCAATACTTAATTCGCAAAAATCCGGCCAGATAGCTGACCAGATCATAAGGCAAAAAGATAAAGCGCATGGTCAGCACCGTTGCAAAACTATTCTGGCGCATGCGTTCGGCGTAGCGCGTCACCCAGTTGTCTCCCTGGCCTTCGGGTAAAAGTCCCTGCCCGAAAAAGCGACCGACCAGGTAAGCGATACTCGATGAGATGTTGCTGGCTACAACCACCATCACCACCCCCCAAAGTGGACCATAGACAAATCCCGCTGCCAGCGAAATCAGCGTGGGGGGGAATAAAATCAACGGGCGAATGGCGTAAACGAGAATGTAAATCAACATCCCCCACAGGCTGTTGGCGAAAAAATCGAGCAACGCCTGCACCGCCTGGAGCGGGGTCAGGTCGTTGGTGCGGGCATACCACTGATAGCCGAGGATCAGCACCAGCCAAAAAGCCAGGGCCACCAGTTTACTGGCGTGTTGTTCCAGCCAGGGTTTTGTTTTGGGTTGCGTATCAGAATTCTCCATGCCAGTCTCCTTGGTTTTTAGAAGGAGTAGGAGATGGGATTCTTACCCGACCCGGGGATAGTGATCGTGAAAAATACCTGAGACAGTTCTACTTTTGGGGCGCTCTCGAGTTTTACTGTTGCTTCTGAAAAGTCCTTTCGGGACCAGTAATGGTAAAAACGATAAGACAGGGCCAATGACAAACAAAAAACACATCCGCAAGGTGTGTTTTTTGTCTAATGCACTGAAAATATATGGATATAAAAGGCGGAAATTTATTGACAGCTTGGCTTATCGTACATGAAATATGTCAAATTCTGACGAGGTGGCTGTTTTTCCATTTGACGCAGAATCGAGGTCTCCCCCCCGTCGGGGCCGCCAAAATAATCAAAAAGAACCGACATCTTTTAGCCAGTTCTTTTTGATTATTTTTTTCTATGCCGTGCCGCCTACGTTATTCTACGAAATTTATACCCGTAAACAATCATCCCGCGTTCATCTCCATCATTCCGCATTTTGCGGGTGACCATTTCAACAGGCATGCCGATTTCGACGGGTTGGTCGCCGACATCCGTGAGTTGGGCGGTGACCATCGGGCCTTCATTGAGTTTGACGAGAGCAACTGTATATGGGGCGTTGGCGTTGTAACCAGTGGGCGCCTCGTAAATGGTTGTATACGAAAACACCTCACCCTTGCCGCTGAAAGCATAGAGTGTTTTGGCTTCGTCGCCGCAGTTGGGACAAACGTCGCGGGGCGGGAAAATTTTGTAGTCGCAGTGCGGGCAAACTTCACCCACGAGGCCGTATCGCTGTTGTTTCAATCGCCAATGGCGCGCAATTTCCATGATGTCTACTCCTTGTTAGTTTGTTCTGAACCTAATTCTAATCATTGGGCCTATCAAGAACTATCAAAGAGCGACCTTTACAAGAATGTCAGGGTTTTTGTTCAAGAAAACGGTCAACACTTACTAAAAAACCAGGAAACCGTCCCAAAATAATTCATTGCCATACTAATAATAATGAGAACTCGAAGCGGCCAGGAGACTTTTTGGCCTGTATTCAGCGCAAGAAGCATAATGACCGGCAGGATGAAATCGATGAGATAGCGATAAGCGTATTGGATACTGCCGTCATTGTGGTATGTCGCCAGCAGACCCATCGAAAGGAGGATTGCCAGCCAGCAGCCAACCGTCCACCAGAAAATTTTCAGGCGGCGAAAAAGGTAGAGGACGGCCGGGGTGGCCGCCAGCATGCTGATGCCGTGTCCGCGCGGCAGGAAGTAACCGCAGCGGGCCTCCAAATCCGGCAGGGACAGGAACATGGTCTGCACGTTGTTCCAGACAAAGTGCAGACTGAAAATCCCAAACTGCCTGGCGTCGCTGACGACGGTTCCCCCGCTGGAGATGGCGGTATAGCCAAAATCGAGGAAGTTCCCGAAGCGCAGGTAGTTGTAGTAGAGCAGGAAGCCCACGGCGGCGATCACTGGCAGAGCTGAGAATAAAGCCCAAGTCAAGGACTTCTTCCAATCGAATTTGCCGGTCTGGGCAATCTGCAACTGGATGGCGATTGCCAGCAGTGCTGGCCATAACGTGAACAGATTGGGGCGCGCCAGCAGCGCCAACCCCAGGCAGAGACCCGTCAGCCAGGCTGGGCGCTTTTTCAGTGCCGAAAAGAAGGCCAGCGCCGCAAAAAAGACTGCGCAAACCTGGCTGAAATACCAGACGCGGCTCACAACCGACAGCCAGAGATGCACCGTCCCAAACGAAAACAAAGCCACCAGCCAGAGCTGGCCGCCCAGTGAAAGCTTGATCCACGTCAGCCGCCGCATTTCGTCCAAAATCAAAAAGACCAGCGCAGCCGTCGTGGCGGCCAGGCACAGCGAAACGATGGTAGTGTTGATGGCTTTGACGCCAAAGACCGCCACCAGTGGCAGCATGATGAACGCCGGCAGCGGTGGAATTGGGATATACCAGCGGCCATTGTAAAAGACCAGGTCCTGGTCAGAAGGCGGATTGAGCAGGTACAGCCTGCCGTGCAGGAACGAATCGGCCAGCAAATGCCAGTAGCTCTCGCGCGGGTTAACGACAATGTTGAGCGAGTGCGCCAGTTGAAGAGACAACAGGAAGACTACCAGCCAGACCGTCCCCATCCAGAAATAAATCCGGACTTGTTGGGCGCGGCGGCTGTTTTTCCATTCCCCCAACACCCATAAAGAGAACCAGATGGATAATGCCAAAAGTTTGAAGGTGGGACCGCTCATTAGTTGAAGGCGCAAATCTCTGGAGACCAGCCCCCAGATCAGCGAAAGCGCCAGCACACAGGCCGTTAGACTCCAACTAACGATGGCTGCCTGCGCCAGTCCTGACAGCCGCTGCCTGCCCACCTGATCCCGTTTGTTTAATATGAAATAAAAGACAATTCCCTTGATCAGGATCAACACCGCCCAAAGCTGCGCCAGGTAAATGCGCTCACCGACAACCTGGATCAGCGCATAGGTCCTGATAATGGGCAGCGCCCAGCGGGTGGCCGGGATAAAATAAACGCACAACCCCAACAGGTTGACAGCCAGCGCAAAGAACACCGGCACCGCCAATATCAGGCGGTAAGCATCCGCGTTGAGCACATCCTTCAGGCAAGTTCCCCAGGTTTTTAGCCTTTCCTTCCATATAAATGACCCGGCGAACAACACCAGGAAAAACACCAAAACGAGGGCCAGCCCCAGGCCGCCCAACAGGCGCGAAGTCGAATAGCCTGCCACCAGCGTTTCTCCTGCCCTGGGAGGGTTGGTAAAATATAACCCAACCGCCAGGATTCCCTCCAGCGCGGCCAGCCCGGTAAACGCCTGAAAAATGTGCTCTGACTTCAAATCAAGGCCTCGGCTATCATCAAAAATGGGCAGACGATTGTCTGCCCATCTGCAAAAGCATCCTGCTGATTTTAATCCATTTTAGCGAGGACATGACAAACCGCTGTGGAAGCTGGCCCGCCAAGTGATTGGATCAGCCCGTAGCGCGCCTCGTTTAACTGGTTGGGACCGGACTGCCCCCGCAGCTGCATTACCGCTTCGACGGCCTGGTAGACACCTGCCGCGCCGCCGGGAAAGCCGCGCGCCTTGAGTCCGCCCATGGTCACACAAGGGATCTGCATTTGGCGAGAGTCTCCCGACCCCGTCAGGGAGATCGCCCCATCAGCTGCCAACTTCCAGCCTTCGCCGCGTGCTGCAAAACCGGCGGCCTCCAGCGATAGGGCTGCAAAGATACTGAAGGCGTCGTGATATTCAAAGAAATTAACCTGTTCCAGCGTGATTCCCGCCTTTTTCAAGGCCTGCTCTGTGGCAACTTGCGCCGCCTGGAAGAAGAGCAGATCGTGTCGATCATGCAGCGCCAGTGTGTCGGATGAGCCGCTCGAACCGGCGATTTTGACCAGCGGATGGGCAAAATCCTTGGGAAGCAAATCGCGGCGGGTCAAGAGCACAGATGCCGCGCCATCTGCCACCGGGGCAACGTCGAACAGGTTAACCGGCTCGCTGACCATTTCTGCCTTGGCATACATTTCAGGCTGGATGGCTTTTTGGAACATGGCATGCTGGTTGCCCACGCCATTGGCGTGAGCGGTGAGCGGGAAACCGGCGAGCCCATCCGCCGGAACGTGGTATTCGTGCATGTAACGCCGCATCAACAGGGCAGCTTGCGCGGTGGCGGTCAGCCCCTGCATGGCTTCGAAGTCGCTGTCCGTGGCAGTGGCGACAGCTTCTTCCACGTCTGGGCCAACTTTATCGGTAAATTTTTCCACGCCAACGACGAGCGCCACATCCACCAGGCCGCTTTTGACAGCCAGATAACCCTGGCGCAAGGCTGCGCCGCCCGAGGCACCCGCCGCTTCGAAGGTAGCCGCTTCGATGCCGGTCAGACCGGCATTATCGGCCAAGAGCGTGCCCAGGTGAGCCTGATTCGAGAGATTCGGGGCGAGCATATTGCCCACAAAAAGCGCCTGCGGTTTCAATCCGCCGCTATCCCGAAGAGCGGCACTGATGGCTTGATAAGCCAGCTCGCGCAGGGAAATACCCCAGTGCTCACCAACTTCGGTTTGTCCAATACCTGCGATGACGATATCACTCATGTTAGACACCTTTTTAGGTGTCATTGCGAGCCGGTCTCAGGCAAAGCAATCTGCCATAAAGCGGGAAAATCTTATCGAAAGATTGCTCCGTTTAATCGGGGATTGCTTCGTCGCAAAAACACTCCTCGCAATAACACTAACTATTTCATTGCCAGTTTCCCGCGATAGCGCACGTACATGGCGTAATCAATTTCTGTGCGGCGGGCAATATATTCCTGGGTTTTGGTCGCCCGATCGCGGCGCTCGGCCAACTTGTCGGTAACGACGATATCGAAAGCGTCTGACCCGGCCCCGGACCCAAAAGAAACCATCAGGATCCGGTCACCCGGCTGGGCAACGTCCAAAATCGCGGTCAGGCCAATAATGGCCGCCCCGGCGTACGTATTACCGATGACTGGAACGAGCAGCCCGGGTTCGATTTGCTCCAGTGAAAAGCCAAGCATCTTGGCCACACGCTGGGGGAATTTGGTATTCGGCTGGTGAAAAACAGCCCATTTGTAATCTTTGGCGGTGGTTCCGCTGGCCTGCATCATCGCTGTGCCGGCTTCGGTAATATGCTTGAAATAGGCCGGCTCGCCGGTGAAACGCATCCCATGTTCGGGATATTTCTGGTATTCGCGCCGCCAGAAATCGGGCGTGTCGGTCACATAGGAATACGCGGAATTGACCACCGCCAGCGACTCTTCTGCCGGGCCGATCAGGAAAGCCGCGCCGCCCGCACCGGCAGTATATTCGAGCGCATCACCCGGTTTGCCCTGGGCGGTGTCCATGCCGATGGCCATGGCATAGCGCCCCATCCCCGAGCCGACCATGCCCATCGCAGCCACGAAGGCTTCCGTTCCAGCCTTGCAGGCGAATTCAAAGTCTGCGCCCTGGGTGTTGGGAACCGCGCCGATGGCTTCCGCCACCAGCGTGGAAGTCGGCTTGACCGCATACGGATGCGATTCCGAGCCCACCCAGACCGCGCGGATTGCGTGCGGGTCGATCTGGGCGCGGCTCATGGCATTGCGCGCCGCCTCGATCGACATGGTAATCACGTCCTCGTCCAGGCCGGGGACGGCCTTTTCCTTGATCGGCACGCCGCCTTTGCCACCGGTCCAGACGCGGGCAACTTCCCTGGCAGGCAGGCGGTAGCGTGGCACATAAGCGCCGTAGCCGACGATGCCGACAGGTTTGTTGGGTTTCAAGAGAGTGCTGTTTTCAGGCATGTGATTCTCCAAGTTTGGCCGTGGACGATGGACAGTAAACCATCGTCTTCGGTCCATGGTTTATGGTCAGTTTTTCAAGGTTTTCAAAATCTGTTCCGCCCGGTCAATTCTCACGGTTTTTTCCGCTACCAGTTGCGCGGCGAGTTTTTCAATCAGATCACCGGATGCGCCTGCAGCGATGGCGACCTGGCGCGCGTGCAGGGTCATGTGTCCGCGCTGGATGCCTTCGGTGGAAAGTGCGCGCAGGGCGGCCATGTTTTGGGCCAGCCCAACCGCCACGATAATCTCGGCCAGCTCGGAGGCTGTTTCGACGCCCATCAGTTTCAGCGCGGCGCGCGCCGCCGGGTGGACTTTCGTCGCCCCGCCGATAATGCCAACCGCCATCGGCATTTCCAGCGTGCCGACCAGGCTGCCATCCGCATCCTGGCCCCAGGTGGAAAGGCTGGTGTATTTCCCGGAACGAGCAGCATAAGCGTGTGCCCCGGCTTCGATCGCGCGCCAGTCGTTGCCGGTCGCGATCACAACCGCATCCACACCGTTCATGATGCCCTTGTTATGGGTCGCTGCGCGGTAAGGGTCAACCGCCGCAAAAGCGTAAGCGGCAATCATCCCATCCCGCACGGTTTCACCGCTGTAGGGGCGGCCTGCATGGTCACCCTGGGTTGTAAACGCCAATTCTTTGACAGGGATGGTGCAGCGCGCGCGAGAAATCCGCCGGTCTGCCAGGTTCGAGAGAATCCTTAGATGCACCTTCCCGCCTGTGATAGCCTCTACCTGTGGAGCCAAGCGTTCACAAGCCGTGTTGACGGCGTTCGCACCCATCGCGTCGCGCACATCGTAAATCAGGTGGACAACGAGGAACGGCCCGATACTTGATTTTTCGAATACACGAACTTCCAAGTCGCGCGCGCCGCCGCCAAATTTTTTCAAAATGGGGTCGATTTCGTCGGCAGCAGCCAGCAATTCGGCCTTGCGCTCGTAGAGTTTTAATTTGGCTGCTTCGAGGTTGACCAGGTTGATGACTTGCATCTGTCCGATCATCAGCGGGGCGCTGGAACTGGTCTGGAACCCGCCACCCGCGCGGACCAGTTTGGCCATGAACGAGGCACCAGCCACCACTGACGGCTCCTCAATAGCCATCGGGACGAGCACATCCCGTCCGTTGACCTGAAAGTTCAATCCCAGGCCGAGCGGCAGGGCGTGAGTGCCGATCACATTCTCGATCATGTGGTCGGCGTCTTCAGTGTTGACCCCGCCTGTCGTCCAAGCAGCCAGCTCTTCGGGGGTCAAATCCGCAGCAGAAGCAGCCTGGGCGAGGCGCTCTTCAAGGGTCAGTTTGTAAAATCCGGGGATGCGCGATGTTCCCATTTTTCCTCAGTCAGCAAAAATAAGGTCTCCTAGGTTTTCTGTGAATAGTACCGCATTTTGGGGTGTGAGCGCGCGAACGTGCGCTCACACCCCAAAATGCGTGGTCTTCTCACCGAGTTTCCCAAAGATCCCAAAAATATCTTACAGTAATTTTACAACCTTGGTCTGGCAAAACCTATCAGCTTGACAATTCGGATGGGTAGGGTAGAATAACTCCAAGAGGAGAAAGTGCATGCTTCTAACGCGCCAGCAACTCGAAGAACGGCTGATAGCACTTCACCAGGCCAGTCTTCAACTTGTTGAGGATATTTCGCTGGAGACATTGCTTGAGCGCATCGCTTCGGTGGCCTGTGAGCAGGCGCAGGCGCGTTTTGCGGCCCTGGGGGTGCAGGGAGAAGATGGCAAACTCAAGCAATTTATTTCTGTAGGCATGACCCAAAGTGAAATTCACCGCATCCCGCACCCGCCTTCCGGGCGCGGGCTTTTGGGCGCACTGATGAATGCGGAGGCTCCCATCCGCCTCCCCGATATCCAGGCCGATAGCCGCAGCGTTGGCTTTCCACGCAACCATCCGGCCATGCGGACTTTCCTGGGTATACCCATCCGCCTGGGTGAAGACCAGTTGGGCCAAATCTACCTGACGGAAAAAATCGATCATTCGGAGTTTACTGCCGATGACGAACGCATTATCCAGATGCTGGCGGCCTACGCGGCAGTTGCCATCCACAACGCCCGCCTGTATGATGAACTAAAACAACGTGACCAGGCCCTGACACGCCGCAACCAGGACCTGGCGCTGCTCAACAATATCGCCGAAGTGTTGACAGCCTCTTTGAAGCTCGATGAAATCCTGCACAAGACGCTTTCGCTCGTGATGGATTACATGGAGGTCGAGTCAGGGGAGATTTTCCTGCTCGAAGAAGACAAGCAAACCCTGCGGCTGGTGCTGCACCGCGGGCAGGCCGCTGAAGTCTTCTGGACCCGCAACCGCTTTCAATCGGGGGAGGGGATTATCGGACTGGTGGCAAAGACCGGTGAAGCGCTGGTCAGCCATGACCTGGCTCACGATATGCGTTACCTGCGCGACGCCGTGGTGGACGCTGGATTCAAGCAGATGGCCTGCTTCCCGCTCACCTCGAGCGGAAACCTGGTGGGAGTGCTCAGCGCCGTTACACGCAGTTCGGTTCCGCTGAATGAACACGACATCCAGGTGATTACCGCAATCGGAAGTTGGGCAGGCCTGGCAATCGAGAACGCCCGCCTGCACTCCAACGCGCGCCGCCTGGCTGTGCTGGAAGAGCGCGACCGGATCGGCATGGATTTGCACGACGGTATCATTCAATCCATCTATGGCGTGGGGCTGGTGCTCGAGCACGCCCGGCTCCTGGCGACAGAAGACCCTTCCCAGTCAGCGGAGCGTATCCAGCAGGCCATCACCAGCTTGAACCATACCATTCGGGATATCCGCTCCTACATTTTAGACCTGCGTCCGCGCCAGTTTGGCGACGAGAACCTGATGGATGGCATCAAACACCTGATCACAGAATTCCGCGTCAATACCCTGGCGGAGGCCAATTTAAAAGGTTCTCCTGATGACCTTAAAGATCTGCCCCAGAGCCATGCCCTGGCCCTCTTCCACATCTGCCAGGAGGCGCTGGCCAATGCCGCCAAACATGCCCATGCCAAGAAAGTGGATCTCAGCATCTGGACCTCGCCGGAGCGCATCATGCTTGAAATCCATGATAACGGCTATGGCTTCGAGATCGAAAAAATGAGCATGACGCTTGGACACGGCCTCTCGAATATGCACACGCGCGCCCATCATGTCGGCGGGGATGTGGAAATTTCATCCGTTATCGGCGAGGGGACCTCCATCCTGGCCTGGGTGCCGCGAACAAACGGAAAGTAGAAAAGGCAGAATGCTCTTCTTCTCTTCATCGTCATAGCACTGAGACGGCAGGGCTGCCGTCTCAGTGCTATGTTTTTGGGTTCCCAGGAGATTCCCGCCTGCCCCGGAGATGATCAACGAGCCAGTTTGCTGGAAAACCCTTATGCCTGTCTTCGCCATTGCCCTGTTGCTTGGGTCAGCCATTTTACACACCACCTGGAACCTTTTGCTCAAGCAGGCCGGGGAAAAATATATTGCCACCTGGTGGGCAGTCTTGCTGGGATCTGCGGTCTTTTTACCATTCCTGTTTTTCACAGGCCTGCCCGCCCGAGAGACTTGGCTATTGCTTCTCGCCAGCGTGGTTTTGGAGGTGCTGTACTATTTTGCCTTGTCCGGGGCCTATCAGGATGCAGATTTCTCACTCGTGTACCCACTGGCTCGCGGGGCGGCCCCTGCGCTGATCGCCGCCTGGTCGGTGCTTTTTCTGGGTGAAAATCTGACGCTTGGCGGCGCGATTGGGTCAGGGATTATCATTCTCGGCCTCCTGGTGACCGGGGGCGGCAATTTGTTTCAAAAGAGGGACAACAAGCCTCATCTGCGCGCCATAGCGCTGGCATTGACCATCGCCCTGCTCATTTCCCTTTATTCTACAATTGACGGGGCGGCAGTCAAGCGTACGCCTGCATTTCCTTATGCCGTGGTGGTCTTTTTCCTGGCCCCGGCATTGACCTCCCCGCTGATGATCCGGCGCTATGGTTGGCCTGTGCTAAAATCCGAACTGGCGGCGCATCATGTTGGGATCGTCAGCATTGGGCTGCTAACGGTCTTCTCTTACCTCTTGGCGCTGCTGGCATACTCCATCGCCCCGCTCAGCTACGCGGGCGCCATCCGTGAAGTCAGCGTGGTGCTGGGAGCGCTGGCCGGGTGGCGCTTTCTGGGAGAACCGCTGGGCATCTGGCGGGTGGTGGGAGCAGCCGTCATTTTCAGCGGGATTCTCGCCGTCGCTGTCTTCGGTTGAGCAGGGCAAAAGACTTCTCGTGTCAGGTGAATTCTTTAAGATTGTGGCTCGAATACAGTTCATCACAGAGTCGGCCTTTAATTAAAAAACGAGTCTTTGAATACAAGGTTTCACAGCCAGCTGCTTGGATTAATTTTGGCTGTGAATTTTTTAAGATAGATATACGATAAGGGGCTTTTTTTAGGCCTTTAACCCCATATATGGGGGTTAAAAATTTCCTCTGATGCGGTCGTGGCTGAAACATCCGTTCTGGAAATGGATTAATTCCGGATTCTCCCTTGTTAATTTTCTTTAAGATTCGATTGCCTTAAAGAAATGAAAGTTTTTAAGGTAGCGTAGGTTTATCGTGTGGCGGGATTAAGATCTTTTTGCTAGAATGGTGGCAGTCATTCGAACAGGGATGCACGCCGCAACCGCATCCCAGACCCCTAGAAGTAAGTGGAAAAGCAGTCTGTCTACAGACCCTCTGCAAAACAAGCAGAGGGCTTTGGTACCCCGTACCTCAAATCCTGCCTTTGGAGCAATACATGAACTCAGAACAGGCATGGCAATCCGTGCTCGGCCAACTCCAGATGGAAATGCCCCGCGCATCGTTCGATACCTGGGTACGCGATACCAGTCCCCTGGCCTATGAAGAAGGTGTAATGACCATAGCTGTGCGCAATGCCTATGCCCGCGACTGGTTGGAGAACCGTCTCTTGAGCACGGTCACCCGCCTTCTGGCAGGGATGATGAACCGGGCGGTGGATGTGCGTTTTGTGGTTGCCAGCGAGCATGATGCCGTTGAAGGGGACGATCCGGTCGACGAAAGCGAATCTGCCGAGTCTCTGATGCCTGCCACCGTTAAACAGCGCAACTCCACGCTGAATCCACGCTACACCTTCGAGAATTTCGTGGTTGGCGCAAACAGCCGCCTGGCGCACGCCGCCGCCCTGGCTGTTGCCGAAAGACCCGCCCGCGCTTATAACCCGTTATTCCTGTATGGCGGGGTGGGGTTGGGCAAGACCCATCTTTTACACGCCATTGGCAATTCCTGTCACAGCCGTGGATTAAATGTCCTGTATGTGTCTTCAGAAGAATTCACCAACGACATGATCAACGCCATCCGCACGCACACCACGCAGGCTTTCCGTGAGAAGTATCGTTCTGCCGATGTGCTGTTGATCGATGACATCCAGTTTATCGCCGGGAAAGAATCCACGCAGGAAGAATTCTTCCACACCTTTAATACCCTGCACAGTCAGGACAAGCAAATTATCGTTTCGTCGGACCGCCCTCCCAAGTCGCTGGTGACGCTCGAAGAACGTTTGCGCTCGCGCTTTGAATGGGGCCTGATTGCAGATATTCAAATGCCCGATCTTGAGACCCGCCAGGCAATCTTGCGCTACAAGGCCGAGAAAATTGGCCGCCACATCCCCACCGAAATTCTCGATATGATCGCCCGCCGCGTACAATCCAACATCCGCGAACTTGAGGGCGCCTTGAACCGCATCATCGCTTTTTCTGACCTTTCGGGTGTACCCCTCAGCCTGCGCCTGGCCGAAATGGCCCTGGCTGACCTGATTCCGCAGGTGCGCAACATCCCGCCGCAAAAGCTGATCGAGATTGTAGCCAGCGAATGGGAGACCTCTGTGGATGCCTTGCTGGGCCGCGATCGCTCCCAGCGGATTGCAGAGCCGCGCCAGGTTGCCATGTACCTGCTGCGCAGCGAGACCAACGCCTCCCTGCCGCAAATTGGCGAAGTGCTCGGCGGGCGCGACCACACCACCGTGATGCATGCAATCCAAAAAATAACCAATGACATTTTGACAAAAGATGATATGAAACGCAAGGTTGGACGGGTCAAAGAGCAGTTATACGGTCAATCAAGAGTTGCGGCCTGAAATTCTTTGAAAAGTATTTCGTTCGGTGGGACAATCTAATGGATTGTCCCACCCTTATTTTAACTGCCCTGCAAGGCTCTTTGGGAATCTCCAAGGGAAGAATTCGCCCTTTCCCGAAACATCCCCGGGCCACAGGACAATTTTTCTGGGCAGCGGCAAATCTGTGGTATACTACTCGCCGCTCTCGCACCTGCCCCAATGCTCTCTTGCAAGGCTGTCTTCACGGGGTACGGGGTTGGCGAGACACTATTTTGCCCGGGACGGGCAATAAGCGTCCCTGAGCGGGTCATCAGCCCTGAGATGGGTCATCCCCGCTAAACTTATCCCGTTTTGCACCTACGAGGTGCCAATAGAACGGTAAGAAGGAGAAATAATGGCTGTAATTTCAATGAAAGCCCTCTTGGAGAGCGGCGTCCATTTCGGTCACCGCACCAACAAGTGGGATCCGCGCATGAAGCCGTATATCTTTACGGAGCGCAACGGCATTCACATCATCGACCTTCAACAGACGGTCAAAGCGTTAAATACCGCTTATACAGTCGTACGAGACTCCGTCATGAACGGCGGTATCATCCTGTTCGCCGGCACCAAGCGCCAGGCGCAGGAAACCGTGCGCGAAGAAGCCATCCGCGCCGGAATGCCCTATGTCACCGAACGCTGGCTGGGCGGCATGCTGACCAACTGGAACACCATGTTTGCTCGTATCCAGGAAATGGAGCGGCTGGAGCACCTGCGCGACAGCGGCGAGATCAACCGCCTGACCAAAAAAGAAGGCCTGTTGATTGAACGCGATATCACCCGCCTGAACACCCGTCTTGACGGTGTGCGCGCAATGAAGCGCCGTCCTGACATGGTTTTCCTGGTGGATGTTGGACGCGAAGATTCAGCAGTCCGCGAGTGCAACCTGCTCGGTATCCCGATTGTTGCCCTGGTCGATACCAACTGCAACCCGCAGGATATCGACTACGTGATCCCGTCCAACGATGACGCCATCCGCGCCATCAAGCTGCTGGTCGCCAAGATTGCAGACGCTGTGCTCGAAGGCAAAGCCATGCGCAAGGACGAAGAACTGGAAGAAGAACAACAGGCTGCTGTCTATGCTGCAACCGCCCCAGCTCCTTCCCAGAAGGCTGGCAGAACGGTTGATGTTGACGAAGAGACCGATGATACCGCCCTGCTCGGCAAAGCCACGCTAGCCAAGCTCGCCAAGACGGTTGAACCCGAAGTTGCCGCAGACGAAACCCCGGCCCAGGCTGCTGAAACGGCTGAACCCAAAGTTGTCGCAGACGAAGCCCCGGCCCAGGCTGCCGAAACAGCTGAACCCGAAGTTGTCGCTGAAGAAACCCCGGCCCAGCCAGTTGAGACGACTGAACCTGAAGCTGCCACTGGAGAAACCCCGGTCAAGCCTGCCAAGCGCGCCAAGACGGTCAAAGCCGAAGTTGCCGCTGAAGAAACCCCGGCCAAGCCTGTCAAGCGCGCCAAGACGGTCAAAGCCGACGCTGCCGCTGAAGAAACCCCGGCTGAATAATATTCCCGCAAGAGGTTCTGAATGGAAATAACAACTGAAATGATCAAGGAACTGCGCGCCGCTACCAATGCGGGCATTTTGGATTGCCGCAAGGCGCTGACCGAAGCTGATGGCGACTTCAAAAAGGCCGTGGACTATCTGCGCGAAAAAGGCGTGGCAACGGCTGCCAAGCGGGCTGACCGCCAGGCCTCCAACGGCACTGTGGAGTTGTACTCGCACGGCAGCGGGCGCGTGGGTGTCATGGTGGAAGTCAACTGCGAAACTGACTTTGTCGCCCGCTCTGAGGCTTTCCGTCAGTTTGCGCATGAGCTTGCGCTCCAGATTGCCGCTTCTGCGCCAAAATACGTGACCGATACCGAAATCCCCGAAGCAGAATTGCAGCACGAGGCCGAAATTGCCAAAAACCGCGCCATCGAAGAAGGCAAGCCCGAAGCAGTGGCTGGCAAAATCGTCGAAGGCCGCCTGAACAAGTTCAAGGATGAAGTCTGCCTCCTGCGGCAGGCCTACATCCGCGACGAAACCCTCACCATCGAAAAACTCCTGCACAGCACCATCGCCAGCACTGGCGAGAATGTTGTCATCCGCCGCTTCCAGCGCTGGGAGTTGGGTGAAGGATTGGGTGAGTAAATTAAAAAGCCAACCGCAAGGTTGGCTTTTTTTTGCGCCAAGGAGAAAAAATGTCAGAACTAAAATACAAACGGATTTTGCTCAAACTCAGTGGAGAAGCGCTGGGCAGTGAAACTGGATTTGGCATCAGTGTTTCTGAAGCCGAGGCCATCGCCTTGCGCGTGAAGGAAGTCCGCGAGATGGGCGTGGAGGTGGCCATCGTAATCGGCGCGGGCAACCTGTGGCGCGGCAAGCAGGGTCTCGACCGGGGCATGGATCGGGCCACCGCCGACTATATGGGCATGCTGGCGACGGTGATGAACGCCCTGGCTTTGATGGACGCCATGGAACGCAATCACGTCCTGACGCGCGTCATGTCGGCGATTGAGATGCGCGCCATCGCCGAACCATACATCCGCCGACGCGCCATCCGCCACCTGGAAAAGGGGCGCGTGGTCATTTTCGGCGCGGGGACTGGAAACCCCTTCTTTTCGACCGATACCGCCGCAGCCCTGCGCGCCACCGAAATCGATGCGGATGTGGTCATCAAGGCCACCAAGGTGGATGGCGTCTACGACTCCGACCCAAAGAATAATCCGAAAGCGGTCAAATTTGATGAACTGACCTACATCGACGTGCTCAACCGCCGCCTGGGAGTGATGGACGGAACAGCCATTACCCACTGCATGGAACATAAAATCCCCATCCTGGTGCTGAACCTGTGGGACCAGACCGCGCTCACCCGCGCCTTGTACGGTGAAAAGATCGGGACCCTGGTCCACGCGTAAAACGGAAAGACGCCTCACGGGGCGTCTTTTTGATTCCTGCCAGCCTTTGAGAGTCCCGCAACAGGCTTTGCGAGTCTTTCGCGTTGATACTGCTTGTTGCAGCACTTTGTATTTGTCCCATCCTGAATTCCAGGTTTTTTTGGGACTTCACAAGACCCGAGACCCAAATTTAATCCGTAGCGCATTTTCAAATTTTAGGGTATCCTTGCAGGCAGAAAAATATGCTCAAATAAATCAGGAGGCTGCCGTGATTAAAGATCTTCTCAAAGATGCTGAGTCCCATATGCAAAAGTCGATCAACGCCCTTACCGAGGACTTGCTCACCATTCGCACAGGGCGGGCCAACCCCGGGTTGGTGGAAAAGCTCCATGTTGAGTATTACGGCTCACCCACGCCTCTCCAACAGTTGGCTTCCATTTCAGTGCCTGAACCGCGTCAGTTAATGATCAAGCCTTTTGACAAAACCACCCTGAAAGCCATCGAAAAGGCCATCATGGCTTCTGACCTGGGATTAACGCCCAACAACGACGGGCTGGTTATCCGCCTGAACCTCCCGGTGCTGACGGAAGACCGCCGCCGGGATTTGGTCAAGCATGTCCATCATCGCCTCGAGGAAGCGCGCGTGGCGCTGCGCAACATCCGCCGCGACGCGATGAAAGATGTTAAAGATTTCGAGGCCGAAAAAATGATCTCCGAAGATGACCGCATTCGCGGGGAAGAAGAATTACAAAAATTGACAGACCGCATGATGACTGAAATTGAAAGGATTGGCCGCAATAAAGAGCAGGAGATCATGGAAGTCTAGCAACTCCATGCGCCATGAGCAAAGACAGCCATAAACCTCCCACCCATCAAATGCCCCAACACGTTGCCATTATCATGGATGGCAATGGCCGCTGGGCATTGAAACGCGGCCTGCCGCGCCTGGCTGGACACAAGGCGGGGACAGAAAATTTGCGCCGGATCATCAAGGCCTGCGTCGAATTCGGCGTCGGGTATTTAACCATTTACGCTTTCTCCACCGAAAACTGGGGCCGCCCGCGCGAAGAAGTCATCGGGTTGATGCGCATCCTCGAAGACGTGATCGACAAGGAGCTGAATGAACTCAGCCAGCAAGGGGTCCAGATTCGTCATTTGGGACGGCTGGATCAACTGGCCCCTGCGCTCCAGAAAAAAGTGTTGGATGCGGTTGAAGCGACCAGGAAGAACAACAAACTGGTTCTGAACGTGGCCTTCAATTATGGCGGGCGTGATGAAATCGTCAATGCCATTCAACAAATGCTGCGCGATGGCGTCAAGCCGGAGACCGTCACTCCAGAGTTGGTCAATAATTATCTCTACACGGCCGGCGTGCCCGATCCCGACCTGATCATCCGCACCTCCGGGGAGCTGCGCATCAGCAACTTTTTAATCTGGCAGGCCGCTTATTCAGAGTGGTATGTGACTCCCACTTACTGGCCTGATTTTAGCAAAGAGGAGTTCCGCAAAGCGCTGGATGAATTTGCCAATCGCGACCGTCGCTACGGCAATGTGTCTGCGCCAGAGTATGAGAAGTCGCATGCGTAGGCGCACCATCACCTCGCTTGTCTTGCTGGTGGTCGGTTTTCCAACGCTGATCTTCGGGGGAATTCCTTACTTTTTGTTTATCGGTTTCCTGATTGTCGCGGCGGCCTGGGAATATGTGGATTTGTTCTACGCCGTGGAAACACGCCCCTCGCGCTGGCTGGTGGTGGGCGGCGTGCTGGCAATCATCACGGCGCGTTTTTATTTCCCCGGGCACGCCATCTCCGTTTTTACTTTCCTCGTCCTGGCGCTGATGGCAATCCACCTGATCGAATATGAGCGCGGACGCGACCATGCCGGGCTGGATTTTAGCGCAAGCGTGGGCGGGCTGGCCTACATCGGCTGGGTGGGCGCGTACCTGCTCGATCTGCGCCAGGTGGAGAACGGCGGCTGGTGGGTGATGTTTGTCCTGCCCTGTGTCTGGTTTGCCGATAGCGGCGCGTACCTGATTGGGGCTGCTTACGGAAAGCACCAGATGAGCCCCCGGCTAAGCCCAAAAAAAACCTGGGAAGGCTATGCCGCCGGGGCCTTTACCGCCCTGCTGGGAGGCGGTTTCCTGGCCTACGCTTATTCCACCTGGGGCCCGCTCAATTTACCGGTTTGGATCGGGGCAATCTTCGGGCTGACGGCGGGGTTTCTCACCCCGCTGGGTGACCTGGGCGAGAGCATGCTCAAACGCCAGGCCGGGTTGAAAGACTCCGGGAAAATCATCCCCGGTCACGGCGGCGCTTTCGACCGGATCGACTCGTGGGTGTGGGTGGCCGTGCTGGGTTATTACTTCATCACCTGGTTTGCCCGATGAGTTTTGATTTTTGCTTGACACATGTGGCGCTTAAATATATAATCTCGTCTCGCGTTCCCGGCTAGCTCAATTGGCAGAGCGGGCGGCTGTTAACCGCTAGGTTCGAGGTTCGAGTCCTCGGCTGGGAGCCTTGAAAAAACGCCTTCGCAAATTGCGGAGGCATTTTTGTTTTAATTTCTAATAATGTTATACTGCGTTAGCCTATTTCCCGTGCGCCAGAAGCTGTTTTTCCTGTAGGATACGATAACCGCCCAGAAGGATTTTGGTGCTTCCCGCGAGATTTTCTACCAAAGACCCGGCTCGCAAGCGGGTAGAAGCCTGACTTGACCGGCCCGCGCCTAAGGCGCTTGCTCGGTCAAGTTACAGGCTTCTTGCAAGTGGCAAATGTAGCCAAATCAGGAGATAAAAAAATGAGTATTGAGCAGATAGGAATCTTTATCACACTCATAATAACAATAGCTGGTTGGCTTGTCACTGGCTACTATCAAAGACAAATTTTAGACCGACAAATTAAATATGAAAGGGAGAAAGAAGCTAGGCAATTAATTATTCCAGATAGAATACAACAAATAAAAAACCTTAGGGATTGGATTGAAGAAGGTCTTGAGATTGTCATGTTCAGACTTAGCCAGCATGGATATCCCCAATACTCTTCGTCAGGTTTTGAACAAAAATTCAAAGAATGGAATTCTAAGAGTGGAAAATACGTCGCAATCGCTTCAATGATGTCAAGGACGTATTTAACAAGTGATAAACAAATAATTCAATATATTGGTCAATATTTACAAGGCATTATGATTTTTATGTCTGATGATCTAAATAATATCGAGCGAGCTACCCAACTAACCCAATCGCTACCTAACATGGCTTCTAATATTCTAGTAATGATTGATGAAATTTTGCAGCGTTGTGCTCAAGAAATAATAAGGCAAGAAAAGTAATTGGTTTTTATTAAATGTTATTTTGGATAAAATATGACTCTAGAAATGTACTCCAATAGGAATCAAACCTAGAACCGCCAGGTTGGAGATTGGAACCATCCGCTGGGAGCCTGATAAAAATGCTATCGCTTGTTGTGATAGCATTTTTCATCATATAATGGTTACAAAGATACGGAACGTAACGCCTCATTGGAAAATGTTACTATTTTGACAATGTCACATTAAACATTTGTTCTATGAATGCAGTCTTGCGTCTCCGCCATATGCAGCTTTCCTGCGGGAATTCAGGGTGTATTACCCGCATATGGGGATTTCAATAATACGCCAGGTATGGCGGTGAATCAACAAAGCAACCTGCATATACCGAATGTGACATTGTCAAACTATAATCTGCATAAATAACAAAACAGAAGGATGAACATATGAGATACATGGGTTTTCGATTCATGTGGGGTGGGTTATTCATGACTCTTGGAGCAATATATTACAACCAACCAATATTCATTATTGTCGGTTTATTTTTTTTGATAGTTTCATTCTTTCTATTACGAGATAGTCAAAGCGAAGCTGGCTGCCAAACTAAGAGAAAAAATTCCCATTTCAATGATAAACAGAAATCCTATGCCCCTAAGAATACTGCATTAACGGATTCGCGTAACAGCACTCTTTCTGATAATAAACAAATTTCCAACAGCGGTGCCAAAACAGATGAAAAGGACTTTTTTGAAGACTATCCTACATCTGCGACTACTGATTTCTTTGCAGACTATCCAACAAAAGGTAAACAATAATCCTGATTAAATCCTAATATTCTCAAGTCTAAATTCTGGGCTATATATTAAGGAGACATGAATGGATGGTAAAAGCGCTTTTGGATACGATTTTCTTTTTTATATGCAAGCGATGAGTATTCTTGCTTCAGGGAGAAAAAGTATTAGTGGTAAAGCCTCAGGTGCGGCTATATTATTCTTAGTTGAATGGGGATTCGATTTTAATCAGGTTTGGGATTTAGAAGATAAGTTTCAAAATGACATGGCTTCAGGAAATTTAGATAACCCAACAGAAGCATTGGAACGGTTAGTAGCTCACGTTAAAAAAGATCATTTAGCGGTTCGCCGATTAATTGTTCATACCATAGCAATTGCAAATCTGGATGGTAACATGTCGCAAGATGCTCTTAATAAGATTTCGGAATTTTCAAATTATTTTAATTTGGAAAATCCCGAAATTGAGAAGCTCATAGGACAAGGAGTGAGCATTTCTAGATCATTGCAGCTCTTTGAAAGCATATGCAAGTTAAGCTAATTCCAAGGAAATATTCATCCGGAAAAAGATTGAAAATCTATTTTCCCCTAACCTTAAAACAATTCAAAAAATGCGCTCCAATAGGCCTAAAATCTAGAACCGCCAGGCGAATAGTCAGTTCAGAAATCAGGTAAAATCACAGCCCTAGGCATATTGATTAAACAGGATTGAAAAAGGAGGCGATTATGTTGCGGATTCTGGTGAAATCGCAC
>DHVZ01000077.1 GCA_002412925.1 Anaerolineales bacterium UBA5195 | reverse complement strand
CAGATCAGTTAGCGGAAACTAAAGTGATAAAGAAATTCGATTAATATTTTTCCTCGTTTTTTCTATATCTTTGCCATAAACCAAGATGTAATCATGAGCTGCACCTAACTGTAAACGTGCCTCTGGCGATGTTCGTTTTTGCCAAATGATTGAAGCTAAAAAATTACTCCGGCCAAAAATTTCGTCCAGAATCATTCGCGCATCTTGGACTTCGTTGTCATCAATGCTCATCCACAAACTGCCATCTTCACGCAACATATCACGCAGTAAAACCAGACGTGGGTACATCATACACAACCACTTATCATGGCGTGAAAGGTCTTCGGCTTCGCCGCCTACCGTTTTCCCTAACCACGCACGCATTTCGGGGCTATTGACGCTATCGTTATAAACCCACTCTTCCTCACCAGTGTTGTAAGGGGGGTCGATATAGATGCACTTCACCTGTCCCGCGTAGTAGGGCAGCAAGGCTTTCAGGGCTTCGAGATTGTCGCCCTGCACGAGCAGGTTGCCCGAATCATCTCCAACGGATAATTTGTCATTGCATTTCAGCAGGCGGAAAGGCACTTGTTTATGATGGTTGATAACGGCGTCTTTGCCGATCCAGTTTAAAGTGGGCATCTCTCATTCTCCAAGTGACAGTCACCTTTAAGGTGACTGTCACTGTCTCTCTGCTTCCCAAGTATACCCCAGCCCACCTGCTCCCAAGGTGACTGTCATCTTTAAGATGACAGTCACCTGACTTTCGGAAGTGACTGTCACCTTCTCAAATTCTATGCTATACTGACCGCGGTTTGAGAAGACTTATCCTGCCCTCAGGGCAGTTAATTTGTACAGAAGGTCAGAGTAACCGCTGTCTTTTCAACCCCGGCAAATTGCAGGGGTGTTTTTTTGTATTTTCTCACCAAAACTTAACCGCCACGGGCGGATAAAAATCTATTTACAAAGAGGTATTGAAATTCCATGAGCAATAAACTAAAAATCATTCCCCTGGGGGGTCTCGGGGAAGTGGGCAAGAACATGATGGCCTACGAATTCGACAACCGGATCCTGATTGTAGACGCCGGTTTGATGTTCCCTGAAAACGATATGATCGGGGTCGATTACATCATCCCCGACTTCGAGTATCTACACGACAAGAGTCACCTGGTTGTGGGCATCATCATCACCCACGGACATGAAGACCATATCGGGGCCATCCAGCACGTGCTTTCACGAATCCCGGCTCCCGTTTACGGGACGAACCTGACCCTCGGCCTGGTCGAGGTCAAACTGGCCCGCAACGGCCTGGCCTCCAAGGCCGACCTGCGCCCCGTCCAGGCGGGCGAAACCCTGCAGATTGGCCCGTTCAAGGTGGATTTTTTCCACGTCTCACACAGCATCCCAGATGCCGTCGGTCTGGGAATTACCACCCAGGCCGGCCTGGTGATCCACACCGGCGATTTTAAGTTCGACCACACCCCGGTCGACAACTGGCCGACAGATTTTGCCAAAATTTCTGAACTCTCGACCCGCGGCGTTGACCTGCTCTTGAGCGATTCGACCAATGCCGAACGCCCCGGCTGGACGCCTTCAGAAAAAGTGATCGGTCCGGCGCTGGATGAAGTTGTCAAAAACGCTCCGGGGCGCGTGATTATCGCCACTTTCGCCTCGCTAATCTCGCGCATGCAGCAAGTGGCTGACGTTGCCATCAAGAACCACCGCAAGCTGGCCTTTGTGGGCATGAGCATGGTCGATAACGCCAAAATGGCGCGCAAACTGGGCTACCTGATCGTCCCCGACGAGACGCTGGTAACCACCGACCAGGCGCTGAACCTGCCGCCCGCGCAGGTGGTGCTGATGTGCACGGGCTCGCAGGGTGAACCCTCATCGATCATTGGAAGACTCTCGGCCGGAACCAACCGCCAGTTTGACCTGCTACCCAACGACACGGTCATCCTGTCCTCGCATCCCATTCCCGGCAACGAGGAAGCGGTCAGCAAAACCATCAACCGGATGCTGCGCGTTGGCGCAAATGTCATTTATGACAGCCTCGCCCCGGTGCATGTCTCGGGGCACGCCAGCCAGGAAGAACAAAAACTAATGATCAACCTGGTGCGCCCCACCTACTTCGTCCCCACGCATGGCGAACTGCGCCAACTGCGCCGCCACGCGGCCCTGGCTGAAGAAGTCGGCATTCCAAAAGATAAAATCTTCGTCGCCGAGAACGGCCAGATCATCGAACTGGAAGATGGCAAAGTCAGCCTCGGGGAGCGCATCCCCGGCGGCTACGTGATTGTCGAAGGCAGCAGCATCGGCGACGCCGACCCAGATGTAATGAAGGAACGCGAGCAGTTGGCCCGTTCTGGCATTTTCGTGGTCAACCTGAGCATCGACAAATACTCCAACCGCCTGCTGGACGACCCCGAAATCATCACCCGCGGCTTCGTCTCCGCGGAGGACGCCGAAAACCTGGTTCCTGCCGTCCGCAAGCGCGTGGTGGATGTCATCCACGGCGGCGGAATGAGCGTGCAGAAAGACATTGTCGATGTCGTCCGCACTTTCATCTTTAACGAAACCAAACGCAGGCCAATGATCTTTGTGACCATCACAAAAGCCTAAAACAACTGGTACTGGGATTTTCCCAAAGCGCAAAAAACCTCCCCGGCAGAAAATGGCCGGGGAGGTTTTTAATTATGAAACAAAAGATCTGGCTAGGCTACTTCCACTTCCTGATCACCAGCACGGCATTGTGTCCGCCAAAACCAAAGGCGTTGGAAATTGCCACTTCAACTTTTTGCTCACGCGCCTGGTTTGGAATATAGTCCAGGTCACACTCGGGGTCAGGCGTTTGATAATGAATGGTGGGCGGAAGAATTCCTTCGCGCACGATTTGTGTACAGAAAATGGCTTCCAGCGCGCCGGTGGCGCCCATCATATGGCCGGTCATTGACTTGGTCGACGAAACCGGCACTTTATAGGCCAGTTCGCCAAAAGCACCCTTGAGCGCCTTCGTCTCGGCGGCATCGTTGAGGGGCGTCCCGGTGCCATGCGCATTGACATAACCCACTTCGTCCAGATTAACCCCCGCCGTTTCAAGCGCGGCACAAATCGCTGCCGCGCCACCCGCTCCATTGGAATCTGGCGCGGTGACGTGATAAGCATCAGCGGTGGAGGCATACCCGGCCAATTCCGCCAGGATGGTCGCGCCGCGGGCCTTCGCAGAATTCTCGCGCTCCAACACCAGCACGCCTGCGCCCTCTCCCATCACCAGCCCGTCGCGATTTTTGTCAAAAGGAGCGGGCGTCATCGCGTAATCGTCATTACGGCGGCTCATCGCGCCAATCCGGTCGAACGCGCCCACGCCCGTCTCGCAAATCGTCGCTTCAGCGCCGCCCGTCACAGCCGCATCGATGATCCCGGCGCGCAGCATCATCCAGGCCATCCCAATCCCATCTGCGCCAGAAGCGCAGGCCGAGGCCACTGAAAAGCTGGGGCCTTTGAGACCATAGTCAATCCCGATCAGGCCTGAAGCGCCGTTCGGCATCAGCATGGGGATCAAGAAAGGACTGACACGGCGTGGGCCCTCATCCTTCAAGATATAAATCGCGTCCTGGATGGATTTCATTCCGCCAATCGCCGATGAGACCACCACGCCGATGCGCGCGCGGTTGGCATCGGTAATCTCCAGCCCCGATTGCTCAATGGCTTCCTTCGCGGCGGCCACACCCATTTGTTCGTAACGGTCGCGGCGGCGGGCTTCCTTTGCATCCATGTAATTGGCCGGATCAAAGCCTTTCAACTCGCAGGCAATATCGACATTCCAACCAGTTGTATCAAACAAGGTGATCTTGCCCACACCCGAAACACCGTTGACAACATTTTGCCAAGACTCTGCAACGCTCAAACCGATGGGGTTAACTGTTCCCATCCCAGTGATGACAATTTTTTCCATCTTCCCTCCGGGTCTAGTTGGAGTATTTGAAGCCCGACCCCGTCAGCATGACCGCCACCGGATCTGGCAGGCGTTCGAGCACCTGCTCCAGGGCAGACCAAACAATTGCAGAGGTCGGCTCTACATATAACCCCCGTTTAGCGAGTTCGTCACGTCCGCGCAGGATGTCCGTTTCGTCAACGGGAAGAAACTCCCCATGGCCTGCATCGACCAGTTGTAAGAGGGCGCCTGCCCTGAGCGGATGCTTGACGCGTATACCTTCGGCCAGGGTCGGTCCCTCGGTGACAAAGCCCCAGGCTGACATACCCGCCGTGGAAAGCACCCAGAGCGGCGAACAGGCGCGCGCCTGCACGCCAACAAAGTAAGGACTGGATTTGACCAGGCCGGCGCATTTGAGGGCATCGAAGCCGCGCTGGAGGCCCAGCAGCAGCCCGCCCTGCCCGGCAGGGACAATGACTGCCCCAGGCGCACCGCCAATTTGTTCGAAAATTTCGTAAGCGGCGGTGGCATAGCCGGGGAGGTTGAACGGCAGATAGGCATGGCTGGCGTAAGCGACGTTTGGAAATCGGGAGATTTTCGACTCCAGCGCAGTGGTCACATCCGAGCGTGTGCCCTCGATCGGATGCAGCTCCGCGCCGTAGAACTCGATCTGCCGGCGTTTTGGGCCGCTGGCAGCCGCCGGAACGTAAATCCCGGCCTTCATCCCGGCGCGGGCGGCGTAAGCAGCGAAAGAGGCCCCGGCGTTGCCGGACGAGTCTTCCACAGCGCTGGTCACGCCTCGGGATTGGAGAAAAGTCGCAATCACGGAAGTGCCCCGGTCTTTGAATGAACCCGTCGGGTTGAGAAATTCACACTTGAAAGCGATCTGCCGCCCAAAGGCCCCGGCCCAAATCAAAGGCGTGGAACCTTCGCCCAATGAAACGGCGGAAAAACCAGCGGGGAGTTCGGCAAAGGCATGGCGGTAGCGCCAGATTCCCGGCTGGGATCTGTCGACCCGCGCGGGGTCAAATTCCAGGGGCGAAATATCAAACAAACCCCCGCATTTGGGGCACTTGTAGGGCGCGCCTTCGTCAGGATAGGGACGGCCGCAGTTCAAACAGGCGATTCTCATTCTTGCAAAGTCCATTCATGTGAGAGCATGGCGTACAGGTATTCACCACCCCAGCGGTTTTCTCTTTCAAGCCAGAAACTCTCGAGGTAATGCGCCTCACGTCGAAAGCCAACTCGTTCGAGCAGCCGGATGGAAGCGGTGTTATCAACATCGCAATCGGCCATGATGCGGTGCAGGCTGCGGACACGGAACAGGTAATCAAGCAGCTTACGGACCGCCTCGCTGGCAAAGCCCTGCCCCCATGAAGGGCGCGCCAGGCTGTAACCAAGATAAGCCTGGCGCGGATCGGAGCGGGTCAGGTGAAAAGCGAGATCGCCAAGCATTTCGCCATTGTCCTTGCGCTCGAGAGCCAATTGCAGCCATTCACCAGGCATGCCGGGGACAGCCATAATGGCCCTCTCAATAAATTCCAACCCCTCTTCGCGCGAAAAAGGGGTTTTCCAGCCCTGGTAACGATAGACTTCGGGATCGTTGCGGTAGGCCACAAAAGGCTCCAGATCTGAATCGCGGAACGGCCGGATGATCAGGCGAGGGGTTTCAAGGAGCAGGGACGAACGGTTATCAATCATCTTGGAACCGGCTCTCGACAAGGGAAACGATGAGGATGGTCGCCAGCACGATCAGCCCAAAGACAAGATACAAGCCATGCCCTCCCAACCTTTCGAGCAGCAAACCGCCCGCAAAACCGCCGATTGCCGCGCCAAATCCGTAAACCGTGGCGCCAAAAAGCCCCTGCGCGCTGGCGCTCATCCCCGCCGGGGCGTTTTCGTCAGCATAGGAAACCCCCGACATCCACATGGCAGAAAAACTGGCGCCGTTGAGCAGCTGGGTGAGAAGTACCAGCGCCGGGCTGGTGGAAAATGAAAGCGCCAGCAAACGAATGCCGGTGATCGCCAGCGCCACATTCAACAACTGCCGGGACTTGAAGCGTTTCAACAGCCGGTTGCCATAAAAGAAGACGGGGATTTCAGAGAGTACCCCGATGGTCAGGGCCATCCCCATCAATCCTTCGCTGGCCCCCAAGTCTTTCATGTAGGGGAACAAATAACTGTTTGTCACCGAGGAGGCCAGGCCTCCCGCCAGGGCCAGGCTCAGAAAAAACTGCCAGCGGCGATTCTTGAGCAATACCAAGGCCCCCATTTTGGGAGTCGCCGCGCCCATGGCCGGGTTGTGCACCAACTTCTGGCTGACAAGAAATGCCAGGAAAAATAACAATCCGCCGCCCCAAAACGCAAATTTCAACCCATAACCCTGAACCAGGAAGCCCGCCAGCGTTGCGGCCAAACCAAAGCCCAGCGTTCCGCCAACCCGAATGCGGCCATACATCTCTTTTTGCCCTGCCAGCATGTACATGGTGGCGCTATCGGCAAAGGCGGAGACTGGCGAAAAGAAAACTGTGTACGAAACAATCAACGCAACCACAGCGCCATACGCCCTCGCAAATGGGAGGATGGAAATCACCACCGCCCCAGCGAGCAAGGCCAGGCTCATAAACAAACGGTGGCGGCGGGTGGCGTCCGCCAGACCCGTCCAAAGCGGCGTGCTGAACAGGGTGATCAACGGAGCCAGACCCACCAGAACGCCAATCTGCGCACCGTTGAACCCCAGGCCCTGGTAATAGAGCACCATAAAAGGCATGACGAAAGCCACCCCGGCAAAAAACAGGAAACTCAGGCTGAACGGCCAGATTTTTCTCATTCCCAAGGTTCATCCTCCATGCGATTCGGTCGCAGCCACTTTGTATCCACGATATGGATGATCTCTCCTGGCGTCTTCTTTATCTTGGATATTCTTTTCCCCAGGCTGATGGTTCGACCGATCAACCCCAGGCGCCGCTGCAGGTAATTTTCCAGGATGTCGAAATCGTGGCGCTCCAGCAGGAACTGGACGTGATCTTTGGCAAAATCCAGCGGGTCGAATTCTGCCAGGCGGCGGATTTGACCCAGCCCGGCGCTGCTCAAATGCTGAATGGGGTTTTCGAAACGCCCCAACCTCGCGCGTAGCTCTGCAATGTCCACTAACGCTCGTTTTCCGGATGATTTCCCGGATTCGAAAGCGCCGAATTCATATTCGAACGGCATGGAGCGGATCGGTTTGCCCGCCAGCGCGTACATTTCGCACCACAAATACTTGAGCGCCAACCCGGCAATGCCTTCTTTTTCCAGGCGGCGCATTGAAACCGGGATGCGGGCGCTGGTCAACAACCCAAACTTGCCGTGCCGTGAAGCGCGCCGCACATAATCATGGTCTTCAGACATTTTGAGCGTTTCGTCGAACCCAGTGATGGCCTGGTGTATCTCGCGGCGGGCAAAAATACAGAAACCGGGAGCGCGCGGTGAAAACGGCATAATGATCTGGAGATACAGGTTGGTGGCGTCCATGATTAGTCTGTCGCTCAGGTCTTCGCTCAAGGCTTCCGTCGGGCAGGTGGCAACTGCATAGCCCTTGCGTTCGAATTCACCCAGCGCGCGCTCGATAAAATCGCGATGCGGCAAAACATCAGCGTCAAGGAACAGGAAAATATCCCCCTGCGCCGCACGCGCGCCGGCGTTGCGCCCCGGCCCGGGCATCCCGCCAGGTATCACGCGCGCACCGCGCTCACGGGCCAGTTCCACAGTGCCATCTTTGGAACCGGCATCGGCTACGACAATCTCGTCCGGCGGGTGAGTCTGCGCTTTCAAAGCCTCCAGCAAACCTGGAATGTGCGCAGATTCATTCAGACAAGGGATAATCACGCTCAGTTGTGTCATTTGAGGCTGGCTTTGTTTTTAGAGAGGAACTACTCACCCGCTTTGGGAATGTAATCCCCTTCGACCCATTCTTCCCCTTGCGGGCCGACTTCCTTTTTCCAGACCGGGACGATTTCCTTGAGCCGGTCGATGCCATACCGGGCGGCCTCGAAGATGCCGGTATCGCGATGTGGCGAGGAGCAGGCGATCAAGACAGTCGGTGTGCGTGGAGATAAGCGCCCAATCCGCTGGACAATGGCTATCCCTTCGATGGTCGGCCATTGCGCGCGAATCTCATCTGCGACCTGTCTCATCTTGGCTTCGGCCATCGGTTTGTAGGCTTCGTATTCAAGATAAACCGTCTCATGGGGGTTATCACGAGCTGTCACGCCGCGGACCATGCCGGTAAAGATGGCCGCTGCACCGGTGGAGGCCAGGGTGATGCTGTCAACCAGGGCATTCAGGTCGATTTCATCTTCGGTGATGGAAAAGATGGTGGGATATTCAGGTTGTTCCATAGACAGTGAGTTCACTCAGGTTCAGGCAAGTCTTTGCATCGAATTCGGCGAATTTTCTCTAACTTTTTCGCGCAATTTGAATGATTTGGGGGCTTGTCACAGAGATTCCCAAAGAGGCATGATTAGATGCCAACCTGCCACGGCATCCACCCGAAACCGGCGGGAAGAAGGCAATCTCGGAATCAGCAGGAATTTCGGATTCGTCCAAGTGATATTCATGGTTGATTGCCGCCAGGCAATGCTCCATCAGCAAACTGTCCCAATTGGGAAGTTTCTCAATCAAGATCGTTTTGAGCTGTCCAATGGTCGTCCCGGGCGCGATATCCAGTTCCAGGCTGCGCATCCCGGCCTTGTCGCGCAGGGTGGCGAAAAATAGAATCTTGATATGGTTCACGTCAGGCGACCCTTTTCAACCAGGCAGTCAACTCGGGCAAATGCTCTTCATAATGCCCATAGGAATTATCAGAGATGAAAGTCTCGAAAGGCCGCCCTTCTGTCCAAGGGAAGTGCGCCGGGTCGAACAATTCGCGGTCAGTGGCATCTTTAACCAAAGCCACCAGCTTCTGATAAGCGTTTCTTTCCTGCCGACGGACTTCAGCCAAGGACTGTTTTCGAGAATCGGTCAAAACCCGGGCGTTGATTACATCCAAGTCGGGAGCTGGCTCCGGGATCTTCCCCGCCCGCAAGGTGTTGAAAAGGGTGACAACCCTGTTTTCCCAGAAACCCAGGTGCCCGATCAAATCCTTAACCGACCATTCACCATGCAGGACGATGAGCGGCATACGTTCCTCATCGACGCGGGAAAGCGCGGCATCCAACTGGGCGCGCCCTGAAAGGATTTTAGCCATCAATTCTTGTTTATCCATTGCGATTCCTTTTTTTGCTCATCCAGCCAGTTCTGGTGGTAAAGACGATAAACATCAGTACGCGCGACTTATCTTCTACTCGTTGACAATCTTTCCCGATTTTCCGCCATATTTCTCGGCCAGGCGGATATTCTGGATTTTCATCGTCTTTTCAGCAGCCTTGGCCATGTCATAAACTGTCAGCGCCGCCACCGAAACGGCGGTCAGCGCCTCCATCTCGACGCCGGTCTGGCCGACCGTTTTGGCCGTGGCCGTGATCCGCACACCAGGCAGGGACTCATCCAGCGCGAGGTCTACGTCCACTCTGGTGAGCAGCAGCGGATGACAGAGCGGGATCAGCTCCGAGGTTTTTTTGGCAGCCATGATACCGGCCACCTGCGCCACCGTCAGCACGTCCCCTTTTTTGATGGAACCAGCGCGGATGAGCGCCAGCGTCTCAGGTTTCATCACGATTTCACCGCGGGCGACAGCCACCCGTTCGGTAGCATCCTTCGCACCGATATCCACCATGCGGGCCCGGCCGGATTCGTCCAGATGGGTTAGCTTGGAAATAGTCATAAGCGAATTATACCGTAGGGAACCACCCCGATGCACCTACAAATGTTATAATCTGCCGCCTATGGATTTAAACATCGCCAGCCGCCAGACCGGTGGCTACACTGTCACCATTCCCGTCTACGAGGGACCGCTCGACCTGCTCCTGCGCCTGATCGAGCATGCCGAGCTGGATATTACCGCCGTCTCGCTGGCGATGGTGACCGACCAGTACCTGACTTACATTCGCCAGTTGGAAGATGCCCACGCAGAGGAGATTTCGGCCTTCCTGGTCATCGCGGCAAAGTTGATCCAGATCAAGTCTGAGGCGTTACTCCCGCGCCCGCCAGTGCTCGAAGCCGGGGAAGAAGACCCGGCTGAAAACCTGGCGCGCCAGCTGCGCATCTATAAGCGCTTCAAAGAACTTGCCAACGAACTGGAGCAGCGCGACTTGCAGGGATTGCACACCTACCTGCGGCTGGCTCCCCCGCCCAAAGTGGAAGGCCGCCTCGATTTGAGCGAGATCACCCTGATGGACTTGCTCGAAGCCGCCCAAAGCACCTTCTTGCAGGAAAAGGAGAAACAGGCGCTCGGAACTGTCATCTCTGCCCCGCGCGTCACCATCCGCGAGAAAATCGCCTATATTTCAGATGCTTTGGGCAGGAACAAGAACTCCAGTTTCAGGACCTTGATCGGCCAGGAAAGCACGCGACTGGAAGTCGTCGTCACATTTTTAGCCCTGCTGGAACTGATCAAGCGCTACCGCGTTTCTGCCCAGCAGGAGGCCCTGTTCGGCGATATTCAGATCGAGCGATCGGAGGCCTGGGGTGAGGAAGAAGATTTCGAGCTGGAGTTTGAGTAAGAGAAACCAGGAATAAGTCCTGAGAAACGAGCGGGTCAAGACTCGCCCGTTTCTTTTTTCTGGGCATTGCTTGATTTCCCCCGCTGGCGGATTCGATCAATCAGGGTCAAGGCCAGGGCAGCCCCGCCTACATCAAAAAACAGCACATCCGCCAGGCTGGGGTGTCGTCCTGGGATGAAAGACTGGTGAAACTCGTCTGTCGCGGCATAGAGGACGGCCAAAAGCCAGGCCAGCCAACCCTTTTTTCGGTCAAAACCCAGGCCATACCAGTAGGCGCCCGCCAACAAACCATAACCGGTCATGTGCCCGCCTTTTTTGACAAGCTTGTCCCAAAATCCAAAGTTTGGCAGCTCGACCGACGGGGTGGAAGAAACGACAAAAATCAACGCCATAATCAGCATGGCGGGAATCCAGCGCGCGAATTTAGACATTGGCGGATTGTACCGCAAGTTTTGTGTTAAACTTGCACATCATAATCAGGGTCTCCAGGATTTTCCGCGAAGGGTGCCGCACTTTGGGGTCTTACCACGGAGATTCTCAAAGAGCCTATAATCAAGGAGAAAATCATGTCTGAGCAAGTAACAGAAAACGTGGATCTCGTGGAAGAAAACGAACCCATCTACTACAAACCAAAGTCACTAAACCTGGTCGCTTCTTTAGCTGGGATCTTCTCATGGATCGTCCTGGTAGGATTCCTGGCCAATGTTGTCGTCCAAGGATTAAACATCCAGGCGCAACTAAAGCAGCAGAATTTGGCTCTCTCAACATTAATGAGCGAGCCCTCCTTTAATTCTTATATTTTCACCAACCTGGGAGTTCCCCTGTTCACCGGGCTGGCTCTGTTTGCTATCCTGCAAGGGATCTCCATCGGCCTGAATGTTCTACTGGAAATCGACTTCAATATGCGCGAGTCGGATTAATCTGGCGGGACCAAACAAGCATTTACTGTCAGCCTGAAAAAAACCTGGAGATTTAGGTCTCCGGGTTTTTCTATGTGATTTGCCCTATAGTTGAATCGGTGGCTTTTGATTCCCGGTTTGGCACTATAATTTAACCAACTGATTTCATCTCGTTGACTTCAACATGGAGCCTGGCATGACAACAGAACAAAAGTCCGGCGCGCAGATCAGCGCCAAAGCCTTTCTTCAGGCCGTGGCCATTATCTTTGCCCTGATGATGGTCTCCGGGGCGCTGACCCGCCTCATCCCGGCGGGACAGTACGCCCGCACATTGGAAGACGGCCGCGAGGTCATCGATCCGACTTCATTTCAGTTTACTACCCAACCGGATTTCCCTGTCTGGAGATGGTTTACCGCCCCGGTGGAAGTGCTTTTCACCCCCGATGGGCTGACCAAGGTCATCCCGATCATCGCATTCATCCTGCTGGTCGGTACGGCCTTTGGCGTGATGGACAAGAGCGGCATCCTTCAGGCAGTCATCTCGCGCATTGTGAAAACCTTTGGCGGCCGCAAGTACACCTTATTGCTGATCATCACCTTTTTCTTCATGGCGCTGGGCACTTTCTTCGGCATTTTCGAGGAAGTCATTCCGCTCGTACCACTGATGATTGGCCTGGCCTATTTCCTCGGCTGGGACTCGCTGACCGGGCTGGGCATGTCTGTACTGGCGACCAATGTCGGTTTTTCAACCGCGGTTTTCAATCCCTTCACGATCGGAATCGCTCAAAAACTGGCCGGGCTGCCGCTCTACTCAGGCGCAGGTCCGCGGATTGTCCTGTTCCTGATCGTCTATGCCATCCTGGCAACTTTCCTGGTTTTGTATGCGCGCAAAATCGACCGCAACCCAGAAACCTCTTCCGTTTACAAGGAAGATCTGGTTGAAAAGGCCAAATATGGTAACTTCCAGATTGATAACAGTCTCGACGAAAACCCCAAAATGCGCCGGGCAGCTGTTTTTCTGGGCGCATTTTTCAGCCTGATCTTACTTGTCCTGGTCGCCATGCCACTCATCCCTCTCTTGCGCGATATCGCCTTACCGCTCACCGGCCTGCTCTTTGTCATCGGCGGCATCGGCGCAGGATTGATCTCAGGGGCAGGGAACCCCGCAGAAAACATGCGGGGCATAAGTGCCTGGAAAGCCGCCTGGGATGGTTTCCTCGGCATCGCTCCGGCCATCCCGCTCTTGATGATGGCTGCCAGCGTCAAGCACATCATTGCTTCAGGCGGCATCCTCGATACCATCTTGCATTGGGCCAATAACGCCTTCACTGGCACCAGTCCCTTTGCCGCCGCGCTGATGATCTATGGCCTGACCCTCGTCCTGGAACTTTTCATTACTTCCGGTTCGGCCAAGGCCTTCCTGCTCATCCCGATCATCATGCCGCTGGCTGACCTGGTCGGCGTCAACCGTCAGATTGCCGTCAGCGCATACACCTTCGGCGACGGATTCTCGAACATGGCTTATCCCACCAACGCCGCCCTGCTGATCACCCTCAGCCTGACCGTCATTCCCTTTCCCAAATGGCTCCGCTGGGTGCTCGGATTATGGTTTTGGGTTATCCTGGCAACCATCATCTTCCTGGCCGTGGCCGTGGCGATCAACTACGGGCCATTCTAACCCCCATCCCCCGCCTTCCCCCATTTTTTCAAACCAAAAATAGGAGAAGGGGCCTTTCCTTTATTTGACAAATATGACCTCACCCATCCCCGCCTCCTACGCACAATCCCGGGCCCGTTTCCGCGCCCGATTGGATACCATCCGCGAGCTGTGGCCTGACTCCCGTCTAATCAGCCAAACCCTGCCCCACGAAACCGACCTGACCACAGACTGGATTTCTGCCGAGGCGCTCGCCTCCAGAGAAAAACTATTCGTCCTGTCCACCGGCCTGCACGGGATTGAAGGTTATCTCGGCTCGGCCATGCTGGAGCTATTCATTGAAGAATATCTATCCCGACTCGACCCGCAGTCGACCGGACTCCTGCTCGTCCATGCCCTCAACCCCTGGGGCATGAAACATTGGAAACGAACCAACCCCAACAACGTTGATCTGAACCGCAACTTTGTCAACGGAGATTTCGCCGCCCTGGCTAGAACCAACCCTGATTACCCCAAGCTGGACCCATATTTGAGTCCGCAAAAAGCACTCGGGAACCTGACGCTGGAAAAGTTGCTCTTTTTTGACCAGACCCTGCACCAGTTGGTGCTTTTTGGCCCGCGCCGGATCCGCGAAGCCGCCCTGATGGGACAGTACGCCCGGCCGAGAGGCATCTACTTCGGTGGGCAGGAACTCCAGCCCGAGACGCGCACCATGATGGATTTGTTTCGTTCCGCTTTTGCCGGGTACAAACAAATCGTTCACCTCGACATGCACACTGGCTATGGCCCGCGCACCCAGATGACGCTGGTTACTTCCCCACGCGAAAAAATGTCTGCCGCCGAAACGACAGCAAAATATGGAGCTCCCCTCGTAGCTGCCGCCAACCCAGACGAGTTCTACACCATGAATGGCGATATGATCGACTGGGAATACGAACTGGTCACAAAGGAATTCCCCGGAAGACACTATTTCGGCGCAGCCTGCGAATTCGGCACATTTGGCGAATCGATCCTGGCAGGAGCGCGCAGCCTGCGCATCACCATTTTCAAAAACCAGGCCAACCTGTTCGGGGGACAACCTGCCGCACTGAAATGGGTTGAGCAGGAATACCACGAGTTGTACCTGCCCTCCGCCCCAGCCTGGTTCGCGAAAGCCCAGGCCGACGCCCGCCAGACCTTTGACGGAATTTTAGGAGCAGAAGGATATTTGCATAGCCAATGAACTCATTCAAACTGCTCCACTTTCTCAATACCGCCGATCCGGAAGCCCTGACGAGCCTGCCAGGTGTTGGCTCGGCCTTGGCCGAACGCATTTGTGCTGCCCGGCCATTTGTCTCGTTGGAAGATTGCTGCCGTGTGCGCGGCATCACCCTCAGTTTCATTCACCGATTGGAGGCTGTTATGCCTGACCCTGAACCAGAATCCCCGCTGGAGATAATCACCATCGAAACGGAAGAAAAACTCACGGTGCCAGAAGATGTCCCCGCCGCTGCGCCGCTCCCGCCCCCTTCGGGGAAACCCTCCGCTAAACCGGCCTCAGGATCAGGCTTCTGGTCAGGTTTTGGCCGCTTCCTAAAAGGGCTGCTCTTCTTCTTGCTGCGACTGATCGTCATCCTGCTGCTCCTGGCGGGTATCGCCGTGGGCATTGCCTACCTGGGGCCGCTGGCCTACGAGCGCTACATCCGTCCGGTGGAAATGAACGTCGCGCAAGTCGCCGCGCTGGAGACCCAACAGGCGCAAAGCGCAGCCCAAATTGCCAGCCTGCAGGCGCGCCTGGCCACCGCCGAAGCCGCGCTAGGCAAACAGGCTGAAACCATCACCGGACTGGCAGGCCGCATCCAGACCGCCGAGGAGGGTATCGCCAGACATACCAAACAGTTGGCGGCGCTCGATGAAATTCAGGCTGAGTACCTCAAAAACAATGACGCCTCGTTGACCAGAATCGACGGCCAGATCAGGCTACTCAAGGCAATGGAAATGCTTTCCCGCGCGCGCCTGTTCCTCTACCAGAGCAATTTCGGCCTGGCAAAGCAGGATGCGCAGTCGGCCCGCGACCTCCTGGCCGGATTGCAGGAAGATGCGCCCGAAGCGCTGGCCGCCGAATTGACGGAAGCCCTTTTCCGCCTTGACCTGGTGCTGAAAAACCTGCCTGATTTCCCGGTTGCCGCGAGTGTCGACCTGGACCTCGCCTGGCAGGTGCTGGTTCAGGGAATCCCACAGCCGACACCAGTCCCAACCGAATCCGCCACCCCCTCGCCGCTGCCCGGAACACCGATACCTGAAATACCAACGCCTGAACCGCCAACGCCAGATTTATCGGCAACGCCTGCCCCCACCGCAACGCCATAATCAAACAATGCCTGAAACCGTCAACCTGAAATCCGAAATCCAAAACCCTTTTACCTTCTCGCAATCCTCCTTGCAGGATTACGTCGATTGTGCGCGTCGCTTCCAACTGCGCTACATCGAGCAGTTACAATGGCCGGCCGTTGAGACCGCGCCCGTGCTCGAAAACGAGCGCCGCCAGGTGGAAGGCCAACAGTTCCACCGCCTGGCGCAGCAGAGTCTGATCGGGCTGCCCGCTGAAAAACTGGCCCGGCTGGCCAATACCCCCAACCTGGCGCGCTGGTGGGAAAATTGGCAAGACTTCCGAGAACTTAAAGATCTCGGAAGTCTCTACCCTGAACTGTCTCTTTCCGCGCCGCTTGGCCAACACCGCCTGATGGCAAAATATGACCTGATCGCCGTCAAGGATGGCCGGGCTTCCATTTTCGACTGGAAAACGTATCACAAGCGCCCCAAAGACGAGTGGATGTCTGCCCGCCTGCAAACCAAGGTTTACCGGGCGCTGTTCGTCGTTGCGGGCGCGCATCTGAACGGCGGCCAACCCTTTGCCCCGGAACAGGTCGAAATGACTTACTGGTACGCCGATTTCCCGATAGAGCCTTCACAGTTGCCCTATGACGCCTCCCGCCACAAACGCGCTTGGGCCGAATTGACCAGCCTGGTCGCTGAAATTTCATCCAAGCAGAGTTTCCCACTGACCAACGACGAGAAAATGTGCGGCTACTGTCCCTATCGCTCCTACTGCGAACGCGGCGTGCAGGCAGACGAGGGTGAGTCGATCGAATCTGAAATCTCAAGTCTGGATGTCTCGCTGGAACAAATCCAGGAAATCGAATTCTAATGAAGTGGATTGAACGCCCAGCCCCATCTGCTCCAGCCCCCCTGCCTGGCCTGCATCCTCTGGTCGGGCAGGCGTTGATTCAAAGGGGCATGACGGAGGCCGCCTCGGCCCGGGCTTTTCTCGACCCCAACTCATACACCCCATCGCCTGCCGAGGCCCTACCGGGGCTTTCCACCGCCGCTGACCGGGTGGCCCAAAGCCTCCGCGCCGGTGACTCCATCTGCATCTGGGGTGATTTTGACGTGGACGGGCAGACCTCCACGACTGTTCTGGTCCAGACCCTGCAAGCCCTCGGTGCAGACGTGACCTGGCATATCCCGGTGCGCGCGCAGGAAAGCCATGGAGTCAATCTCGAAAACCTGGCACGGATCATCGCCCAGGGCGCCAAGCTGGTCGTCACCTGCGACACCGGCATCAGCGCCCACGAAGCCGTCGAATACGCCAAATCACGCGGCGTGGAGATGGTCATCACCGACCACCATGACCTGCCTCCAGCACTTCCTCAAGCGGCAGCGGTCGTCAACCCGAAACTTCTGCCCGAAAATCATCCGCTGGGTTCGCTGGCGGGCGTGGGCGTGGCGTACAAGTTGGCAGAAAGGTTACTGGAAATGAGTAATGAGAAAGAAGCAAGCAGGAACTCGTTTCTTATTGCTCCTGACTCATTACTAGACCTCGTCGCCCTTGGCCTGGTTGCCGATCTGGCAATTCTACGCGGTGACACACGCTTCTTAGTCCAACGCGGTCTCCACGCACTACGCAACACGCAACGTTTGGGGCTTAAAACAATCATGGAATTAGCTGAATTAGCCCCTGCCCATCTCACCGAGGAACACATCGGTTTCATGCTTGGGCCGCGAATGAACGCCCTCGGACGGCTCTCGGACGCCAATCCGATTGTCGAGCTACTGACCACCTCTGACCCGGTGCGCGCACGCGTGCTGGCGACCCAACTCGAAGGCTTGAACGCCCAGCGCAAACTGCTCTGCGACCAGGTTTACCGGGCAGCGGAAGCGCAACTGCGCGATAATCCCGAATTTCTAGCCCAGCCGGTCATCGTGCTGGCGCATCCGCAATGGCCGGGCGGCGTGGTGGGAATCGTCGCCAGCCGGATTGTGGAACGCTACCGCAAACCCGCCATCCTGCTGACCGCGCCGCCAGGTGAACCTGTCCGCGGTTCGGCCCGCTCCATCGAGGGATTGAATATCACCGCCGCGATTGCCGCACAAAAAGAGCTGCTGCTCGGTTTTGGCGGCCACCCGATGGCAGCCGGTCTCTCGCTCGAAGCCGAAAGATTGCCCGAGTTTCGACACAAGCTGTCAAAAACCGTGGAAAAAATGCTGGGCGAAAGTCAATGGGAAGAAGCGGTGCTCGAAATCGACGGCTGGCTGGCGTTGGATGAGGCCAATCTCTCGCTCGCGGAACAGATCGAACACCTGGCACCCTTTGGGCCGGGGAACGAAAAACTGACCCTGGCCAGCCGCAATTTGACACTCAAATCATCCACAAAACTGGGCAAAAACCAGGAACATCTCAGATTGACCGTTGAGGACGAAAGCGGCGCTATGCAGCAAGTCCTGTGGTGGGATGGCGGCAGCGAGGGACTGCCGGAAGGCAAATTCGACCTGGCCTACACCCTGCGCGCCAGCGATTGGCGCGGTGTGCGGCAGACACAGTTGGAATTTGTCGATTTTCGGATTTTGGAAAGTGAAAAGATAGAAGTTAGAAGGAATAAGTTGGAAGTGGTAGATTGTCGTCGAGTTGAAAACCCGGCCAAGATTCTTTTGACATTCATCGTTCAACCTTCGACCATCCTGTGGGTCGAAGGAACAGATAAAAAATCGATCAACGGCCTCGACCGCAACGAACTGAAAACGGCTGGGACGCTTATCATCTGGACTATTCCGCCTTCGCCGGATGAACTCAGGGCCGCGCTGGATACCGTCAAACCGGAAAAAGTCATCCTTTTTGCAAACGACCCCGGCGCGGACGATTTAAAGCCCCTTCTCGAACGCCTCGCCGGGCTGGTGAAATTTGTACTGAATAAAAAAGCCGGTAAAACAAGTCTCGCCGAACTTGCCGCCGCCACCGCCCAGAAGGTGGCCGCCGTCCGATTGGGACTGGAATGGCTCTCGAAACGGGGGCAAGTGACGGTGGCAGCAAAAGGAGATGAGCTTAGTTTGACGGCGGGCGGTGCCAGAGACGAAATAGCCGCTGAAATGGCAGCCTCCCAGCTTTTATCCATTTTAAAAGAAACCGCGGCTTACCGAGAACACTTCCAAAGGCAAGCGGACTTCAAGTTGGAATAAGCATGGCAAAAACCACACTGATCACCGGCGCAACCAGTGGCATTGGGGCCGCCTTTGCGCGCGAACTGGCCGCGCAGGGCTATAACCTGGGGCTGATCGGGCGACGGACAAAGCTGCTCCAGACCCTGGCAGATGAACTGGCTGCAAAACACGGCATCTGCGCCGAAGCCCTCAGCGCCGACCTGAGCACCGAGGCCGGGCAAGCCCTGGCCGCCGGGTGGATTCAAGCCCATGCGCCGCTCGATCTGCTGATCAACAACGCCGGGTTCGGTATTCCGGGGGGCTTTGTGGCTGTGCCCGCCGAAGAGCATCTTTCCATGTTGGCGGTTCACGCAGACACGACCGTGCACCTGACCCACGCCGCCCTGCCGGGTATGATCGAGGCCGGGCGGGGGGCAATCATCAACGTTTCGTCCCCGGCGGCCTATCTCCCCCTGCCGGGGAATGCCATGTACGCCGGGACCAAAGCCTTCCTGAATATTTTTTCCGAGGCTCTGCGCGCCGAACTGCGCGGCACAGGCATTTTCATCCAGGTCTTGCTGCCCGGCTTTACGTACAGCGATTTCCACAAGCGCGGCGAATATGCCAAAAAGGATTTTTACGGCACCCTGCCAAAATGGATCTGGATGACCTCGGAAGCGGTGGCACAGACCTCGCTGCGAGCGCTGGATAACGGCAGGTTAGTTTGCATCCCCGGCCTGCATAACCAGGTCATGGTTTTCCTGGCGCAAATTGGATTGGCTGGATTCTTGCTTAACAGCGCCTTGCTCCAGAAAAAGTACTGGTCAAAAAAGGAATGAAAAAGCTTCCTGAACATGGTTCGTGTTATGCATGACCCTTTGCAATCAGAGCCATCAATGGTTCGGGCGGACTCCGAATGACCAACTTAGATCCGTATAAAGCGTTTCAGCTTTGTAAAGGCGGTCTGTGATGCGGCTTAAGCGCGAGGCCATCTGCGGCGTGATCAGCGGGATGGGTTTGCACTTATAGAAATGCTGATAGAACATCTTATTCGCTCCGGCCTCATCCACCGCCCAGTTGAGATGCAGGTAGCGCGAAACGTCGAATGGGCGGGTATATCCACGCAAGGTTTTGACCTGGGCCACGCTGCAATAATGCTCGAAATAGGTCATGACAAGTTCGCGCAAAGTTTTATAGACGGCTTCGCGGAAACCCAGGTTGACGTAGTTCGACTTGGCAACCGCGCCCCACCGTCCATCGATCTTGTAGATTGCCAGCACATGGTCATCATCCATCCCGGGCTCTGGGACAATATCGATCATCAGCGGCTGGAAATCGAGGCGCCAAAGCGCCAAAACCGCAAGCAAACCACCGTCCAGGCAATGGCACTGTTCATCAAGCATCACATTCAGCGGCGAACGGTCGCGCTCCTCGGCAATGTAGGGCAAACTATTGAGATATTCCTGAACTGCAAACGGGGAATTAAGACTCTGGAATTTCTTGCGCAAGGTTTCGGGGAGACGGGTTTCAAAATCGGCAATAAAAGACATACAACCTCTCCTATCAGAAGATAATCACCATTATAAAACGAGAATTGCGCTCAGGTCCTAAAACGCAGCACGCTTCACCCGTAACCCGGCGGTCAGGCAGGAAATTCATGGAAACCCAGAAGCGTAACAAGCAAAAGTCCGTTGCGCCCCTGTTTAGCGGGAGCGCAACGGCGCAGTGTACAGGAGCAAGACTAGCAAATCATCCAAGCAGATGATAATTCAAGCCCAGGGTTTTGGTTTTTACTTCTTTTCCAGTGTCAGTGTGCCGATGTCGTAAGCCTGCCCAGGCAGAATCGGGCTGCGCTCAGAGCCAATCCCAAACTTGGTGGTCAATTGCGCCCACCCGTCGCCGGTTTCGGCCACCAGGACGTAATAACCCGCCGGGACATTTTCGAACGCGAAAACGCCGCTGGCATCGGTCTGGGTGGAAAGCGAGAAAGGTTGTTCTGAGCAGGGGGTTGCGCCCGAAAACTTCGATCCCAGGCTTTCGACGCAGATTTCAACGCGCATTCCTGCGAGCGGTGTCTTGTCAGCCTTTTCCAGTTTGCCGGTCAGCGAGCCGGGCTGCTGGACAATTCCGGCAGGCAGGGTTGGCCCGTCTTTGAGCACAACCATGAATTTGATTTCGTTATCGCCCAGTTCTGAATTTTCCATGCGATAAGTTTGCCAGTTGGCGCCATCAAAGACCAACAGCCCATAGGTGGTCGCAATCCAGACTCGTCCCTGGCTGTCTGCGGCCAGGTCCTTGACGTTGTCAGAAGGCAGGCTGCCCAATTTACGATTGAAATCGCTCCAGGTATTGCCGTTGTACATGGAAGCGCCGCTGTTGGTTGTGCCCAGCCACAATTTCCCGGCAGAATCAATGGTGAGGCTGCTGGGAGTGCCGTAGCCAGGCTTATTGATCATCCGCCAATCATCCTCATAGACAGCCACTCCCTTACTCAGTGCGGCCCAGGGACGGTCACGGGAATCGAGCGTCAGGGCATTGAAGAAGACGCTGTCCGTAAATCCCTGCCCCTGCTGGAAAATGCTCCATTCACCAGCCTCGAAAACGGCCACGCTGCGCGAGGTGACGGCCCAGATGCGGCCATCAGATGCGGCGATATCGTAGACCAGTTGGTTTGCAGATTCGCCGGTCGCCAGCAGTTCCGAGCCAAAGGCTGTCCACTCACCGCTGGAATAGCGGCTGATACCTTTGAAATGCGCCACCCACAGGCTGCCATCCGCCGCGCAGGCGACAGCTTCGGCAGTACTGTAGTCTTTGGTTTTGGGGATATTCTCCCAGTTCGAACCGTCAAACAGACTTAAGCCCTCAGCATGTGCAATCACAATCCGTCCGTCGGGGCACAGCCCGCCCGCATGCAAGTAATCGGTTGGCAGGCCAGAATTGGCCTTGGTAAAGGTTTGCCAGCCGTTCTCATCCAGGCAGGTCAGGCCGCCAGCGCGCAAACCAAAGCAGGCCAGCCCAGCGCCCTGTCGCTCGACAGGGTCGGGCAAAACAGGGGCATCGGCGACAGCCTCTGTAGGAGGCGCAGAATCTGCAACAGGGGTCGGCTGTGGGGCAACTGGCGGACTCGAAGTGGGGGTTCCGCCAGCGGCAAGTGACTGGCAAGCCAGGCCGGCCAACACCAGCGCACAAACAGCGATAAAGACAGGATAGTTTTTGAATTTGGTTTTCATGGTTTCTCCTTATGAAATGAGCTGGTTTGTTCCTCTGTGACATCAGAGCAGTCTGGTAAAAAATCGCGCTACCCAAATGCAAGCGCCCTGATGTAAACATTCATAAAATCTGGGTGATTGGCCAATTCGACATACGCAACGCGGAGGGAGATTTCCTCGGCCAGTTGACGCTGTCGAGTCGAAACCAGCAGGGCCCGCGCACCGCTCCCGGCGGCGTTGCCCACTTGCATGAAACGCTCGCGCGGCAGGTTTGGAAACATCCCAATCGTAACCGCACTCTCCACATCGAGGTAAGTTCCAAAAGCCCCGGCGACGATAAAAGATTGGATTTCCGTCTCAAGGAGACCTGCCTGATCAAGCAAAATGTCGATGCCAGCACGGATGGCGCCTTTGGCAAGTTGGATTTCGTTGACATCTGCGCGGGAGACTTTGATATCCCTTCCATGGCCGGTTTCCGCTGCCGGAGCGAGGACAAATTCCGCACCACGACCGGTTCCCATTAAACAGGGATGCTCCCCGCCAAACGCTCCACGCGCATCGAGCAAGTTAGCCTTGCGCAGTTCAGCAACAATCTCCAGAATACCCGAACCGCAAATCCCAACCGGTGGTTGGGCATTGATAGTCTGGATCTTGAGCTTCCCGCCGCTCAAGCGGACGCGTTCGATTGCACCGGGAGCTGCGCGCATCCCATCCCGGATGTGGGCGCCCTCGAAAGCCGGGCCGGAAGCGCAGGAACAGCACAAATGTTTTCCCTGATGAATCAGGCTGATTTCGGTGTTCGTGCCAATGTCCAACGCGAGGGTCGTTTTCTCGGGCGCAGCCAGTTCGGCCCCCAGGAGCATGGCAACATGGTCTGCGCCGACATAGCCCGCCAGGTTGGGCGGCAGGTAAATGTACGCGCCGGGGGCCAGTTCCAGCCCAATCTCACGCGCCGGGAACTGCAGCGCCTCACTGACGGCCGCCACATAGGGCGACTCGCCCAACTGCCTGACCGGCAGCCCGACCAGCAAGTGGTGCATAGCAGTATTTCCAACCAGGACCGCTTCGACCACCCGCTCGCAGCAGGTTTGGGCCTCGGCGCACAATTCGGCCAGCAGGTTATTCAACGTCTCAACCAGACGGGCCTGCAGGGTGCGCGCGCCACCAGCCTGCTCGTTGGCGTAAGCAATCCGACTGATGACATCCTCGCCATAGGCAATCTGCGGATTCATCGCCCCGGCCTTGGCCGCCGTCTCGCCACTGACCAGGTCGACCAGGTAAGCGGCCAGTTTGGTCGTCCCGACATCGACCGCCAGGCCGTAGAGCCGGCTTTCGGGCGGCAGGATTGCCACCACCTCATCGCCCCGCAGAGCCAATCGGATCCGCCAGCCGTTGGCGCGCAGCTTTCCGGGCAAGTCAACCGCCACTCGACGGCTAAAGCAGGCTCCGGGCAGGCTTTTCTCCGCCAGCGCTGCTTTAACGCGGGTTAAGTCCGAGCGCAAGTCCTGCCTTGAAGCTGGAGGAATTTCCAAATCCACCGGCAGGATGACTGGATTAAGATCGATGACTGCTTCCTGACCCTCCACTTGCAAACGCTGGGGCGCAGTGAACGATTCGGGCGGAATATCGATGCGGGTATCGCTCAAAACCTCGGCCTGGCAGGCCAGCCGAATTCCAGCAGCCTGGTCGTTCCCGGATAGTTCGGCTTTCTCGGTCAAGGTAGCGGGAGAAAGCTGGCCTTCCACCGGGCGCACCCGGCAGCCGCCGCAAACGCCCTCGCCGCCGCAAACGGCGACCAAATCAACCCCTGCTTGCTGGGCGGCTGTAAGCAGAGTCGTTCCGACGGGAACCTTCACACGGCGGCCAATCGGCTGAAGGATGACTTCAAAATTGCTCATGCGTCGTTCCGGCTTTCGATCACGTTTTCATCATAAGACATGGCACCCCTTTGCCCCGGCGGGACGATAAGGAAATCGTCGTTCCATTGACCATCGAGGAGCCGCTGGAAAAGGTCCAGGTTGGCGGCGATCCGCTCAAATTGCCAGTGATGGCTGGCGGCGCTGGAACGGGCCTCGGCCTCAGCAGACGATTCGTCACCCAACCCCAGGTGAAGATAAACGGCGCGTTTGTAATGGGTCAGCCACTCGCTCATGACCGACATCAGCCGGTCAGCCTTGGCGCGGCCATATTTCTGGATATAGTGCTCATACATAGTTTGCAAATCGGCATCGGTGGTGGCTCCCATCGCGAGGGTAGCGTTGGCATCGCTTTTTCGTTCGAGGTAATCCTGGGAATACCAGAAAGTTCCCGGTTCTTTTTCGATTTCAGCTTTGTAACGCTGGCGGTCTCCCAGGAAAAGCGTGATGCAATCGTGGGCGCGCGGGATGACCAGCGGAATGGAACGCGCCGCCAGCCCGGAGGTGGCCTGTCCGCACAAGCCAAAAGCCAGGGCAATCGCCTGGTAGCCCTGGCCTTCGGTGGCATCGATCAACTGCTGCAAACGTCCGCGGATTTCTTCCGGTTTGTGCAAGTGGCGCTCGACAAGCTGCACGTCCACAATTTGCGCAGAACGGGCGGCGCAAAAATAGACAGGGCGGGCGAGCGCGTCACAGGCAAGGCTCTTCAAGCGCATTGGGGTACCTGGAAGGTTTGAAAAAATGTCATCTCGAAGGAGCGTACTCTCCGAATTTGGCATTTTACTTGACGGCAGCTTCGGCTTCCTCAGCGCGCAGCTTCTCCACCTGGCGGAAATACTTGAGATAACGCATGGAATTCTCATCCTTCCCCAGCAATAGGTCAGTGGATTTGACCGTTGCACCGAGCTTGATCGGGTCAGTAATCGAGCAGGTCGCACCCATCTGGATCGCCAGCGAAAGGAAAGCCTGGTTGATGCTCGGCCGGTCGGGCAGGCCAAACGAAACATTGCTCGCACCCAGGTTGACATTAACGCCAAATTCCTTGCGGAGCAGTTCAATGGTCTGGAGTGTGACCAGGCCAGCCTTGCTGTCGGAGCCAACCGTCAGCACCAACGGATCGATGATCAGGTCTTCGACCGGGATGCCCATCTGCGCGGCGCGGTTGATGATTTTTTCGGCCACTGCCAGGCGCTCCTCGGGCGTTTTAGGGATGCCGTTATCATCCATCGTCAGGCCAATGACTGCCGCCCCGAATTCCTTGGCCAGCGGCAGGATCGTGGCCAGGCTTTTTTCTTCGCCATTGACAGAATTGACCAGCGCCTTGCCCTTGACAGCCTTGAGCCCGGCTGCCAGCACCGCCGGGTTGGCTGAATCGAGGCAGAGCGGCACATCGACCACCGACTGGACCAGTTCCACGACCTGGGCCACAATCCCAACTTCATCCAGCCCTGGCACGCCGACATTGACATCCAGCACATCCGCTCCCCAGGCCACCTGGCGCAGCGCCAACTGACGGACATAATCGAGATTATTCTCTTGCAAAGCCGCGGCCAGCTTTTTATGACCGGTGGGATTGAGCTTCTCACCGATCATCACAAAGGGACGGTCGATCCCGATTTTGACTTCTTTGCTGGCACTTTTCAGAATGGTATGCATGTTTGCTCCTTGAGTCTCAAAATGATATCACGCCCGCGGTCACAAATTGCGCACTCCTGCTCCAGAAAAAGCGCAATTCGTGACCGTGACGGGTATAACGATTTTCGTCCGTGATCAAGCAGGCGGTGGTTTCGATAAGCTCTTCGCTATCGCGCAGAGCTGCTCAACCGCCCTGAAAACATAAGTCTCTGGTGTCTGGTCAGAATTCATCCTTCATAATTTCCTGATGAAGTCTTCCCCGGCCGCCAGAATCTTATCATGGTCTTCGGGCGGATGAGCCTCTTCAATCGCACGAATAGTCTCCTGTTTCAAAATATCGATCGCTTCGGGGCGGCCTTTCTCTTCCCATTTTTCCAAACTGATGCGCGGGAAAATCCCGCTCGTGAAATAGGCGTGTCGAAAATTCTGGCGGGTCGATTTTGCCTTCAGGAAATTGCCACCCGGCCCGGCAGCCTCGATTTCATCCAGCCCGACCGCCTCGTCGTTCAAAGGGAATCCATCGGCAAAACGCCGCGCCTGCAGAATAATCTCATTGGCATAGACCACGCTGGTCGGCGAAAAAGCCTTCGAGCCAAGACTCCCGCCCACAAACGGGACCAGGCCCGTCATCCCCAAGCTGGTCGTCAAATGATTCAGCCAGTGCATCCCTGCGCCGGGCAAATCTGCTCCCCAGCCCAGGCCGGAGCCCGAAGTCCCCGCATGCGGGAGGTGATAAAAAGCCATCATCTCGGCGCAGGCCGCATTCAGCAGGATCGTCTGCGGGTCGTAAAAATCCGTCATCGATTTCATGTCAAAAAAGGCCGGCAGGCTTCCCAGGATGATCGGAGCACCCTCGCGCACCAGTTGACTCAGGACCAATCCGCCGAGCAGTTCCGCATTTAACAGGGCCAGAGTTCCAGCGGCGGTGATCGGGGTGGTTGTCCCGGCCATGCTGTAGTTCGAATAAATTACCGGCAGACCGCGCTCAAGCGCCAGGATCAGCTTATCGCCGGTTTCGCGGTTGATGATCAACGGTGTAACCGGGTTGAAATACGGAATGACAAAAGGTTTCTCGGCCAGGCTGGCAAGCAAATCCAGCGATGGACCGAACTGTCTCTCATCAGAGTTCAAAATCACCAGCGGCTTGGTAGTGTTGGCCGCCATTTCCAACACGGCGTACAAATCATCCGTGCCATCCGGCACATCACGGATGATCCCAATCGTCGAAACCATCTCGTAAGCGGGCAAGTCTTGCGCCAGGCGCGTTCCCAGGGCCATGTGCTGACGGCTGAACGGCGTCACGGCCTCGGTCTGTGGGTCCTGGTAAAACAGATTTGTAACCCCCACGCCATAATGGGTGCCCTCCCCAGCCTTAAAAGCCAGTTGGCCAAGCCGGTTGTAGATTTTGACGGTCGCATGAGCGACATTTACGGCCCACTCCACCATTTCGGGCTGGATGAAAACCCGCTCCGCTTCCACCCGCACGCCGGCTCCCGCGCGGGCGAAGAATTTCAAGGCCCGGGGCGAATCAACCCGCAGGCCAATCCGCGACAGGATTTCCAGCGAATAAAGGTGAACCTGCTCAATCTGCTGGTCCGTCAGCACCGAAAGCTTGGGTTGGACGATCGATGAATGCCGTGTCATTTGGAGGCTTTTTTCAGAAAACGGAGCACCGCCTCTGCCAGAACCGCCGTTCCGATGGGCATGGCACGTTCGTCGATATCAAAACGGGGATGGTGCAAAGTACGCTCATCCCCTTCGATGCGCGTGCCCAGGGTGAACATGGCGCCGGGCACTTTCTCAGTAAAAGCGCCAAAGTCTTCCGCGCCGAGGGTTGGCTTCAACGGGTGGACGTTTTCAGCCCCCAAGACGGCGCTTCCAGCGGCGCGCAGTAAATCCGCTGCGGCCGGGTGGTTGATCATTGGCGGACTGCCGTCTTCAAAGTTTAATTCAAAATCGCCTCCCAGGGTACGGGAAATTTCAAACGCCCTGCGGATTTCATCCCAGATTTTCGCGTGAATTTCCGGGTCCGCGTAGCGCAGCGTGCCGGTGATTTCAACCATTGCAGGAATGACATTTTGGGCAAACCCTCCGTTGACCGTCCCAATGCTGACCACGGCTGGTTGGAACGGAGACAGGCGCCGCGAGACAATCGCATTCAGGCCAACGATGACATGCCCAAGCAGATAAAACGGGTCGACTGTCTCGTGAGGATGCGCGCCATGCCCGCCCACGCCCAGGATCTTCCCAAACCACGAATCGACCCCGCCCGAGACCGGACCAGCCTGGATACTCACCGTCCCAACTGGCTCCTGAGGGTCAACGTGTTGGGCGATCACAAAATCGACCCCCTCCAGCGCGCCATCCGCAATCATCCGCGGCGCACCGCTGATCCCTTCCTCGTCGCCCACTTCCTCGGAGGGCTGGAACAAAAAGCGCACCCTCCCGGAAAATTTTTCTTTGGCGAGAATTGCCGCCGCGCCCAACGCCATCGCGGTATGACTGTCGTGTCCGCAGGCATGCATCACGCCGGGGGTCAGCGAGGCATACTCGCGATCGTCTGCTTCGAGGATTGGCAGCGCGTCCAGATCAGCGCGGATGGCAATCGTCGGGCCGTTTGAGTCGCCATAATCAGCCACCACACCTGTCCGCCCCACCCCGCGCCGGACCTGGTAGCCCAGCTTCTCCAGCTCGCGGGCGACAATCTCTGCCGTGCGTTGTTCAGCAAAGCCCAATTCGGGGTGCGTGTGAAAGTCGCGCCGCCAGTGGACCAGGTCTTCGTAGATTGCATGGGATTGTTTAAGCATCAGCATCCTTTCGTGTTGCGTGCCGCGTTTTTCGCACCACGCGCTAATTTTTCACCAATTCCTTCTCGGCCGCCGCCATAAGCCGGTCGAGTTCTTTCTCCTGCGCATCCGTTAATGGTTCCACCTGGTGGTCACGCAAGATTCTCGCGGCTTCGGACTGGGCGCGTTCGGCCAGGTTTTGCTTGCCGCCAGCTTCCCATTGTTCCCAGGTGGCGCGTTCGGCCAGTTTGGTCATCAAGACCTCTCCTGCTTTAAGATACTTCATGGTGTGTTTCTGACCGAGGAAGTTGTGCGTGCCATTCATGACCGCAGCGATCACTTCCACTGCCAATGCTTCGGCATCGACAGCGAAGCCGCGCCGCAGCCGCAACACCGACGAGGCGAACTCGTTATCGGCCACCATCTGGGCAAAAGAACCGGAGACCCCCGCTTCCATCTCGCCAATTCCTGAAAGCTCATCCGCTCCAGCCAGGGCAGGGATGGCGGCATTCAAGCCGCGCTCAAAACCATCCTGGATGTCCAGTGTATGGGCGTTGGTTGAAAAGCCGTAAACATTGACCGGCAGTCCGTAATGGTGACCTACCTGCACCGTCCCGGCGGAGGCCAGCGCCAGTTCCACCCCGCCCCAGACCGAAATCCCCGTCCGCGGCTCCATCATCGCCAGCCGTCCACAGTAAAAGACGGGCAGGCCGGGATGCACCAACTGCGCCAGCACCAGCGGAGCCAGCACTTCGGCATTTTGCTGGGCAATCGCGCCCGCAAGCGAGAGCGGAGCCGTCGTCCCGGCGGTCGGACAGGGCAGCGGGCCAAAAGCAATCCCGGCGCGAGCCAGCTCAATGATCGCCGCAACTTCATGGTCAGGAAGGGTCAATGGGCTGACCGGCGAGACCGCCAGGGTCAGCACTTCAGAGGGCGCACCCAGCACAGCCGCCATTTCAAGGACAAATTTGACCTCGCCTGGGTACTGGACACCCGGCCCATGCAAGGGTTTGGTGGTGCAAGGCATGGCATGGCGATACATGGCAAGGGACATCAATTCGCCAGGGACATCGCTGGGCGTAAAAAACGGGGTAATCGTGTGGCAATTTTCGAGCGCATCCAGCAGGCGGGTCGCGTCGCGGACATCCTGCAGCCCGGCCAGGCGTTTTTCGCCGCTGGCGTAATCGTAAATATCCCGCGCGCCGCCCAGGTTGTGGAAGTAAAGATTCCCGTCACCCAGGGTTTTGACCGATCCCCCGCGCCCACGGACGCTGACAGTTTTGGGACACAGCCCAAGGCATTTTTCCACCAACTCTGGGGGAATCAGCACCCGCTCGTTTTCGAACCGCGCCCCAGCCTCAGTCAGTACCTGGCGGCCACCGGTATGGTTAAGGGTGATGCCCACCTCGTTCAAAATCCGCAGGGTGGCCTGGTGGATGGCTTCGACTTCGTTGGGGGAAAGAAAGGCAAATGACGGCATCGTGACTCCTTTTTGGACATCGAATTTCACAATTTTTTATCTACGTCCTTCGACCGCGCTCCGCTCAGGATTGTAGATACCGCGCGAGGAATTCAACCCGGCGGTTTTCGGCCTCGAGGATGTTTTCCATTTTCAGAAAAACGTGTCCCTCGTCAGGATAGAGCAGAAAATCTACCGTTTTGCCGAGCGAGAGCAACTTGTCGTGCGCCGCAATCGAATCAACCGCCGGGCAGCGCGGATCGAGGCCGCCGCAAATGATTTGAACCGGCGCCGCCACCCGGTCGAGATAAAAATATGGGGAACGTTCATGCCAGAGAGCTTCGTTTTCGAGCGGGTTGCCCATGTTTTCGATATTCCAGTGCTGCAAATCGGTGCGCGAGGCGGCATGGGAGCTAAACCAATCGAAAAACGGAACCTCCCCGGAACCCGCTACCCAAAGATCAGGATACTGCGTCAGGCAAGTCATCGCCAGGTAGCCGCCATGACTGCGCCCGGTGATGACAATCCGCCCGGGCTCGGCCAACCCTGCACTGAGGAGATATTCTGCGCCAGCCGCCACATCTCGGGCATCGCAACCACCCAGATCGTAGCGGCTGGCGGCCTGCCAGGCGCGGCCATAGCCAGTGGAGCCGCGATAATTGGGGGCCAGCACCACCCAGCCGCGGCTGGCAAGATGGCTCATGAAGGGATTCCAATCCAGCGAGTAGTGCCAATTCGGGCCGCCGTGCAGGTTGACAACCGCCGGGGCGGGAAGATTTTCAGGCCGGTGCAAAAGCGCAGGTACCTGGAGGCCATCCTCGAGAGCAGGGTAAAGAATTTCGACCGGCAACGGCAGGTCGTTTTGGTCAATTCCAGCCGGGAGTGAGCGAGTCAGTTGAGTAAATGCCCCGGTTACAAGGGAAAGCTGCCATAGATCGGGCGGGTTTTGGGGATTTTCAAACAGGAAGAGAAGGCTCTGTTCATCAGAGGTGAAGCGCGGACGCTGGTGTATTCCGGGAGCGATAGAGTAGTGAGAAGCGCCAGGTTTTACGGAAGTTGATCCAGCGCCGGAGTCATCCCAATTTACTGGTTTGCCTCCAATTCTTCGGCGCGAGGCGCAAACGGCCAGTCGGTTCGACACGCCAGAGCTATGGAGATAAACCAGCCTTTTCCCTTTGGGATCCCAAGCCGGGGAGGTTTTATCACCAGCGCCAGCCGTCAACCAATCAAGCTGGCGCGAAACCAAGTCAAAAACGCCGATTTGCGCGAACTCATCGAGTGTAGCCGAGAAAGCCAGTTTTTGGCTGTCCGGCGACCAGGCGGGGTCTTTGGCGTTCAGCAGGGAGTCGAAAATCTCCCGATTTTCGAAGGTCCCAGATCGGGAGACCTTGAACTCCAATAAGGAAATCCCAAAATCCGAGCCGCCGGTTTCGGCGGTGACGGCCAGCCAGCGGCCATCCGGTGACCAGGTCACCTCACAGGCAGGCTGGCCGCGGGTGCAGACCAGGTCTTCGCGGTGGTTTTCCAGGTCGAGGCAGTAAACGCTGAAGCAGCCGGAACGGTTGGAGATGAAAGCAATCTGTTTACCGTCTGGTGACCAGGCAAAACTAGGCTGGAGAACATCACCTGGAGTCAGATCGACGGTCTCACCGTTGACCAGGTTGAGCAGGAGCAAATGATAGCTCTCACCGCCATCAAAATCGGCGACACAGGCGAGAATTTTGGGGTTAACAGGGGAAAACTGCGGATTAAAGCGGCTGCCCGGCCCCGGCAACACAGGCTGCGGGGCAGTCGAACCGGTGATGGGACAAGTATAAAGCTCCCATCGCCCGGTCAAATTCCAGGAAAAGGCGACTATTGCTCCGCCCGGCGCTAGCCCGAAGCCAATCTCGGCTTCCACGCGCGGGACGCGGAGCAGGCGCTCCAGGTTGATCATCGCTCGACTCGTTCATGGCTCGCATTCCAATAATGAGTGCATCGCACCAACCCAAAGGGGGTGGTTTCCAGCAAAAGCGCTCTCCGTCCAAGGGAATTCCCCTATACGGCTGGCGCGAGGCACCCACGTTTGTTAAATATGATGGCAGGCAACCCAATGCCCGGGGCCCGCCTCGCGCCACGTGGGTGTTTCGGCGCTGCATTGCTGGTCGGCCAGCGGGCAGCGCGGATGGAAACGACAGCCGGAGGGTGGGTTGAGCGGGCTGGGGATTTCGCCCTTCAAAACCGTCCGTTTGCGCGCCCGGTCCTTGTGGGGGTCGGGAATTGGAACTGCTGAAAGCAGGGCCAGGGAATAGGGATGCAGCGGGTTCTCGTAGAGTTCATCCCGGTCGGCCAGTTCGACGATCACGCCGAGATACATGACCGCCACCCGGTCGCAGATATGGCGCACCATGCTCAGGTCGTGGGCGATGAACAGGTAGGTCAGCCCGAGGCGATCCTGCAAATCTTCGAGCAGGTTGACCACCTGAGCCTGGATCGAAACATCCAGGGCAGAAATCGGCTCATCGCAGACCACAAAGAGCGGGTTCGAGGCCAGGGCGCGGGCGATGCCAATCCGCTGGCGCTGCCCACCTGAAAATTCATGCGGGAAACGATTCAGGTGCGAGGGGCTTAATCCCACCAGTTGAAGTAATTCCCTGACCCGCGCCGTGCGCTCCTTTTCGTTGGGCAGCAGGCGATGAACGCGGAGCGGCTCGGCAATAATGGAATTGACTGTCCAGCGCGGGTTGAGCGAGGCGTAAGGATCCTGGAAAATAATCTGGGCCTTGCGGCGCAGGGCCATCAGCTCCGCGCCCCGGGCATGACGCAGATCCTGGTTGTCGATGAAAACCTCGCCACTGGTGGCCGGGTACAACCCCAACAAGGTCCGCCCGGCGGTCGTTTTTCCGCAGCCGCTTTCACCGACCAGGCCGAGAGTCTCGCCGCGCTGGATTTCAAACGAGATGCCATCCACCGCTCGCACCAGGCCAATCTTGCGTTCCAGAATCAAGCCGCGCGTGACAGGAAAATGCTTGGTCAGGTTTTCGACTTTAACCAGGGCTTTATGATCCACAAGGGAGGCTTCGTTGACGCTCATCGCAAGGCTCCGGTTTTGGAATCGACCCAGCAGGCAATTTGATGGCCGGGGGCAATAGAGGTCAGCGCCGGGTTTTCCCGATGACAGCATTCCTGAACGTATTCGCAACGTGGCGCAAACGGACAGCCCTTGGGCTCAATCAACAGGTTGGGCGGCGCGCCGGGAATGGATTTTAGTTTTTTGTCACGGCGGCGATCCACGCGCGGCAGGGCCGCCAGCAAAGCAAGTGTGTACGGATGGCAGGGGTCTTCGTAAAGCGCCTCGACCCCGGCTTCTTCGACGATATAACCCGCATACATGACAATCACCCGGTCGGCCATCCCGGCCACCACGCCCAAATCGTGGGTGATCCAGATAATCGACAGGCCAATCTCGCAGCGGAGGTCTTCGACCAGTTCGATGATTTGCGCCTGAATGGTGACATCCAGGGCAGTAGTCGGCTCATCCGCAATCAGAAGGCTCGGGTTACAGGCCAGCGCCATTGCAATCATCACCCGCTGGCGCATCCCGCCCGAAAACTGGTGTGGATAACTTTCCAGCCGGTTGCCGGTGTTGGGGATGCCAACCATTTCAAGCAGTTCGAGGGCGCGCCGGTTGGCCTGTTCCTTGCCCATTCCAAGATGAACCCGAAGCGGCTCGGTCAACTGGCGGCCAATCGTCAGCACCGGGTTGAGCGAAGTCATCGGGTCTTGGAAAATCATCGCAATCGCCTGGCCGCGGATGTTCATCTCCATTTCAGTATCGCTTAGTTTGAACAAATCCTGTCCGCGATAGAAGACTGCGCCGCTGGCAATTTCTCCCGGTGGAACGGGAATCAGCCGCAGGATGGAGAGCATCGTCACTGACTTCCCGCAGCCGCTCTCGCCAACAACGGCCAGGGTGCTGCCTTCAGGCAAGTCAAACGAAACACCATTGACCGCATGGACGATGCCTTCGGGGGTATGAAAGCGGGTTTTCAGGTCACGCACTTCGAGCAGGTTTTTTGTCATGGCAGCCTCAGACTGTCCGGCTGCGCGGATCAAGAGCATCGCGCAAGCCATCGCCGACAAAGTTGATCGCCAGGACGATGAACAGGATCAGCAAACCGGGGAATAACCAGAGCCAGTAGGCAGTTTCGATATAGTTGTAGGCGCCCTCGAGCATATTGCCCCAGGTGGCGGTTGGCGGCTGAACGCCCAAACCCAGGAAACTGATGTAGGCTTCGAGCGTGATCGCGTTGGCGACGCCAAGTGTGGCCGAAACCACAATCGGGGCGACGCAGTTCGGGAGGATGTGCAAGAAAATGATCTCAGGGGTTGAAGTCCCTGTGGCGCGCGCCGCAAGCACAAACTCATTTTCCTTGATCGAGAGAAATTCCGCCCGAACAATGCGCGCCAGGTAAGGCCAGGAGGTCAGCCCGATGATGACCACAATCACAACCACGCTCCCGCTGAACTCGCGCCCCAGAAACGAGAGGTTTGGAATATCCCCGGCAAAAAACTTCGCCATCACTAAAAGCAGGAAAATCTGCGGGATGATCAGGATTGCCTCGGTAAAGCGCATCAGCAGGTTGTCAATCCAGCCGCCAAAATAGCCCGCCAACGCGCCGATCACAATTCCCAAGCTGACTTCGAGCAAAACGGCCGTCAGGCCAATCATCAGTGAAATCTGGCCGCCGTAAATGGTACGGGCTAGGATGTCGCGCCCAATCGTATCGGTGCCAAAGGGATGTTCCATCGAAGGCGGCCGCAGGGCAATCCCGGTATCGTTGAAGTTTGCGTATTTTTCGCTGAAAACAAACGCACCGCCGATACAATACAAAATCAAAACAACCAGGATTCCGACGCCGACCAGGGCCATTTTATGCCGCCGGAAACGCAGCCAGGCCATTTTGGAAAGCGAAAGCGGCGGGGCGTCGAGTTCGTCCAGGGCCAGGCTGGCAGTGTTTGCTGCAGGAGCTTGGGATGAATCAGTCATGGCAGCCCTTTAATCGTAGCGAATCCGCGGATCGAGCCAGGCATAGACCACATCGGTCAGGATTTGAAAGACAACGACAGCGACGGCGATCAGCATCATAATTCCCATCACCACCGGCGTATCGCCGCGGGAAACATGGTCAATGAACAAACGCCCCATCCCCGGCCAGGCGAAAATCCGCTCTGTGACCAGTGCGCCGCCCAACAGGAAAGGCAAGTCCAGGCCAATGACGGTCACAATCGGCAGGGAGGCATTTTTCAGGGCATGGATAAAGACAATCTCGCGCTTTGGGAGACCTTTGGCGCGCGCTGTGCGGATGTAATCCTGTCCCAAGGCCTCGAGCATCGTGCTGCGGATGTAGCGGCTGTAAGCCGAAAAACTGGTCAGCGCAATCGTAAAGACAGGCAGGATCATGTGCCAGATGACCTGTCCGGGGGTTTGCCCCACACGCGGATCGAACATCCCCACTGTGGGCAGGTACGGCAAACCCCAGCGTTTGAAGTTAACCGCAAAAATGTACATCACGCTGAGGGCCACAAAGAAAATCGGCATCGAATAGCCAATGAACGAGAGCGTTGTCACCAGGTTATCAAGAAGGGAGTATTGCCGCAAAGCAGAATAAACGCCCAAAATCAGGGCGCCAAAAATGACCACGATTTCGGCGGTTACCATCAGGATCAGCGTATTCGGCAAGCGTGAAAGAATCACCTCCAGGGCTGGCTGGCGTGCCACCAACGACATGCCAAAATCACCGCGCAGGACGCCCTTGCGCACCCCGTAACTTTCGGCCACACCATCCCCATCCATGTCGATTTTGGCCCAATCGTTGCCCACCAGCCAGTAAAAATACTGGACCAGGATGGGTTTGTCAAAGCCCATCTGGCGCGAGAGGCGTTCGCGGTCTTCCTTACGCGTGACCGAACGCCCACCCATGGTTGCCAATGGGTCGCCCATATTTTGCATCATCACAAACAAGACTACGCTAACCAAAAAAACGAGCGGGATGCCCTGCAAGAGGCGTCTCAGGATATATCGGAGCATCTTGTGTTTCTCCGTCTGCCGGGATAACCGGCTATTGCAGGCCGGTAATGACCTGCAATAGCCTGAAAATATGGTTTGAACGAGTAACGCGATGCGCTACCTGGGCAGGTTTATTTCAGAGTCCACTCGCCGATATTATAGAATGGCGTTGCGCCCGAAAGTTTGACATTGCCCAGCCGCTTGCCGACTGCCCAAAGATCGGGGTCCTGCCACATGCTAACCCAATAAACCTGGTCGTAAACGATCTTGGTAATCTTGTGGAAAGTCGCGATCCGTTCGGCCGTATCCACTTCAATTGCCTGCTGTTGGAAAAGCCCATCCAGTTCCTTGTCACACAGATACTGGGCATTCACGCCCTGCGGCGATTCGTCGCTGGGAATTTCAGAACAGAGGAAATAGGTGAAGTTCGGATCGGGGAATTGGGTCACATCCGACCATTCCATGATGTCCAACTCGCCCGTATAGGCCGGGCCTTGATCAGCGTAGCTGGCAAAGAAGATGTCCGAATCATAGTTCGTCAAATTCACCTTGATTCCAACAGTTTCCAGCATCTGCTGAACAACGGCCTGGGTATTTTGACGAACTTCCTTGGTGGTCGTCCCGTAGCGCAGGACAAGTTCCACGCCGTCCTTGTCGCGGGTACCGTTGCCATTGGAATCCTTCCAGCCAGCCTCATCAAGCAAGGCTTTGGCTTTTTCCGGGTCAAATGGGTAGGGTTTCAGCTCGGGGTTGACGTAAGGCGAATTATCCCAGAGGGTCGCGCCGGGCTTGGTCCTGCCAAGCAGCAAATCCTTGGCAATTTTCTCGCGATCCACAGCGTAAACCAGCGCCTGGCGCACACGCACATCCTGTAAGGCCGGGTGGGCTTTCTCACCCAGGCTGATAAACCAGCCCTCATGATACCCGGATTGGACATTCTGAATGCTGAGGCCGGCTTCTTCGAGGGCGGGCAGATCGGGGTAGGAAATAAAGATTCCCAAGTCGCCATCCCCGGCTTTGAGCGCAGCCACCTGCGCGGCGTCATCCGGGACAATCTTGACAAAAATCTCATCCAGAACGGGTTTGGTGCCGAAATACTTGTCGTTGCGCACAAAGCGCAGGTACGAGCCAGATTCCCATTTATCAAACTTGAACGGCCCGATCCCGGCAGTGGGCGCTTTGTTCCAGACGGCCGTATCCAGGCTGCCATCTTTGTCGAAAACCGGTTTCAAGACATGCTCCGGCAAAATCCCATGAAAGAGTTGCAGCCAGGGCGCAAACGGCGACTCAAAATTCACGACAACAGTGAAATCATCCGGCGTTTCCAGGCTGGCAATCTGGTCATAAGGATAAGTAGTGGCAACGGCATTTTTGGGGCTGACATACATCTCGTAAGTAAACTTGAAATCTGCCGAGGTCAGTTTCTCCCCATCTGACCAGGTGAGATCTTCGCGCAGTTTCAAGGTCAGGGTTTTCCCGTCGGCAGAGATGCCGCCATTCTGCTCGGTTGGAATTTCTTTGACAAGGACAGGGTAGGGCTTATTTTGGTCATCATACTGCCAGGCCCAAACGTTCCAGACCTGGTGCAGGATGCTCGAAAAAAACATATTGGTATAGAGCGGATTCATCGTGTCCGGCTCTTGCGTAAAAATCAACGTGGCAACTTTTGACTGGCCGGTCGTCCCCCCGCCGGCTCCGCCACAGGCGGAGAGCGCCAGACTCGCAATCGTCAAAAGAATAACGAATTTCAAAATCAGGGATTTCTTAAACATGAGCTTCTCCTCTTCTCTCCCAATAGCGAAATAGTCAATTTTTACGATCCGCGAACGAAATGGCTTTATCCCTTTTATTTCACCTCCATCCAGCTCTGCCTGCAGAACAAGAACACGCCAAAGCACTTTTTATTATATAACAGAGATGCAGAAGGTCAACGACCTTCTGCATCTCATAGCATTTACTCCAACGTAGGCAGGGTCTCCATCCCGGCTGCGCGGGCCATTTTTCCCACCAGGCTGCTCAGCGCTTTTTCCTTACCTGGCTCCATTTCAGGCCGTTTGTACTCAGCCAGGAGCTGCCTGGTGCGGATTTTGGCGCGGGTAAAAGCGTCTGTACCGCCTTCCGCCTGCCAGCCTCGCACAGAGGCCCGGTCGATCACGGCTGAGGGCAGGTATTGTTCCCTGGCAAACAATTCACGAGTGATTTTTTGCTTCAGGAAATCACCTTTGAAGTTGATCCCCTCGAACATGGCCGTCGCCAGGGTCTCGGTTTGGACTTTCATCCCACCCAGCAGGCGTTTAATCATCCCAATCGCTTCGGCATCCATGACAAGTTTTTCAGGGCTTTGACAGGCCAGGAAGTCGAGCATCCCCGCACCCGAAATCATGTTGATCCCCGCCAGCGCGCCGATCATGGCCGTCAGGCCGCTTTCCAGCCCGGCCTGGGCGTCGATCAACTTCGAGTCGCTCGCGCCGAGATAGGCGTGCGTGGGCAGCCCAAGCGACTTGCCAACCTGGGCATACGAGGCATCGATCATGGCCGTTTCCACTGCGCCGAAGGGTGTACTCCCCTTGCGCATATCGAAAATCGCGGGCGCACCACCCCAAACAATCGGCGCGCCCGCCCGGGCCAATTGGTGGATGGCGATGCCACTCAAGCATTCGGCGGCGTGCTGGACTACCGAGCCGAGCAAAGTGACAGGCGCCGCCCCGCCCGCCAGCGGCATCGAGACCATTTCGGCGGGGACGCCCGCCCGGGCCAGTTCGATCAGATTCTGGGAGCCAAATTCACTCCAAATCAACGGCGGTGAGGGGCAAACGTCGAAAACGGCCTGGGGCTTGTCGGCCAGTTCCTGGCGGCTGCCTGCAAATATCGAAAGCATTTCGATCATCACATCCAGGGTCTGGATGGAGAATGAACCGGTGATGATTGGTTTGTTCGAATGCAGCAGAACCACATACAACCGGTAGAGATCGCCAACTTCCTTGGGGATTTCGTTACAGACAATCGCTGTCGATTGAGCATCGTACTGAGGCAGCATCTCGGCAATTTTGACCACCCGCGCCAGGTCGTTTGCGTAAGAAGTCTTGTGCTCAAACGTTTCAGGGTCAAAAATGTGGACGCCCGAAGAGCCCGGGTCAAACTGGACAATATCGCCGCCATAGGTGACTGCCGGGTTCCCCAGCCGATCATAGACGGTGAAAACGTGCGGGACAGTTTCAAGCGCTTTCTCAACCACCTTTTGCGGGATTTTAACAACTTCACTCTCGGCGCTGACCCGCGCCCCCGCCTCAGCCAGCAACTGACGAGCTTCAGCCGACTGCACCTTGATCCCGGGATTCAGCATCAACTGGTAAGCTTCATCCAGAACGCGACCCACCAGTTCTTGCGAAAGCAACTCCATTTTTGGCTGCATAGATTCTCCGCGACCAGCACTCTTCCAGGATTGACATCTGTGATTTAAGCCAATGAGTACCGCAACTTTCTAAAAATGTAGGATCAGTTGGTTGCGGCACGAGTGGCAAGGCTCAAGCGCTCATCAACGATTTGGCAACGTTCACAGCGCCAATGGCATCCTCACTATAGCCATCCGCGCCGATTTTCTGAACCCAGTCCCGAGTGACAGGCGCGCCGCCAACCAGGATCTTGAATTTGCCCCGGAGGCTTTCTTTTTCAAGTTCTTCGATCACTTCACGCTGCTTGACCATGGTAGTGGTCAGCAAGGCGCTCATCGCAATAATATTGGCATTGACTTCAATGGCTTTGCCGATGATTTTGTTCACGGCCACATCCACACCCAGGTCGTAAACCTGGAAACCAGAAGCGGAGAGCATCGTCCCAACCAACGACTTGCCAATCTCGTGAATATCCCCTTCCACCGTGGCCAGGACGACTTTCCCAAGCATCTGACGCTCCGAGCCGCGTCTCACCATTTCAGGCTCAAGGGCCGCCACCGCCGATTTCATCGCCTCACCCGCCATCACCAGCTCAGGCAGGAAGGCGTCGCCGCATGAAAAGGCTTCACCCACCTGGTTGACGCCGATCACATAGCCTTTGGTGATGGCCTCCAGCGGGTCAACCCCGGCAGCCACAGACTGCTTGGCCAATTCCACGGCGACCTCCGCGTCGCCATCGATGATACTTGCAGCCATCAACTGGAACAATTCAGTCGACATATTTATCTCCTCGTCATTAATGGTTTGTGAACTTCAAATTTCGCATCCTGGCAGCTTAAGTCCTGTCAATTTTGCCATGCACAAGCGTCAAGAGACTCAAAACACAACTCACGAGTACATTATATACAATTTGAACTCAAAATCCAAAAAGCGGTCCCCTCTTGCAGATTTCTCCCGGGAATCGTGCAATCATAACTCCCCAAGATTCGCAAAAAATCAAAACTACTTACCCGGTCAGTTTTTTCGGAAAATGGTCTAAAATGGGATTGTATCCGCCCATGTTAAGGAATCAACCTCATGCAAACCAAAGTGCCGCTCACCGAAAAGTTCGAACGAAATAACTGGCCCGCCATGCCCCGCCCCGATCTGAAACCGCCCACGGGCTGGAGCCTGGAAATGCTGACCGCCATCAAACGTCCACGCAACCACCAGCTTTCGCCCGATGGCAAACAAATCGTCTTCATCTGGGACAGCGACGACCTCTCCGATCTGTACCTGATGCCCGCGACAGGCGGCTGGCCTCTGCGCCTCTCCACCGATCGCGGCCCAACCGTTTACTGGAACGATGAAATCCCACAATGGTCACCCGATAGCCAGAAAATCGCCTTCACACAAAATGGCAGCGTTTTCGTGGTCGAAATATCCGGCCCCAATCGACTGCCCAAAAAAGTGGCGGAACACCTCACCGGAGCCTGGCTGCACCGCTGGATGCCCGACTCGCAACACCTGATTCTGGGCCTGGAACGCGAGGAAGCTGACCAGTTGGCCTTGGTCGACCTGGCCGGAAATTCTGTGCGGATGCTGACCAGCCTCGGAGATGGCGACCATTGGGACGCGCGTCCTGCCCCCAACGGCAAAAGCCTCGTTTATGTTTTCCGCCGCTACGATGACATCAACCGTCTCGACCTCTGCCGCCTGGATCTGAAAAGCGGTGAAACCCAGACCCTCTACGGACAACCCCAAACCCGCGCCTGGCTGCCGCGTTGGTCGAAGGATGGCTCCCAACTGGCTTTTATCTCCCAACAAGGCGGAAAAGATGACGCCTGGTTGGTCAACGCCGATGGTTCCGGCCTGCGCCAACTGACCCACCTCGATCACGATCTGGTCGAATTAGCCTGGTCGCCCGATGGTCTCTGCCTGGCCGCGATTCTCAACCGGGCCGGGTCGTTTGAACTCCTCCGCCTGGATGCCAAAAGCGGCGCAGCCGAAATCTTGTGCGCCGTTCCCGGCCAGCATTCCAACCCCAACTGGGCTCACAACGGCCGCTTCCTGACCTTTGAATGCGAAAGTCCCGCCCAACCCGCCGATCTCTATCGCTACGACTTTGCCAGCCGAGAAACCACCCAGTTGACTTTCTCTACGCCCCCGGCCCTGGCCGCGCTCCAGCCTGTCATGCCCGAAACCATCAGTTATCCCAGCTTCGACGGGCTGGAAATTCCGGCCTTCCTCTACCGCCCGGCCAAACCGAACGGCGCGGCAGTCGTTTATGTTCACGGCGGCCCGTCTGCCCAGGAAACCTTGTGCTGGAACGAGATCAACCAGTACCTGCTCGCCAAAGGCTACACCCTGCTTTGCCCCAACTACCGCGGCTCCACCGGCTATGGCGTGGAGTTCGAACATGCCAATTATGGCGATTGGGGCGGGAAAGACACTGAAGACTGCCTGGCCGCCGCCGATTACCTGAAAACCCTGCCCGGCCTCGACCCCACCCGCCTGGCAATCATGGGCGGCAGCTACGGCGGCTACATGACCAATTGCGCTCTCTCCCGCGACCCCCAACACCGCTACGCTTGCGGCGTCTCCAAATATGGCGACGGCGACCTGTTCAGTTCCTGGGCGCTCTGTTCGCGCCAATTGCGCTACTACACCGAGATCTTCCTCGGCCACCCGGCCAAAAACCGCGCCGCCTATCGCAACGGCTCACCCGTTTTGCAGGCCGAAAACGTTCAGGTGCCGATGCTGATCCTCCACGGCCTGCTCGATGACATCGTCCCGCCCGAGGCCTCCGAAGAATGGGTCGAAGCTCTCCGCAAACACGGCAAAACCTTCGAATACAAAACCTACGCCCAGGAGCCGCACGGCTTCGTCCACCGCGCCGCCACGTTGGACGCATACCGCCGGATCGAAGAGTTTTTGGATTGGTATCTGCTGGCTAAAAACGCTTAATACGATGGATACACGTAATTCAAGGATTGAAAATGGCTGACTGTTTCCGCTTTGACGAGTTAACCTGGCCCGAAGTCGCCGCCCTGCCCCGTGATCTGCCCTTGCTGATTCCGCTTGGAACTGGCTATTCGTGGCCTTTGGCAGCCGACTCCCTTTCCAATCCGCCCCGGATCGGCCTCCTGCCTTCCTTCCCTTTCGGTTGGCGCGGCTCCGGATTGGAGGTGCCCGAACCGGTTCTGGCGGCCTATCTCAAAAACCTGCTCGACTCTCTCCGCGACGACGGTTTTACCCGCGTCTACGCTCTCGCGCCCCAGGGAACCGACCTGGGCCTCGGCGCTCAGGCCCTCTACTTTCCGGTTGCAGCCACCCAGAAGTCATTTCCGCCAGAAAGTGAACGCGGCAAAGTCATCCTCGCCCCGATCGGCCACACTGAACAGCATTCCTATCACCTGCCGCTCTCAGTCGATACGTTGATTATCGAGGCCATTTCCCAGGGCGCGGTCAACTCTGTCCCTGAAAGCGCGTTTACACTGCCGGTCATGCCCTATGGCGTCAGCATGCACCGCGCCTCCTTTGCGGGAACGCTGAATGCCGGGGGACGCGCCTTCGAAGATTTCTGGCTCGAAGCGGTCAACAGCCTCGTCGCCCGCGGTTTTGACCGTTTCTACCTGATGAGCGGGCACGGAGGGAACAGTTCCTTCCTGGTCAATGTCATCAAGTATGCCGGGGATCGTCACAAACGCATTTTCTGCGCCACTGCCTTTTTGCATACCTCCGGCACAACAGGCACAGCCGCGCTCGAAAAACACCGCGAATCCAAAATCGGCGGGATGGGCCACGCCTGTGAATTGGAAACCTCCATGGTGCTGGCCCTGCGCCCAGAATTAGTCCACATGGAACGAGTCAGGGACGATATCAACTTCATCAGCACCCCAAATTACTACATGGATTGGGTCGAGGGCGGCGCGCTGGTGGCAAATCCTCCCTGGGAAGACGACTCGCAATTTGGCGCGTACGGAGCTGGCAGCCTGGGGACCGCTGAAAAGGGGAAAATCTGGCTCGAAGCAGCGATCGCCGAAAAGGTGGAACACATCCACGAAATCCACGAGCAGCAGCAAAGACGCGAGGCGCGGCGTAAATCAGGGTATGGGCTCTGGGGAAAACTATTTGCTGGAAATCCTGCCCTCTGAAAAAACCCGAGACAACCTCGCATGCGCCTCGCGCAAGACAGACGTGTCCATTTTCTCCACCTGGCGGTCATAGGTTAAAAAACCATTGATCTCGATCTCCACATCGGTCGTCTGGGTATAAATTGCCACGGCCAAACCTTCAGCGATCAAGGGTTCCACCTGTTCTGCCAACAGCTTCACATAGGCTTCGGTCAGCGCTTCGGGGGACTCGAAAAATTTATAGCCAAAACATTTCTCTTCATCCCAAACATGCCCGGGAATTTTCAGGCTATAGCCGCCGAATTCTGTCAACGCGAAGGAACGCCCATCGGGCCGTCCGCGCCGCAGTTTGATCGAATAAATGTGTCGGCTCTGGAAATCGCCCGCGCCCCGGTCGAACCAGCCCGAAGCGGCATCCACCAATCGCGTTGGATCGGCCTGCTTCAACCACTCCGCCATCCGGTGCGACTCGAACTGCCCCCAGCCTTCATTAAACGGAACCCAGGCCGCAATACAGGGGAAATGCTCCAGGGTTGCCACCATCTCAGCCAGTTCGGCGCGAAAACGCTCCCGCCCGGCGACCTCCCCGCGTCCGAAGCGGCTCATCCAGAGATCATCGGGGGTTGTGATCCCCAGTCCAATCGCCAGGTAAGCCACCCAATCTGCGCCGCCCGTCCCGCCGTTGGGCATATCCTGCCAGACGATCAGCCCCAAGCGGTCACAGGCTGCGTACCAACGCGCGGGTTCCACTTTGACATGCTTACGGATGAAATTGCAGCCAATCCTTTGGGCATATTCGATATCAAAGAGCATGGCCGCTTCGCTCGGCGGTGTATAAAGTCCGTCGGGAAAATAGCCCTGGTCGAGTGGGCCATATAAAAACAGCGGCTGGTCGTTGACCGCAAAACGCCCATCCTGGATTCCAAACTTGCGCATGGCAAAATAGCTGCCAACTTCATCCACAGTCTGGGAATTTTGGATCAATCTAACTTTCAGGTCATACAGATGCGGATCGGCCGGACTCCAGGCCCGGACATTTTCCAGCGTGAGAACCAGCCTTCCCGCAGCCAGGCCACCGTTATGAGCGATCATAACTTGCCCGTCAAAAGCTTCCGCCTCCAGGCTGAGAGTTCCTGCCGCTCCCCGCGCTTTGACTTCCACCGAAAGCGTTCCCGCGTCGAAATCAGGAGTCAGTTTCAGCGACTCGATACTCGTCTCGGGCACGGCCTCCAGCCAGACGGTTTGCCAGATACCCGAAACGGCTGTGTACCAAATCCCCTGGGGTCTCAAAACCTGTTTGCCACGCTCCTGCTTGCCCGCATCGGATGGATCCCAAACCGCCACGACCAGTTCGTTTTCACCGGTCATCAAGGCTTCGGTAATCTCAAAAGTAAAAGGGCAATATCCGCCCGTGTGCGCGCCAACCAATTGGCCGTTGAGAAAGACCTCGCACTGGTAATCGACCGCACCGAAATGCAAGAGCACCCTTACCCCCAACCCCTCTCCCTGAGGGAGAGGGGAGTCAAAGGTGCGTCGGTACCATAAGCGTTGACTCGGCAAAAGCGCCTGCTGAACCCCTGAAAGCTCGGATTCCACCGCAAACGGGACCAGGATTTGCCCATCGAATTTTTCCACGCTGGTCTGTTCTTTCGACGCGATGGCATAATCCCATAACCCATTTAGATTTTGCCACTCTGGGCGAGTCATCTGCGGGCGGGGATATTCCGGTAACGGAATAGGAGTCGCCGGGTTGAAGGGGGTTCTGATCGTCAGCTCCTTGAACTGTGAATGAAAACCAGCGGGATCAGCGCCAGCAGCGAGATCAGCGAACCAACCTGGAAAATAATCGGCACAGGGATGAAGCCGGGGGCCCCATTGAAGCTGGTTGGCACGCCAAAAGCCTGGATCAGGTTCGAACCGATCAGCGGCCCGACTACCATTGGAATAGCCACCCAGAAAATCATCCGCACCCCCAGGAACTTGCCACGCTTCTGTTCGGGCAGCATGTCTTTCAACCAGGCCACCGCTGCAATGCTGGCGCACATCGAAAAGGCCTGCCAAAGGAAACCACTTAACGCCAACAGAGGTAATGAACGCGCCAGCGAAAGCAGGATCCCGCCAAGGCTGCTGGTGACGGTTGCAACGGCGATCATCGGGCGCTTGTCCCAGCGGTCAGCCAGGATCCCAAATGGGATGGAAAAGATCGCGCTGCCCAGCATGACCGCCCCGCCAATAATGCTGAACTCGGTCTTCGTCACACCAACGTAGTTGTTCAGGTAAATGATCATGTAGGGGAACGAAACCTGCATCCCAATCGCCGTCAGCATGATATTGATCAACAGAATGAACAGCGGACGGTTCTGCCTGAGTGTATCGAGGTTGAACAATTCACTGAATTCAGCCCAGAAGGATTGCGCCGGGGGTTCTGCGGGCGAAGGGACATCTTGCAACAAGCTGCCGGCAACCAGCCCAACGACAATCACAATTCCGCCCAGGGAATAGAAAAAGATAAAGTAACCGACCGTATCGATCAAAATCCCGGCGGCTACCATGGCCACGATCTGGGCCAGGAACAGGCTCAGGTTGAGCACGCCTTCCACCCGACCGCGCGTATCGCTCGTGGCCACATCGGCGGTCCAGGCACTGAAAGCTGCATCGTTGGCCGTCGAGCCGAAAAAGGTCATCACCGAATCTGCCAGCACCACCATGATCACCGCCAGGCTGGTCACCTGGATGTAAGCCACGGTGGGAAACAAGGCGGTCGAAAGTCCCCAGAGAACATATCCGATCAGAATATACGGACGCCGCCGGCCCCAGCGCGAACGGGTACGGTCGCTGAGCGTCCCCATGAAGAGTGTGGTCAGGGTGGCGGTAATGGCGCTCGCGCCCACCATCCAGGCTACCGGACCTGGGTCATGCGTAATTGTGTCATAGGTGAAGGTGCTGAACCAGGAGTTCTCAACCGCCCAGGCAATTTGCCCGGTCAGGGCCAGGGCAGTCATGATCACCCAGGCAACCGGCGTAAGGTAAGACTTGGGCTTAATCGTTTCCATCCTGCGCCTCCAAAGACCCGGGCACAACCTCCAGCGGCATCCGCTTGGTTTTGCCCATTTTTATTCCTTGCGGTCAAATTGTCTCATCCAATTATCGCACTGTTTTCACTCAACCGGGTCGGAGTTGAGAAAACCATCTCGTGTCTCTTGAGAAACAACAAGCTTAACGGGCGTAAGGTGATCACAAAATCCTCCTGGGAGAGAAGAATTGTCAAGATAACGATGGATGCTGACAATCAGAATGTTTCCATTCAAGCCTGTCAAGGGGGCTACATCAATTTGGGTTATTGCAATGCTGTATTATTTTAGGCTCTTTGGGAATCTCCGTGGTAAGCCCATCGGGGCAGGCGGGAAAATCCTGGAGCCCCTTATTTTAGCAAAAAATTCCCGGATCCTAAAAAAATTCCAAAACGATCCAGCGGGCCAAAGAACGGCCCGCAGCCTGAAAAACTTCAGGGCTGGCAAGGCCCGGTTCCCAGCCCCCACGGTTTTGTTTAATAATGCCCGCGGCAGCAAATTGCGTATTCCTGCTCCAGGAAAAGCGTATTTTGTGACCATGATGGGTATACAATATTGCTATGAAAGCCAACCGCCTTTTCTTCCCCGGCCCGATCGAGACCAACCCCCTGCAACTGGTCGATCTGCCCATCCCCGAACCCGGGCCGGGACAGATGCGCATCAAGGTCTCGGTCTGCGGCGTCTGTCACACCGATCTGCACGCCGCCGAGGGCGAGATCTATCCGCCCACACTCCCCATCACGCTGGGGCACCAGGCGGTGGGCGTGGTGGAAGCGATTGGCGCATCCACAGTGGTTCAACGCCGGGTCATCCCGGTCGTTGGCATGCGGGTCGGGATTCCCTGGCTGCATTCTGCCTGCGGCAAATGCGAGGCCTGCAAGCGCGGCGAAGAAAACCTGTGTAAAAACGCAAAGTTCACCGGCTTCCACGTCGATGGCGGCTATGCCGGGTACTTACTGGCCGACGCGCGCTACGTGCTGCCGATCCCCGAAAACATCTCCGACGAACAGGCTGCGCCGCTCTTGTGCGCGGGCATCGTTGGCTACCGGGCGCTCAAAAAAGCGGGTGTCCGGCGCGGGGAACATATCGGCCTGTTCGGCTTTGGGGCCAGCGCGCATCTCTGCATCCAGATCCTGCAGCACTGGAACTGCAAGGTCTCCGTCTTTACGCGCGCCCTGGCTCACCAGGAACACGCCCGACAGTTGGGCGCGGTCTGGGCGGGCAGCGCGGGCCAAAACCCGGAAAAGCCGCTTGACCGGGCGATCATCTTTGCCCCAACCGGCGGGCTGGTTGTCCGGGCGCTGGAGACAACCCGCCCCGGCGGCACGGTCGTGATCAACGCCATCCACATGAGCGACATCCCTTCCTTTCCATATGAAAAAATCTACGGGGAACGGACGCTGCGCTCGGTGGCGAACGCCACTTACCGCGATGGACAGGAGTTCCTGATCCTGGCCGCCACCGCAGGGATCAAATCCACCGTCAACTTGTATCCGTTACACGAAGCGAATCGCGCCCTGCAAGATTTGAAGGCCAGCCGCTTCAATGGCGAGGCAGTGCTGCAAGTGGCGGGGGTTTAGGTATAGCAAGCTGGTTGAGTAGGGCGGCGCTCTCCCGCCCGTACACTTGCACCTGCGATGCAAGTGCAGGTGTACGCCGGGAAAACACCGGCTACTCGACCCTCGACATTTGTCTCATCATAATTTCTCACAATTCCCAAGGGAGAAGACACATGACCGCTCAAATCATCGATGGAAAAGTCATTGCCCAACACGTGCGCGAGAGCGTTGCCGCCGAAGTAGCCAAACGAACGGCGGCTGGTAAACCCAAACCAACCCTGGCCACCGTGCTGGTCGGCGACCGGCCCGATTCAGCCGCCTACGTGGCTTCGAAAGGCAAAGCCTGCCAGGAATTGGGGATGGACTCGCTCAGCGAGCACCTGCCCGCCGAAGCCGCCCAGGAGCAGGTCGAAGCCCTGGTCAAGCGTTTGAACGCTGACCCAAAAGTCAACGGTATCCTGGTCCAACTGCCGATGCCCGGCCAGATCGATGAAGAACGCGTCCTTGCGTTGATCAACCTCGAAAAAGACGTCGATGGCTTCTCGCCGCTCAATATTGGCCGCCTGGCACAGAAGGGCCGCGAGCCGTTATTCGTGCCCTGCACCCCCTCTGGCTGCATCTACCTGCTCGAACAATCGGGGGTCAAAATCGAAGGGGCCAACGCCGTGGTTCTCGGGCGCTCGAACATCGTCGGGATGCCCGCCGCGCTGCTGCTGATCGGCAAAAACGCAACGGTGACAGTCTGTCACTCGCGCACCAGGGACCTGCCCGCCGTCATCCGCCAGGCGGATATCCTGATCGCGGCGATCGGCAAAACCGAGTTCGTCCGCGGCGACTGGCTGAAGCCCGGCGCGGCGGTCATCGACGTGGGGATCAACTCCGTTCCGGATGCCAGCAAGAAGAGCGGCCACCGACTGGTTGGCGATGTCAACTTTGCCGAAGCCAGGGAGGTAGCTGGTTATCTGACCCCCGTCCCCGGCGGCGTCGGCCCGATGACGATTGCCATGCTGATGAAAAACACCCTGCGCGCGGCGCAAATCCAGCAGGGGGAGTAGGGCAGTAATCAGTTTTCAGTAATCAGTGAATAGTAATCAGTCTGGCCCCATTGCGAGGCGAGGCTGAAATTAATCACCTCCAGAAGTCCAAAGCCTGGAAACTTTGGACTTCACAATCTCCAGGTTTTGGAGTCGGCTGAATGCAAAAAATTTTAAAATGGATTGCGATTATCCTGGGAGTTCTCATCGGCCTGGTCGTGCTGGCAGTGGCCGGGATGTACATTTCCAGCGAGGGACGGCTTAACCGGGTCTATCAACTCAAAGACGAGGCGGTGAAGATTCCCACCGACGCAGATTCCATCGCCTACGGGAAGCACATCTTCCAATTCCGGGGCTGCGAAGCCTGTCATGGCGAAAAACTGGAGGGAAAAGTCTATCTCTCCGACCCGGCCCTGGGCGAAGTCAACGCCACGAACCTGACCACCGGCCAGGGCGGCGTGGCAGTTGACTATAAAAGCGATGCGGACTGGGTCCGCTCGATCCGGCACGGGGTCCGTCCAAACGGCAAGGGGATGTTGTTCATGCCCGCTTACGAGTTTTACTTTTTGAGTGAGAAAGACCTGGGGGCCGTTATCGCTTACATCCAAAGCGCCCCCCCCGCCGACCACGACCAGCCCGTCAGCCAGCTCTCGGTCACGGGGCGGGTGGTGATGACCCTGGTCAAAGAGGTGGTCTTCATCCCCGCAGAAATCATCCCGCACGAGGCCCCGCGCCCGGTCGCCCCGGAGCCCGGTCACACGGCTGCTTATGGCGAATACCTGACTTACTCGTGCAAAGTCTGCCACGGCCCGGGAATGTCAGGCGGGAAAATCCCGGCCTTCCCCGAAGGCTGGCCCTCCGCCGCCAACCTGACCACCAGCCCCGACCGTTACCAGCCCTATTTCACCGAGGAGGGCTTTGTCCAGATCCTCCGCACCGGCCTCACCCGCCACGGGCGGCAGATCAACCCGGCCTACATGCCCTGGTCCTCGTATAAATTTATGACGGATGACGAACTTAAAGCAACCTGGGTTTATTTACAAGCCCTGCCGCCCAAAGAATTCGGCCAGCGTTGACCACAGCTGGGTATGGGAACAGCTTCTGCTCAGAGGAGCAACTCAGCCAGCCAGGCGCTATGCCGAAAATACATCTGTGCATGATCTTGCAATTCAGCATCCCGGTTTTGGCGGCCATAAACTTCTGACCACTCGCCCAACTTAATCAGCCTGTGTTGCAATTTAGCGATCAAGGCCTGGCGATCGTAATGATAGCCTGGGGCACCCTGGCTGTAAGCCGCCAGGAAACCCTCCAGCCTGGCAAACATAACTTCCCTTGTGAAGGGGGAATACTCAATAAACGGCCGAGACCGGTCATCGGGCATGAGCGGAATAAAACGATACCCGGCATAGGCCAGGTCCCAAAGCCGCGAACCCGGTGAACACAGGTCAAAATCGATTAAACCGGCAAAATGCTCATCCCGAAAGACACAGTTATATGGCGCAAAGTCGTTATGGCAAATCACTTCCGCCGGTTCATCGCTTGCAAATAACCAGAGGGGGCGCTCGATCTTGAAATCGACGGTTGCTGCATGCCATTGACGTAAAGCAACCGCTACCTCGGTCAAAATGGCCGGGTTCCAGAGCCAGGCTGGAAGATCATGAGCTACAAACCCATCCAGATATTCCAGGGCGTGTTTCCCGTCCGCAGTGAGGCCAAAAGATTCGGGCACCCAGCGCACACCCTTTTGGCGGACATGCGTCAAGAGAGCATGGATTGTCCTGCTTGCAGCGGTAGCCTCCTTGAGCACTACACCGTTTTTCCGGATAGGCCGGTTCATCTTCCCACCTTGAAGCACTTCCAACGGTTCCCCGCCTTTCAAATTTCCGGCCGAGCGCCATCCAAAAACCTGGAGTGGGAGACAAACAGCCTTTCCAGACCTGGATAGGGCATCAGGGGGACGATCTCGAAGTCGATCAGTTTTTCGTGAACCAGCGGCAATGTCTCGAGCGCTTCCCAGGCTTCGGCGGCGCTGGCACATTCCAGAACCAAGACTGCCTCGGTTTTCTCCTGCCGGAAATACATTTCTCGGATAATTCCCGCTTTGTACAACTCCCAGACCCGCCGGGCCTCCGCCTGCAAATGCGGCGGGAACTGGTCGGCGGTCACGCCGGGAACTTCTTTTTCAAGGGCCAGGATTTTCATAGTTCTACTCGTATCTAAAACGCCAGACACCAATGACAAAGAAAATGGCCGCAAAACCGAGCAGCACACCCGCTTCGGGGAGTATATCCACCAGGCCACGGCCGCGCAAGACCAAATCCAGCATACCCTGCATCGCCCAGGTCGTTGGCAGGATTTTGACGACCGTCTGGATGGCCGCCGGGAAGAGTTCGAGCGGATACCAGCAGCCGCCCATCAGCGCCATGACCATCCCGGCCATAATGCTCAGGCCGTTGGCCTGTCCGCCGGTTTTGACAAACGTTCCCATGGTCGTGCCAATCGCCGCCGCGGCCAGCGCCGAGGCAAAGAGGATCACCGCCAACGCGACAGGTTCGCGGCCCCAGCCCAACTGCATGACAAAAATACCAAACGCGACCAGCAATAACATCTGGCCGAGCGCCATCGCCACCTGTCCGGCAAGCGTCCCGAGCAAATAAGTGGCTTTGCGCGTGGGTGTGGTCAGCAGGCGGCGCAGGGTACCCTGCGTGCGTTCATAAGCAAATAACTCGGAAATGCCAAAAAGCGGAATGAAGACCCAGGTAATCAACTGCCCGGCAGACGAGTTCGCGCGCGGGTCCCAATCCACGTTTTGTTCAGGAGTAGCGCCCTGGATGACTGTCACTCTTTCCGGGGCGGTCTCTTGCAACTCCTGCGCCGTTTTCAACGACTGGTCAAAATAAGCCTGTTTCTCGGTTTCCGAAGCAAAGGGCTGTTTTTTTTCACGCTGCGAAACCGCAGTGTTGGCGGCGCCGATCGCGCTCGACACGCGCCGGAGCGCCGTCTGGATCGCCCGTTCAGCGACCATAGCGTTCAGGTTATTCGGCTGCTGGCGCAACTCCGCTTCAGCGGTCCCAGTTTTAAGCGCGGTCAGATCCAACCCTGCGGGGATGATAAAAAGGGTTGAGGCGCGGCGCTGGCTGAACTGCGCCTCCGCCACCTCGGCTGTGACCACTTCCGGGCGGACAGCCGTCGATTTGTCCAGTTCGTTGATGACCTGTGCTGAAATCGAGGTTTTCGCTTCATCCACCACCAGCAAGCGGATGCGCGGGTCTGTTTCGCCGCTGGGCGTGCCGCCCGCCATCAGGTAGGTAAAGACCACCGGCAGGACGATAAAAAAGACCAGTTCCCAGGGGCTGGCAAACCGGATGATGGCGTCTTTCCATGAAATTGCAAAAACCTTTTTCATAGCGTTTCCTCGTAGAGGCGACCCAATGAATCGCTCCTACACGGGGATTCATTTTTTCATCAAATTCGTCCGGCTGAAAATCACCGTCGAAACCGTAAACAACAGCGCGCCCATCAAAACCAGCGCCAGGATGGGTTTGCCCAGATCAGCGAGCGTGCCGCCAAGCGCCAGGGAGGTGAAGCCATCCAAGCCCCAGGCGTTGGGCGTGACGCTGCTGATGACACGGACATACGAGGGCATTTGCTCAAGGTTGATAAAACTGCCACCCAGGATGCCAAAAATCAGCATCAGCGCCGAGCCGATACTCGCCACCTGTCCAGGCGTGCGCGCCAGGGCGGTGATCAACATCCCCCAGCCGGTCGCGCCAAAAACCGCCGCCGCAATCAGGACTAGCATCCCGAGCGGGTCACCCCATTTAACCTGGAAAAAAAGTGCGCTGGCCAGGATCAAAATCCCCATCTGGGCGCAGCCGGTCAGGAAAATCCCCAGCACTTTGCCACCCAAAATCTGCGCCGAGGTGGTTGGCGAAACCAGCAGGCGCGGCATGGTTCCCTGCGCGCGTTCGGCCAAAATCGAGCGCCCGCCATAGCTGACGGTGTACATCAAGAACATCAGCGCCATGCCAGGGGCCATATAGGCCAGTGGGTCAAACTCAACCGCCTCCGCGCCTTCGGCATTTGTCTTCAGCGTAATCGCTTCATTAGAGGAGGTTTCTTCTTCAGCGTTCTCGAACATCGACTTTGCCAGGGCTTCCACCTGGTCAGTCGGCATGGTCTCGAGGCCGGGGATACCCAACAGGCTGGTCATGCCGTTGATCCGGCCTGCTTCCACCCGGCTGATGAACTCATCGACGATGGTTTTCACCACCCCGGCGCCGGTCGGGCGCGCAGGGTTGGCATAGATTTCGATCTTGACCATTTCGAGCACAAGCGCCCCATCCTGGCGGGCCTGGTCGAGCATGGATTGGGTCGGGATGATGCTTTCGGTAAAGCCTTTGGGAATGATGACCGCCGCCGCAGATTGGTCTTCGTCGATTAAACGGCGGGCAGCTTCCAGAGAGTCCACCTCTGTGGGAATTACCAGCCTGGATAAATCTTCGGATTTGAAGACCTCGACCAGGGCATTGCCCAACTGACCTTTGTCTAAATTGACAATTGCCACCGGGATATCAGACAACCCGGAGCCGTTGTTGCCGCTAAACCGGCCGGTCACAAACCCGAGGCCGAGGGTCAGCGCAAAAGGCGCGAGCAGCATCAAGATCAGTGCCGCCCGGTCACGGAAGATGAGTTTCAGGTCTTTGAGACCAATCAGGATTAGTTTGAGCATAGGATTTCTCCAAATCGACCATTGACGATGAGCCACAGACCGTGGTCTATGGTCTGCGGTCTATCGTCAATCTCGCAGCGCTCTACCAGTAAGGTGGAGAAAGACCGCTTCCAGATTTGGTTCGCGGATGTCGATCGAGCGGATTTTGATCCCGCGCTCATTGGCCTTGCTGACAACTCCCGCCAGGACAGCCTCAGCTTCGGGTGTGATGACCGAGATTTCGTGGTCGACCGCGCTGGCTTCGAGCACGCCGGGCAGGCCCGCCAGCGACTTTGCCAGCGCTTCAGGGTCGTCATTCTCACCAACGTGCAGGATCAGCGTCTCGCTCTGGCCGACCTGTTTGGTCAGTTCGGCCTGGGTGCCGAGGGCAATCAATTCGCCGTGATCGATGATCCCGACCCGGTCAGAGATTTCAGCAGCTTCTTCCATATAATGGGTGGTGTAGAGCACAGTCATGCCCTGTTTGTTCAAATCGAGGACCGTATCCAGGATGGCGCGGCGGCTTTGCGGATCAATACCCACCGTCGGTTCGTCCATAAAGAGCAGGCGCGGTTTGTGGAGCAAGCCCACGCCGATGTTGACACGCCGCTTCATCCCGCCGCTGTAGGTGCGGAGACGCTGATTGGCCTTATCCGTCAGACCGATTTGTGCCAGGACTTCATCCACACGGCGGTTGAGGACCTTGCCGCCCAGGTTGTACATCTGCCCCCAGAAAACCAGGTTTTCGCGGGCAGTCAGATCTTCGTAAAGGGCCAGGTCCTGCGGAACAACGCCAATCACCTGCCGGACGGCCATCGGTTCCTTCTTGATCGAGTGCCCGCCGATGGTCGCGTCGCCATCCGTCGGATCATAGAGCGTCGAGAGCATTGAAATGGTTGTCGTTTTACCCGCACCGTTCGGCCCAAGCAGGCTGAAAATCTCGCCCTCTTTGATATCAAACGAAATACCTTTGACGGCAGTAAAGTCGCCATATTTTTTGGATAGCTTTTGGACTTCGAGAATGGACGGCATGGGAACTCCTTGAACGGAGAGAATATGCAAAGTATAGCGTAAAAGATGGGTGAAAGTTGCGAATCTGCCAGTTTAGACTTCGGAAGTGCGCGCCAAACTACTTTGAACGAGCAGCGCTTATGCGCGGACTTCCGAAGTCTGGTAAAAATAAAACATTTGTTCTGATTTGTGATAAAATTAACAGGCTCAAGGAGGTCCGATGCCTGAAACTGCTCTTGAAATTGTCCGCAAATTCTGGGAAACGATGCAAACCAACGACTATCGCGCAGCCGGGGAATACCTGGGCGACGATTACGTGCTCGAATGGCCGCAATCGAAAGAACGTCTGCTCGGGCGAGAAAACTTCGCCCGGGTGAACGCGGAATATCCCACCCACGGGCGCTGGAATTTTGTGATCAACACCATCATCGGCAACGAAACCGAGGCTGTCAGTGATGTCACCGTCAGCGACGAGGCTGTCCGCGCGCGGGCGATTACGTTCTCCACCCTACGGGGCGGAAAGATTGTCAAACAGGTGGAATTCTGGCCCGAAGACTATCCCGCGCCGGAGAGCCGTCGCCACCTGGTTGAGATTCTGGAATAAACCGAGGAGGTAACATGAAACCACCCATCGATTGGCTCTTGGAAGGCGAACCGTGGATTACCTACCGCACCCGGCTCGATTTACTTGGAGAAGCAGAAGGCTCCCAGGCCGTGCAAATGGCGCGGAACGGGATGCTGGCTGATCCCAGGCTGCAAAGCATCCTCACCGAACTGAATGCCTGGCCCTGGACGGTCATCTCCAGCCACAAAAGCGCCGGTCAGCCTTTCCACAAGCTGACTTTTGCCGCCGACCTTGGGCTCACAGCAAGCGATCAGCAGCTTCAGCCTGTGATCGACCACATCCTCGGCCAGCAAGCCGAGGAAGGACCTTTCCAACTGCCGGTCAACATCCCGACCCACTTTGGGGGCAGCGGCGAGGATTCCTGGGGCTGGGCGCTTTGCGATGCGCCGCTGTTGGTCTACGGGTTGGTCAAATTCGGGCTGGGGACAGAGGCTCCGGTGCAAAAAGCAGTCGCTTCCTTGACTGGCCTGGGACGCGAAAACGGCTGGCCTTGCGCCGTCTCCAAAGAACTGGGCAAATTCCGCGGGCCGGGGCGCAAAGAGGATCCTTGTCCGTTCGCCAACCTGGCGATGCTCAAACTTCTGGCTGCGCTCCCCGATCAGAGAGACAACCAGGCCGTCCGAGTCGGAGCCGAAACACTGCTCAACTTATGGGCCAACAGCCGCGAACAGCACCCCTACATTTTCTACATGGGGACGGATTTTCGCAAGCTGAAAGTCCCGCTGGTCTGGTATGACCTTGTGCACGTGCTGGAGGTACTCAGCCAGTTCCCCTGGCTGAAGGGCGACCCGCGCCTGGGCGAAATGATCGACCTGTTAAAGTCCAAAGCGGACAGTGATGGGCATTTCACACTCGAATCGGTCTGGACGGCCTGGAAAGACTGGGAGTTCGGCCAAAAGAAAGTTCCCTCGCGCTGGCTGACCTTCCTGGCCTGGAGGATCATCCGGCGGGTTGAAGCAATCTAAACTTATCCAAATGAAGAAGGTCAATATATGGAACACAAAATTCTAGCTCTTGAAAAACAAGCCATGGAACGCTGGCGCAGCGGCGACCCCTGGGGGTTTGTCGAACTGAGCGCCGAAGATCTCACCTACCTCGATCCCAGCCTGACCAGTCCCATCCTCGGGTTGGAAAAATACCAGGAGTACATGCGCCCCGTCGTTGGGCAAATCCACTACGAGCGCTCGGAATTCATCGAGCCGAAGGTCGTCGAGATCGGGGAGGCGGCCGTGCTGACTTACAACTATCGCTCCACCGGCCTCGACGAACAGGGTGAAATCCGCTTCCAAATGCCCTGGAATGTGACCGAAGTGTACTTTCGGCGCGAGAAACGCTGGCAGATTGTCCACAGCCACTTCTCTTATCTTCTGCACAAACTACCTGAAAGCCTGGAAATCCCCCTGCCAGTCCAGATGACACCCCCGGTCTACATGGGCGTTCTGGGCGAGGTTCTCGGCCTGGAAAAAATTGCAATGGAACGCTGGAGTAAAGGCGACCCGTGGGGCTTTATCGAGATCAGCGCCCCTGAGGTAACTTACTTCGATACAGGCACGCCGCAGCGGATCAACGGACGCGAGGCGCTCAAAGCCGAATATGCGCAGCGTGTGGGAAAGACCTCCTTCGATGTGATGGATTTTGTCGCCCCGCGTGTGCAAGTTTGTGGCGACCTGGCGGTCTTGAATTATCGCTTCCTGACCACCCGACTGGACCCAGACAAAGCGGTCACTTGCCGTACGCCCTGGAACTGCACTGAAGTCTTCGCGCGGATGGATGGACAGTGGAAAATCATCCATACGCACTGGTCGTTTATCGGGGGAGTAAGAGCTTAGTATTATCCCGCTGGTCGAGTAGGCGGCGCTTTTCCGCCGGATCGAGACCAAGGGATAACAGAAACCAAGAAGGCTGGTTTCGATACGGGCGAAAGAGCATCGCCCTACTCAACCAGCAATTAATTTGGAGGGCAGTATGTTCGAATTACCTGAATACACCGTTTTGGCCAAACAAATTAACACCACCCTGACGGGAAAAACCGTCAAGGCCGGCAGTCTGGGGAACTCACCGCACAAGTTCGTCTGGTACAACCGCAAACCCGAGGAGTTCGCACAGTTGACCAAGGGAAAAGTTGTCGGCCTGGCGCGGGTACAGGGGCGCTGGCTGTCAATTGCACTCGAACCGGGTTATCTTCTCCTGTTCGGTGAATGCGGCGGCAAGATTCTCTTCCACCCGGCGGGAACACCCCTGCCCGTGAAGTATCATCTGCTGATCCATTTTGACGATGGTTCGGCGCTCTCGGCCACAACCCAGATGTGGGGAGCAATGGAATTATATGAAGCCGGGCAGGAACAGGAACGGCAGTACATCAAGGGCATGCGCGTCACACCTGTCGAGCCAGCCTTTACCTTTGAGTATTTCAACAACTTGATTGATGAAATACTCAAAGGCGAAAAACGCAGCGCCAAGAGCCTGCTAACCCAGGATCAAATCCTGCCCGGCCTGGGAAATTCGATTGCTCAGGATATTCTGTTCCAAGCGCGGATTGGCCCGCGCCGTCCCCTGGCCGAGTTCACTCCCGGCCAGCGCCGCGACCTCTATGCGGCCATCGTCGATACCCTCCACGAAATCATCCAGATGGGCGGGCGCAACGACGAAACCGACTTGTTCGGCCAGCCCGGAGGCTACGTTCGCCTGATGGACAGCGCCTCTGCCGGGAAACCCTGCCCGGAGTGCGGAACAACCATCCAGAAAATGCAATACCTCGGCGGGGCGTGTTATTTCTGCCCCAAGTGCCAGGGTTAGGCACACGAAGAGTTTTTTTGAGGCAGCATGTCATCCTGGAGGCCGCGCTTTCCGGCCCAAAAGAAGAGACGCTTCTGCGCGTTTCTTCTTTTTTTCCATGAATGTTGCCACGCAATCAAAATTGGGATATAGTGGGTTGTTTTGGCGAACTCGCCAGCCTTGACCGCATTGGAGAAATTTTCATGGCCCACTTCTTAAAGCATCCCTTGATCCAGACACTGCGCGAGCTAAAAGGCAACCCACGCGCTACCGTGCTAACCGAGGTGATGTTCGGCATCCCCTACAACCTTTTTTCCCCGTTTTTCTCGGTCTATATGCTGGCCCTGGGCGTGACCGACCAGCAAATCGGAACGATTGCCAGCCTGGGTCTGGTGCTACAGGTTTTCTCAGCCCTGCTCAGCGGCGCCATCGTCGACAAGTTCGGACGCCGCCTGACCTTGTTTATCACCGACCTGTTTTGTTGGGGCGTGCCCTGCCTGATCTGGGCCGTAGCCCAGGATGTACGCTTTTTTGTGGCCGCGGCCGTAATGAACAGCCTGTGGCGCATCTCGCATACCGCCTGGACCTGCCTGATGGTCGAAGACGCCGAGGAACGCCATCTCGTCCATATCTGGACCTGGATCATGATTTTCGCCGTCTGCTCAGCCTTTTTTGCCCCGCTCGGCGGCTGGTTCGTGGGCCGCTTTGGCCTGGTACCGGCTGTGCGCTGGCTGTTTGTCTTTGGCTTCTTTATGCTGACAGCCAAATTCGTGGTTTTGTACATCTACTCACATGAAACGGTACGCGGCCTGCAACGCATGAAAGAAACCCATGGCCGTTCCATCTTGAGCCTGCTCGGTGAATATCGCAATGTTTTCATCCAGCTCTGGCGTTCAAAACCCATCCTGGGCGCCCTATCACTGATGGTTGTCACCAATATTTACGCCACCGTCAGCAGCAGTTTTTGGGGCGTTTTGTTCACTACCAAACTGGGTTTTTCCGACTCGGAGATTTCCACCTATGTAGCGCTGCGCTCGATCATCATGACCCTCTGTTTCTTTGTCATCGGCCCGCGCCTGACCAACCCACACCGCTTCCGCCTGCCGCTCTGGACAGGGTTCGGAATTTTTTTCATCAGCCAGTTACTGCTGGTGGTCATGGCACCCCGGGCGATTCCGCTGTTGGTGGCCAGCGTGGTGCTCGAAGCAGTCGCCTCGGCCCTGGTCAGCCCGATGACCGAATCGTTGCTGGCCCTCTCCCTGGAATCAGCGGAACGCGCCCGCGTCAGCGCGATGGTCTATGTCGCCCTGATCGTGCTGATCTCGCCTTTTGGCTGGATCGCCGGTCAACTCTCAGCGATTGACCGCGCCCTGCCCTTTGCCCTCAACATGGGCCTGTTCGTGGTTGGAGCAATCCTGGTCTGGCTGATTGGGAAGCCAGGGCAGACTGCCCAATTAGAAAATTAGCGCAAAGGTGACTATCACCTGATTTTTCCCCATTGCACAAGAAATCAACTTCGAATATAGTTATTTTCATATGCAATACCAACTCCCCATCTTCGAGAATCTCTGCCCGGGCTGGAGCGCGATCCTGCACCTGGGAATTCGCCGCGCGTTCCCCAAAGGGAGCGAAATCGTCGACCTGACCACGCCGGTCAACGGCGTCTATTTCGTTAAGGAAGGCTCGGTCGAAGTCCCGCTCTACACTTCACACGGCCCTGAAAAAGTGCTCTTCTACGTTGGGCCGGGCTGCATCTTCGGCGAGGTCTCCTGCTTTGTGGCAGGGGAGACCGACGAGGCCAGCGTTCGGGCGCGGACAGATTGCGTGCTCTATTTTTTCAGCCGCGACCTGATCGAGGGGACGATTGCCAGCCAGCACCCGCAACTACTGATCGAGCTGCTCCGCGCTTCGGCCTATAAAATTCGCATGTACGGCGTGCTGCTCCAAGACAGCCTGAGCGGAGACAACTTCATGCGTGTCTGCAAGATGCTGGTCTACCTGGTGCGCTTCAAAGAGGCGGAAGTCACTCACGGGCAGAAACAGGTTGTTGTCCAGCCCGAGATGACCCAGCGCGACATGGCCCGCCTGATGGGTCTTCACCGTGTGACAGTTACCAAGGCTATCAGCCGTCTGAAAAGCCTGGGGATCCTGCGGCATTTTTCCAAGAAGACGCTCGAGATCACTGATTTTCCTGAACTGTGCCGATTGGTCGAAGCGGATCTTTTATAAAATTCGCTGGTTGAGTGAGTAGAGCGATGCTGTCTCGCTCGTACACTTGCACCTGACGCAAGTGCAGGTGTACGCCGAAAAACCATCGGCTACTCGACCCTCGACAGAGAGTACTCTTGTAAGGAAAAAAGTCACAACTCTGGGGGCGGAAAGTAACAACTTCACTTTTTGTAGCGCCTGCTACTTTTTTAATTTCAAATTTCCTGTATGCTGGTAACGTAAAAATGTATAACTGCGCCAGAGAGTGGATAAAACCAACATGACCCAGCATCTCAAATTGTTTACCCCCGGCCCCGGTGATGTGGATGAGGAAGTGCTCGCCGCGATGGCCACCCCGGTCATCCGCCACTACGGACCCGACTGGATGGAAATCTACCACGAGACGCTCTCGTTGTTGCGTCAGTTTTTTAATACCCAGAATGACATCTTCATCGTCCCCGGCCCGGCCTCCGCCCTGCTGGATATGGCCATCGGCAGCCTGGTGGGGAGCGGCGAAAAAGTTATCATCGGCACAAATGGATTTTTTGGCGACCGATTGGTGGACATCGCCAATGGCTATGCCGCCGAGGTGATCCCCTTTACCGCGCCGCTGGGAGAAGCCCTCGACCCACAGCGCCTCCGCCGTTTATTGGATGAGAATCCCGACGTTCAGGTGGTTGCCCTCGTCCACCACGAAACGGGGACGACTGTCTTGAACCCGCTCCGTGAACTAGCAGCGGTCGTCCACGAGGCCGGGAAGGTGACCGTGGTCGATACGGTCTCTTCACTGGCAGGCGTAGAAATCCGCGCCGACGAGTGGGGGATCGATGTTTGCGTCACCTCACCGAATAAATGTCTCGAAGCCGTGCCGGGCGTTGGTTTTATCAGTGTCAGCCCGCGCGCCTGGGAACTGGCCGACCGCTTGCCTGCACAGGGACACGGCTGGTATCTCAGCCTGAAAACCTGGCGCAAGTATGTCCAGGAGTGGGGCAGCTGGCATCCTTCACCGGTGACCCTGCCGGTCAGCAACGTCCTGGCCGTCCGCGCCAGCCTGCGCAAGATTGTCAGCGGCGGGTTGGAGGCACATTTCGCCAAATACGCCCGCGCCAGCCAGATCGTGCGCACCGGGTTGGAAAATCTGGGTTTTGAGATGTTCGTCCCGGTCGAATCCGCCGCGCCGATTGTGACCGGTGTCAGGGCCAGGCCCGAGTTCGAAGTGGCCGAACTGAGTCAGTGGCTGGCCGAAAAGCGCGGGATCGCCATCGGCGGGGCCTTTGGCGCTCTAAGCGGGAAAATCTTCCGGGTTGGGCACCTGGGCAAAGCCGCCGAAAGGGAATACCTGCTCGATTTCCTGTTTGCCATGGAAGAATTCCTGCGCTACAAAGGAATCCACGTGCCGGCCGGGGCCAGCCTGGTCGGATTGGAATAAGTGCAATCGTGTAGGGGCACGGCGGAGTCTGGTCGCTAAACTCACCTGGCAACATCCGCCGTGCCCCTACAACAAAGGACAATCAGGAGATTTTACTTATGAAAAATACCGTCAGAGATTTATGCGAGGCCCCCGCCGGGCAGGCTGAAGTTTTACAGGGAAATATGGCCTTCGCCACCGGTTGTGTCCGCGGAGGAATCCATGCCGCGGATGGTTACCCGGGCACGCCCAGCACCGAGGTGATCGACAAAAGTCTGTCTCAGGTTCAAGACCTGATCGAGGTCGGCTGGTCGGTCAACGAGGCGGTCGCCTCCGCTGTGGGGCACGGCCATTCGATGGCCGGGCGCGACTGCGTCGTGACAATGAAAATCCCTGGTGTGTACCAGGCGGGCGACATTTTCACCAGCGGCGCCTTGTTCGTTCTGCAGCGCGGCGCGCTGGTCTATTACATCGCCAGCGACTTCACCCCCAGTTCCACCCAGCACACCCTCGACCCGCGCTATCTGTTCAAAAGCTGCTTTGTGCCGGTTTTCGAACCGCGCAACCATCAGGAAATGCACGAATCCGCCGCGCTGGCCGTCGAAATCTCACGCAAGTACCGCACCCAGGTTGTGGTCATGCCGAACGGGAACCTGTGCCACAGCGAGGGCCTGGTGCGCCTGATGCCCCAGCAGCAGCGCGACCCGGTCGAAATGCCTGAAAGTCTGAAAAGCTTCAACGTGCTGCCCTCCGTCGCTCGCAAAAACTATGATGTGGTCATGACCGAACGGATGCCCGCCCTGGTCGAGATGGTCGAGAATAGTCCGCTCAATAAATGGGAAAAAGGCTCGGGAAAAGTGGGCGTGATCACCTACGGCATCGGCGATATGTACGTCCGCGAGGTCAAAGAAACCCTCGGGGCCGATCTTGACCTCCTGTCGCTGGCCTTCACCAACCCCCTGCCGGTCAAACTGATCCGCGAGTTCTGCCAGTCGATCCAAGGCAAGATTGTCATCATCGAGGACGGCTACCGCTATCTGCAGGAAGTCGTCGAAAATATGGGTTTCAAGGTCAGCGGGAAAGAAGCTTACTCCCTCGTCACCGAATGGTCCCCGGCTCTGGTGGCCGAAAAACTGGGCCTGGCCCGCAGTGAAAAACAGCCGGTCGTCACCGCGCCGGTCGCCCGCCCACCCGTCATCTGCGCTGGCTGCCCGTACAGACTGTTTGCAGAAGAAGTCGTCCTGCTGAAAAAGAAAAAGCTGCTGGATGTGGTCTTTGGCGACATCGGCTGCAACACCCTGCTGTATTTCATGAACGCCCTGGATACCGGCCTGGCAATGGGCGCCAGCGAGGCCGAGCGGACGGGTTATATCCTCTCCCGCCCCGAACAGGCCGGGCGCGTCATCAGCCTGATCGGCGATGGGACCGAATGTCACAGCGGCCTGGATGCGACCCGCAACGCGATTTACCGCAATGTTCCCGGCGTGAAGGTCATCCTGGATAACTCCTGGACGGCGATGACTGGCGGCCAGCCTTCGCTGACCTCCCCCGAAAACCTGGCCGGTGAGAAGATGGGCTTCAACCTGCCCGAAGCGTTAAAAGGCTACGGCGCCAAGGTCGTGACAGTCGGCGCTTACGAGAAGAAAAACCTGCGCGCCGCGCTCAAAGCCGCCCTGGCCGAAGCCCAGAACGGCGTTTTCACCACCCTGGTGGTGACCGACGGGGCCTGCATCCAAAAACTCCCGGCCAACAGCCAGCGCGTTTATGTCGAGCCGGAAGCCTGCAAAAAGTGTAATATCTGCCTGATCTGCCCAGGCCTCGAACTGGACGAAAACGGCATCCCGGCGATTAACAACCTTTGCAGCGGCTGCGGCGGCTCGGCCCCGGCCTGCGTCCAGAGCTGCCCTTACAATGTGCTCAAGGCGGTCGACCTGAAGGATTTGAACCTGCCCGCCATGCCAAAATTCGCCGTACCGCCCGAAGAGCTCAAAATCCCGGCCATGACCAGGGCCGGTTTCCCCAAACGGCTTTCACTGGCCATCCGCGGCGTGGGTGGACAGGGCAACCTGTTCTTTGGCAGCGTCCTGTCGAAACTGGCTTTCCTGGCCGGGTACGATGAAAAGAACATCCTCAAAGGCGAGACCCACGGCATGGCCCAGATGGGCGGACCCGTAATCAGCACTTTCGGCTGCGGCGAAGTCAACAGTCCTGTCCTGCTGCCCGGCACAGCCGACTGCCTGATCGCAATGGAAAAGAGCGAAGTGCTGCGACCCGAATTCCTGGAAATGCTCAAACCCGGCGGCACGGTCATCCTGGCCAAGACCAAGATCCTCCCGCAGGGCCTGACTGAAGACAAGTATCCGACCGACGAGCAAATCCACGCCAGCCTGAATGAATACCACGTTATCGAAGTGGACGTACTCGGCAAAGCACTCGAACTCGGTGACCGGAGCGGGCGGACCGCCAACGTGGTCATGCTGGGCATCCTGAGCACCCTCCCGCCCTTCAACCAGTTCCCGCCAGAAGTGTGGCTAACGGCGATTAAGCTGGTCAATTCCAAACCGGCGGTCTGGGCCGCGAACTATGTCGCCTTCTACAGTGGGCGTGAATTAGCGGGGGCGGCTGAGATGGTGGCGTAAAAGCAAAACCCTTAAACACAAAGGGCACAAAGGAACGAAGGAAAACCCTTTTGGGCTATGGTTAACGCTTTTCCTTTGTGTACTTGGTGTCCTTTGTGTTTAAAGGCATTAAACAAACTCGTCAACCAAGATAATCCCAAAAAGGAGAATCGAATGAAAAAGCGCGCTTTCTACATTCTGGATGTCTTCGCTGAATCAAAATACGCCGGGAACCAGTTGGCCGTTTTCCGCAACGCGGGCGACATCCCCGGCGCGGAGATGCAGCAGCTCGCCCGGGAGATCAATTTCTCCGAGACAACCTTTATTCTCTCGGATGAACCACAGCCAGACGGCGGCTTCGACGTGCGGATTTTCACCCCGCGCGAGGAAGTCCCCTTCGCGGGTCACCCCACCCTGGGGACGGCGCACATCATCCGCAACGAGATTCTCAAAGGCCAGGCTGACGAAGTCTGCCTGAACCTGAAGGTCGGACAAATCCCGGTCACCTTTGGCGCAGACGGTTATGGCTGGATGAAACAGGTCGAGCCGGTTTTCGGCCAGCAGCACTCCGCCAAGATCCTGGCCCCCGTCCTCGGCCTGGAAGTGGACGAAATCGACCCGCGTTTCCCGATCCAGGAAGTCTCGACCGGGCTGCCATTTTTCATCGTCCCGCTCAAGAGCCTGGCAGCCCTGAAAAAAGCCAAGGTCAACCTGGAGAAGTGCTACGATCTGATCGAAAAGACCGTTGCCAAAGGGATCCTGGTCTTTTGCCCCGAAACCTACGAGGCTGGGAATGACCTGAGCGTGCGCGTCTTTGTCGATTACTACGGCGTGCCCGAAGACCCGGCCACCGGCAGCGGGAATGGCTGCCTGGCAGGCTACCTGGTGAAATACCGCTATTTTGGGAAAGAGAGTATCAACGTGCGCAGCGAACAGGGCTACGAAATTGGCCGCCCTTCCCTGCTGTTGCTGAAAGCCGAGGACAAAAACGGCAAGATTGAGATTTTTGTGGGTGGGAAAAGTATCACCGTGGCGCGTGGCGAGTTCTAAGCGTCAAAACCTTGGAACGCGGATTGCGCAGAGGTTTCCAAAGAAAACCCGCGTAAATCTGCCAAATCAGCGTCATCCGCGTTCTGTTTTTTGCAAGCCAAAGCGAAAGGTTGTGGGCAGGGAAGTATAATCTTGGCGCAAGACGAGAGTGCCAGCTTGCTTGCGAAGGAGCGATTATGTTCAGAGAAATGCGCAGGAAAAAACAATTACTCCCTGAAGCCGAAAGCCTCGAAATCCTCAAGAAGCACACCTCGGGCGTGTTAGGCGTCAGCGGCGACAATGGTTATCCCTATACCGTGCCGCTCAGTTATACCTACCAGGACCACAAGCTGTATTTCCATTGCGCCAAAACCGGGCACAAGCTTGACGGGATTAAACACAACGACAAGGTCACCTTTTGCGTCATCGACCAGGACGAGGTCAAACAGGCCACCTTTACGACCCATTTCCGAAGCGTGATCGTTTTTGGCCGGGCCAAAATCCTGACGGAATACGGAGAGAAACGCGCGGCGCTCGAAAGTCTGGTGGAAAAGTATTCCCCGGCTTACATTGCCGAAGGCCAGCAGGAAATCGAACGCGACTGGAACGAGGTCTGCCTTGTTGAAGTCAGCATTGAGCATCTGACGGGCAAAGCCGCGATCGAGCTTTTCAAAAATAAAGAGTGAACACCCCTGTTAATTTTCTACGACTCTGTTTCGTTTGACTGCGCTCCACCTTCCCGGTTTTAAACTGTCATTCTGAGCCGCTGAAAGAGCGTCAGCGGCAAAGAATCTCTCAAATCGGCTAACCAGACCCTTCAGGGTGACAGGTTGAGGAGAGAATAGTTGAACAATGCCAGTGTTAATCTTATACGTGACCGTTACAGATTTGCACAGATTTCTTAAAGAATCTGCGCAGATCCGCCAAACCTACGTAGTCCGCATTCTATTTTTTCTCAAGCCAAAAGTGCGATTTTTGCGGATGGGAAAAGTATAATATCACCACCATGAAAATCAAAATCGCCCCCGAAGTTTTTGCCAAATTCCCCGCCTACCGCCGGGGTCTCGTTATCGCGCATGGGATTCAGAACGGCCCCTCGCCAGATGAACTGATCGCCGACCTGCGCGAGGCCGAAGCCGCGCTCTGCGCCCAACTGTCGCCTGAAAACGTCGCCACGCATCCCAAAATCGAGTCATGGCGGGAGGCCTATCGCGCCCTGGGCGTCAAACCGACCGAGTTTCGCCCCTCGATGGAGGCGCTCGTCCGCCGGGTGCTCAAAAAAGACCCCCTGCCCGCGATCAGCAAAATCGTTGATTTGGGCAACCTGGTCTCAATCCGCCACCTGGTGCCGATCGGCGCGCACGCCATCGACCAACTGACCGCCGATATGGATTTGCGCGCAGCCACCGGCGCTGAAATCTTTGAACCCTTTGGCTCCGAAGCCGTTGAACACCCCAACCCCGGCGAAATCATCTTTGCTGAGGGCCAGACCGTCCTGACCCGCCGCTGGACCTGGCGGCAGTCGAAGCAGACCCTGATCCTGCCCGAGACGACCGCCGTTGAGTTCAACGTCGATGCCCTGCCGCCGGTCACGGATGAAGAAATTAAGGCTATTTTCGAGGAAATTGCAGAACTGATGAGAAAGTATTGCGGGGGAGAACTTAGATCTGGGGTTTTGACTCGGGAGAATCCGAGTTTGGAGCTATAAAAAGCTTACCGCCAAGTGCGCCAAGGAGGCGCCAAGACGCCAAGTTTTCTTATTCTCTAAAAACTTGGCGTCTTTGTTTTGCCTGACACTCAGTATGACAAGCCTAATCTGGTCTTGACAAGCCATCTTGAGTGTCTTATAATGCAACCGGTTGCAAAGAACAAAGTGTAAAATGACTGAAAAAACCGTTCAAACCATCGCAGATCTTGCCCGGCTGGCTGGCGTCTCCAAGTCCACGGTTTCGCGGGCATTGAGCGATAGCCCTTTGATCGGCGAGGAGACCAAAGAGCGCATCCGCGCCCTCGCGCGTGAGCATGATTTCCAGATCAACGCCTCGGCCAGCCGCCTGAGCTTGAAGGAGAGCCGCACAATCGCCTTTGTTTCCCATCCTTATTACCAGAAAAAAGGTTTTGGCGTCGCAGACCTGTTCATGCTTGAAATCCTGGGCGGGATTTCCACCGGGCTGGCCAAAAGTCATTACGATCTATTGATGGCCTATGTCGATCCGAGCGACACCGAATGGCCCGCGCGTTACCTGAAAACCGGCCGGGCGGATGGTTTCATCCTGATGACCTCCACGCGCAAACAACACCACATCAAGGCCCTGGTCGAAATGAAAGCGCCCTTCATCATCTGGGGCACCCCGCCCGCCAACCAGTGCTTCTGCTCGGTCACCGGTGATAACTTCGGCGGCGGGAAGCTGGCCGCAGAGCACCTGCTCCGCTCCGGAAGGCGCAAAATCGCCTTCCTTGGCGGTCCCGCAGAGGAACTGGAAGTCCAAAAACGCTTCGAAGGCTTCCAAAGCGCCCACCTCGAAGCCGGGCTGACGCTCGATCCGGCACTGGTGACCTATGGTTGGTTTTCAAATGAGTCAGGAACCGAACGCACCCGCACTTTGCTGGAACAGCATCCGGAGATCGACGCCATCTTTGCCAACAGCGACTTCATGGCGATCGCCGCCCTGCGCGTTGCCCAGGAAATGGGCCGCCGCATCCCGGATGACCTGGCCGTGATCGGCTACGATAACCTGACCATTGCCGAGGACAGCGACCCGCCGCTGACCACCGTTTCACAAAACATCCCGCTGGCCGGGAAGCTGTTGGCCCAGAACCTGATCCAGTACCTGCAAACCGGCGTGGTCACAAACGTCTCGATCCCTGCCGAGTTGGAAATCAGGAAATCCGCCTGACTTTTTTCGACGCCAGCGCAACCGGTTGCGAAACTGGCATTCCATTGAGCAGAAGCTCGTTTTTTTTTGGCGCGATGCAACCGGTTGCACCCGCCATCAACAGAAAGGATACTCAAATGAATTACCCCGTTATCTCAAGTTGGCGCAGTCACGCTGCTGAAATCTTTGAAAGCCTCCGTTTCAGAGCCAGGTTGGCAAACTTGGCCGCTAAAATTATAGGAAAAGATACAAAACTCAAAGGATTCGCCGAAGAGGCCTTCCGGATTGCCACGCTGCGAATTTCCCTCGGTGAGCAGGCCTTCCGAGTCGCCGAGATACGGATTTATCGCGGCGAACAGGATATCCCTGTCGACAAAATCGTCGGCAGCGTTGGACGGGAAAATGATTTTGACAACCGTTTCCGCCCGCTGCAGAAGCACCTGCGCGACCGTTGGATCGAGATCTATGCGGCGTTCGAGGCAGATCAAATCCCACCAATTCAGGTTTATAAAATCAGGGATGGGTACTACGTCGAAGACGGCCACCACCGTGTCTCGGTGGCGCGTTTTATCGGACGGTTAGCTCTGCGAGCCGCGGTTTGGGAAATCCCGCTCCCACCCCAAAAGGCCGAATGTGCGCTTTGTCTGCCAAAGCCCAGGAAACGCGGTGAGGCGATGGCAAGCGCATGGCACGTTTAGCCATTTTAACTCACCCTCGAAGCCCATATCGGACTGCGCATCCCCCCGCAGTCCGATATTTTTTGCCTGTTGAGCTTTACGTTATTTAGGCATTGCATCCGCGAACAAGTTGGAATATAGTATTAATATTCAAGAGGAGGCTGCCCATGGCTCAAATGACCTTATTCATCAGTCATATTTCAGACGAGGCCGAGTTAGCGATTGTTTTCCAAAGACATATTCTCGACGATTTCCTCGGCCTGGTGGATGTGTTTGTCTCGTCAGACACGGAAAGCATCCAGGCGGGCAGTAATTGGCTGGAGAGCATGAAATCTGCCATGGAGCGGGCGCAGGGCGAGTTAATCCTATGCAGCGAAGCCTCGGTCAAGCGTCCGTGGATCAATTTCGAAGCGGGCGCCGGTTGGATGAAAGGGATTCCAATTGTCCCGGTTTGCCACTCGGGATATGGGGTCACCGACCTGAGCATGCCACTCAGCGTGCTGCAAGCCATCAATGCCAATCAGAAAAAGGGACTGGACAGATTGTATACATTAATCGCAGATGAACTGGGGGTGCGAAAACCAATCGTCGACTTCTCGAAATTCATCGAAGAAGTCAAAACCTTCGAAAACACCTATTCAGATTTTTTGGACAGGCAAGCCCAATCCCAAAAAGACAAGGAAAACGATACGCTCAAAAAAATCAGGGAGCTTCTATTAAAACAGGGGCAATCGAACTGGAGGGATGTCAACCTGGTGGTCAAAAATGGAGGCCTGACCCGGGTGGAAGCCTTGACCATGCTGCGCAAAGAACCAAGCATCGCCTTTGAGATTGATCAGCGCGGAGAAAGGGTGGTTAAATTAAGCCGAATTTAGGGATGGGAGGCTGCGCAGCCCCGCGGGCGTGCTATACTGAGATTAGAAAATTCTGCATTTCCTCACACAGCAGGATTGGAGGTACCTATGCCAGCAATCACCATTTCCCGTGAAATTGGCAGCAAAGGCGATCTCATTGCAGAACAAACTGCCAAAAGGTTGGGTTATCAATTGGTGGACAAAAACACCATCGAAAAAATTGTTCGCGAATACGGATTTGTAGATTTCAAGGAAGTCTACAATCAAACCGGTTTTTGGGCGCGCTTCGATCCCCATCACGCCGAAGTGCTCAAGCTCTTCAACCAGGTTATTGAAGCCGTGGTTTATCATGGCAACGTCATCCTGCTTGGGCGCGGAGGTTTTGCCCTGCTCAAAGGCTATGCAGATGTGCTGAATGTGCGCATCCAGGCACCTTTTTCGTTGCGGGTCAAGCACGTGATGGAACAAGAAACTTTCGCCAGCCGGATTAAAGCCGAGGAGTTTGTCCGAGATAGCGACCAGATGCGGCGGGAATTTGTCGAATCGGTTTATGGAAATCAATGGGACTCTGCCTCCGCCTTCGACCTGGTGATTGACATGCGGAAAATTTCCATCGAGATGGCAGTGGACTGGCTGGAGGCAGCCGCTCATAAAATCAGTCATCTTCAAACTGGCGAAGCGCCAACCACCCGCATGATGGAGTTTGACCCCGTCCTGCTCGATTCGGTCGCCCAGGTATTGGACAAGCAGCCTGCCTGAACAAACTCATCGTTGAGAAGAACCACCTTCCAGGCGATGCTCAACCCGGCGCATAAACCGCTCACGGGCAACTTGCCGTATTATTAACATTTGCTAACATCACCTGCCCCACCGCAGGCGTAGGATGAACTTGCTCTCCTGTACAACCCGTCCCGATCATCGGGCGGGTTGTTATGATTCGTCAACGCTCACAAAATAGCAAAGTGTCAGAGAGTACTTTTGGCACACTTTGCAGGCAGTTTGAAGCACTTATAATTGAGTAAATATGCACAAAACATGCTAAGATATTACATCCACCACATTAAGGAGAAGTTTATGCAACTCAAAAACTGGATTTGCCTGGCAATCATTTTGATGCTGCTGGCCTCCTGCAACCTGCCATCCGCCCAGGAAGCCCCGCAAGCCGCCACCCCCGAACCCCCTGGCGTCGACGTTGTCGCCACCTCTGTGGAGCTGACCACCGCAGCCAAGCTGACGGAACTTGCCGCCAACTCAGCGTCCGCCGCAACCCAGGCTCCGCCAAGCCCACCCACGGAAACCCCCGAGCCCACCCCCAGCTTCACCCCCAGCCCCACGCCGTGTACCCCGCTGGTGACGGCGAACACCGTTGCAAACGTCCGTTCAGGCCCTGGAACCGTGTATGATGTGGTTGGGAGCCTGGCACAAGGACAGTCTGCAACTGTAGCGGGCCGCAACGACGCGAATACCTGGTGGTATATCGAATATTCCGGCGCCACCGGCGGCCATGCCTGGATTTCAGGGACGGTGGTCACCGCCGCCTGCCTGCCCGCCAGCGTACAGGTTGTCGCCGCGCCGCCGACCCCGCAGCCAACGGCCACTGAAAAGGTTTCCCTGCCGCCGCCGGTGGCTGGTGTACCAGATCTGGTGGCCTATGCCTGGCAATGGGCGCCAGACCCTGGCAAAAAAGACCAAAATCTTTCCATCATGGTCGCGGTGACCAACAATGGAACAGCCCCCGCCGGACGGTTCACCGTATCCTGGCTGTCTAATCAGACTATACCTGGCTGCAGTTGGACCGTAAACAGTCTGGCAGTTGGCGAGAGGCGTGATTTGGAATGCACCTTTGTATATTCGTCTGCCCAATATCCCGCCGCCTCGAACACCTTTGATATTGCCTTTATCGTCGACCCCGACAACCGCGTGGCCGAGTCGAACGAAGGCAATAATAAAAAAGAGGCACAGTGGAGAGTTGATCGATGAAACTTTCGCTCCTTCCCTGCTAAGGTGATTGCAGCAATCAAGAACCCGCTCCGGGTCTCGGAGCGGGTTCTTGCACTCAACTTTCAGCGGCTTACCAAATACCAGGAACCAGCCGGTAGCGGGTTTGTTGGGCGTATTCGAGATAACCTGGCAGTTCCTCGTGCAGGGTTTTGTCCTCCAGGCCAGTACGGACAACAAGGACACCGGCGGCCAGCACAGCCGGGATCATGGCCCAGAGGGAGCCGAGCAGGAAGGGCGTTGCCAGGTAACACAGGATCGTCCCAACGTAGCCGGGGTGGCGCACAAAGCGGTATGGCCCGCCCGTCGCAACCGTGTGCTGGCGATCGGTTTGGATGCGGACGATGGCGGTGAAATAGGCGTTCGAAACCATTGACCACATCAGGATGACATCATAGCCGAGAACCGCGGCCACCAGACCCGTAATTTGGGCCCAAAGCGGGAACGGCGTTGCCCAGCCAAAGCGCACATCCAGGCAGGCGATGATGTAGGTCGCGAGCAGAAAAACGCTCATCGCTGAGACCATCGCCACGTCCCATTTTTTTGCGCCTTTTTGCGGGCGGGAACGTTCAGCCAACATCTGCGGATTGACCGGCAGGATAAAGATGATGCTGCCCAGCGACCACAAGATGTAGACCGCGGAGAGCGCCCAGCCATTCCACCAATCCCAGCGCCCGACAAGGCCAAACAAAATCAGGATCAGAACCAAATTGCCGATGGTTTCACGCAAAAGCCAGCGCAACGCGCCTTTTTTGGGGTTGTGGTTTTGATTTTCCATTTTGTTTTCCTTTAAATCTTATAGGCCTGACTGGATAAGAATCGGTCAATGCGTTCATTCAACGCCGGGAGATGACGCTCCGGGATGAAATGGGGGCTATCCTTGATGACCTCCCCCGCAACCAGGTTTTGGAAAACCTGTGGGGCGCGCGCCAGCACCCGCGGAGCCGGGAAAAGCCGGTCTTTTTCGGCGGCCAGCACCAGCACCGGAGCGGTGAAACGGGCCAATTCATCTTTTGTGACGTTACGCGGCATCTCCGCCTCAACCTGGACATGCCGAAAAACCGCTTCGGTGATCTCCAACACATCCTCGGCTATCGGCTCACCCACAAACATCGGGCGCAGGATCCGAATCAAACGCTCCCGGCTGGGGGCAAGTTTGTATAAAATCAGCGGAATCAACAAGTCAAAGAGCATGGTGCGCCACGGGATCGAAACCAGTCCGGAGGGAATCATCACAACTGCCGCCGAAATCCGTTCCGGGGCAACAACAGCGGCGCGCAATAAAATTCCGGCGCCGTAGGAGCCAGCCATAAAGGCAGCCTGTGACAATCCCAACCCGTCAAGCGTATCCGCCACCCACTCTCCATAGCTGTTATTCCTAGGCGAAAGGCGCACAGGCATGCTTTTACCCGGATGCCCAATGGTATCGGGGGCATAGACTCGGTATTTTTTGAGTAACGGTCGCACCCAGGCAAGTGTTGTTGGGTTGGTGGTGTTACCACCATGCAATAAGACCAACGGCGGCGCGGATGGCGGTCCGGCAACCAGGACGTGCGTTTCTCCAAAGCGGGTGGAAACCATCCGGCTTTCGGTTTCGATGCTGAGCGCTGCCAACTGCCTGTCATAGATGGCATGGATGGTAGCCTGACCTTCAGGAGTTCTATAGATAGACATTCTGTGTGTCCTTTTATTTGGTGATTTCAATCACCAAATCACCAATTACCAATCACTCATACCGCAAGGCTTCGACCACGTTCATCCCGGCGGCCTGCCGGGCGGGAATGATCGCCGCCAGCGCGCCAAAGAGCAGGCCAATCGCAATCGCCGCCAGGATCCCGCTGAGGGGGAAGTAGTAGCCCATCGGGAACATCACGTCAATGGCGGTGACGAACACATAGCCCAGGTACAGTCCGCCCAAAATGCCGAAGGCTGTGCCGAGCGCGGCCAGCAGCAAGGCCTCGGCTACCACCAATGAGCGGATTTGCTTGCGCGTGCTGCCAACTGCCCGCAACATGCCGATTTCGCGGGTGCGCTCGATGACGTTAATCGTCAATGTGTTGAGCATGGCAATCAGTGAGGGGAAAGCCAGGATGGCGAACAAAATGTAGATCGCGGAAAATGCCGCGTCCATCATGCCCATCAGGGATGCGTAGTAATCCGCCCCAGAGATGACCTTGAACTGCGGGTAATCCGCCGCCAGGGCTTTGATTTGCGTCCCGACGGCCTCGTGGTCGGCGCCATCGCGCAGGTCAATTTGCAGGAAAACATCCTCGGTCGCGCCAAAATCGGTTTGCAGGTTGGCCTGCGAGATGTAGGCCGTCGTCAGCTTGGCGTTCAACAGGTCGGTGGCGGAGGCCGCAATCCGGTAACTGACGCGCCCGGTGGGAGTCAACAACTCGACGGTGTCGCCAACTTTGGCCTGGGTGGCAACCAGGAAGGGGCCGTTGACAATCAGCACGCGGCCCTCGGTCAGTTTGTCATAGGCCGAGGCATTGCCCTCGTTGAAAATCAGCCCGCTGACCTGCTGGAAAGCGCCCGGCTCAATCCCGATCAGCGAAACGGCCAGTCCATTGGCGTTCGAGGTGCCATAGCGGAAGGTGCTGACCGCGTTGACGCCGTCCACGCCGCGCAAACTCTCGGCAAAGGCAGGAGTCGCGCCAACGTTGGTACCCCAGACTCCAATCGAGGGCGGCACGAGCAGGTAATCACTGCCCAAGCTGTTTTTCACCATCCCGCCTAGCATACCGGTCATGCTCGAAACCACCCCGCCCGCCGCCACAATCACTGCCAGACCGAGCATACTGGCCGAAGCCGTCACCGCCACGCGAGTCGGCTGGCGGGTCAGGTTGTTTTGGGCCAGGCCACCGATGCCCTGCCGGGCAAAGACGACCGTCATCAGCCGCCCAAAGAGCAGGGCGAAGGGGCGCACCAGGGCCGGGGCAATCAAAATCAGGCCGAGCAGGAAGAACAGGCCACCGGGCATGATGAGCGCGGATTGGCCGGAGAAAATCGCTGCGAGGGAGAGCAGCGCGATGGTCAGGCCGGCAATCGCCCCTTTACCTGCCTGCCGTTTGACAGTCGCTTCTGCCGCTGAGGGGCGCAGGGCTTCGAGCGGGGTGACCCGGCTGGCGTAGTAGGCCGGAATCAGCCCGGCCAATACCGTCACACCGACACCTGCCAATATCGAAATAAGAATCAATTCCAGCGAAACGACCGGCCAGCCGAGTTGGATGTTGATAAAGGCGCTTAACGGCCCCTGGGCGAGGCGCATGGCGCCTGCCGCCAGCCAGTAGCCCAGAAACAGGCCGATGCCCGAACCGAGCAGGCCCTGAATCAGCCCTTCGGCCAAAATCATGCCTAAAATCGCGCGGCGGGTGGCGCCCAGGGCGCGCAACATGCCAATATCGCGGCGGCGCTCCGTGACCACGGTACGGAAGGTGTTGAAGATGATGAATCCGCCCATGAAGAGGGCCAGCATCCCAAAAATGCTCAAGCCAATCCGGGCCATTTCCATCGTGGCGAACAATTCATCGCCCGCTACGAGCGTCCCAACGCGGAAGTTTTCGCCGAGCGTGGCTTCGATCTGGGTCTGGATGGCGGCGCGGCGTTCCTGGCCGGCCATGGCTTCGACATTCAGTTCAATCAGGTTGACTTTGCCGGTTTCGCCGGTCATTTTCTGGGCCTGGGCCAGCGTGACGAAGACTTCCTCGTTGCCGGGGGCGAATCGTCCGGGCAGCAGGCCGACGATGGTCAGTTGTGCCGTTCCAGCCGCGGAGGGGAGCGTCAGCGTGTCGCCCACCCGGATGGAGAAAGAATCCGCCAGGGTCTGGGTGATGACCGCTGCTGCAGTGTCAGAATCGTTGAGATAACGGCCCGAGACAATCGGGAAGGCGCGAATCGAGCGAGCCCGGTCGGGGGTCATCCCAATCAAGTTGACGGCAGTCAGGGTATCGGTGCGGGAGGGGTTTCCATCCACAAAATCAGCCGGTAAATTCACCGTGCGTTGGAGCGTGGCCGAGACGGCGCGGATGCCATCGAGCGCGCGCAATTTTTCGGCAGCAGCGGGGTCGAAGGAGCCGCCCGCGGCGCTGGCGATGGTGAAATCGACGTTGCCTTCGGCGCCCTGGACGTTGGCTTGCAGCGCGGCAATCATGGTCGGCAGGATGGTGTTCATGCCGAAGATGAGCAGAACGCCAAAGATGATGGCGATGGTGGTCAAAACGGTGCGCAGTTTGCGCCCTAAAAGATAGCGAATTGCGAGAGTCAGTTGAATGGACATTTTGTGATTTCCTGATTTAGTGATTTGGTGATTATATAATTCACGTAATCGCTAAATGAATTATGGAGGTCTTATGAATCCAGATGAGCTGCGAACCAGAACACGAGCGTTTTCATTACGGGTGGTAAAGTTGGTTCAAACTTTGCCAAAAAACATGATTGCAGACGTTCTCGGCAAACAGGTTTTACGCTGCGCAACTTCAGTGGGAGCCAATTATCGGGCGGCTTGCCGGGCACAAAGCGGGGCAATGTTCATTGCAAAGCTATCCATCGTAGTGGAGGAGGCCGACGAAACCGTATATTGGTTGGAACTCATCCGTGATGCCAGTTTGGTGAAACCAGAATTGCTGGCTGAACTGATTGACGAAGCCGAGCAAATTCTCAAAATCATGGCCGCCTCACGAAAAACCGCAAGGAATTGAGTGATTTTTTGATTTGGTGATTTTTAATCACTCAATCTCTAAATCACCCAATCACTAAATGGTTTTCTTGCGCTCTAAAATCGTTTCCTCAGCGACTTTGCCGTCTTTGAGGAAGATGATGCGGTCGGCGTAGGCGGCGATGCGCGGGTCGTGGGTAACCATGACCACGGCGCGGCCAAATTCTTTGCTCACCTGGCGCAAAAGCGCGGCGATTTCATCGCTGGATCTGGTATCGAGGTTGCCGGTCGGCTCGTCGGCCAGGATCAACTGCGGTTCGGCCACCAGGGCGCGGGCAATGGCGACCCGCTGCTGCTGGCCGCCGCTTAACTGGTCGGGGCGGTGGCTGAGACGGTCGCCCAACCCGAAGCGCTCCAGCCATTCGGCGGCTTTTTTATGCGCTTCGGCAGGTTTCAGCCCGTCAAGTGTAATCGGCAGGGCAGCATTTTCGAGCGCTGTCAGCACGGGAATCAGGTTGTAGAACTGAAAAACGAAACCCATCTTGCGGCGGCGCAGTTCGGTCAGGGAATCGTCGTCCAGATCGTTCAGGTTGTGCCCGGCGACGGCAACACTGCCTTCGCTGGCCTTGTCCAGACCGCCGATGAGATGCAGCAGGGTCGATTTCCCGCAGCCCGATGGGCCCATGATGGCGACAAATTCGCCGGGCTGGACGGAAATCGAAACGTGGTCGAGCGCGGTCACAGCTGTGGAGCCGGAGCCGTAGATTTTGGTTAGGTTGCTGGTTGTGATGATGGACATTTGGATACCTATTAGGTGAAAGATAACAAGCTGATTTAGTCGAAAGTCTGGAGACCTTTGACTCCGAAGAGAAAATCGATCATGGATTACTGCTCACTGATGATGATCACAGGCGGCGGATACGTTGAACCTTTGTCGCCCTTCCTGGGCCGTCCGCGCCGGCGGATTTCGGGTTCTGGGAAGGCCTGCCCTTTAATGGACTGGATCCGCATTTCGGCAATTTCCATCCATCGCAGGTCAGCCTCCAGGTGCATGATGGCTTTATCCATCAGCAGGATTTGCGCCATTTCCTTGCGCGTATCGTAGCCATCGCGCAAGGAAGTCAGGCTGTGCATTTCCTGATAAAGATGGCTGCGCTGGGTTTGCATGATTTTTTCCAGGTTGCCTTCTCCCGAAAAGAGCGCCACCATCAGCTTCACAAAAAACTCGTCACGCTGATGCTGATTATCCACCGCGCAGGCAAACCACTCGTGGAGCGCAGTCCGCCCGGCAGCGGTCAGGGCGTAAACCCGACGGGCAGGTTCACTGCCCTCGCCCAGGTCAGATTGGCGTTCGACCAAACCAGCTTCATCAAGGCGATCAAGCGTGGTGTAGATCTGGGCAGGTTTAACGTCCCAGGCTTCCGCACCACCGACCACCGCCTCGAAGGCGGCGCGCAGTTCGTAACCATGGCGAGGTTTTTGGGCAAGTAATCCGAGTAAAGCATGACGAATGGACATGGTGAGCTTCTAAGGAATAATTGATATACGAGTTAGTATTTATTTGAAATATGATAAACGAGTTAATATTTATTGTCAAGGTTGCCCGCAAAAGCCTGGTGGTGTGAGTGAGCCAAAATCCACATCGACAAAACGCCAAAACCTGGTGACGCGGTTACAGTAATGTCGCCAGCGTAGTGGAATTTTTCAAACCCACCAAATTGGGGATATGAAAAGATGAAACGCTATAGTAATCTGTTGAAATATCGACTGTCATTGGACGCTTGTGATTTGCGAACCAATACATCCATTTTAGAAGTAATGAGGAGAATGGGCATGAAACCACTCACCAATCGCGCGGTTGTGTTTTTGCTTGGCCTTGTAGCATTACTGGTAATGGCGTGTGGACTTCCTACGCCACAACCGCCTGCTCCCGAAGCGACTGTTTCTGAGCCGGTTCCTTCTGAACCAACTACTATTCCGACTTCGGATTCGCCAACAGCAGCGGCAACCGGAATTCCCCCAACCCAGGCAGCGCCTGCTGAACAGCCAGGCAGCAGCCCGAATAACCCCATCTCACGCACGGAAACGCTGGTCACGGCTGATTGGGAGATCCGAGTGCTGGAAGTTCTGCGCGGCGACGAGGCCATGGCGATGTTGAAACAAACTTCCGCGTTCAACAAAGCTCACAAAGATTCGTCTATGGAATATGTGCTTGTGAAAATTCGCATCAAATATGTTGGGACGGCAGACACGGCCTATGTGTACGAGAAAATTTTTCGCGGCACAGACAGCACCAATGAAATTTACAAAAGTGTCTCATTCATTGACGTGAAAATCCCAGACCCGGCGCTGGAGGCCGATCTTCCGCCCGGCGGCGAAACCGAAGGCTGGGTCGCAATCCAGGCCGGGAAGGATGAATCGGGAACCATGCTGGTGGTATGGCCTTATACTTCCTATGAAAATAACACCGCCATGTTCAGTGACACCACGCCAAAATGGTACATTTCCCTGGAACCATAAGACCAGAGCGAGATGATGACTACGAAACTCGGAGATTTTGAAAATCTCCGAGTTTCTCGTTTGGTGTATCACCTTTACCGTATAATCCCATCCACAATGAACTTCAACCCATCCCTGTCCCAACTTCCCAACCCAACCACAAAACGAATTGCCATGCGCATCAGCGCCCCCGCAGAGCGCGCCTTGCGACTGGGGCATCCCTGGGTTTTTGATCAGTCCATCACTGAGCAAAGCCACACCGGCGGGCCTGGCGAACTGGCCGTCATCTTCGACGACAAGCGCCACTTTCTGGCTGTCGGGTTGTACGATCCCACTTCTCCGATCCGTGTGCGCGTTTTGCAGCATCGCCAATCCGCTGCCATCAACGCAGGTTGGTTTCAAAACAAACTCGCCGCCGCCACCCAGCTGCGCGTGCCTTTGGAAAGAACGGACACCACCGGCTATCGCCTCGTCCACGGCGAGAACGACGGCCTGCCTGGCCTGGTGATTGACCGTTACGCCGAGACCCTGGTACTAAAACTTTACACCCCCGCCTGGATTCCCCATCTCAAAGAATTTTGCGACGCGCTGGGGCAGGTCAGCCCCGCAGAGCATTTGATCCTGCGTCTCAGCCGCACCCTGCAAAAGCAGGCGGAATTTTTGCACGGTCTCCGTGACGGGATGACGCTCTCGCTTCAGACTCCCCCAGACCTGATCCTGTTCAAAGAAAACGACCTCACCTTTGAGTCTGACCCGATTCACGGGCAGAAGACAGGTTTCTTTCTCGACCAGCGCGATAACCGCGCACGGGTCGAGAAATTATCCAAAGGCAAATCCGTGCTAAATGTCTTCGCCTATACAGGCGGATTTTCCGTTTATGCCGCGCGCGGCGGCGCGAAAAAAGTTGTCAGCGTGGATATCAGCGCGCCAGCCCTCGAAGCCGCCGTCCGCAACATGGGACACAACAAATTGACTGTCCCGCACGAAACCTTCGCCGAAGATGCCTTTGAAGTCCTGGCCGGCATGGCGGCGCAAAAACGCATCTTCGACCTGGTCATCATCGACCCGCCGATGTTTGCCCAAAACGAAAAACAAATCGCATCTGCATTGGCCGCCTATCGCAAGCTGACCGGCCTGGGATTGGGCGTCTTGCAAACAGGAGGCTCGCTCGTGCAAGCATCCTGCTCCAGCCGAGTGGATGCCGATTCGTTTTTCGAGTCCATTCAACAGTCCGCACGAGAAGCGGGGCGCAAGTTGACAGAGATCGAGCGCACTGGTCACGCCCTTGACCATCCAATTGGTTTTAAAGAAGGGGCTTATCTTAAATGCTTGTTTGCTGTAGCGTCTTAGCTTGGCTTTAGATTCACTACAGAGATTATCACGGCGATCTCCAAAAAACCTTGTATTTTACCCAGTACCAAAACCCAAAAAGATGTAGAATTAGTGGGTCTTTGGGATCTCCCGAACTTCTGTGAGATGTTTCGTGAACTACCGAGAAGACAACTTTATCCTACCCGCATAAAGGAAAAAACCTGCCAGTGGAAACTCTCTTCACTCCCGAAAACGGCATTGCCCTTTTAACCCTGACCGTGCTCGAAATCGTGCTCGGCATCGACAACATCGTCTTTATTTCGATCCTGGCCGATAGGCTGCCGCATGAACAGCAGCCGCGCGCCCGCCAACTGGGACTCGGGTTGGCCATGCTGACGCGCATCCTGCTCCTGTTTTCACTGAGCTGGATTATCAAATTGGAAGAACCGCTTTTCCAGCTCCCCTTTTTTGACCTGGGCATTTCGGGGCGCGACCTGATTTTGCTAGGCGGCGGTTTATTCCTGATTGCCAAATCGACCCATGAAATTCACGATAAGCTGGAAGGCAAAGAAGGCAAGACCAGCGCCAAGGTAGCAGCCTCTTTAATGGCAGTCGTCGTCCAAATTGGCTTACTTGATATTGTTTTTTCGCTCGATTCTGTCATCACGGCCATCGGGATGGCCAAAAATATCGCCGTCATGGTTGGGGCGGTTGTCATCGCCGTGATTACCATGATGCTGGCTGCCACCCCCATCAGCGAATTTGTCAACCGGCACCCAACCATCAAAATCCTGGCGTTGAGCTTCCTGCTCTTAATTGGCACAGCCTTGATCGTGGAAGGTTTGCATCAAGAAATTCCAAAAGGATACATCTACTTTGCAATGGCCTTCTCGGTCTTTGTCGAGATGCTCAACCTGCGGATGCGCACCGTCAGCGAACCAGTGCAACTCCACGCAGCTTATGCAGCCAAGTCGCCCGGCAAACCGACTTCAAATAAACGCAAAAAATAGCGGCGGCGGCCTGGCTAACATGCCAGGCCGTTTTCTTTGGTGTTAAAATCAAGGGTCTCAGGGATTTTCCCGCCTGCCCGGATAAGCTTATGGGGTGAAGGATGCCGCAATTTTGGGTATGAGCGCGCGTACACGCGCTCATACCCAAAATTGCGGGGTCTTATCACGGAGTTTCCCAAAGAGCCAAAATCAAACTGTTCGAGGAGATCTGATGGACAAAAGATTCCAGCAGCTGTTGCTAAAATATGCCGAAAATAAAACCGAAGCTGGCCGAAAAAAAGTAGAAGCGCGGCTCTGGGAGCGGTTTGGCGTACACAAAGCAGTTCTCGTGATGGATATGTCGGGGTTCTCGCGCCTGACTCTGAAGTATGGCATTGTTCACTATCTTTCGATGGTGCTGCGGATGCAGTTGGTCTCACAGCCCATCATCGAACAATATGGCGGACAGGTGATCAAATTCGAAGCTGACAATTGTTTTGCGGCCTTCGAACAGCCCATCCATGCTGTTGAAGCCGCCATTGCGCTCAACCTGGCTTTTGCTTCGATCAACCTGTTTACTGTAGAAGAATTGGACATCCGTGTTTCGATTGGGATCGATATTGGGGATGTATTAATGATCGGCGGGCCAGATTACTTTGGCAAGCCTGTCAATGTTGCCAGCAAGCTGGGCGAAGATATCGCCTCGCCGGGAGAAATCCTGGTGAGCAAGCCCGCCTTCCAGCAAATCCCGGCAGAAGCAGGGATAAAAGGCAAACTTTTGCAGATCTCAGCTTCAGGTGTTGAAATAGCCGCTTACTCGGTTTCGTTCTAATTGTTCAAAAACCTGCTTACAAAGCCCCAACAGAATTTCCCGCCAGGGTCTGGGTTTCCATCGGCGTGCTATACTGGCAAAATTAATCCACCGGTTCAAACACAAACAGGAATCAACGCCAATGGAAACTTCGCTGCATCTGGAATATGAGAACGAGGGGACCAAAAGCGGATCGATACCGCACTTTTTGGAGGAACAACTCGCCGCGCGGCGAAATGCGCTTATCGCGCACCTAGCTTCGAGCCAAGGTCTGGCAGGGAAAGGCAAGGAAGCAGACCTTTGGCTGGGACGTTCCTACCCGGTGTTGTCCATTCTTGCGCCGGTCATGGCTACTTCTGAAGAGAAAATCGAATTTCCCGGCGACCCGATGTGCCTGTACAGCGTCTTGAGCTATGCGGTCAGCCAGGTTGTCGAAGCGCGTGAAAAAGGATTCGAAGCAGGTTCCCCATATAACGACCTTTGCCCACAGTGGGGCTATCTTCCGACAACGGAATATCGGCTGCAGGTAGACTCCAACGGCATCCGCCAGTATGACACGCCCATCCTGAATACCGACCAGACCGTTTTCGACCCGCGTGTCTGGAATACGGGAATCAAGGAATACTTTATCAAAAATGTGCTCGAGGTGATTCGCCCAAAAGTGGTGCTGATCAGCGCCGTCTCCCCGGCGCACCGCTACGCCATCGAGATTGCCCGCACCGTCCGCCAGCAAATCCCGGATTGCATCATCGTACTGGGCGGACGGCATGTCGATGAAACCCTGCATTTCGACACGGTCAGTAGGCAGGTATTGCTTGAACCAACCAGCACTATTCATGTAATCGATGTCGACGAGGGACGTATTTTTGACTTCCTGGTTGCGGGAGAGGCCTATTACGCGCTCGATTTGCTGATGAAATCTGTTTCGCTGGCCATGGAGATTGAGACAAAAAAGGTTGAACTGCCTGCCATCCTCGCTGCCATCTCCACCTTTGCATCGGCATTTGGCCCGCTGCCCGGCCACGCACTGATCGCGGGGCTCGAAGGCGAGACACTGCACGTCTGGCCAATTTCTGGCGAAAGAATCAAGCTGGGGGAGATCCCGTCACCCTATAGCGCCTTTGCCATCCGCGCAAGATTCCCCATTTTCGAAACCGACGGTCATGTTTCGCTGACGGCGCAATTCATGGTGACCAATGCCTGTCCCTTTCACTGCTATTTTTGCTCTGAGGGCGTGACCGTGGTCGGGGAATTCCTCAGTTTCAAAGCGCCTGAAATTGATGCGGCGCTAATGCGGGTCATCGAATATCTTGATTATGGCGCCGAGGCGCTTTTTTTTGACGATTCGATTTTCTGGGGCGGAAATATCGGGCACATCATCAACTTTTGCAGGGATTGGATAAAAATTCGCAAACAAGCCCTTCAGGCGGCCACGCCCAGTATCCAGATCTTCGGACACGAGATCGAAACAGATCGAATCGCGAGATTGGTCTGGGGCGCCCAGTTCACGGTCGACTTCCTGGCTTCGCGCCGCCTGCCAGAAGAAGCCAATTTAATGCTCAAAACCATGCGTCAGGCCGGGTGCACATATATCTATATGGGCATCGAAAGCATGGCTGAGGCGGTCATCGCCAATGTGCATAAAAACATTAACCGCGCCACGCCCTGGGATCAGCGCGTGCGCACCGCCCTGGGATTGGCGCGTGGCGCAGGTATCCGCGTTGGGTCGTCCGTGTTATTTGGGCTGGATGGAGAAACCGAAGCCACCATCGCAGAAACCATCGAGAAAGTGGAAGAACTGGTGGCCGAAGACCTGCTCCATGTAGCCAGCCCCAACATCCTCACTTACCATCCCAATACCGAAATCACCCGCCTGCACCAGATGGACAAGAAACTGGATTATCATTCCGCCCATCTGGACAACCGGCCCCCGTATGTTTATTTCGAAGAAGCCTTCCCGGCGGTAATCTCCAAAAACCTGACAGAGGAGCAGATCTGGATGATTCACCGGCAGACAGAGGAACGCTGGGGCCAGAAGCGTAACAGCAATCCAATGCCCCAAGTCATTTTGAGAAACGAACAGAACAACAATCCAAATTTTTCCGGGGCTTGAGCCGTCTGGCAGGCGACTCAGCAAAGATAATCAAGGCAGGCTCTTTGGGAAATCTCGGTGGTAGAATCTCGCAAGCCCATCTGATTAAAACGAGAGCAAGGGAAAAAACATGGAGAATAGTCAAAAATATCGCTGGTGGTTCATCGTGTTATTTGTTCTTTCTTTGACTCTGCGCCTGGGGCTGGCCGTGGTCAACCGCGAAGCGAACGATAACCACATGGAAGTGGTGCGCATGATCATGGAAACCCGCCGTCTGCCCATCATGTTCGAATGCCGAGAATGTTTCCACCCCAAATTATTCTATGGCACAGCCGCAGCGCTTCTGCAAAGTTTTGGGATCGCCGACCCAACTGCCCAGATCGTCTTCGTCCAATTGCTGATTGTTGCCGCCGGAATGATGACCCTCGCCATCATCTACAAATTTATCAAAGCCTACCCATCTGAGAATGAACTCCTGAAACTGGCCGCTTTCGCACTGGTCGCTTTGAATCCAAAATTGATTGCCATCAATTCTCAGGCCTCCAATGACACTTTTGCCATCCTGTTCAGTACGCTGGCGCTCTATTTTACATACATCTACCTAAAGGACTCCGGTCAAAAACATTTTTGGCTGCTCGTCTTTTTCATCTTGCTGGCTGTTTCGACAAAAGTCACCAGTTGGATTGCGTTTGCGGCGATTTTCCTGAGTTTCCTGCTCACGCTCTGGGTACAGGCTGAAAAAATCAACCGCAAACTGACCTATCTCTCCCTCCTGCTGGTTCTGGTCCTGGCGCTAACCACACTCAATCCCTTTTCACAATTCGTAACCAATACCCAAAAGTTTGGCTTCCCCATCGTGACCAGGGACCAACGCCTCCCCTTTCCCGATTTGGTCAAACAAACGGCCCATTATAAGAATTACCATTTCAGGCCTGGCATCGTCTCCATCCAGGATGGTTTTTTCACCTTCAAACTGGTTGAGCTACTGAAATATCCCCTGACCACCAACGGCCAATATGGCTATCCGCCGCAGCGCACCTCGTTCTGGACGATGCTCTACGCCGACTCCCATTCATTGCACTTCCAGAACTGGCCTCCCTCCTGGCAAACCCAGGGCGAGGAAAACTTTACCGTCACCCGGGTGATCTTCCTCCTGGCCCTGCCGCCCACATTGATCTTTATCAGCGGATTTCTGCTCGAATTATTCATCTTCCTGAAAGCCTTATTCGCACGCGACAAACCAAAAATCCACGCGCTGGGCAGCGCCCTGTTCCTGCTGGCAACCGGCGGCTATCTCGCCTTCCTGATGCTGGCGTCCTTGCTCTACCGCGATTTCGCTTTCATCAAGCTGGCGTACATCCTGCCTGGCCTGCTCGCTTTCACCTGGGTCTTCTTGCGCGGCGCGGAACGGCTGGTTTCTCACTTTCGCTGGGGTCAATACTTGTTAATCGGCTGGACAACTGCGCTTTCAGCTTTTTACATCTGGGACGTTCTCAATCTGACCCTGCAGTTAGCTTCAGCAAATCTCCATTTCTAATCCTATGGGACTGACTAACCTCCTGCGACTCTGGAAAACTGATCCTCTGACTGCCCCGAACATCTCCACCTGGCGGATTCTCCCTGCGCGCCCTGCTGTTTATGCCGATTTCCCAGCAGACCTGCCCGGCGAATTAGCTGCCGCCCTGCGCGAGCGCGGAATTAACTCCCTGTACGCTCACCAGGCTGAAGCGTGGAACCAAGCAAGAGCGGGAAAAAACGTTATTTTAGCGACGGGCACCGCCAGCGGCAAGACCCTGGCTTATAACCTGCCCATCCTGGCCAGCCTCCTGGAAAACCCCAGCGCTCGCGCCCTGTATCTTTTCCCCACCAAAGCCCTGGCGCAGGACCAGTTATCAGTGGTCAGTAGTCAGTTATCAGTCCCGGCTGCCATTTACGATGGGGATACGCCCCAGGGCAACCGTCCCACCATCCGCAAAAACGCGCGGATCATCCTATCCAACCCCGATATGCTTCACACCGGCATCTTGCCGCACCATACCAACTGGGCTGATTTTTTTCGCAACCTGGAATTTGTCGTCATCGACGAAATGCACACCTACCGGGGCGTGTTTGGCTCGCATGTCGCGAATGTGCTCCGGCGGCTGAAACGGGTGGCCGGATTCTACGGGGGCAATCCGCAGTTTTTTCTCACTTCGGCCACGATTGGCAATCCGCGCGAACTGGCCGAAAAACTGATCGAAGCGCCTGTCGCGCTCGTCGAACAGGACGGTTCCTCGCGCGGCGAACGCCATTTTCTCATCTACAACCCGCCTGTCATCGACGAAGCCCTCGGCCTGCGCAAAAGCGCCATCCAGGAAAGCGTGCGCCTAGCCCAAGACCTGCTGGCAAAGGACGTGCAAACCGTCGTCTTTGCCCGTTCGCGGCGGAGTGTGGAGATTTTGCTGAGTTACTTGCTACCCCCACCCAACCCTCCCCCAAATTCTGTGAATTTGGGGGAGGGCAAGGGAGGGGGCGGCATTCGCGGCTACCGCTCCGGCTACCTGCCCGCCCAGCGCCGCGAAATCGAAAAAGGATTGCGCGATGGCGCTGTCAAACTCGTCGTCGCCACCAACGCCCTCGAACTGGGCATCGACATCGGCGGGCTGGGCGCGGCGCTCCTGGTCGGGTACCCGGGGACAATTGCCAGCGTCAGACAGCAGTCAGGCCGGGCCGGGCGCGGGGATGACCCGGCGGCCTCCGTGCTGGTGGCCACGGCGAGTCCGCTCGACCAGTTCCTGGCCCATCATCCCGAGTACTTTTTCGCGCGCTCGCCCGAACAGGCGCTGATCAACCCTGACCACCTGCTGATCCTGCTCAACCACCTGCGCTGCGCCCTGTTTGAACTGCCCTTCCAGAAAGGCGAGAAGTTTGGCGGGCTGGACGTGGAGGAGTTCCTCGCATTCCTGACCGCAAACAACGAAGCACACCTTTCAGCCGACAAATATTTCTGGATGGCCGATGCTTACCCGGCTGCGGCGGTTTCCCTGCGCTCGGCCTCGCCTGAAAATATCGTCCTGCACAGCGATGACGGCGGGCAGCCACGCATCATTGGCGAAATCGACCTCGAATCTGCGCCCTGGATGGTGCATCCGCACGCCGTTTACCTGCACGAAGGCCAGCAGTATTTTGTGCAAGACCTGAACTTCGAGACTCATATCGCCACGCTCATCCCGGTAGCGCTGGATTATTTCACTGAAGCGTTGAAAGACTCAACAGTCAGCCTGACGACCCTGCTGGATAGCGCGCCCGTCCCCGGTGGCGAGAAGGCCTGCGGCGAGCTGCAAGTCACCACCCAGGTGAATGGCTTTCGTAAACGCCTCTGGTTCAGCGGCGAAAACATCGGCCAGGAACCACTCCGCGAAAGCGTGCCGCCCAGCGACCTGCAAACCACCGGCTATTGGATCGCGATTGCCGCTGAAACGGTGCAAAAGCTGGCCGAAAACGGCTTGTGGACAAATGCCCCCAACGATTACGGCCCCGAGTGGCCCAAGATCCGTGAGCGGGTCCGCAACAGGGATGGCTTCCGCTGCCAGGTCTGCGGGCTGCCCGAAGGCGCGCGCCAGCATGAGGTGCATCACAAAGTCCCGTTCCGCCAGATGCTCAGGTTCGGGTCAGGAGACCCGAACCAAACAGTAGTTAGGGCGGGGTCTCCTGACCCGAACCTGCTCGCCCGCGCCAACCAGCTCGAAAACCTGATCACCCTCTGCCCGGAGTGCCACAAAAAAGCCGAGCAAAATGTGCGCATGCGCAGCGGGCTGGCCGGGCTGGCCAGCTTGCTCGGCCAGCTTGCGCCGCTCTTTTTGATGTGCGATCCCGGCGATTTGGGAACCGACATCGAGCCGACCGAAACCGTTTTTGGGCACCCGGCTGTCGTTTTATATGACCTCGTCCCGGCCGGGATCGGCTTCAGCCAGAAGTTGTTCGAAATCCATGCCGAACTGCTCACGCGGGCGTTGGAACTGGTGCAGGCCTGTCCCTGCGAAGACGGCTGCCCATCTTGCGTTGGCCCGGCAGGCGAGAATGGCGTTGGCGGCAAACTGGAAACGCTGGCGCTTTTGAAAGAGCTGGTGAAATGAAAACAGCCCGCGAGACGGCGGGCTGTCGAAATTCAATCGGGCAGCTTCAAATCTGAGCAGCGCGTTCCAAATTATTCACCTTCTCCAGGGCCTTCACCTCCGCAATCATCATAATAGTAAGCCGAGCCATACTCAGGCGCGTCGCAGGCATCCTTTCCGGAGTTATAGTAGTAATAGGGGAAATCACTATCCCAAAACGGGTTGTAAAAAACTATCCAATCCCCCACATTCGCTGCATCAGATTGGCAGTGGGCGCCAATGATTCCCCATACCTCATCCGGATCGTAATCAACCACTGAATAACAAAAACCGCCGCCGCCAACTGATCGACGATTCAACGACACTTCAACGCCCCGGTTACAGGCAAATAACAATTCTTTGGTAATGTTTACGTTAAAAATGCCGCTCTGGTTGCCGCAAGGCGTGCTGGCATAGTAGGTATAGAGGCCCTCTGGCAAGGGGGTGTTGGTCTGCCCGGGGTCATACCTGAACCATCGAGAATCCCCATTTTGATCAACCAGCTTGAGTTCGACAACCCCGCCCGTTCGGTTGCGAACCTTCAAGGTCACATCCGTGGGGTCTTTCTTGGCCTGGGCGCTGCTCATCGGCAGGAAGGAGAAAAGCAGGGCCAGGATCGTCAGGGTAACAACTGCAAATTTTTTCATGGAAGTCTCCTAAAAAATCAAAAAGGGGTTTGAAAGGAATCAAGAAAATGGGGCCGTCCAGGAGAAGGTCAATTTGTGTGTTACCAGCGCACCTCCATGCTTGCACATCTGCCGGTTCAAATCGAAGCGATTTCACGCTCTGATTTCAGGTAAAATATTTGCCCTATAGTACCCGGGTACCACTGGAATGTCAATCCCATCACTTTACACGCAGTTTGCAGGCGCAAAACAAAAACGCAAGCTGGATTGTGTTTTTGTGTTTATAATCCAGGCATGCCCTCCCTTTCCGACAAACTCAAAGCGCTGGGTGTCAAAGTCGGCGCATCCGAAATCCAGCCCAACGCGGCGGGGAAAAACCATCCGCCGCTGGAGGAGCTGCTCGGAGGCCGCTGGATCTCCACGCGCCGGGGCGAGGCCTTCGTGGTGGAACAAGTCTATTCAACGGAATACAAGCACGGGGTGGTTCCCATCCAGATTGATGCGCCCCTCGCCACACTGGCAGCCTGGGCGCGCGACGAACGCATCAGCGGCTTCGCCCTCTCCCAATTCGCATTTTTAGATACCGAAACCTCCGGCCTATCAGGCGGCACGGGCACGTACGCTTTCATGGTCGGCGTTGGCCGTTTTGTAGAGAATGAGTTTCATCTATCGATCTTCTTCATGCAGGATCCGGCGGAGGAACCCGCGCTGCTGGAGGCTCTCGCCGATTTCCTCGCCCCGTGCGCCGCGCTGGTGACTTTCAACGGAAAAGCCTTCGACGCGCCCCTGCTGCGCACCCGCTACGCGCTTAATCAGATCCCCTGCCCTTTCGAGGGTTTCTCCCACGTTGACTTGTTGCCGCTGGCGCGCCGCTTGTGGCGCGACCGCCTGCCCAGCCGCGCCCTGAAATATCTCGAAGAACAGATTCTCTCGGCCCCGCGCAGCAGCGAGGAAGTGCCCGGTTACGAAATCCCCTGGCTCTATTTTGACTTCCTGCGCACCGGAGACGCCGCGCCGCTGAAAGGCGTCTTCTATCACAATGCCATGGACGTGGTCGCCATGGCAGCCCTGCTCAACCTGACTGCCCAAATGCTCTCAGACCCGCACGGCAGTCACCTGGAACACGGCCTGGACGTGATTGCGCTGGCCAAATTATTCGAAGACCTCCATCGCTGGGAGGATGCCGCGCTTTTATACGAACGCGGGCTGAAAACCTCCCTGCCCGAGCCGGATTTCTGGCAGGCTGTCAGGCGGCTCTCAACCCTTCAGCGCCGCCGCGGCAACCTGGAAACCGCCCTGCGCCTGTGGGAACAGGCCGCCGCCGAAGGGCACATTTACGCCCATGTGGAACTGGCCAAATACTACGAACATACCCGCAAAGAACCCGCCACCGCATTCGCCTGGACAAAGGGGGCCATCCAGCACGCCCAAAGCGCCGACCTGCCCCCATACATACGCCAGCATTGGCTGGATGAATTGGAACACCGCCTGGGCCGATTGCAGGCAAAAGTTGATCAAGCCGCCTAGCGCAATGGATATACGCAACTCGATTGTCGTTTTTCCAGTCAGGAGCACAAATGATCCTCTTGTTCGAGCGGGCCTGGGACATTCTCGTCAAAAATCGTTACCCGTATTTTGTTTTCAATCTTCTTTACTACGGAATCATCCTGCTGGTCATGGCCTATACCGGCTTCAATGCCCCTCTCCAGGAACAGGTTTTGTCAAACTACAAGCCAACCTATATGACGGGCGCACTGGTCTTTACTGACCCGGCTATCACAACGAGTCAAATTGTCAGGGGGCTGGGATTCACCTTCCTGGTCAACTTGCTGGGATTCACCTATGGGAACATCACCCTGCCGTCTTTCTTTATCCCGTTTGCGGGCGTCCTGCTGGGGTTGTACCGCGCCGTCATGCTGGGAATTGTCTTTTCACCATTTAACACAACGATCCGCGAGATTATCCTCCCCCACCTCCCAACTTTGTTCATCGAAGGCCAGGCCTGCGTTCTCGCCATGCTGGGAGCTTACATCCAGGGGCGGGCCATCTTCTGGCCCAAAAGCATCGGCCAGGTTGGCCACTGGAAAGCTTACGTGGAGGGAGTCCGGCAGACAGGCACCCTGTATCTGTTCATCATGGCAATCCTGTTAATTTCGGCCATTTATGGGGGGATCGAAGTGATCCTGCTGATTGGGTAAGAGGATTGGAAACCTAGACGATAAATCCAACAGGGAGGCTCACAGATGACCCAGGTTTATGAGTATGTCATTATCGGTAGCGGCTTTGGCGGCTCGGTCTCAGCCTTGCGATCAACAGAAAAAGGTTATTCCGTGCTGGTGCTTGAAAAAGGCAAAAGATACAGGGATCAGGATTTTGCCAAAACCAACTGGCAGTTCTGGAAATACCTGTGGCTGCCCGCCATGCGCGCCCACGGGATTTTACAGATCAGCCTCCTCAAAGGGTTGATGGTTTTGCACGGGGCGGGAGTCAGCGGCTGGAGCCTGGGTTACGCCAACGTGCTGGAAATCCCATCCGCCGAGACCTTCGCCACCCCGGCCTGGAACCAGCCGATTAAGCGGAGTGAAGCGCTCGCTCCGCACTATGCCACAGCCCGCAAAATGCTGGGGGAGGTCGAAGTGATCGGTGTCAGACCGTGGACAATGGACGATGGCCAGCGGTCAACGGCTGAGGCCCGGTATGAGGTCGTTTACCAGCCGAGCACCAGCCCCCTCAAACGGAAATACACCGTTCGCGCAAAAAGTGTCATCTTTTCCGCCGGGGTGATGGGCACGATGCAACTGCTGCTCAACCTGCGGGATGTGAAAGCCAGCCTGCCAAACCTATCGTCGCGCCTGGGGGATATGATTCGCACCAACAGTGAGGCCCTGCTCGGGTCGATCGCCCGCAGCAGCGAGATCAATTATTCAGAGGGGATTTCGATCACGTCCATCTATAATCCCGATGAAATCACACGTGTCGAACCGACCCGCTACCCCGACGGCTCATCCCTGATGCGCCTGTTGGCCGCCCCGCTGATCGACGCTTCGACAGGCTCAGCGGTACGCCTGGGCTTTGGTGCCGGGCTATGAAATCCATGCCCAGGTGAAAGGCTCGCACGAATTAACGCGCGAGTTCGCCGAGCGCACTAACGGCGTGCCAATGGGTTCGCTCGGAGAGAATTTATTGAACCTGCCAACCCCGGCGTCAATCCGTCGCTGACCATTACGGCCCTGGCCGAGTACGCGCTGTCAAAGATCGCAAAAAAGTAGACAGGAAAGCAAGCGGACCAATGAAGGGAGGCCTGACAATTCTGTTGAGTAACCTACGCGGGATGACCTATCGATTGCTTTTCTGCTCACTGGGAAGTATATTAAGAGCAACAGACTGTGAAAAAAAATGCCCAGCCTCTACCTGACACCGGCCTCAATCAGTTATTTGAACCAATTCCTGCTCGCCTGGGTAATTACAACCTACCTTGGGCAGCGATTCTTTGCATCCAAAGCCCCAAATCCTTCCAGCCAGGATCGATTACTGGCTGTTTTTTTTGTCTCGGTGACGGTTTTTTCGTTCACCCTGTTCCTGGATGCTTCCCTGCTGCCTGCCGAGCGTTTACCAGTTGTTTTCATCGAAACTTTCGTTCTCGGCCTGATGCTGGTCGCCCTGATCCAACTGGCCTATCAATTTCCATCCCCCAGGGAAAATCAAAAACTCGAACGCCGCATCGCCCTGATATTGACCAGCCTTTATGCTCTTTGGGAAGCGAGTTTTGCCATCTGGCGATTCTACCGGCTCCAGCAAGGGGAAGTAGAGTTTCGCCCAGCGTATATGGATTACCCGCCCATCTTCGAGTTTCTCTGGGTTGTGTTTGTTTTCGGCCGCGGTACCTGGCAGAATTGGAACCAGCTTGCCAGCTGCAGGTTTGCTCTCATCTTTTCAATCCCATTCCTGCTTGCAACCATCAATTACCTGCGTTCATTCGGCCTGATCCCCACGCCTTTTTACCACATCAGCTTGTCAGTCGGAATCTTGGCAACGCTGTTCATGTTCGCGCTGAATTATCTGGCCTCGAGAGCGGAGACGACCTCCCTGATGGCGAAATTTTCAGGAGCCATCCTGACGAGCGTGCTGGCTGTCCTGGGGGTGATCGCCTGGCTTGTAACCCCGGCTTATGCGGCTAAATATACACCCAACGTTCTTGACCAGCGCACCCTCCTTTTTAGTCCTAATATCCAAGGAGGTTATGCCGTTAGCGAAGCGCCCTTCGTCTTCGAAAGCAATTTTGGGCAAAACCTGGAGCTGACCGATGCAAACAACAAGCAGCCCCACGCGGCTGTCACGGGTTTTGAATTCGCGTTTTACGGGAAGCGCTATGTAAACCTGTTTATTTCAAATGATGGTGTTATCAGTTTTGGAGAAGCGCTGGATTACAAGGACCTGGAAAATAATTTCTCCAGCTTGCCGGTCATTTTGGCGCTGGCCCTTGATCTGAACCCGGAAAGCAGCATAAACGGCGGTGTCTTTCTACGCCGGGAGGCTGAAAAGTTAGTCATCACCTATTCCCGGCTAAAAAACTTCAACTATCCAGAAAACGAGTACACCTTCCAGGTTGTTTTGCATTCAAGCGGTAGTTTTGAACTCACCTACAATGGACTCCCCCGCAACCAGCAATACTATGCCAACGACCGTTCTGCCGCCGCCATCTGGGCGATTGGCGCAAAACCCGCCGGGACAGCTTTCTGGCGCGCAGACAACCTCTCCCTACCCTTACAAGGCGGGCCAGAGGGGATCGTTAAGGATGAGCATCGCGCATTCCGAAAGTACTTGCACGAATTCTTATGGCCCCTGGCCGGGGCAGTCCTGGCAAGCAGCCTTCTATTTTTGGCAGGCTTGCCCCTCTCGCTGAATTACGGAGTCTCGCGCCCACTCAATTCACTCTTTAAGGGGGTTGAGCAGTTGAACCGGGGACAGCTGACTCACCGAATCCCTGTTTATTTCAACGATGAAGTTGGCTACCTGACCCAATCTTTTAATCACCTGGCAAGCGAACTGGACAGCCTGGTCAAAAACCTGGAATCGCGTGTCACCGAACGCACTGCCGATCTTTTGGCCGCCAACGAACAGTTACGCAAACTTTCAAGCGCTATCGAGCAAAGCCCAAGCAGCATTCTGATTACTGATCTGGATGCAAACATCGAGTACGTCAACCCGGCCTTCACCCATTCGACAGGTTACACTTTCGAAGAGGTCCGCGGGCGAGACCCCGGCCTCTTGAAATCGGAGCTGACAACGGCGCAAACTTACGAAGAAATGTGGAAGGCGCTCTTGGCCGGGAAAACCTGGCGCGGCGAGCTGGCTAATCGTAAAAAAAACGGGAGTCTCTACTGGGAATCCCTCGTCATCGCCCCAGTCCATGATGAACAAGGTGCTGTAACGCATTACGTTTCGATCCACGAAGACATCACCACCAAGAAACTGGCTGAGCAGTCACTGCTGGAAAGCGAAAAACAATACCGCGACCTGTTTGAGATGGAATCCGATGCGCTCTTGATTATCCGGAATGCCGATGGGCTCATTCTTGAAGCCAATAGCGCAGCGACTGCCTTGTACGGCTTCAGCCACGAGGAATTGCTCGCCAGGCATAATTTTGATCTATCTGCCGAACCCGAGGCCACCCAAAAAGCCACCAACTCGCCAGCGCCAACGGATCAAATCGTCTCGATTCCATTACGCTGGCACCGTAAAAAAGGCGGGACTGTTTTCCCGGTGGAAATCACGGCTCGTTTTATCAGTTGGAAAGGCGAATCAGTGCATCTTGCTGCCATTCGTGACGTTACAAAACGCCAGCAAATCGAGGCAGAGCTGGAACGCCTGGCAATTACCGACCCGCTGACAGGGCTGTTCAATCGACGTCATTTCTTTGCTGAAGCAGAAAAAGTATTTGCGCGATCCAATTTCGCGCCTTATGAACTGGCTGTCTTGATGATTGATGTCGATCACTTCAAAATGGTCAACGATACCTACGGGCACCAACAAGGGGATCTGGTTTTACGCGAGATCGCCCAGCGCATCCAGGAAAGCTTGCGCCCAACAGATATACTCGGACGTTATGGCGGCGAAGAGTTTGTCGCCCTGCTGCCCCGCACATCCAGCCGAGAACTCGGGCCGATTGCTGACCGGATATTAAAATCCATCCAGGAGACCTCCTTCGATGGCAATGGCACAAGAATATCTGTGACTATCAGTCTCGGCTTGGCCAGGCTCACCGAAAAAGTTGCCACCCTGGACGAGCTTCTGTCACGCGCCGACCAAGCCCTTTACACCGCCAAACAATTGGGACGCAACCGCTGGGCAGCCTGGGAAGCAAGCCAGGATAAACCCGAATAACTCGATCGCATCACACAGGGAATTCCTCATGAAATATACCTGGCTGCTTTTCGACGCCGATGACACCCTTTTTGATTTCCCCAAGGCCGAAGCCAACGCCCTGCAATGGACATTGGAACAGGCTGGCCTGCCCTTCCTGACAAAGTTTGCCAGTTTGTATGCGCGCTTCAACCAGCAAGTCTGGCAGGAATTCGAACGCGGCGAAGTGACTTCGCAGGAACTGCGCGTCAAACGTTTCCGTCTTTTCTTCGACGAAACGCGTTTGGACGGCGACCCGCAGGTTATCAGCCCGCTCTATTTGCGGAATCTGGCCCTCGGCGCCGACCTGCTCCCCGGCGCAGAAGAAGTTATCCGCGAATTAAAGGGGCGCTACCATCTGGCATTGGTCACCAACGGACTGAAGGAGGTCCAGCGTCCCCGGCTGGAAAACTCGGCCATCTGGGATTGTTTCGAGAAAGTCTTCATCTCCGAGGAAATCGGCGCGGCCAAACCTTCCCGCAAATACTTCGAGTCCGTATTCCATGGGATCGGCCAGCCAGAGAAGACCTCTGTCTTGCTGATTGGCGACAGCCTGACCTCCGACATGTGCGGCGGGGTGGAGTACGGCCTGGATACCTGCTGGTACAACCCAAAGGCCAAGAGCACAGAACTACCGGTTACATACCAAATTTCCCGATTGCAAGAACTCATCAAGCTGTTAAAACCCGAAGAAACCGAATCTTAAACCTGGTGGACAGACTCAAGAGGCTCAAGATGGGAACAACCCAAACCACACCCTATGAAAGTTTGGCTGCACAAGCGCCGGCCACAGCTTTATGGACCTTGTTGAAAGTCAGCAGTTCCCTGGCTTCCACCCTGGAGTTGAGCGAAGTCTTGCAGATTGCAATCGAGAGCGCTGCCGATTTGCTAGGCTTGGAAACCGGAGCCATCTACACTCTTGAGAATGGGGTACTCTACCTGGGGGCCGCGACTCCATCCTTGCCGCCCCAGTTCCCGGATGAACTCCGTCAAGCTTACCTTTTTGATCATTCCCATATCAAAGAGGTGGTCTCTAGTAAAGCGCCTGTTTACCTTGATGACGCGAGGCAGGCCCCCCTCTCGGCAGCCGAAAAAATTGTTGTCGATGCGCGTCACCTGATCTCCGTTCTCTATTTTCCACTATTGCTAAAGGAAGCTGTGATCGGTGTTTTTATTGTCGGAACAACCAGTCAAAGCCGGCAATTCACGAAGAGCGAGATCGACCTGTGCTATATTTTGTCTTTCCAGGTTGCCCTGGCAGTTGCCAACGCGCAGTTGTACCAGAAAGCTCAACAAGCAGTTGCCAACCTGAGCCAGGCGTATGATGCCACCCTCAAGGGCTGGTCGCAGGTCCTGGATATGCGGGACAATATCACCGAAGAGCACACTCATCGCGTCGCCGATCTGACAGTCGCCCTGGCCAGCCAAATGGGTTTCCCCGAGTCTGAACTTGGGCATCTTCGAAGAGGCGCGCTCCTGCATGATATCGGGAAGATGGGCATTCCAGACGCTATTTTACAGAAACCGGGTCGGTTGTCGGCTGACGAGAGAGAAATCATACAAACCCACCCCGAAAAAGCCTACCAAATCATTTCGCAGATCGAATACCTGGCCCCGGCCATGGATATCCCCTATTGCCACCACGAAAAATGGGATGGGACCGGTTATCCCCGCCAGCTCAAGGGGGAAGAGATTCCCCTTGCCGCTCGTCTTTTCGCAGTCATCGATGTCTACGATGCCCTGACCACGGATCGCCCTTACCGCCAGGCCTGGGAAAAGGAAAAAGCCATGGCCTATATTCAAGAGCAGGCTGGCAAGCACTTTGACCCACAAATCGTCACCGCTTTTCTGGAAATACTCAGGACTGAATTAAATCCACCCATCTGACCAGCCTCAAGGAGCCAGCGGATTTCTCGCCTGACTCCTTTGTTTTCTGACTATCCGCATTTATCTACTTTTTTCTAATGCCGACATAGACCTTGACCGCCTCATGGATAAACGCAGCCAGCTGGGGATGCATCTGGTCGTAATTGGCCTTGAAACGCTGATCGGCGTTGTACATCTCAGCCAGGCCAAGCAGTTGATCGAGTTCCGGCGTCCAGAAGTATTCCATGTGCTTGCGCCAGCGTTCCACCAGGGATTGAACTACGGGGGAATCCGCGCCTTTGGGCATGGCGGCAAGCATTTCAACGTAGATTTGCCTGCCTTCGGCCAGGATGGCCTGCTGTTTTTCTTTGCCGTAGGCTTTCCACTTACGGTTGGATTCGCGGACTATTTCAGGGTCGTACATCTGTTCTGCCTCGCGGGCATACTTCTCTTCTTCTTCGGGGGCAAACCCGGCAAAAATCTGTTCCATACTCATCTCTTTTTGTCCTTTCAGATGTGAAATTGTGTTGTCCACTGTCTCGACGAGCCGTTCCAGCCGCGTGATGCGTTTGCCAATCTCCACTTTGTGACTTTCCAGCGCCGAGAGCACCTCGAAATCACGGCGTCCCATGATTTTCCTGATCGCTTCGAGCGGCAGGCCCAATTCCCGGAAAAACAAGATCTGCTGCAAGTGCAGGATCGACTCCTCCCCATAGTAGCGATAGCCATTCTCGCCAATTTGGGCTGGCTTGAGCAGCCCAATCTGGTCATAGTGGTGCAGGGTGCGCGGGGTCACTCCCGCCAGGTCAGAAAGCTGTTTGACGGTGAACATTGCCTTAATATAAACCCTGACGTAACGTTAATGTCAAGGGTAGATAATGGATTGGAACGGACAAGCAGGCAAAAACGGATACAATTGCTTTTATGGAAATCCCGCCTCTCAAAAAGCTGATCCTGTACGAAGACGCCGAACTGCTGGTCATCAACAAACCCGCCAACCTGCCCGTCCTGCCCGATGGCTGGGAACCGGAGGCCCCGTATCTGGTCAAGCTGCTTCAGGGGAAATACCCTGAGTTACTGGTTGTCCACCGGCTGGACAAGGTCACCAGCGGCGTGATGGTCTTTGCCCGCACACCGGAAACCCATCGGGCACTGAATATCCAATTCGAAAAACACGAGGCCCAAAAAATCTATCATTCCATCTGCGTGGGCGTGCCCAACTGGAACGAACACACTGCCCGGCATAAGCTGCGCATCAACGTCGGCCACAGCCACCGCACGATGGTCGACCACGCCAAGGGCAAATCCGCTGAAACGGCGTTCAAAGTTTTCAAACGGTACAAAGGTTACGCGTTATTGGAGTCGATCCCTGCGACGGGGCGAACGCACCAGATCCGCGTCCACGCTTATGCGCTGGGATTCCCCCTTCTGGGAGACAGCCTCTATAGCGCCCCCAAAACGGACTTGATCAAGCGTCCCGCGCTGCATGCCCAATCACTGACCTTCACCCATACCATCAGCGGCGAGCGGGTCACGTTTGAAGCGCCTTACCCGGAGGACTTTAAGCAGGCTTTGCGGCAGTTGTAACCATGTCGTTGCGAAAACGGCGCTCTCCCGCCTGAAGCAATCTCCAAAAGGTCAGTTCCGCCCGTTTAACAGGGGGTTGCTCACCTGCACTGCACCGAACGCAGTGCGGTGCAAGTGTCGCTCGCCATTACATGGCCGCTCGCAACAACATTTCAGCCGAGTGAATGATCAACAAAAAACCGCCCTCATCCTGGGCGGTTTCTGTTTACTGTTCACTGATTACTGAATCTTTCTGCCTTCCATATAGAAACGCTTCTCACGAGCTTCGCCCATCGAGAAGGTTTTGCGCGGCAGGGCGCCATCCAGGATGACGGTCTTGAACAGGTCCGACTTGTTCATCCCTGGCAGGTAGAAGCCGATATTCTCGGGCTGGCTGCCCAATTCAACAGTCACCTTCGCGCCGTGGACGTAGTCGATCTTCTCGGCGCCGTTGGATTTCATGAAAGCATCCAGGAAGGTTTGCAGCGTGCCGACCGGCAGGTTGGAGGTGGTCTTCGAGATTTGGATCACGCCGAAGGGCTTCCCGCCGCCAATCACCCCGATGACTTGCTTCTCGCCTGTGGCAGTGTCCACACGTTTGACCATTTCCTTGGCATTTGCGACCGGCATGTAACTGTAGCCGACTCCAAAGTGAGCCAACATACTCGAAAGGATGTCTTTTTTTAGCCCAAAGAGCACCCGATGGATCGGTTCGAACTCGAGCGCCTCGTCATGCACGTTTTCAATCTCGACCAGCGCATAGCGGGCAGGATGATCCATGCCAACGGTCGACTTGACCTTTTCCCAAATGGCCTTGGCGGTAGCCAGCGAGTGGTTGCCATCGCCCATGGCGAACAAAAGCACCGGCTGGTCTTTGACGCCGTATTTTTCAGAGAAAGCCTCCGGCTCGGCTAATCCGCGCAAAGCCGCAACCACGCCATTTTCCATCTCAGGGCTGACTGCATATCCCGCCAGGTGTCCGCTGTCGAACATCAGGTTGAAGTCGTAGAGCTTCTCCAGTTTGGGTTTGGCTGCCTGCAGCGGTTCGATGACTGTGCCCTTGGGATCGTCGATCAGAACCAGGATGTGCGGGAATTCCAAGGCCGCGCCTTCGCGGATTTTCATCCGGGGTGGCAGGCGTTCGACAATCGTCCCCTCGGTGGCGCGGATCAGGCTGGAGGAACCTTTGGTGAAATCGTAGCACTCCAGGTCGAGCGCCAGCATCAGACCCTTGCGAGTGCGCCCGTCGATGGTGCGCTCAACGTAGATCAAGCCCTCGCGCGGCTGCAAAACACCGGCTTCAAGCACCTTTTTCATGCCAGACTGAATGCTCTGGATGCGTTCCCCCTCGCCAGGTTTTTCGAGATAAACCTCCGGGAACGTCAGGTTGAGCGTGGTGGGGCTGTCGCCGACCAGCTTCTCCACCTTTTCCCAATATTCGGGCTGCGAGGTGAATTGGTCGCAGGCGATGACAGCCCACTTGGTCAAGTCAGTGCCGGGCTTGGGCAGGTAGATTTCAGGGATTTGGATGCCGATATCGGAATAGATTTTCATAGTCTCTGCCATGTCATTGCGAGCGAGTCGTTTAACGGCGAGCGAAACAATCCCCGTTCGTGAGGAGGTTGCTTCGTCGCCAGAACAGCTCCTCGCAATGACATAAACTTTACTTCTTCGCGAAATCAATCACGATCTGGGCCACTTCCGCGCCGACGCGGCCCTGACCTTCTTTGGTCGCAGCGCCAATATGCGGGGAGGCAATCACATTCTCGTGCTTGGGCAGAATCCAATTGGTGGGCGGTTCTTCGGAGAAGACATCCACCGCCGCTCCGGCCACTTTGCCGCTGTCCAGCGCCTCAACCAGTGCGGCTTCGTCGATGATCCCGCCACGGGCACAGTTGACAATCCGCACCCCGGTTTTCATCTTGCCAAACTGTTCCGCGCCGATCAAACCGGCAGATTCCTTGGTCTTCGGCAGATGCAGGCTGATGTAATCGGCCTGGGCAAGCAGTTCATCCAGCGAAACCAGCTTCGCGCCCGTCACTTCTTTGACATACGGATCGTAGGCTACAACGGTCATCCCGAGAGCAATCGCACGTTTGATCACGGCCTTGCCGATGTTGCCCACCCCAATCAGGCCAAGGGTTTTGCCGCCGATTTCATCACCATCGAAGGATTTTTTCTCCCATTTTTCGGCCTTCATCGTGGAAGTAGCTCTGTAAAGTGAACGGGCGAGCATGAACATGTAACCAATCGCCAGTTCGGCGACCGAATCGGAGGAGGCCAGCGGGGTATTCTTAACCGTGATGCCCTTGCCGCGCGCATAATCCACATCAATCGTATCCAGCCCAACGCCCCCGCGCACAATCAGCTTAAGATTCGGGCAAACATCGATCAGCGGCTGGCGGATCTTGGTGCGGGAACGCACCACAGCCACGTCGTAAGCCGGGAGAACGGTCATCAAGTCTTCGGGTGTGATTTCAAAATTTGCATCCACCGTCAGGCCAGCGGCGCGCATCTGTTCGATGCATTCTTTTTCGGTTTTGTCGCAAACTAGGACTTTCATCGGTTTCTCCTGTTTCGGGATCGGATTTCATCGGTCAGGGGCAAGCCCTGGAAGGAAATGGGTGACAACTTTCACAAACCATTGTACCAATCGGACACAGCAGAGTCAACCGACAGACATCACACTTATACCGTGCGCATCGTGATAAATGCCACTAGCAAGTTAAGCGTTGACATGATAAAAATGAGGTGTGCCCGGTGAAGCCGGGGAAACCTCGCAAAGGTTATAATTGATTGCCTGACATTCACTCGATTTCAATTTAAGGAGAAAAGCCAAATGTCCGAATTAAATCGCGCTCATAATTTCAACGCCGGCCCGGCCGGTCTTCCGCTGGAAGTCATGCAAACGGCCCAGGCCGAACTGCTCGACTATAAAGGTTCGGGCATGTCGATCGTCGAAATGAGCCACCGCTCGAAAGAATTCGAGGGGATGATCACCGAAGCCGAAGCCGATCTGCGTGAACTGCTCAACATTCCGGCCAATTACAAAGTTATCTTCATGCAGGGCGGCGCCAGCCTGCAATTCGCCATGGTTCCGATGAACCTGCGCCCGGCCGGCGCTTCGGCTGACTATGTCGTCACCGGCGCCTGGAGCAAGAAAGCCCTCCAGGAAGCCCAGAAACTCGGCGCCACCCACGTTTCTGCAGATACCAAAGCCAGCAACTACAACGTTGTCCCTGAAAACCTCGAGCTTGACCCCAAGGCCGCCTATCTCTATTACTGCTCCAACGAAACCATCCACGGCGTGGAATTTTTCAAGGAACCTGTGCCTCCGTCTGGCGTGCCCCTGGTTTGCGACACCTCATCCGATTTCATGAGCCGCCCGGTGGATGTCACCAAGTATGCCTACCTGTATGCGGGCGCGCAGAAGAACGTCGGCCCGGCGGGCGTGGTGGTTGGCATCCTGCGCGAAGACATGCTCGAACGCGTCCCCGAAAACCTGCCGGTCATGCTTGACTACAAAGTTCAAGCCACCGAGAAATCCCTTTACAACACCCCGCCCTGCTTCTCCATCTACATGGTTGGCCTGGTAATGAAGTGGATCAAGAAACTCGGCGGCCTGCCCGCCATCGAGGCCCGCAACAAGGCCAAGGCTGATTTGCTCTACAAGACCATCGACACCAGCGGCGGCTTCTATAAAGGCCATGCCCAGACCGAAAGCCGCTCCCGCATGAATGTCACCTTCCGCCTGCCCAACGAAGAACTGGAAGACACCTTCGCCAAGGAAGCCAAGAAGTTGAACATGATCGGCCTGAAGGGTCACCGTTCGGTTGGCGGCCTGCGCGCCTCAATCTACAACGCTGTTGAACTCTCGGACATAGAATTCCTGGTTCAATTTATGCAGGAATTCCAGAAGAAAAACGGGTAGTTTTAGCAATCAGCGAGCAGTAAGCAGTTATCAGTCAGAAGGAGGTTCCGTAAGAGCCTCCTTTTGCTTTCTGCTCCTTGAAGACTGGCAACTGAATACTGAATGAGAGCGTAACACGTTGGGGACAAAAAAGATGAGCCAACCGTCAAGATAGGGTACAAATGTACCTGCAAAAACCATCAAGAGAGGTTGGCTCAGGTGCATAGTAACATACTGTTCAAGATTTTGTCCATAATACTGATGGCGAGCTTGCTATTAGGCTTGGTACGAGGCGTGTGTACTGAAAATGTGAGTGGATGGATAATAGCAGGGCCAGAAATGTGGTGCTGGCGGAAGCGAAAACAAAAAAGGCGAGGAAATATCGAACTTGTCTGAGAAAAAAGCCGGGCGATTAGGTGTATCAGTTTGAGTGGGTATCATCTTCTTGGTGTGTTATTTCAATCAGGGGACCAGCATAATTGGGCTGGCATTAGGATGTGTAGCGTGTGGTGGTGAGCCGAAAGTGGAAGTCAGGCAGATGGAAAACGGACAATGGCAGGCAGAATTGAGCGGGCATTTTACTTTACAGGTGAGTAACGAGCATCCATTCTACCTGCGAATGTTGATTATTTTCTTGGGCCAGTTGCAAAGTGAAAATGACGGGCGTCAAAGCAGGCGGAACAGAGATGGACGCACTCCGTTTGTGCGCCAGGAGCAATTGGCGGGCTGGACAAATACGAAGCAAGAGCACATCAGTTTATGGATGAAGCATTGGATCAGGGGCGATTGGGCCCATCTACTTAGCTTGGTTGCGACTGAAGTGGTAACGCGCGAATTGGTAGAGCGGATCGTGACGGTGTTTGCCACATTCCCAATCTGGATAAACCGAACAGGTGTACGAACACTTGCATAAACAAGGCTGCGAAGTCACCTACACCTAAATCGAACAGGCCAGCCAGGAAAGTGGCTGGGAACAACTCATTACCACGCTGAGAGAACGTTTTGATCTAAAAACCGACCATTCATCTGCGCGATGAATGACTTGTAAGCCAATTATTGGGCCAAATACTGGCATTGTTGGCAAAAATGGAGGCTTTCGACGGGTTGACACCCAAAGTACATGCTACTCTTGATGATTTACAGACCCTGTCCGCTCAAGCAGGAGCGGTTGATCAACCACACTTGCCTGTCAGACCCTGGCTGCTTGCGATGGAGCGCACTGTCTTGGGCAGTTGGGAACAAGTTACCGATGAGGTGATCTGCTGTACCTACTGTGGTTGATCCGATGTCAGCCGTAAAAGCAGAAAAACACGCCAAAAGAAATTCTACGACGACGATGGGCAAGTCAAAGAAGCCAAAGTTTTCCGTTATTATTGCCACAATCCGGAGTGCGCCAAGAAATCCTTTACCCATTTTCCAACCGGTCTGGTTCCTTATTCTGAGCGTCGATTGGCTCACAGAGGCAAACCTTGTCCCCAACTAGCTACGATCTCTGTTAATACAAGCCCCTTAATGGTCAGAAGACGTATAATAGGAACAAATTCAAGGGGTCTCCCCAAGAATATGGAACGAATGCAACCCAAAAACCAAGCCCACCTCGACCGCGCTTCGCTGACCAAATTTGCCTGGCTCTCGATTGCTGCGGCACTGATCACGATTGCGATGAAATCCGGCGCCTATCTGCTGACCGGTTCAGTGGGGCTGCTCTCAGATGCGGTTGAGTCAATTGTCAACCTGCTGGGTGCGCTGATGGCCCTCGGTATGCTGACGATAGCCGCCCGCCCGGCAGATGACAAACACACCTTTGGACATAGCAAGGCTGAATACTTTGCCAGCGTAGTGGAAGGTCTCTTGATTCTTGTCGCCGCCGCCGGAATCGCCTTCACCGGGGTTGAACGCCTGTTCAACCCGCGCCCGCTGGAACAGCCGGGGCTCGGTATTCTCGTTTCGATTGGCGCTTCGGTCGTCAATTTTGGGGTTGCGCGGGTGCTGATGACGGCAGCCAAAAAACATAACTCCATCACCCTGGAAGCTGATTCTCAGCACCTGATGACCGATGTCTGGACCTCCGCAGGCGTTATCACCGGTGTTGGCGTGGTTGCGCTGACCGGCTGGACCCGGCTCGACCCAATCGTCGCCCTGATCGTGGCCGTCAATATCATTTGGACCGGGGTGGGGCTGGTGCGTCGATCCGTGGAAGGCTTAATGGACAGTGCGCTCCCGGCAGATGAGAAGCAGGTGATTGAAACCGTCATGCTGAAATATCGCCAAACAGGGGTCGAATTTCACGCCTTACGCACCCGCCAGTCTGCTTCACGCCGCTTCATTTCGGTGCATCTCCTCGTGCCCGGCGCCTGGAGCGTCCATGACGCTCATCATCTCGCCGAGGATTTCGAAGGGGAGATCCGCGCCGCACTGGGCGAAGCTATTGTCAGCACACACCTGGAACCAATCGACGACGAAATCTCGATGGACGATATTAACGACCAGTAGGCGCGGATTTCCTTGCCGCGTAAAGAAATTGGATTCGGCGCCAATTTGGTCACGAGACAGGCAAACTATTCCCTTCTTTAAGAACAAGGAGGCAGAATGTCCAAGCAAGTCGTTTGTTACGTCCAACGCCAGCGGATCACCGACTGGAAGCGCAAGGTCCTGACCCGCAGCGACAGCGCCTTCATTTACGGCAGTAACGACAGGAATGTTTTCGCCAAGCTGCGATCTGGCGATGTGCTCTGGATTGTCGCCCCCGTCCCCCAGCGCCCACCCGAAATCGTTGCCCGCCTGAACGTCGAAGTTGTCGCCCAACGCGATGATCCTCGCCTGGGGGTCAGCGAAAAACTCCTGGGCAAGTTCCCAAAATGGGCATGGATTGCCCACGGCGGGGAGGGCTCGAAGTTCTACGGCCACAACAGCGCCGAACGAGCCTTTATGCAGTCTGAATTCCTAACCCCCACCGGAAAACGCTGGCATCTTGGAGAAAAATCGTCCTGTTGGAAAAGCGCGTATGGTCAAAGGTTCCAGGGGCCGGTTGAAATCTGCCCGCCCGGCGCGGAACTTTTCGAGCAGATCGCCGAGGCGCCCGCCATCTTCATTAGTTGGAAGTGGAGAGACAATCGCAAAAGGCTGATCCGCGCCCTGGCCTTCGCCCTGGCCGACCAAGGTTTCGCTGTCTGGCTCGACAAACTCGCCATGCCCGCTTCCGAGTCACTCCAGCGGCTGGTCAATTTCCCTGAAGCGCTGGAAATGCTCTTACAGGACGGCTACCAACACAGCGCGATCCTGCTGGCCATCGGCAGCCCGCGATATGGCACCCCCACCTTTGAAAACTCCCCGAACTGGACATTGAATGAATGGAACGGCGCGCTCGGTCCACAGCATCCGATCCAGCGCCGCATCTTTCGCCCGGCCTATTCCAAGGGTTCAAGCGCGCTGGACAAAAAGGAACTCTATCTGCAAAGCTCCGATCCGCTGGAGGCGGCGATTGAGTTGAGAAATTGGTTCGGGGGATGATAAGCAATCAAGGCTGAATTGATTAAGCGGGGCGGACTTTTGAGAAGTCCGCCCCGCTTGCTTTTACTTCCCCAACCTCGCCCGTTCTTCTGCGACCACTTTCTCTTCCAGTTTCTTGAAGAGCGGGCCGGGCTGGTTGAGCAGCGCACCGGGCTGCAGGCCGCTTGGTTTCCACTGCAAACCGACAACGGATGGCTTGTAGCGTAAGCCCGTGTGAATTCCGAGATTATCGCTGATTTCTTCGATATACTGCTCGCCAAAGAGCGGCGTCTGGTAGCCAAAGAAGCCGTGCAGTTTTTCGGAGGTAAACGGCAGAATGGGCGCAAAAAGCAGTTTGAGCGAGTCGATGGCGCGCAAGGCGGTGTAAATCGTCAGCGCGGCAGAATCACGATCGGTTTTGATGGCCGTCCAGGGGGCATTGGCGTCAAGGTAACGGTTGACCTCCGTCGCCAGTCGCAGGGACTCTTTCAGGGCGTCGCGCAGTTTGACAGTGTCGTAGAGCGCACCCACAGATTGGAATCCGGTTTCGATGGCAGCCAGCAAATCCCGATCACCCTCCCGCAAGCTGGCAAGGTCGATCCCGGGGACATGTCCATCCCAATGCTTAAAGGTAAAACTCAGCACACGGTTGGCCAGGTTACCCCAGGTAGCGACCAGCTCACCGTTGTTACGGGTCACAAACTCGTCCCAATCCCAGTCACTGTCTTTGGTTTCAGGCATGTTAACCGTCAGGTAATAGCGCAGCGCATCCGGGTCATAGCGGGTCAGCGCGTCGCGACCCCAGACCGCCCAGTTGCGGCTGCCGCTGATTTTCTGTCCTTCCAGGTTCATGAACTGGTTGGCAGGCACGTCATGCGGCAAGGTCAGCGGGATACCTTTTTCATCGCTAAAGATTTCAGCGAATTGCTCGCCCACGCCCATTAGTTCGGCGGGCCAAAGCGAGGTGTGGAAGAAGATGTTGTCCTTGCCGATGAAGTAATACTGCCTGGCAGCCGGGTTCGACCACCAGCGCTTCCACGCATCTGGCTCTCCAGAAATTTTAGCCCATTCGATCGCAGCAGAGAGGTAGCCGATGACCGCCTCGAACCAGACGTACAGGCACTTGCCGTCCCAGCCTTCGACCGGGACGGGGATGCCCCAATCAAGGTCGCGGGTGATCGGGCGCGGCTTGAGTCCCTCAGCGTTGATTTTTCCGAGCGATTCACCCAGCACTGTATCGCGCATATAGCCAGAACGCGCTTTCAGGAACTCGACAACTTGCGGCTCCAGCTTGGAGAGATCGATATAGAAATGCTCGGTCTCACGGAGTTCGGGGGTGGAGGTGTCTCCTGTCCACTTCGATTTCGGGTTGACGAGCTTATCCGGCTCCAAAACGTTCCCACATTTATCGCACTGGTCCGAACGCGCGCCATCGAATCCGCAAATATAACAGGTGCCTTCAATATAGCGATCGGGCAGGAATTTTCCCAGCCCTGGCGAGAACCACTGTGGCTCCACTTTGGTAAACAAGAAATCGTTCTCTTTCAAAGCCAGGAAAATGCTTTGCGAAACCTTGAAATGGTTTTCGGTGTGGGTGCTGGTAAACAGATCATAGGTGATGCCGTAGTCATTGAACGCCTCTAAAAAGCCCTCGTGGAAGAATTTGTAGACTTCCTCGACCGGCTTGTTGAGCTTGTCGGCGCTCATCGTGACCGGCGTGCCGTGCGAATCAGTGCCACTGACCATCAAGACATGATCGCCCTTTAAACGATGATAACGCGCCACAATATCTCCCGGCAAATGTGAGCCGGTGAGATTCCCAACGTGGATTTCGGCGTTGGCGTAAGGCCAGGCAATGGCAATCAGGATGTTTTCGGGCATGGCAACCTCCGGGGCATATTCCTCACCCCAGTCCGGCTCTTTATAAGGAAGTAGCTACAGGGGTGAGATGGTTTTGAAAACAAAAACTGCTGGCTTGCAGCCAGCAGCATACTTCAGGCGGCGTGAACCGTCCCGCAGTTCACCTGGCAATGAACTGCAATTTGAGACACTTGGACATCAACATCGACGAGAGTAACATGGAATAAAGTTTAAGCGCTAGGGCATTTATTGTCAATGGGAACACGCTGGCAACTGCCAAACTATGGCCGCCTCGCGCCGCCAAAAGATCCACAAGAGCAGCCGATCAGGACTCCCCGCGCACAGGTGACAAAAATTTCATTAAACCGTGACACTTATCATATTCAATAATACGAATGCGAGGTACAATCTATTCATGGAATTGAATATGACCATTCCCCAACTTTCCAAAAAAATTGCCGCGACCATGCAAGTCATCAGTCCGCCTGCGCGCCTGGCCATCTTGATTGCAATTGGGCGAGGCGAAGCCTGCGTCTGCCACCTTGAGGCCATCTTGGGCTGGCGGCAGGCCTATCTCTCCCAGCATCTAATGGCCCTACGCAAAGCCGAAATCCTGCAAGACCGCCGCGACGGGCGCTATGTTTATTACCGGCTGAAAGATGAGGCTATCCTGGCCCTGGTGCGGGAGGCTGCCACCCTGGCTGGCCTCGACCCCCAGAGCGTGGATGCCCTCGCCAACCCGTCACCAGGTCCCGATTGCGAATGCCCACACTGCGCCCCGAGCCTGATCCCCACAGAAAGACTGCGTTCATGAACCTGATCTCATTTCTCACCAACCTGCTTTCCAGTGGACTTGGCAACCTGGCTGCTTACCTGGCTGCGCATGTACTGCTCTGTTTGCTCCCAGCCTTTTACATCGCCGGGGCAATGACCGCGCTTATCCCCAAAGAGACAGTCACGCGCTTTTTAGGCCGCAACACCCCCAAGTGGATTTCTTATCCTGCTTCGGCAGCGGCGGGCTTCCTCCTGGCAGTCTGCTCCTGCACGGTCATCCCCTTGTTCGCAGGAATCTACAAAAAAGGCGCAGGGCTTGGCCCGGCCATCACCTTCCTGTTCGTTGCGCCCGCCGTCAATATCCTGGCGCTCGTCTATACTGGCAAAATCCTCGGCGTGGATCTGGCGATTGCGCGGCTGGTGCTTTCATTGGCATTTGGAATCGGGATTGGCATCATCATGGCTCTGATCTTTCGCAAACAGGATGCCGAACATGATGCCGCCACCGACGCGCTCTTCGCGGGGCAAGGCTCCATGCGGCGCGCAGCAGTGATTTTTATGCTGGTATTGATGGCCCTGCTGGTGGCGGGAACCTTCCAGTTTGACTTTTTAACCCACACTTATGCCAGCCTGACCCTGCCTGTCAGCGGCGTGGATACCTTCCAGGGCTGGCTCGCCCAGCTCGTCCCTTTTGACCCGGCCAAGGGCGAGGAAGGCGTCACCGCCCAGGGCGCGATCCTGATTGGGATGTTGGTGCTGATCGGGCTGGCCTCGTGGAAGGGAATCGAAAATATCTTCGACGGTTTCAACCGTTGGACCTGGGTTTCGCTGGCGCTGGTGGGTCTGACCTTGCTGATCGCCGCCCTGAAGGTCATCCCCGTTTCTGGCGGGGTAACCTTGGCCCTGACCGGCAAATTCTTTGGCGTCCTGCTAACGACGATCGCCCTGGGCTGGATGGTCAAGACCCAACTGAGCGAAGCCGAGAACCGCGAATTCCTGTGGGAATCGTGGAAATTTGTCAAGCAGATTTTCCCGCTCTTGATTGTGGGTGTCTTCGCTGTAGGCGTTATCAGAGAACTAATTAAACCCGAGTGGATTGAAGCCCTGGCAGGGCGCAATACCATGCTCGGTAACTTTGTGGGAGTAATTTTTGGCATTTTCATGTACTTCCCCACCCTGGTGGAAGTGCCGATTGCCCAAATGTTTCTCTCGCTGGGCATGCACCGTGGACCATTGCTGGCCTATCTGATCTCTGATCCCGAACTCAGCCTGCAAAGCATCCTGATCACAGCCACGATTATTGGACGGTTGAAAGCCTGGGTCTACGTTGGCTGGGTGGCATTGTTCAGCACCCTGGCAGGACTCATTTACGGCACCTGGGTGAACGGAACCAGCCTGGGCTTGGTGACGCTCTACCTGGCTGGATTCTTGTCAGTTTTGGCAGGTGTGTTGTGGCTGGTCAGCCGCCGCAGTACAGTCTCCGTTCCCAATTCATAATCCCTGATTCACCATATTCTAAAAGGAGTTTATCCATGCTTACCATCAAAGTTCTCGGTTCGGGCTGCGCCAACTGCAAACGTCTGGAACAGATTGCCCGCCAGGTTGTCAGCCAATTGGCTGTTGAAGCCGAAATCATTAAAGTCACGGAATATCCCGAAATCATGAAGTACAACATTCTCTCTACTCCGGGGCTGGTGGTCAACGAGAAGGTTGTTTCCAGCGGGCGCATCCCCACTCCGGCTGAAGTCACCACCTGGCTGGCAGATGCGCTGAACTAATCTCATTCCAGACTTTCCTGCGCTGAACGCTCAACGCCCTTTGGTGAAACAGCCGATCCAATAGGAGCCAGCGTTTTAACATGCCAAAAAGGCTCCCTGTACACGTCAACGAACATGGAGAGATTGCCCTGCCCCTGAGCGCGGCTAATTAGGAGACGATCATGCAACCGATCCCAGTCAAAATCCTGGGAACCAAGCGCCACCAGCGCTATATCATTTGGCGCACCTTGCAGGCAGCCCGCATGACCCTTGAAAAAGAATATCCAGCTCTATCCTTGGATATTCAAAATATCTCTGGCGTGGAAGAGATCCAAAAATTCACACCGGTGATCGCTTTCCCTAGCCTGGAAATTTGCGGGAAGCTCGTCTGTGTCGGGCGGTATCCGAAGCGGAATGAAGTGGTGGAATGGCTAAAGACAGCCACCCCTTGAAAAACCTTCTTTTGCCGATCAAACCTTCGGATGGTGCGTGACCTCAGTGATTTCCAAGATTGGAGTAGTGATGAAGCGCAAGGCACTCTTTTTATGCACTGGCAACTCATGCCGCAGCCAAATGGCAGAAGCGATTGTCAACTACCGCCTGGGCGAAACCTGGGAAGCCGTCAGCGCCGGGACAAAACCGGCGGGTTATGTTCACCCCAAAGCGGTGGCAGCGCTGGCCGAAATCGGAATCCAGCATACGGGTCGGTCGAAATTGGCGAATGAGTTCAAAGGCGTGGATTTCGACCTGGTGGTCACGGTCTGCGATTCAGCCGCTGAGGAATGTCCCCTCTGGCTCGGAAAAGGCAAGCGGGTGTATCACAGTTTCCCCGACCCGGCCAAAACCGACGACATGGGAGATTTTCGGCGCGTGCGCGATGAGATCGAGCGCGAAATCATCCACCTGTTGGTAAACTACAGCGGCCAAAGCCGGTAGAACAATTTTCTCAAAATGGAGGTGTCTGATGTCTAAAGTTGTAGGGACGCAAGCTCCGGCGCAAAGCCTGAGCAAACAGCTTTCTTTCCTCGACCGCTACCTGACGCTCTGGATTTTCCTGGCGATGGCAGTGGGCGTGGGGATCGGTTTTTTGTTTCCGCAAGGCGTTCAGCAGTTCAATGATGCCGTTTCAGTGGGAACGACCAACCTCCCGATTGCAATCGGGCTGATTTTGATGATGTATCCGCCCTTTACCAAAGTGAAATATGAAGAACTGGGGGATGTCTTCCGCAACAAAAAAATCCTGTCTTTGTCGCTGATTCAAAACTGGATTATCGGCCCTGTTTTGATGTTCGTGCTTGCCATCATTTTCCTGCGCGGCTACCCCGAATACATCGCCGGGCTGATCATGATTGGTCTGGCGCGCTGCATTGCAATGGTGATTGTCTGGAACGAACTGGCGCATGGCGATACCGAATACGCCGCCGGGCTGGTGGCCTTCAACAGCGTCTTTCAGGTGCTGTTCTACAGCGTTTATGCCTATGTTTTCCTGACGGTTTTACCAACCTGGTTTGGCCTGACGGGCGTTACGGTGGATATCACGATGGGGCAGATTGCCGAGAGCGTTTTCATCTATTTGGGCATTCCCTTTCTGGCGGGCTTTCTGACCCGTTTTATATTGGTGCGGACGAAGGGCAAGGAGTGGTACCACAAGGAATTTGTACCCAAAATCAGCCCGCTGACCTTAATTGCCCTGCTCTTTACGATTATGGTCATGTTCTCGCTCAAGGGCAACCTGATTGTGCAAATCCCGCTCGACGTGGTGCGGATCGCCATCCCCCTCTTGATCTATTTCGTGGTCATGTTTCTGGTCAGCTTTTGGATGGGGCATCGCCTGGGTGCGAATTATTCACAGACGACCACGTTGTCGTTCACTGCTGCCAGCAACAACTTTGAACTGGCGATTGCGGTGGCCGTGGCGGTTTTTGGGATCAACAGCGGTGCGGCTTTCGCCGCAGTCATTGGTCCATTGGTGGAAGTGCCGGTGATGATTGGGCTGGTGAATGTGGCGTTCTACTTCCAGAAAAAATATTACGGTGGGGTGGTCTCGTCAAACCCGGCGCTGGCTTCGGCCGCGGCGGAGGCTTGCCCGCCGGATCAGAAACTGGTGAAATAAGCTGTCTGCAAAAATGCCGTGTGGCTGAACCAGATGGCATCAATAGCGCCCCACCCCACTCTGCTGAAGCGGGGTGGGGCGCTTCAGCAGCTTACATCAAATACTTGGCCTGGGAAAACAAGCCTCGTGTGGGCCATGCCTTCGGGTTGAAACTCACGGACTGCGCTTGACAGCCCTTTTCGGCAGGAGTATAAACAACCCAGTGAAACCAAAACTTATGGAAGCGCACAGTTCACCCGACCCCCTCAGTACCTTTTCTCCCTCAGCGGTTGGATACGCATGAGCAGGCCATAACCTGTTCAGATTAGGCTGTCTCTAGCCCCGCGCACCAATCGGCGCGGGGTTACTCTTTTCTGCAAGGAAACGGCATGGGACTTTTTCAAAACACCCTTCCACCTAAAGAACGTATGGCGCGCCTGTTTACCTGGGGCGATGTCATTGTTTTGCTTTTAATTGCAGTCTTGTTGTCTGGCGGCGCGCGCCTGGCATTCAATGCCCCCCAGGAAGTACTGGGACCAGATATTGCGCTGACACCGCAAGCCCTGCCCTGGTATGCCCTGCTTTCGGTGGGACGCATGGCCGGGGCTTACGCGCTCTCATTGTTGTTTACCTTGCTTTACGGGCGCGCCGCCGCCTACAATCACAGCGCAGAACGAATCTTGATGCCGCTCCTGGATGTTCTGCAAAGCGTGCCGATTCTTTCTTTCCTGCCGGTCGTTTTGCTCGGTCTGAGCGCAATTTTGCCGCAAAAGCTGGCCGTGGAACTGGCGGCGATCGTGCTGATTTTTACCAGCCAGGCCTGGAATATGACTTTTGGCTGGTATCAATCGCTCACCACCCTCCCGAAGGAATTACGCGAAGCCAGTTCCATCTTTCGGCTCAACCCCTGGCTGCGTTTTAAAAAATTGGAGCTACCCTTCGGCATGATCAGCCTGATTTGGAACAGCATGATGTCGTGGGCGGGCGGCTGGTTTTTCCTGATGGCAGCAGAGACTTTCACCGTCGGCTCAAAAGATTTCCGGCTGCCGGGCCTGGGTTCTTACCTGCGTGAAGCCGCCAGCCTGGGTAATACGCAAGCCATTCTATGGGGACTGGCAGTGCTGATCCTAACCATCGTTGCCCTCGACCAGTTTATTTGGCGCCCGCTCCTGGCCTGGTCAGACCGCTTCAAGATGGAGATGGTGGAAAGCGACGAGCCGCCGACCTCCTGGTTTTATGCTTTGGCGCATCATTCGCGGTTGGCAGAATGGTTCAAGAAAATGAACGATCCACTGGCGAATCAATTTGACTCTTATCTGGTGCGCCACTTCCCGATGCGGGATCTGGATGAAACCAATGGGAAACGGAACTGGCTCAACCTCCTGTTTGCGCTCATACTGGCAGGAGTTCTGCTTTATGGCGGTCTTCGCGCTGCGCTGATGTTGTGGTCGGTACCGCTCCACCAATGGGGCCAGATTCTCGCAGGGGTTTTGGCAACCCTGCTCCGGGTGGTGGTATCGCTCGCCCTCGCCCTGGCATGGACCATTCCCGTGGGCGTCGCCATCGGCACAAATCGGCGGGTGGCGGCTATCCTCCAGCCAGTGGTGCAGGTGACGGCCTCGGTTCCCGCGACGGCGATTTTCCCGGTCTTTCTTTTGTTGGTAATCAACCTGGTCGGTGGGCTGAACATCGCCGCCGTTTTCCTGATGCTGATGGGCACGCAATGGTATTTGCTCTTTAACATTATTGCCGGGGCCAGCGCCATCCCACAGGATTTGAAATATACCTCCGCGCTGATGGGCTTGAACGGCTGGGCGCGCTGGCGCACCCTGGTTTTGCCCGCGCTTTTCCCCTATATCGTGACGGGTGGCATTACCGCCAGCGGCGGCGCCTGGAACGCCAGTATTGTGGCGGAGTACGTTGAATTTGGCGGAAAAACGCTTTCCTCCACCGGCATTGGCGCATTGATCGCCCAGGCCACCGCGAAAGGCGACTACCCTTTCCTGCTGGCCTCCACTCTGAGCCTGGTCGTGACAGTGGTTTTGGTCAACCGCCTATTTTGGCGTCCGTTGTATCAGATCGCAGAAGACAAATATCGCATGGAGTAACCCGATGGCAAACGAAAATATTCTCCTTGAGCTGAATCACGTTCAACAAATCTATACCAGCGGCGTGCGCAAATTCACTGCTGTCCAGGATGTCAATCTCAAACTTCAGGAGGGCGAATTTGTGGCCTTGCTCGGACCTTCCGGCTGCGGCAAAAGCACCCTGCTGCGCATCCTGACCGGACTGCAAAAGCCCTCCGAAGGGCAAATCCTGTATCGCGGGAAGGCTTTGAAGGGCGTCAACCCCTACGCCACCATCGTTTTCCAAACCTTTGCTTTATTCCCCTGGCTGACTGTTTCGCAGAATGTGGAATTGGCGCTCAAGGCGCGGGATGTGGCCCCCAACCTGCGTGCCCCCCGCGCCCTCGACCTGATTGACCGCGTGGGGCTGGATGGCTTCGAGAACGCTTACCCGCGCGAACTCTCGGGCGGAATGCGCCAAAAAGTCGGCTTTGCGCGCGCGATGGCTGTGGAACCGGAACTGCTTTGTCTGGATGAGCCTTTTTCCGCGTTGGATGTGCTCAGCGCTGAATCCCTGCGCAACGAACTATTGGAACTCTGGACAGGCGGAAACATCCCCACCAAGGCGATTTTGATGGTCAGCCACAACATTGAAGAGGCTGTTTTTATGGCCGATCGCATCGTGGTAATGGACAAGGAACCCGGACGCATCATTGCCGAACTGAAAATTGGTCTGCCGCATCCTCGCCAGCGCCAATCGGACGAGTTCCGCGCCCTGGTTGACCAAGTTTATGGCTTGCTGGCCGGACAAACCCAGCCTGAACACGTTGAACTTGGCTCCGCGCCGGGCGAACCGGGCCGCACCCGTGCCCTGACCCACGTCAATATCAGCGACCTTTCGGGGCTGCTCGAATATGTGGCTGAGAAACCCAATGATCAGGATGATATTTATCGGCTGACCGATGAATTGGGCGTGGACTCGGACCAAGTCCTGAGCATCACCGAAACGGCGGAACTGCTCGGGTTTGTCACCGTTGCTGAGGGCGATATCATCCTGACGCCGCTGGGCGAGACGTTTGCCGAAGCCAGCATTCTGGCCCGTAAAGAGATATTCGCTACGCGCATCCGGCGTCTGCCGTTGGTGCGCTGGCTGATTAATATGCTTCAACGCGCAGAAAAACATGCCTTGAAATGGGATGTACTGAAAATGGCGCTGGAACTCGAATTCCCCCCGGAAGAAGCCGAAAAACAACTCGATACACTCATCAATTGGGGCCGATATGCTGAAATTTTCTCATACGATGATGAAGCCGAACAGATTTACCTGGAAAGTATCCCCGAAAAAGCTGGATAATCTGTGTCAAAAAAAACAGAGGCTGCTTTTCCCACCCGGCTCAGCCCGGTACGCAAAAAACCGGAGGCCTCTGACTCCCCTCAGGATTTGCGCGTAGTACCGGTTCATTACCTGGATCAGGTTAGCGTGCGTTGGTTCATGCCAGTGCCCAGCGCGCTCAAATATGCTCACGAACATAAGATTGCCCAGCGTGGCATCAAACCCGTCAACATCCTGCTGACCGCTTTTTGATATTCACTAAATTCAGGGAGTGGCTAAATTTATGGGCTAATGAAGTTCATCACTTGAGTAGTATGTTTAGGGTAGCGTTGGGGGTTTCTACCCCGCAACGTATACGGGCTGGTTTGGTCAGGTTTTTCTTCTGCTAACTCAAAGGTTGTAGACAAATATCTCTTGCCTTTGCCCGTAAGTTCATGCTACACTACTACAAAAGCTTGGCTGGGATGTGGGTTTTTGCCTGCACTTTACCGTGGGCACATGGCGAGGCTGTCATCTTTAGGAGCCTGTTTGCCGCCTCTCAATCAAGACATTCCAGTTGCGTTGACCGTTAGACTATTTCGAGACGCGTCGAAGTCTCTGCCCGCATTGAGGAGATCACTATGCCATCGAACGAACCTACCTATAGCGGCAATAAAACAGACTCGAAGCATCGGTCAGCGAAACCTGCTCCTGAGAATTTAGATCTACTGGCCCAGAAGCAAATTTATCCTGCCACGCTTGTGCAACAGGCCGAAGTTTCTCCAGGCACAATCACGCCAGGAAATGTACTGCAGCTTCAACAAGCACTCGGGAACCAGGCTGTTCAACGATTGTTGGGCAGCCATACTCTCCAGGCCAAGCTTACCGTTGGTGCGGCGAAGGATTCTTATGAGCAGGAAGCGGATCGTGTGAGTGCGCAGGTGATGTCTGCCCCTGCGCCCACCTCCAACGTGCAGCATCTCGGCGAAGAAGAGATTCAAGCCAAACCGCTGGCCGCATCCATCACCCCGCTGGCTCAACAAAAAACCGGGGCGGATAAGCTCCCGGCGAAATCCATGGCTGAAGCTTTTATACCTGGCGCAGATTTAGAAAGCCACCTGGTGACTGCACACGGGAGCGGACAGCCATTGCCTGGCGAGTTGCGCCGGGAAATGGAAACAAAAATGGGGGCGGATTTCAGCGCTGTGCGCTTGCATACAAACGACGATGCCTCGCAATTGAACCGCCGCCTGGCGGCGCGCGCCTTGACCCAGGGCAAGGATATTTACCTGGATAGTGGCAGGTACAATCTTTCAAGCCGTGAGGGCAAACGCCTGCTGGCACACGAATTGACCCACGTGCTCCAGCAAACGGGCAAACAGCCTCCTGCAAATGGCGCGAGACAAGAGCAGAATGTAGCCTCCCGCCCCTCCAGCGTCGCCAATAGCGGGGTTGTTCAACGCGACCCGGATGATGACAAGCTGAAAGCTGCTGCACAAAAGAGTGATGCGCCTGCATCGATGCCTGCTGCATCAGCATCTGCTGGTCCCTATGGCTCATACATTCCACCTTCTGCGGCGCCTGTTACCGGAGCATTGCCTGCTGAAACCGCCTCGAAAAAAGCATCAGATGTGTTCAGGGATCCAAAACGCGCCAGGGAAAGTATGGCGGTCAAGCTGGTCGAGGCAGCAAAGAAACCTCATCCGGACCCGATCCACTTGCCTGAAAAGTTCAAAGATGAAGATAAAAAGGTTGGCTGGCGCGGTCGAACCCCAACAATATCCGAACAAAAACACGTTGTGACCCGGTATTATTCAGATGAAGAACGGGAAAGAAACAAATTGACGCCAGCCATGTCAACGCCTCCCATACTTAGGCGGGCAGGTCGACCGGAGCCTGGACTGCCTGCCGGTTCTGAAGAAAAAAAGTTATACGCGATGAGCCCGGCAGGCCAGGCAATTTTGGGTTCCGGCCCGGATAGTTCTGTAGGTGAAGATGGGGTAAAGAGAAATCTGCACCATTCCAGCATTTTTGCCGGGGGGGATGTTGCCCATGCTGGTCATATTGCAGCCGAAAAAGGCAAAGTAAATTATATGGATGATGATAGCGGCCATTATCGTCCTGATGCGGTGCATACCTGGGATGCATACAATCGATTCAAAGAGCAGGGCCAGCTTAGCGAGAAGGGAACCGTGTCCATGGTAAATAAGACCCAGGTGAAAGGTGAACGAGGATACGGATCAGACCGATTGAACCTACCATTTTCTGCTTATGAACAAACATATGGGAATGAGGAACAGGCCAGGAATAAGAATGCCATGCAAAAACAAATGCTTGAAACTGTTGCTAAAAAAAGGGCGGGAGGTTCTGATCTCTTAATGAAAAAACTGAACAATTTGGGACAGAACAAGGTTGTAGAAGAGTTGAGAGCTAGTGCTGCCTCAAATAGAGCCGGGCCCGATCTCTTTCGTGAGGGCGGCATGGATAAAGGATATGATTACGATTAAATCAATCACAAGTGCAGAGCCGAAGGCGCCCCAGACAGCGGCGCAGGCAACGACACATTTCTCTAGTTTCTTCCTATCGCGATATGCCAATAGCGAAAATTGCGCAAGAGCAAACGACATACAATTATAAAAAGAAACTCGGTTATTTTTTGATTGCATTTCGCCTCGCGAATTTGTATAATAAAATGATGTTACGCCCTCTTTCGCGAAACCTCAATATACAGGGGTTTTTGTAGCGTTTCAATCCCAAAAGATGGGATGCCTGCGTAACATCAGTAATCAAGAGCGGACTGCGGATAACAAATAATATTTACAAACCAAAACTTTTACTGGTATTCACAGTCGAAAGCACGGGTATCCATGGAATTAACGATTGTTGAGCGGAACGGTTGGAAAAAACCTTATAAATTCGAGAAGGCAATGGTGCGAATTGGAAGCGCGCCTGCCAACGATATTCAATTGTCTTCGCCGGGAATTACCCCAATTCACTTGCAGGTCATCTATGCCCCGGAAACTCCGGGGAGTTGTAAGGCGCTCAACCTGGGTCCGGCGGCGCAGTTGGTCTCAGGCGGGAAGGAATCCTCGTTCGAGTCTTATACAACTGTGGATGTGCGGGATGGCGATGAACTGGTTCTTGGCGAGTATCGCATTCTTTTTCGCCTGCCGTTGTCTTCCGGATTAGTGTTATCATCCCGCCAAATAGCGGCATCCCTGTCAGTGGGGGATGCCGTTTTGCGTTCTGATCTTCCGGCCACCGGGTTTTTGCGGCTTCAAAACCTGGGGACGAGTCCCAATTGCCAGTTCCAGGTGGCAGTGAACGGGTTGTCAGAAGAGTGTTTCCAGATCGACCCGCTGCCAATCCTCTACCCTGGCGCAGAAGAAGAAGTGCGCATCCAGTTTTTCCATCGCTCCACAACTCCCCCGGCTGGACATCAAGTTATTACGGTTTCGGTAACAGCGCCAGCCAGTTATCCGGGTGAGCAGGTTATCATCCAGCAGGGACTGTATGTCAGCCCGTTGCTCAGAACAGAGATCAGTTTAGCAGATGACATGCCGGTTCCCAAGGTTGAAAACCCGGTATCGCTTCCCTCAACTGATTTAAAAACCAAACTTCCGGAGACCAAGGTCGAACCCCCGATACCAACATCATCCATCGAAGACGCCAGGGAACTGCAAGCGGCCTCTCTTGTAGCGGATGATATGCCGGTTTCCCAGACTGAAGTCTCCACGTCACTTACATTGCCTGAAGCGGAACCCAAGCCTGGAAAGACCAAAATCGATACCCCGATAGCCGTATCGCCGCCTGGTGAGGCTGATGAACCGCAAGCAATCCCTGCACCCACTTCATCTGAGTCAGCCATTCCTGTTCAAAAAGACATTTTCGCAACCAAAGTAGTACGGAATCCATCCGAAGCGTATTGGGACGAGAACTCCTGATACTGCCAGCCTGCCGAGGAGAAATATGCCCTGGATTGAATTGGCGCTTCACCTCCTTTTTTCGATAATAGGGACGCTTTTTATCAGCCTGACCGGTTTCCTGCTGGTCTTGCTCTTTTCGCGTGTTTTACGGGTAAAGGCGGAACGGGAACATGCAGTCGTGTTGGAAAACAAGGGCAACTGCCGCAGTATTTATTACCTGGAAGTGAAAAGCCCGGAGCCTTCTTTGCATTTCACGCTTCTATTTAACAAATTACCGCTTGCCGCGGTATATTTGCCCACCGAGTCTGACGACCTGGTTGAATCCCCACCCACAAAAAATCCGCCCAGCCAAACCGAACAACCTGGAAACATACCGGCCTCCACCACGCCCTCCGGCGTCGATGCGGCTGCCAAAGCTGGACAGTCAGTATCATCTGTGGCGGGGAAATCAGCTTCCGTGCTCGAGCAAATCGGGAACTTCCTGCCTGGGTCGATGGGTAGCAAATTAAAGCAACAAGCCAGCTCATCCCGCGCCGTGCAAGCCGCCTCCCTCAGAACTTCACGGGCGCCGCAAACGCTCAGCCGGCAGGTGAGCGGGTTTCAGGGCAAGAGCGGCGGCAAACAGTCAGCTGGCGATGGCAAAAAAGTCTCATCGTCACGGCAATTGAAGGTGGGAGCCTCTGAGGAATCCTGTTTTGTGCAAACCCCGCTGATTGAACCGGGACAATCTCTTAACCTTTTGCTGCGGGTTGGAACCCGTCGCAGGCATTACCCTCCGGGAAGTTTCCCTTACACCATCGAGGCTCTGCCAGTGACCGCCGATTTTCCTGATGTGGCAGCAATGCCAAGCATAAAAAATGGCACTGTTCACTTCAATCCGGTTGGGGCATGGCGCTATTTTCTACCAGCCTTTTCCACCGTCACCCTTATTTTGATGACGTTAACCGCGCTGGTGTTCTTATACCGTTTTATCTGGCTGTAACTGGATTACAGGAGTCCCAGAATGATAAACACACTTATCCGACCCGACGATATGACCTCACAGGAACTTGATTTTGATTCCCCGGTGGTTAATATCGGCAGCCATCCTGAAAACGAAGTCGTTTTAACTGGAACCGGTGTTTTGCCTTTTCATGCCACCATGCATTTGCAGGAAGGACAATTTCACTTTGTCGCGCTGGGGGGCATCTCAGCAATCAAGATTGATGGCACTCAACTTACGGCCACTCCCGTGAAATTCTCCCCAATGCAGCGGGTGGAAATCGGCGGATACACTCTTGCGTTCCAACCGAAGGGTGGTTCCAATGGGCTGCATGTCTCGGTGTCGCGCTCCGCGGCAGCGGGATCGGTCATGATGGGGCAAAGTGCGCTAATACCAGCAACCAGCCCCACCGGCGACAGCCCCATCCTCGTGAATGTGCTCCCGAAGCAGTTGGAAGTCGCAGTCGGACAGACTGCTGTTTACGAAATAGAAATCATCAACGCCGGGCCAATTGTGGCCGGGTTCTCCGTATCCACACAGGGACTCCCGGATGCCTGGATAAAAGTGGAACCAACTGTGGTCAATCTGTACGAGGGACAGCGTGCCATGGTTCACATCTCAGTGACGCCTCCGCGCGACCCTGGCAGCAAAGCTGGCAGCCACTCCCTGCAAGCCATCGTTTCATCTCCCAACTATGCCAGTCAGCCCGTACAGACCCAGCTTACGCTAAACATTTTGCCCTATTACGAATTTACAATTGGCAATCTTTCACCGAAACAGCAGCGCATTTACTGGCGTAAACGCAGTGGGATTGTGAAACTGCCCATTTCCAACACCGGAAACAGCGAGGCTGATTTCAATATCACGGCCTTCGACGATGAAAACGGCTGCTCGTTCGATTTCAAAGTGAGCAAGGATGTGGAACGCAGTCGCCAGACAATGATCAATATCCCGGCCGGCCAATCCATTTCCATGCCCATCGAAGTCACGCCCCTCAAGCGTCCCATCGCGGCCCTGCGCAGTAAAGACTACCATTACACCGCGACAACACAGCTCACCCAACAATCCTCGCTTTCGCAGACCGTCAGCGGGACGGTAACCAGTGTGCCCCTGATTGGCTGGTGGACAATTGTTTTGGCATTGGCTTTAATTCTGATTGGATTGTTTATTTTGGTCCAGCCGCGCATTTATTCTTTCGAAGTTGCTGCTGGGAAAGACATCATTGAACAGGGTGATACAACCAAATTGGACTGGTCTGTCTCGCCATTTGCCACCACCTTGAGCCTCTCCAATTATGACCAGGCCATCAATCGTGGACAGGTATCCCAGACGATAGCGCCCACCCAATCCACAACCTATGAGTTGGCTGCCAGCAACTGGCTTTCCGGCCTCTTTGGCCTGGATCAAAAGAAGACCCAGACCATCCTGGTTGTGCCTCCCAAACCAGTGATCAATGTCTTCGAAGTGGATCGCACAAGCGTTCCTGAAGGAACAAGCGTTAATGTGCGCTGGTCGGTGAGCAAAGCCGATAAGACATTACTAACTATCGACAAGGTGGTTTATGAACTGAAACCTGACCAGTTTAGCGGCGAGCAACAGGTTGCGCTGACCAAGGATTCCCTGGTTACGCTTGAAGCCGTCAATGCCAGCGGGAGCGAACTGCGTAGTTATTTTATAAAAATCGTGCAGCCGAAAATTACGGTCAATTCGTTTGTCGTGTGGGTGAGACCCACCAAGACAACCTCGGTGGGCGTTCCCAGCGTCGCCGCGCTTAATTCAATGGGAAAGGGTGGCGGGCTGCTGGCTCTCTCTCCCGCTGCTCTCGCCAGCAGGAACGGGCTGGGCGTCCACTCTCCAATGGCGGTACCGCCTGATCCCAATTTCCCAGAGAGATATGTGGGACTCGTTCCTGACAAAGCTGCCGACTTGGGCTACCGGGTGGAGTTTTACCAGCCGGACCGGGAATTATCCAAGGGTGAGCAAATCATGATTCAGTGGGACATTGAAGGCGCAGATAACGACAAGCTGCAAATTGCGCCTTTTACAGAGGCCCTGCCCGACCGGGGAGCACAACCTTTCTTCCCGCAGGAATCGATGAATTTTGTGATGACGGCAAAAAGCGGCAAGCTGGAGAGGTTGTTCATGCTGCCGGTGAAGGTTTTCGACGGCACGCCGCCAACCGCACCGAAGATTGAGTTTTTCAAGGCCACGCCGCTGTCGATGACTGGCTCCGGGAAAGTTCAGTTTGCCTGGTCGGTTTCGGGGGAGTGGACGCGAGTGCAGCTTTTCACCGAGAAAAAAGTGATTGCAGATTACCTGACACCTCAGGGCTTCAAAACAATCAATGTGTCGGCGAGCGGCACCTACATCCTGACCGCCTGGAACGGCAACTTGTCTTCGTCTGCGCCGTTGGATATTACGGTCAATCCTGATTTGATCGATCCCGGGCTGGTTGTGATTAGTATCTCGCCGACAACCGGGCGCGCTCAAGTGGGCAGCAAGCTGACTGTCACGATTGGTTTTACATCGATCCCATCTGGGACAGCTTCCCCAACCGGGTCAGTGACTGTTACAGATGGCAGCGCCACTTGCCCGATCATGCTGCCAGCTGTGACTTGCACTTTACAATTTACCACCTCGGGTACCAAGACCATCACAGCCAGTTTTCCAGGTGATAAGATTTATAAGCAATCCACGTCCCCCGGTTTTCCCCTGCAGGTGGAGGTCGCAAGTACGCAGGTGGATTTGCTCCCGGTTTTCTATTTCAATGGCGGGACATCCCCGATCTCGGTTGAAACATCTACTTTTGACATGGATAAAGGCTTGCGCACAGTTGTTGAGGTACGGCCAAAGAATACAGTCCTGGCCGATAATAATGGGAATATCAGCGTCAGTCTTTGCCAGCAGACTTCAACCGGTGCTGTTATCAACAGCACCTGCAAATTCGTCGGCGCTGCTCAAGTCAAAGTGGCGGCCACGACTGCGAATGGACAGACTGCCGGCTATGGCTATGCCGACCTTGTCATCCAGAACTTTAATGCTTCAGGTGTGCGGGGCCTGCTGTTTGAATATACACACTCCAGTAACGCGATCGACCCGACCAGTATTTTCCAGCCCAATATTCACATTAACCGGGCAAAATTGGTGCTCAGTCTCTCTACCTGTCTGTCCCCAATTACTTTCACTTCATGTACCTACGGGTTGGTGGCAGGCACAACGCCTGAATTGATTTTTGATTTGAATATACCTGGCCCTTCTACCCTAATCCCGTTATCTTCTCTGCTGCCGGCTCCTCAAACAAGCGCTTTCACAATTTCATCCAATCCGGCGGCCACCTGGACCTGTTCGGTCAAAGTCATTAGCGGAACTCACAAGTTGAGTTGTATGGTAACAGGAGCCGGGTTGGTCGCAGGTACTACTTACACGATCAACTATGACTATAACAACGCAGACCCACTCTTATCAGGCGCGCGCAATGATTATTATATGGGGAGTGATCCTACCATCCCATTTGGCCCAGCTTCCTTCCAATTAAAAGTCTTGGACAACACAAAAGTGTTGATTGGAAATTTGAGCGGGGTCAAAGTTGGAGAGAGGATTCGGCTGACCGGCCCAGATTTAACAACGGCCGGAATTGTCGAGATCCGGAACAGCACAGGGCGCTTCTTCCCGTCAACAGGTTTGACCTTGGAGGAAAAGAGCGGCGCAGACATCTTTGGCGTTGAAAATGAAGGTGTAAATTGCACCCGTGATAATGGAAATGGCAGCAAGGTTGTCGTGACCGCGGCGAACGCGGATTGTTTCATATACTTCAAGCATATTGGTAGTAGTTATACATTGGTGGCGACCTTCGCCGGGGATGCCACGAATAATGGCGGCACCAGCGGCGACACGCCGGTATCGGTCCAGAAGCAGGATCAAATCTCCGCCACCATCAAATATCTTGACCCTGTTGCTGGAGATTACACCACAACCTTCCCTCCTAATTTCATAACCAATACAGGTTCATCGATCCGGGTGGAACTTGATGGCCCCTCCAGTAGTTTTTCGCCCGGCAATACAAGTTTCCCGCCCACGGCGCTGGTTGATCGAAAGGTGCTGGTGACGTTGACCAATGCCTTTAGTATTGCCAATTGCCAGATTACTACAAACAGCCTGGTGGCTGATCTTACCGGGGGAGTCTACGAAGTCACCATCACCCAAAAAGCGAAAGGCGATCCCACTATTCCTGCCTCGTTGACCTATGTTACGGCTGCGGATTTTGATATCTCCTGCTCACTAGGCAATACTATTGGCCTCTCGTTTACAGTGACTTTTTCCGATAAAACCAACCCCACGAAGGACAGCGATGATTTTGGGTTTGCCATTTCGCCAATTGGCAAGACCAATATCCCCGTCTCTTTGCCCAGCCTCGGGAGTATGACAGTTTCAGTTTTACGGCAAGATACGGCAAATACAGAGATGGCCGATTCGGTGGCAAAGACGATTGGAAAGCTGCATTTTGGTCAGATATATTCGGTAGGCATTACCGGCAGCACAGATATTGCTGTTAAGTATAATTATGAAGTTAAAGCTGTCTATACTTGGCAATGTCCATATGGCATTCTTTGTATCTTGGCTTATTGGACAAGAAATATAGACCCGGTCGTTGCCTCCCAGAATGCTCGCAATCAGGTGTTAAGCAACTATACTGCTAATGCCAAGTGGAATGTGGATCCCGCTAATTTTTTGAACAAGGATAATAATTTGGGCACGGTGGGGAGTACTTGTGTTTCGTCAAATATGCCGACGGACATGCCGTTAACCCCTACAGACCACACCTCAACTCCACCACCCGAGTATTACCACTTGAGCCTTAGCACGAGCTACCACTGGAATTTTCCAATCCTGGAAAGAACCGAAACATATCTGTACTCCTATTACGGAACGATGACGCTGCGACTCAGCTCCGCTCAACGCTGCACGCTGGTGTTCGATGGAACAACGAATGATAATTCTTTCACAGGGGGGACGATCGCCATAAACGCGCGCTCGGGGGATGGTTTGTTTGAGGTGAATTCTGCCTATACCGTTCAACAAATTGATAAACAAACCACTTCGATGACGTTTAGTCCATCGGGTAAAACCATCGGATATACAAATTCAGATCTGCCGATAACGGCAACACTGAGTTCCACCGATATTATCGGCGGAACAGCACTGGCGTTGGTAAATACGGGCCTGCCTTTCAGCGGCCAATTTTCTCCGACGCCCACCAGTTTTGCAGGGGCCTGTTCGAATATGTCTCGGACGAACACGCTTACTGCTACGGGAGTTATTCAAAAATTTCTTTCGACTTCGCCCGTCGCATCTACATCCACTTGCGGCATAGGGCTACAATATGTTGGAAACAAACACTTCAAAGGGGTGGGGCCTCTAGATCTACCGGAAATGGAGTTTAAGGACAACACGACCAGCATTACGCTACTTCCTGCACCAGCTTCTCCTTCCACCTATGGGGCAAGTGTCACCTTTACGGCTACCATTACCCCAAATACTTTGGCTGGTACGGTTGTGTTCAAGGATGGAGGTGTCGCGCTTGGACCTCCTGTCACTGTTTCTGGCGGAACAGCTTCTTATTCAACTACCAGTCTCAATGTGGTTAATTCTCCCCACTCTATTACTGCCACCTTTACCCCCACCGATACGAACTATCTGCCATCGACCACCTCTCCTGCTCAATCCGTATCCCATGCCGTCACGACAGCCACAACGACTACCACCATCACATCTCCGGCTACTCCAGCTTCTGCTACTTATGGAGCCACTGTCGCCATTACGGCCACAGTTAACCCCAGTAGCGCTGCGGGTTCGGTTCAGTTTATGGACGGAAGCACACCACTCGGAACTCCTGTGACTGTCTCTGGGGGAACGGCTACTCTTCCAGCTCCCAGCCTCAATGTGGCCAATTCCCCACACACCATCACGGCTGTCTTTACCCCCAGCAATACGAACTATAGTACATCCACTTCCCCCGCGCTAATCTACACAATCTCCGCTGTTACAACGACCACCTCGAATGTGACACTTGTAGCTCCCGCGCCCCCGCTGCACCCCACTGCTAACTTGACTCTTGCCGCCACCGTCTCATCCGCTCCGAGTAGTGTTGCGCCAATCGGCTCGGTACACTTCTACGATGGGACCACTCTACTTGGAACTGCCACTGTCAGCAGCGGCTCAAATCCAAATATCACCTATACCTTTAATATCACTTTGCCGGTGGGCAACTACTCGGTGACGGCTACTTATGTTCCTGCCAATAGCAACCTCGCCACCAGTTCCAGTGGCACTGCACTACCGATTAATGTTGTCCCTTAAATTTGAGGCCAGATTACAGCCAGGTTTACTGCAAAGTACTGCGGAACTTTCGCAACTGATTTGCGCGATGTTGGCCGCGTACTGCACAGCGGTATGCAACAAGCAATAAGGATTAAGCCATTGCAGAAAAATAACAGTTTTTGCTCCTTCGGGCTAATGATTATCAGCCTCCTCTTACTCACCCTAACCGGGTGTGGAAAGATATCTTCGGCCAACACATCTGTCGGGGTTTTGTCTGCTGCCCCTGCGCAACAGGCCCAGCAGGGCATCCGCGACCTGGCTGCTGAGCAAAATTCCGGTTATGGACAAGCTGAAGACGCAAAAGACAATCGTTTGAAGATAAATTATGTTCTCGAGAACGACCCGCAGGCCGAACTCCAGGTGCTCGTTCGCAACCTGGTGCAAGACTCTAAAAAACCAGTGGTGGCAATCGCTGGGGCAACCTCCAATGACGCCACCATGCAGGTCGCCGGGCTGGTCAATTTCTTCAACGTGCCCATGATCGTCCCTACTGCGGACGGGAATACCCTATTTCCTTCTAATAACTTGTGGGCGTTCCGGTTGAGCGCCCCGGCTTCAGCATATGCGGGCTATTTTTTCACCGAACTGCTCAATACAAGCGGCAGTACCGGCAGTTCTTTTGCGAGCCTGAAAATTGCCATCCTTTATGAACAGAATACTTTCGGAGAGTCTGCGGCGGTGGCAGCAACTAGCGCGGCCATGGCGCAGGGAATCCCAATTACAGAATATAAAAATTTCCCCGCCGAAAACCCGTCTGCCGCGCAGTTGACCGCATTGGCTGAGACAGTCAAGAATCAACGTTCCAGGCTGGTATATGTCATCGCCAGCAATCCAGACACAGCAAGGGCGTTGGTCAAAAACCTGCGGACGAGCTACGCCGCCGATGATTCGATTGCGCCAATCATTATTGGACAGTCGGGAGCATTTACCAGCGAGGCCTTTTTGGGTTCTCCAGACGCAGAGGGTGTGTACATTTTGCGTCAATATTGGAACAAAGATCGCTGTCCCACCAACCTGACCTCGTTTTACGAGGCGCAGTCTTATGGCGCTGTATATCTTCTCAACTATGCTGTGGGATTGACCAACGAAACCCTGTCCGGTGACAAGAACTGGTTTTCACGCACCAACCCCAGCACTGAACTGGCAAAGTTCCGCGAAACCCTGCGCGATAGGCTCAAAGAAACAAATCTAAATGTGCCGTGCCTGGGAAAGGTAGCTTTTGACAATACCGGGCAAAATAAACTGCTCGAATTTGAGCTTCTTACAATCAAAAATGGCAGCGCGAGCGTAGTCAACACTGCCGATTTTATCCAGGTGGTGATCAAAAAACTCGACGAAATAAACTCTTCGTTCGATTAGGATGACACATATCCCTAGCTTTTTTGACAAACTTCTTAACCAATGACTGACACTTTGAACCTCGATCGTGATTATTTGCAAGCCGTTCTCTCCTGGCTGGATCTTCGCCTGGAGCGCGAAGTGCGCCGCTGGCAGACTGCGGGCCAAAATCCGGCGGACCGTTTCCGCGGATTGCATATCTCGGACGAAGAGGCTCTGGCGCTCACAAAGCTTGGGGTTGGTTCACACTGGGGCACGGGGGTCAGCCTGCCAGCTGAAGAAGAAAACAGACTCCAGACCCTCAGCGAACAAGCCCTGGCCGCCATCCACCAGTTGGATGAGCAGGCCACTACTGCAGAACAGCCCATCGGTCTGCAACTGCTGGCCAGATTGTTTGATCTTTCCACTTTCGAGCTATGGTCACTGGTGATGTGTCTTGCCCCCGCACTGGATTTGCGATATGAGCGTATTTACGGCTACTTGCAGGATGATGTCACCCGTGTTGCCCCCAGCATCGACCTGATGCTGACCCTGTTGGCTGATGGCGACTCGCTCGCGCGCCTCGATTACCTGAAGTACTTCGACCGCCTCGCACCTCTGCGCCTCTATCACCTGATCCTGCCGGTGGAAGAAACCGCCAAGCACCCCTCGAGCCTGCGCCAGGCCTTCCAAATTGCCCCCGGGATCGTCGATTGGTTGACTGGCGACTATTCCCCCTCCAACTCGCTTGGCGACTGGGCTGAAATCTTCCCTGCGCCCCAAACAGTGGAAGAAATTATCGGAGCCAGGCAGGTCTTTGACGAAGAGAACCTGCCTGCACCCGAAATCTTCAGCGATGTGCGGCCGCTTTTCTCCCTTTACGGTAGTGATTTTCTCCAACAGGAACTCATTGCCCGGCAGATAGCCGTTGCGCTGGAAAGGCCCCAGTTGCGGGTTAAATTTTTGACAGATGAAAACCCCGAATCCGCTCTGGAAAAGCTCCACCTGGCGGTGCGGGATGCCCGGCTGACAGGCTCACTGCTCTACCTGCAAGCCTGCGATATTTTCATCAACTCCGATGGATGCCTGCTCCCGGCCTGCTTTGAAACACTGCGGCTGGCCGCTGACAGCGTGCTGTTCAGCAGCCGCAACCCCTTCAAATTTGACCCTGACATGCCTGGCAACGGCCACCCGCTCATGCGCGCCCAATTCCAGGGACTTTCCACCCCTGAACGCGCCGACTTGTGGAAGGTTTTGCTCGATGGCGCACCTAACGAACTGCAACCTGGCGAGTTGCAAACTCTGGCTGGTCAGTTTTCGCTGACCAGCGGTCAGATTGTGGCGGCGGCTTCGACGGCCATGTCGCAGGCCTTACAGCAAGGCCGAACGTTGACCAGCAATGACCTTTTCTCGGCGGCGCGTTTTCATTCCGGGCATCACCTGGCCGCGTTGGCGCACAAAATCGAGCCGCGCTATGTCTGGGATGACCTGGTTCTGCCCGAAACGCCCCTCAGCATGCTACGCGAAATGGTTGACATGGTAAAAAGTCGGCCTCTGGTGCTGGACGAATGGGGACTAGGCCGCAAACTGACTTCCGGAACAGGTATTTCGGCCTTGTTTTCCGGCCCTCCCGGCACCGGCAAAACGCTCGCTGCGCAAATTATGGCGAACCAACTCGGCATTGATCTGTATCGCATCGACCTTTCAACCGTGGTCAGCAAGTATATTGGCGAGACTGAGAAGAACCTGGAACGTATCTTTACCGATGCCGCCCAGAGCAATGCGATTTTGTTCTTTGACGAAGCCGATACGATTTTTGGCAAACGCTCTGAAGTGAAGGATGCCCACGACCGTTATGCCAATATCGAGGTTGGCTACCTGCTCCAGCGCATGGAAAGTTACAGCGGCGTCTCGATTTTGGCCACCAACCTGCGCGCCAATCTCGATGAAGCCTTTACCCGCCGCCTGCAATTCATCGTCAATTTCCCATTCCCAGACGAGGAATACCGCCTGAAGATTTGGAAAGTTCTGATGCCGCCCGATATGCCCTGCGCATCTGGCTTAAATCTGAAAATGATGGCAGACCGCTTCAAATTGGCGGGAGGGAGCATTCGTAACATTATTGTCAGCGCGGCGTTTTTAGCGGCATCAAATGGCGGCAAGGTGGAAATGCCGCACTTGATGCACGGCGCGCGGCGCGAATTGCAAAAAATGGGCAAATTATTGACCGAGAGTGATTTTTCTCTCTAGCGGAAATGGAGATAAGCCATGTCTAAAGTACAGCAGACACAAATCCATGTCCAAAAGCCTGTCACGAAAAAAACAGAACAGGCGCCAAAACCACAGAGGAACGTGGCGCAAATGTTTGAAGCGTCCGAAACCATGTATCCCGAAGATGTGCTTGCCGCGCAAAAACAGGTGGGCAATCAGATGGTTCAGCGAGCGCTGGATAAGAACGCGCGCCGCCAGAGTCTTACCGACCAGCAGGGCAACCTGCGCGATGACATCGCCAATCAGATTCAGAAAAAGCGCGGCGGTGGCAGCCCGTTGCCAGAAAATGTGCAAGAAGAAGCTACCAAGAAACTGGGGCACAGCTTCAAAGACGTGCGTATTCACACTGACGAATCTGCCGATAAATTGAGCCGTACCATCCACGCCCGCGCTTTTACCATCGGCAAGGATATCTTCTTCAAGCGCGGCGTCTTTGCTCCCGGCTCCAGCGTGGGACGTGAAACAATCATCCATGAATTGACGCATGTTGTCCAGCAGAGCGGCAGGAGCGCAAGCGGCACATTGAAATTGGGTGCGCCCGACACTACCCATGAAAAAGAAGCCAATTGGATGGGCAAGAAACATGCCGCCGCCATCTCGGCTGGCGCAGCGCATGGCGGCGCGGTCCAGGCCCAGGTCGAAGAAGAAGAAATCCAGGCGCAAGAGGAAGAAGAGATCCAAACACAAGAGGAAGAAGAACTTCAGGCTCAACCCGATACTGGTGGCGTGGTTCAACGAGATAAAGACCATGATGAACGCGTGAAGATGCGCACAGAGTTGGAAATGGATGAAGATTTGGAAGATGATCCGGGTAACAAAAAGCTAAAACAAATAAGCAAGGCACAGCGAACCAAAAAGAGTATGTTGGGCGCGATCAAGGATAAGGCAAGCTCCATGGACCTTGGTTCGAAGAAACACTTGCGAAAATTGACCGATGTCACCAAAAGTAGAGACGAGGAAAGGCTGGAAACTAGCAAGAGTCAGGTCAGGACTGAGAAGAAAGAACATGGTGAACGCGTGAAGATGCGTGAAACCCTGGGAATGAAAGACCTGAAGGGAGAACAGCTAAAACAAGTAAGCAAGGCACAGCGAACCAAGAAGGGCATGCTGGGCGAGATAAAGGAAAAAGCAGGTTCCATGAACCTGGGTTCACTGCAACACAAAGATAAATTGGCTGATATTGATAAAGCAAGGGAAGCCAAGACCAAAGAGAATTTCATGAACGACCCAGAAAAAGGTTCCAGTTCCCTCTCTAAATCCATTGCAACTGTTCGAGGAAGAAAGGAAGAAGGCGCCAAAGAAAAGTGGCAGGCGACCTTGAGCGATTCCAAAGCCAGCAAAGAAGACCGGGAATTGGCTAAAGAACGGTTGGAGAAATTCCACAAAGGCTCGATGAAAAAAAAGGACTTTAAAGCGGCCGAGGCCAAACGCAAAAAGTCGCTGGAAGAATCTGCCAAAGGCGGCGACGATGAAGCCTATAAGACGATGAAAACCGAACAGGAAGAAAAAGAAGCCGGCACGTTCAAAGGCGGCTTTAAAAAGGCATGGAAAGAGGAAGTAGCCGACCCAATCAAATCATTGCCCGGCAAAATCGGTGGCGGTATCGTCAAAGGCGGCAAATCGCTTGGCATTGGCGCGCTCAAATTTGCCGGTTCCGGGTTCACCGAGGGTTTTAAACATTATTTTGGCAGCGGCAAATCCGAAGACAAAGATAAAGATGACGAAAAGGACGAAAAGAAAGATAAGAAGAAGGGTGAAGAGAAAGATGAAGAGAAAGATTCTGGCGCTGAAAAGATGAAGGAAAAATACGCTGCAGTTCTCAAAGAAAACAAGGGATTAAAAGCAGAACTGGCCAAATTGAAAAAGGAAGAAGATTAGACCCCTGAAACCCAGGAGAAGCGAAACGTGATCCACTTTGTAGATGAAGCCCTGCGCAAGTTGTTGACCTACGAGATCGAGATCAAAGAGAATGAGGTCGACATACAGTTTGACCAGCCCAAGCGTGAGTGGACGTCGCGCTTGAGCAAACCCACCATCAACCTGTTCCTTTTTGATGTGCGCGAAAACTTGCGCTTGCGTGGCGCTGAACAGTACACCACCATCAATCGCCCCGATGGCACCTCCGAGGTGCGCCGCAACCCGGTTCGCATGGATTTGCGCTACCTGATGACCGCCTGGGTCAAAGAAGCTGAGGACGAACATCTTTTGCTTTCGTCGGCGCTCGTTGGTTTGCTGCGTAATCCGTTTTTACCGCAGCATTGTCTCTCGGAGCAGCTTAAAAACCAGCCTGCCCCCATTGCGCTCGAAGTTGCCACCTTCCCTCCCGAAGTTGGGCCGGTGGATAAATTCAGTGAAATCTGGGGTGTGCTAGATAACGAAATGCGTCCCGGGGTGATCGTGACGATCACCATTTCTCTCGACCCATACAAGCCGCTCATTTATAAGCAGGTGAGCACGCGCGAGATGCGTTTCGTGCAAGATACCGGCATCGGACACCCCGATTCTGAAACAGCGGTCAAATCCCTTTCAAAAACATACTGGATGGTGGGCGGAACCCTCAAAAGTGAGAAATACGATCTCTCCACCCTGTCTGTTGTGTTGGTCGAAAAGCAGCTTTCGATTAAGGTGAGAGAAGACGGCAAGTTTTCGCTGCACAAGCTCGCCGAGGGAGAATACCACCTCGATATTCTCTACAACAAGAAGGTTCTCAAACATCAGAAAATCAGTGTGCCAGGTCCTGACTGTGAAATACGGGTTTAGTACTGATTTAGGCAGTTGCGGCACAAGCCCCGCCTGGCCAGGAGAAAGGAGCCTATTTGAGCAGCAATTTTCTAATCCATCCATTGGTTTTATTAACCATTCACGCAAAATTCAAGTAAGGAGGAAACCATGCCCGAATATCTATCACCCGGTGTATATGTAGAAGAAGTTGATCGGGGACCAAAGCCCATCGAGGGTGTTGGCACTGCCATGGCGGCTTTTGTCGGGTTTACAGAAAAAGCCGAGATGGTGCGCGAAGTTGGCGGCGAAATGATGGTCGAAAACCTGCAAAATCGACCGCAACTGGTCACCAATTGGACGCAGTATATGGAACGCTTTGGTAATTTTGTCCCTGGCACCAACCTGCCACAGGCTGTTTATGGATATTTCATGAACGGCGGTTCGCGCTGCTACGTAGTCAGCGTACGCACTTTCCCTAAGGCTGAAACCACCCTGATGAACGGCCAGGGGAAACCAGCTATCGCTGTTCGTGCCCGCCAGGCTGGAGTGGAGGGCTTGAAGATGCGCGTCCGCATCGGCGACCTGGCTTTGCCCGCCCCAGCTCCATCCAATAAAGGCGGCGAAGAAGCGGCTCCTGCTGAGCCAGCACCCGAAGGTGGCGATTATTCTTTCACCCTGCATGTCGAGAAGGAAGCTGCTGCGGGAGGCTGGAAAGAGGTTGAAACCATCAGCGGCGTCAAGGTGCAGACGGCGGTGGTGGAAGGTAAGAAGCGAACCATGCTGGCCTTCAAGAACAACAAACTGCCCAAGTTTGTCGAACTGACCTTGATGGAAGAGACCTCCATCGAAAAAGCCACGCCGCGCGAACAGGAACAGCCCCTGATGATCGACAAGAAACTGCTCGAAGCGCCCACTGCCAGCGATTTCCGCGGCGACGTGAGCGAACGCAAAGGCGTGGAAGGCCTCGAAGTGCTCGACGACGTCACCATGCTGTGCGTCCCCGATCTGATGACTACCATGCCCGGCGAAAAGCTTGACCTGGAAATGGTCAAGGCCGTCCAGATGATGATGATTGCCCACTGCGAGCGCCTGGGCGACCGCGTGGCCATTCTCGATGCACCGCCCGATCTGACTCCCCAGGAAGTCAAAAAGTGGCGCATGGAAATCGCCGGCTTTGATACCAGCTATGCCGCCATGTATTATCCATGGATCAAGGTCATGGATGCTGCCACTGACACCGTCATCAAAGTTCCGTCTTCGGGTCACATGGCAGGCATCTGGGCGCGCAACGACAATACGCGCGGTGTCCATAAAGCCCCGGCCAACGAAGTCGTGCTTGGCGCGATCGGACTGGCTTACCAGACCACCAAAGGTGAACAGGATACCCTCAACCCGATCGGCGTCAACTGCATCCGCGCCTTCCCCGGACGCGGTATCCGGGTCTGGGGCGCGCGCACTCTCTCCAGCGATGGGTCGTGGCGCTATATCAACGTCCGCCGTTTGTTCAACTATGTCGAAAAATCTATCGAAAACGGCACCCAATGGGTGGTGTTCGAACCCAACAACCGCAAACTATGGGCGCGTGTCAACCGTGATGTATCGGCGTTCCTGCGCATGGTCTGGCGTGATGGCGCGCTGTTTGGTTCAGCCCCCGCTGAAGCCTTCTATGTGAAGTGCGATGATGAACTTAATCCACCCGAATCGCGCGACCTCGGGCGATTGATTGTCGAAATTGGCATGGCGCCCGTCAAACCCGCCGAATTCGTCATTTTCCGCATCAGCCAGTGGGCTGGCCCGGGTTCTGAGTAGATTTAGTCAGATAAGGAGATAACACTATGGCAGACCGAGAAGATCCCCTTGTTGCATTTAAGTTTGGGCTGGAAATCGAAGGCAAGCTCAGCGGTTTCTTTACCCAGGTAGGCGGCATCGGCTCCGAAACCGAAGTCATTTCCCAAAAAATCGTCAACGACGCCACCGGTGAAACCATCACCCGTCAAATCCCCGGGCGCTTGACCTGGACACCCGTCACTTTGAAACGCGGCGTGACCAGCACCATGGATATCTGGGACTGGCGCCAGTCCGTGGTGGAGGGCAACATCGAAAAGGCTCGCACCAACTGCTCGATTGTGGCCTATTCGCAGGAAAACAAAGAGATTGCGCGCTGGAACTTTGAAAATGCCTGGCCCAGCAAGGTTACAGGCCCCGAGATGGACGCCGGTTCGACCAACTATATGATCGAAGATCTCACCATCGTCCACGAGGGCGTGTTGCGCGTCAGCTAATCCTCAGCGTTTTATGCCTTGGCGCAGCGAAAGGCTCCTTAAGAGCCTTTCGCTTGCGCGGGGTGTCTGATATTTGTGAGGTTTCTTATGGCTTGGAAAGAACGAGTTGATCCTCATCCTGCATACGCATATGCAGTTTACGAAGTGATGGACGACAAAGGTACCTTTATGGGCGGCTTTGACATGCTGACTGGCGGCGAGCAGAAAATCTCTACAGTTTCCTACAATGTCATTGACAAGGATGGCAATGTCACCACCCGTTTCATGCCCGGGCAGACCACCTTTACGCCCATTTCGCTCTTGCGTGCCGTGGATAAAGGCGCAGAAGCGGTCTATGATAAGTTCATCGCTTCTGTCTCTGGCAAGTTAAAAGACCTGAGAAAGAATTATTCTATTTCCATGAACGATGCAAAAGGAAAACCGGTAGTGTGGTGGGACCTGATCAATACCATCCCCATCAAAGTTTCCGGTTTTGACTTCAACATGAAAACTGAGAGTGTCTACACAGACTTCACTATTGATCTACAGGCTGAATACATCGAAATCACATTCCTTGAAGAAGCGTAATAGAGAGCCAACCATGAATTTCAAAACCGAATTCGAATTCGAACTGCCCATGGGCTACGTGGACAAAGAAGGCAACCTGCACAAAAAAGGCAGCATGCGCCTCGCCACCGCCATAGACGAAATCACCGTCCTTAATGACATGCGCGTACAAAGCAACGAAGCCTATGTTGTCATTGTGCTCCTTTCCAGGGTGATTACCAGCCTCGGCACATTACGCGGCATTAATACCGGCGTAATTGAAAATCTGTTCGCCGCCGATTTAACCTTCCTGCAGGAGTTTTATCGCCAGATCAACGAAAGTGGGCACACACGTCGCGAATTCACCTGTCCGCATTGTTCCAAGCCTTTTGAGGTGGATTTGGCCAGCCTGGGGGGGGAATGAAAGGCTACCCCCTGGATCAACTCTACCAGGAGGCGGCCTACATCGCCTACTACTTCCACTGGAATCCGGAGGCCATCTTTGAGCTTGACCACCGTTTCCGCCGCCGCTGGGTCAAGGAAATTGCTGATATCAACCGCAAACTCAACCAGGGACGCTAAACTATGCCCGAAGAAGAACTTGAATCACAACCAGCGCCGCAGACTTCCACCCCCAATCTCGAAGAACTAGCCCGAAAAATCTTCGAACTGTTGCTGCGCGAACTTTTGCTCGAAAACGAACGTACAGGCAGGTAAACTATGGGTCTATTACAAAGTACTTCATCTATGACCGCACCAGCAAAGCTCAACATCACCCCTCTTGGAAATTTGGAAGAATACCCCATTCCGGTCTACCAGTTCTCGATCTTGTTCGACGACCCCGAGAAACCCGTTGCCCTCTTCCAGACCGTCTCCGAGTTGTCCATCACCCGCGCCATCGACTCGCTCAACGAGGGCGGTCTTAATGACTTTGGGCGCGAATTCCCGGGCCAAATCTCCTACGGTCACATTACCTTCGACGTTGGTCTCAGTTCCTCCGACTTCTTCTACAAATGGATGATGGATGGCCGGTATGCCGGGCGCGCCGCAGGCAAAACATTCACCCTTGTCCAACGCCGCCCCAACCCCGAAGGCGGCAGCCCTATCTTTGCCGATGTCAAAAGCTGGACCTTCACCAACGCCTTTCCTGTAAGCTGGAAACTCTCGGAACTCAGCCTCAAAGACAGCGAAAACATTGTCATCGAAAGCCTGGAATTATCCTTCGACTATTTCGATCTAGATCCAACCACTTAAAAAATGGCGTCAAACCTGCTCACCAATCACCTGCACCAACAGCGAGACCGCATCGCGGGCATATTAATGCCTGGCGCAAAATTTGCGCCTGACCAACGGCCCTTTTCTCCCTTGCTGCCAGGTTTTGGCGGGCAAAAATTCAGGCTTGCCGCGCGTAAAATGCGCGCCCTCAACCCGGCTCAGCTTGGCTACTTGCGGCCAGAGAAGATTCTGAAGCCTCTCATCGGCCCGGTCAAAGAAACCAGGAGCTTGCTCCATCTCAAACCTGCCGCGCAGAAGGACGACTCGACGCCTTGGGGACAGGTCGAAACTGTTTTTCCCAGCGCCCCCGAACCCGAATCCCCATCCCTCCCCGGTGAACTACGCCAGGGTAGCATTATCCCGCGTATGGCCATGGTCCCTAAACCAGGCCAAAGCCTCGAAGCTTTCAAAGAACAGGTCCAAAAGCGCCCGAAGGCGCCCCCTCCGCCTGTCGAACCCCAAAAACCACAAATTTCTCCGAAATCGCGTCTCTTTACCCGTATACAAGAAATCACCGCCCCCAAAAACCCCGAGGAACTGCCCGGCGGCATCTCGACAGAAGAAACCATCCAACGCCAGCCCGATTTTACGCGGGAGCCCACGCCAGGGTTGCCCCAAAAGCCTGTGGATGTGGAAAAAACCGCCCCGCTGGCGGAACCGGCTCCCCGCTCTGCGCCGCCAGCAAAACCAAAAACTACAAGGGCAGAGGAGCATCCCAGTCAGCCGCCTGCTCCTCAACCTGAATCAGCGCCGAAGGCCGCCGCACCAGCCCCAAGGGATGAAACAGCCCCCCTGCCGCGCGCCATCCCGGTGCATACACAGAAACCCGCCCATCCGGAGCGGACTCTGCCCCATGCGACTCCTATCCGAAAACAGCCCCCAGCCGCAGTACCACCCGCCACCCCGGCCCAAGCGCAAAAACCGGCTGTTCAGGCCAAAACGACCGGGCAAAAAGCCGTGCATCCATCCAGGCCAAAAATCACACCCAAGGCTAAAGCTCCTCAAATACCAGCCAGCCAACCAACCCCTGCGGATGCGACTCCTGCTCCACGCGCCGCACCTGAATTGCCAGCCCCGGTTGCAGAACCACCCGAATCGAAATTGTTCACCCCTCCGGCTCTCCCGAAGGCTGCCAAGCCAGTCCCGGTAACCGGGCCAGCGCCTGTAGCGGAGCCTGAAACGACGCCTTCGGATGAAATGCCCCTGAGCAAGCAGGTCGCCTACCGCAAAAAGGCTCCCGCAAAGCTCAAAGCCTTCACTCCGCAGCATGTGAAGCCGAAAATTGAAAAGCCAGCGCTGGTTCATCCGGAAAAACCGTTAATCCCGCCGCAAAAATATCATCCAACTGCGCCTGTGGTGGTGGCACGCCAGCCAGATGAGCGCCCGCTCTCAGATTTTTCGCACCCGGCCCCGACGCAGGATGCTTTGGAAAAGCCCCGGCCCGCAGCGACACTCCAGGCGCAGCGCGCGGAGCCTGAAAGCAGCGCGCTGCCGGCATCCACGTCATTGACCGGGCCGGTTCCCATGGCACTGGCTTACCCGCCCCGGCAGGCTGAACAAGTTCCGCCTGCTCCTCCCCCACCGCCAGTTGCACCAACGGTCACGACACCTGTAGAGACCACCCCGCAAAAGCCCACGTCGACCGCAGTTGCAAGTCCCCCAACCGTACGTCCGGCCAGCGTACAGAATGTGGTTCAGCGCAAGTGGCCTGAAAACGAAGGTGGCCCATCATCTGGCATCATTAGCAGTGGACAGGCCGCCGAGCAATCCAGCTCTGGGCAGGCCCAGCCAGGTTTTGACTTAGCCCAGCTTGCCGAAGACGTTTTCCCCTATGTGAAACGGTTGATCGAAATCGAAAGCGACCGTGTTTCGAGCCGTTTCCGTTGATCGATTTAAGGGCATTCAATTATGGCAAAAGATAAAAGACCATCGGACAGAGCATTGGTACAAGCAGAACTCCATTGGTGGACACTTATCCCGCCCGGGATCACAGGTGTGATCAAATGCCAGTTCAACCCGTCAACGCTCAAAATCAGCAAAGCGCTGGATTGGAGCGGCGAGAAATCGCCCAATTTCAACTCCCCGTTCTTGAAATATGCAGGTGGCGATTCGGCCACTTACAGTTTGAGCCTGTTCTTTGATTCATATAGTGAAGATCCGCCCAAGGATGTGCGCGAATATACCAACCAGTTGCTGGCGCTTTCGCTGCGTGGAGCGGGTTATTCGATGTTCCTGGTGCCATACGCCATGCCCCCGTTTGTAAAGTTGGTGTGGGGCAAAATCACCCTGTTTGAGGCGGTGGTGGCGCAGGTTGACGTTTCTTACACCTTGTTCGCTCCCGATGGCACACCCATCCGCGCCAAAGCAGACGTGGAGTTCAAACAAAACGAGATTCTCGGGGACGACATCATCCCGGCGCAGAACCCCACCAGCCGCACTGATGGCCGCAAAACGCGCATAGTCCATTCAGCTCAGCGCCTCGACCAGATTGCTTATGAAGAGTATGGCGATTCACGTTACTGGCGCGTGCTGGCCGAAGCCAACGGGCTTGACAATCCCTTCCAGTTGTTGGACGGTCAAATTCTTGTTATTCCACAAGATTATTAATTATGCCAATCCCTCCCGTTCCAAAATTTTCAGTAAAAATAAACGGTATTCCCGACCCCACTCTGTTCGGGTACATTACCGAAATAGTGGTGGATACCAATGTGTTCATGCCTGGCATGTTCACCATCACACTCCAAGACAAGGCTGACATTGTCGGGCTGCTGAAATTCGTCGATAATGTATTGATGTTCAGGCTGGGCGCCCCGGTTGAGATTTCAGCCCTGATAACGAACCGTAAAACCCAGATCCCAACCAAGCAAACCCTGATCAAAGGCGAAATTACAGCCATTGAGCCAATTTTTTCGGATGATGGTAGCGTCTCTTTTCGGATTCGAGGCTACGACAAAGCGCACCGCCTGACGTTGGGCAAGAAAACACGCGCTTTTGGCGGCATGCCCGCCCCATCCGTAACCGACATGCAAATTGTGGGGCAGATTGCGTCTGAAAACGGGTTGATCCCCAAAATTGATGCAAATAGCCTGCTCTACAATTATGTATTGCAATACAACCAAAGCGATTGGGATTTTCTCTGGTCGCGCGCGCAAATGCTGGGTTATGAGTTGTACGTAGATGATATGACATTGAATTTTGTGGAGGCGGGCAAATCGCGCAATTTCACTCCAACTGCGCTGAAGTGGGGCGAAAACCTGCGCCGCTTCGAGCCGCGCATCGTTGCAGCGGGCGCGGTCACTGGCGTAACGGTACAAGGCTGGGATGAGGGCAAACAGCAAACCGTGAAAGGCTCGTCGTCCTCTTTTAGCGGCGACACGGCCGCTACAATTCCGGGAGCGCTCATTCCTGGCAGCCAGGCTATCAAACTGGCATTCATGAAAACAAAAGCCGAGGATTTGATCGCGGAACCAACAGCCACTTCTGTATCCATTGCCAATCAGGTTGCCGCCGCCCGTATGGGCGAACACGAAAGCCAATTTGTGCGCGCCAGCGGTGAAGCTGAAGGTCACCCGGATATTTTGGCCGGAACGAATGTGGCGGTCACGCAAGTGGGGGTGCGTTTTTCAGGGAAGTATTACGTCACCGAAGCGCGGCATATCCTTCGGAACGGAGATTACCGGGTGCAATTCGAGGTAACGGGACGCAGTCCATATACCATCCGCCACCTTCTAATGGGAAAAGAGTCTTCCAGTTCCAATAAGATTTACGGCGTAGTTGTGGGAATTGTTACCAATAATAATGACCTTGAGGCACAGGGTCGAGTAAAAGTGAAATTCCCCTGGATGAGTGACGAGCTTGAGACGGGTTGGGTGCGGGTGGCAATGCTGGGTGGGGGCAAAGAGTATGGCATGTTTTTTGCTCCAGAGATCAACGATGAAGTGCTGGTGGCCTTCGACCAGGGCGATATCAGTTCTCCGTATATCGTCGGGTCGCTGTGGAGCGGGAAAAATAAACCGCCCGCTGCTCCATCGGGCAAGGCGGTTGTGGGAGGCAAGGTCAACCAGCGCATCATGCGCTCACGCAGCGGGCATGTGATTGTGCTCGACGATACAGCGGGCGCTGAGAAAATCTTGTTGCAAGATAAAACTGGCAAGAATAGCCTCGAAATCGACTCGGTCAAAAATGCAATCACCATCAAATCCGCAGGCGATTTGACCATTGATGTGACTGGCAAGCTGATTTTGAAGAGCAAGCAGGATTTTACTGTGGAATCGACAACCAAGGCCGATATTAAAGTGGGCTCTGCTGAATTGACCCTGGAAATGGCAGGTTCAGCCCTGAAAGGCACCAAGCTGGACTTACAAGGCCAGACACAGACCGCCATCCAAGGCGCGCAAACCTCGGTCAAGGGTTCAGCCATGGTCGAGATCCAGGGTGGGATCGTGAAGATTAATTAATGACCTATCCCGTTATCTGTCAGGGTAGGGGATAGGTTTGGAAAGGATGCGCAACTATGCCTCCAGCAGCACGAATGGGTGACAGCACCGCACATGGCGGCAGCATTGTCCTCGGTTGCATGACCGTCCTAATCGGCGGCGCACCCGCAGCCCGCGTGAGTGATATGCACACCTGCCCAATGCAAACCCCGGCTGTCCCGCCCATTCCGCATGTCGGCGGGCCGATCATGCCGCCTGGCAGCCCCACCGTGCTGATCGGCGGTTTACCCGCCGCGCGCGTGGGCGATATGGCAACATGCACCGGCCCGCCCGATTCAATTGTGATGGGTTGTATGACGGTAATCATTGGGCCGTAGTTTTATTTTTGGAGAAACCATGCAATCTCAAGCCAAAACATTCCTCGGCAATGGCCTCAGTTTTCCACTTCGCACCAACCCTCGTGGTGAAATTTCCCTGGTTTCGGGTAGCGAGGACATCGAACAGGCCATCCGCATCATTTTGAGCACGCGTCCCGGCGAGCGGGTGATGCGCCCCACTTTTGGATGCCGCGCCTCCGAATTGCTCTTCGAGCCGTCCTCAGCGACCACGACCAGCCTGTTGCAAGGATACATCTTAGATGCCCTGCGCATGTGGGAGCCGCGCATCGAAGTGACCCGTGTCAACGTTACGAATGAGGGTGGCAGCGTGGGGACGTTGATGGCTGAGATTGAATACTATATCAAGGCCACCCACGATACGCGCAGTATCGTTTATCCATTCTACATTGTCGATGAACAAGAATTTGTGTGAACCAGGAGCCTGCCATGACCTTACCTGCCCCCAACCTGGATGACCTTCGCTTTCAAAGCGACCTCGTTGACGAAGCCCGCAAGCGCATTATCAATTACTGCCCCGAATGGACAGAGTACAACGTCAGCGACCCTGGCATCACCCTGATCGAACTTTTTGCCTGGATGACCGAGTTATTGGCTTATCGTCTCAACCGGGTGCCAGAGAAAAACTATATCAAATTTTTGGAGATGCTGGGCCTGCAACGTATGCCTGCCAGCAGCGCTCGCACCGAGTTGACCCTGTGGCTCTCGGCCGCCCTGCCCATGCAGCCAGGCAGCCAGCAAACCGTGGCGGTACCGCAGGGATTTGAAGTCCGCTCAGAGATGAGCGCAGAAAACGTTATTTTTACCACCACCAATCCGTTGGAAATTGTGCCGCCTCTGCTGGCCCACGTGCGCCGCGAAGATGAATTCAACCGCAACTTCTTCCCCCGCATGGGGCTGGAAATTTTCCTGCCCTTCAACCAGCGCCAGCCACAGCAAGGCGATACTTTCTATCTCGGTTTTTCGCCGAAAAACAACCTCACCGGGCACATTTTGCAGCTTGAATTTACCTGCGAACCCACCGAAGCCGTGGGGATTCGCCGCGAAGACCCGCCTTGGGTCTGGGAGTGCCTGACCCGCGACGGGGAGTGGCAGGAGCTTGAACTGAGCCGCTTCGAAGGGGAAAAAGACACCACCGGCGGCCTGAATAACGAACAGGGACACCTGACCCTTTACCTGCCCCTCAGCGTTGCACCTGCCACTTTGCATGGCCTCGAAGCTTTCTGGCTGCGCTGCCGCATTGAACAGCGCAGTTCCTTGCAGGGTCTGTACTCTGAGTCTCCGCGCATCAAGAAAGTCGAAGCCTTCAGCCTGGGCGCAGCCGTGCCAGCCATGCACTCGATGCGCGTGGATGGTGAAGTGCTCGGCACCAGCAATGGCGAAGCCGGTCAATCGTTCACCCTGCGCAATGTGCCAGTGCTGGCCTTGCAGGATGGAGAGACCGTCGAAGTGGAAGAAACGCACGGGGACGAATCGGTCTACGTCCCCTGGCAACAGGTGGAAGATTTCTCCAAATCCACCCGCTTCGACCGCCACTTCAAACTCGATATGGCCAGCGGAACTGTCCAGTTTGGCCCATCTGTCCGCCAGCCGGATGGCAGTGTAGTGCAGTACGGGCGCGTGCCCGAAACCGGGCGCGGTGTACGTTTTTCGCGCTATCGTTATGGCGGCGGTGTGCGCGGGAACCTGCCTTCCCTTAGCCTGAATACCATGTCGATGCCGCTGGCCTATATTTCACGCGTTTCCAACTTGATCCGCGCTGCCGGTGGCCGAGACCAGGAAAGCCTGGATGAACTCAAACTGCGCGCCCAGCGTGAACTGCAAGCCCAGCGTCGCGCCGTTACCGCCCAGGACTTTGAGCAGTTTACCCGGGATTTCAGCCGTTCAGTGGCCCGCGCCAAATGCCTGACCCCCAACGATGGACAGCAAGGCGCGAAAAGCGGCGGCATTTCTGTTCTTGTTGTTCCGGCGGTGGCCGATTCGCTCAAAGCCGGGGCGTTGGCTTCCCTGCATCTTGAAGACAATCTGCAAGTTGATCTGCGCGCCCATCTCGACCAGTACCGCCTGTTGACCTCGTCCCTGACCATCCGCGAGCCGCGCTATTACGGCGTCAAGGTCAAGGCGCGGGTGGTTCCACAGGATTTCTTCGCGCCCTCTGAAGTGGCCCTGCGCGTCAACGAAGAGCTCAAGCGCTATCTCACGCCCCTGCCGCTTGATGACCGCCGCCCGCTGCTCCAGCCCACCGAAAACTGGGAAGGCTGGCCCTTTGGCCGCGATTTGTTTGCCGCTGAAGCGATTTCGCTCATCCAACAGGTGCCATCCGTCAAATTCGTGCTGGATGTGGAAATCTCTTACCGTGTGATCGTCCCGGTCGAAGAAAAGTCCCTTTTCGAAGAAGCTTCCTCCGCCCCGCTGACGGTTGTTGACAAAGTCCTGCGCATCCCCCCCGATGGGTTGGTCTGCTCGTTCGAACACGAGATCGAAACCACCACCATCGAAACCGCTTACGAAAAAGGCTAAGATTGGATGAACCCATCCACTGCAATTTCCCCCGATCTGATGCTGGCGGCTGACCATTACAACCGCTATCCCGGCGAATTGGTGACGCTCTATCTGCATTTTGTCGCCCCGTCCCAGCCTGCTGTGACTTTGCAAGTGGCTATGCCGCGTGTGATGCAAGCAGAAATTTACCGCCTGCCGCCGGAAATCCCATCCACGCTGCCATCTGTCATCGAACACGACCAGGATATCATCATTCTTATCCCGCTGGACGGTCATTTCAGCGCAGGAAAAACCTACGACCTCGAAATCGGCGCGCGCCTGAATACTTTTTACGCCGACCAGCATCTGCAAGTCGAAACGCGCCTGGTCACCGATGATGCCGCCCTGCTCGATTCCGCCGCCCTGCGCCTGACGGTCTTTGGCAAAGGCAAATACCTGCAATATTTGCCCGAAATCTACGAAGGCGACGATTTCACCTCGCGTTTCCTGATGCTTTTCGAGAGTTTCTGGAAACCGCTCAGCCAGCAAACCGACCAGATCGACCACTATTTCGACCCGGATCTGACCCCGCCCATCTTTGTGCCCTGGTTGGCTTCGTGGATTGGCATGCCCGTCGATGCTTCCCTGCCTCTGGAGCGGGTGCGCACCCTGCTCAAAAACGCCCTGATGCTCTTCCAGTGTCGCGGCACACTCCTGGCACTGAAAACCTACCTGGAGATTTACACCGCCGGTCAGGTTCGCATTGTCGAGCGCCGGGCCACCAACCTCGTCATCGGGAAAGCCGCCACACTGGGAATGAATGTAGCCCTTGGCAAGAACAACCGGCCTAATTCCCTCAGCATCACTGTTGCCGTTTCCCACACAGAGCTCAACCGAACAAAATATTCCGCTGAGACTTACCGGCGAAAAATTAGCGAATTGGTGCGCACGCTTGTCCCGGCGCACGTGCATTACGATGTGAAATGCGAATTTTCCACCGAGCAACCATAAGGAGCTATCATGGAAGATAACACCCCCATCACCATATTCCCCAAAACACGCGTCAAACCCTTCGATGGCATGTCCGTCACCGCCGATGCCTGGATGCAGGCTCACAACGAGCATCGCCAGGCCTTGCAGGCGCATGATTTATTCTTCCATGGATCCGGGATTGTTTGCGGGTTGGAAGTCACCGCCAACGACCCGCCCGACCAGTATGCTTTCATCTCCCCCGGCGTGGCAGTTGACCCAGTTGGCAACGTCATCGTGCTCACCGAAACAGTGGCCTACGATTTCAGCGCCAGCGCGGAAGGCTTGCTTTTCCTTGTCCTCGGCCACGGCGAGCGAGAGTCCGGCGGCGTCGAAACCGAAGTCAAATACACCCACGACGAATTCGTGATTGCTGCCCGCCCCTCCATGCCCAAACGCCCGGTGGTCGAACTGGCGCGGGTTATGCTGGCCGAGGCCGGGAAACCCATCCAGAGCGCTAGCGACGCTGCCCATCCGCGCACGGGAGAACTCGATTTACGTTTCCGTACCCAACTTGAGCCCCGTGTCATCCGGCCTGTGCAGGTGGGCGTGTGCAGTTTGGGCAAGGATATTCCCGAAGCATTTTCTGGTTGGGATTATTTAGGCCGCGAGTGCCAGCGTTCAAGTTTCTGTAAACTGGTTGTGGACACAGGCATTTCACTCGCTGCAGATTTGTCCCGTTTCGATGTCGTTTGCCTGTCTGCAAGCGGAACCTTCAAGCCGGAAGATGCCGCCGTTAAATCATTGCGCGCCTATCTGAAGGCGGGCAAACCACTCCTGGTCGAAGCCCTCGACCTCCCCGCCGAATCCGCCTTCGGCGTCCTTTTCGAGAAACTGGAACGCAAACTCCAGCCGCTTCCAGCTTACGATGCCCTGCTCACCAGCCCCTATCTTTTCAACACCCCTCCCGGCGGACAAGTTTTGCGTGACAAACTGGTGATTTACGCTACCGGCGGATTCAGCCCTGCCTGGAGCGGAAAAAATGCCGCCAGCCGCGCCGAGATCCGTTCTGCGCACGAATGGGGCATCAACCTTCTGAATGCCTGCCTCAATCGCTCTGGATAATTCACGATGGCTTGACGTATGACTGCTCATGAAAAGCGCGCATTTAAGCTGAACAACGCTTCCGGCAAATTCGGCTTGGGAAGAATAGCTAGCTTCTTGCGCGTTTTTCTTTTTGTGCCCTGCACAATTGGGTTATTAATGGCCTCCATCGTCCCCGTGAATGCTGATGAAGGCCGACATGCCATCAAAAATGAAGTGACCATCCCACTCGCGCACTGGCAATTGCTGCGCTGGCAGGATGGGGCTAAAGTATGCGACCTGTTTGTGCGCCATGGAAACCAGCCCACATCAGATGATATTGTTCAAACCTGTGGACAAAAAACTCTGGACGACTGGCTCACAACGCCGCCCTGTACAGGTTTGGGAGGTAAATATTGTACCGGTCTGATGCTGCGCCAGGTCAGCCAGGGAACGGGAACAACTACCAAAGAATTGGCGCTGCCCAACATCACCATGCGCGTTGAAACCGTCAATTGCATTCCTGGCCAGGTTTGCGCTGATCGCCCCGAACTCAGGGTGGTTGCCGAAGAGCCGGTTGATGACCACCAAATCACTCGTGTGCATGTTCGTATCGAGGGCACTGAGAAAATCTACGAAGGGACCGAAGGCCAGTTCAAATTACCTCTTACCACCGATAATGGCGGGTGGCTGACCTACTGGGCAGATTCAAGCCTCGGGGATACAAGCAAATTATTCCAGGTCAAGTTTCGTTCAGTAAAACTGGATGGCAGCGATTCGCCCACTTTTCAACTGGACTTGCTCACCGATGAATGGGCTGAGAGTCTGCCTGCTGGTTCAGCATTGTGGGAGATATTCCCTGCTGCGGGCAAACCGCTTCCAATAATTTATGAACAGCCACTTGCGAAGGAATACCTGGCAACGGCCAATCGATACAACTACCTTGCTGCGCACCTTATTCATAAAGGACTGGTGGATATCCGTTCCTGTAAGGATGGGGGTACCTTAGCCAATGGGGCCGCATCTCCTTGTGGTGAGAAAGTCGCCGCCGCTCAAGTGGTGGAATGGCAAAATAAGTATGATGAACAGATTTACCAGGCCGCCATCAATTACAACGTTCCTGCGCGTTTGCTTAAAGGCATGATTGCCCAGGAATCACAGTTCTGGCCTGAATCCAACAATCCCTATGAGCAAGGGTTGGGGTACGTTACCGAAGATGGCGTTTCCATGCTCCTGCTGTGGAACTACCGGTATTACCTTTCAACTTGTATTCCTGCTTTTGACACCCAAATATGCTGGGGGGGCTACTCTAATTTGAGCACAGAACGGCAAACCATTTTGCGAGGCATCATTTTTGGTAAAATCGGAACACCAGAAGAAATTGATTTTCTGGCTGCCATGCTGTATGCCAGTGCAGTCCAAACAGAGCGATTGGTGACCAATGTTATCGGAAGGGATTTATCCGATGTGACCACTTATGAAGACATGTGGAGGATGTCCATTGCAAATTATTATGCTGGCTCGGGCTGTCTTGGGGAAACTATCTTCGCTGCCGCCGCGGATGATCCTCCCCTCACCTGGAACGGGCTTGCCACGCATCTGCAGGGAATTTGCAAAATGGCCGATAGTTATGTCAGCCGGGTATTTGGATATTCAGATTTGCAAACCATATCAATCCCGCCAAGAAATTTCGGGGTGGTTCAAACGCATTTGCGCATTAGTAGATAAATGATGGTGGTCTCGAAAGAGGGATGAAAATCTGAAACTGGAAGAAGGTGTGACCAACCTTCATCCAGAGCCCAATGCCATAGTGCTGACAAATTGGCATGAATATTATTCACAGTTTTTGCTGAAAGCGACTTAACCCCTCGCGGAGCCACGCCATCTGGCTCAGTGACATATTCCTGCTGGAGCCTGGCAAAGAAATCCACCATCAGAAATAGTATGGTCGCTCTCGCCGGTGGCCGATTTATAACGGATCATCCCCTCGCAGGCTTGCGATAATTTGATCAGGCTGGTAGACATGAAAACTCCTCGCATGGGTGAATTCCGAGTACAGCGTCTACGGTTTTTTTGTTCCCAGAGAGGAGCGGGCTGTGAGGTCTCAAGCGAGACCAGCTATTCAATTTTTACTTACTGAGAACCTCACGGCTACCCAATTTGGATAGCCGTGAGGTGTGCTGTCGGGGCGCCCGGATTTGAACCGGGGGCCTCACGGACCCGAACCATTCCTTCAATTTTGGCAACCGGAGTGACGACGGACACTCATTATTACCATCTATCGGCCCTGCGGTTCAACAAACCGGGGAACCTGCGCTAGATGGTGACATGGGATGATAATATATAGGCATTATACAACGGGAATGATGTAATAAACGCGTTCCGGTTGTATAAAAAGGAAACGTACGGAATCAGCAGAAACGATGGCTTTCTGACCCTGGTATTACCCAGTGTTCCCAACCAGATTCAATTATACCCAACATGTATAATTCACAAAGCCTCCTCAACCGCTATAGCTAAGAGTCATAAAACCGCAGAGCGAACGGAAACTTTACTATTGAATTATTGGATCGCCATCGACCAGAATCCACAGGCTGCACACGCTAATGTTTGTTTTTCGGGGTGCTATTTAATGCGCCATGACAACATCTGAGTAGCTAGCCAATTTTCCGGATGGATTTTGTCTTTATCCTTATCGCGAGTATAATCTTTAATGAGAAAAGAGGTGCATGATGGTTACTGTAAATGTTTCAATAGAACTCCCCCGCAGCGTACTGTCAGCCTTGCGCCAGGATCCTACTACCTTTGGCCGCGAGATGCGTTTGGCTGCTTCGGTAAAATGGTACGAGATGGGTATTGTGTCTCAATCAAAAGCGGCCGAAATCGCGGGTATCTCAAGAGCGGAATTTATCACTGCGTTGGAAAGGTTTTCTGTTTCCCCGTTCCAGTATAATGCCGACGAGATTAGTGCGGAGAGTATGGATGCATGAACGAACAATGGGTTGTTAATGCATCGCCTGTGATTGTTCCTGGCAAGATAGGGCACCTGGATTTACTTACCCAACTACCGCAGCGGATAGTTATCCCCACTGCGGTAGTTTTAGAAATTAAAGCCGGCCCGCAAGGAGATGCCGCCCGCCTCGCGGTCCAGACAAGGATGTTTACAAAAGTAAAAGTCCCGAATATTTTGCCTGAGCTTGCTGCTTGGGATCTGGGAGCAGGGGAAACAGCAGTCTTGGCTTATGCCCTTGCTCATCCTGGCTGGATTGCCATCCTCGACGATGGAGCTGCCCGAAAATGTGCGAAAACTTTTGGGATTCCTTTGAAAGGCACCTTGGCAGTAATTATTCTGGCGAAAAAACGAGGTTTAATTCCTTCCGCAGCCAAAGTCTTACACGAGGTTCAAGAGGCGGGTTTACGGTTGGATGATGGGTTGATTCGAGTTGTTTTGCACCAAACAGTAGGGGAAGATTGGTGAGTGTTTTCGCGCCAAATGAATTTATTACTGCAAATGTTAAAATATATCGGGGGGAATAATTACCAAGGTGCACAGACTTATAGATATTAGTTGAATATCATAGTTGCAATATCGCTGATTAGACGATAAACTGCGGTTTTATGATCAGCGAGAGATGTATTTTTCCAGCTTGCGCCAGGCAACCTCGTATAAATTCAGCACATATTTTGAATTACTTTTCGCCGTCACTTTCCTGATACGCCGCCTCAATCGCCTTTTTACTGATGGTTTGATACGCCCCCCGCAGCAACGACTCCAGCCCTGGTGCTGGAACGAAACTCGCTTCTCCCAAACGTTTGAGCAGGGGCATCTCAATTGCCGGAGGGCGAATCGAAACAGAAAATCCTTTCAATGGGGCCGAGAACTCCCAAAAGTGCGCCATCTGCTCATCAAGCGGAATTACAGCTTCGGGTTCGTCTTTCTCTTCTTCGGCAATTTCCGCATCCCCCGCCCGACGCTGACGGAGCGCTGCCATGACCTGTTCCTGTGTCCGCCCGCGCAAACGAAAAATCAAAAACGGGTCCTCGTCGAAACGTTCGCCGAGAATGTAATGCGCAGCAGCAACATGTTTGCATGGATTGGCGTAATCGGGGCAGGAGCAGTCTGTTTTCAAATCATCGCGCCTGGCCGGGAACAAACTGACTTTCGCCGCTTCAAATGCAGACTCAATCTCCTGCGGCATCTCGCCCGCCAACAGTTGCGCGGTAAAAATGGCTTGCTCTGAGAGCGCATCGATTACCTTGTCCCACTGCGCATCTGATAACGGCGCAATTTGGATTTTTATTTTGTAAGGTGAGCGTTGAGAACCCTGCACCTTCGCGGCAATCCCATCTTTGGTTTCTTCAATCGAAAGCACCTGGCCCTTACGGGCATAAGCACGCCCGCGCGTCAGTCGCCCGGAATCGACCAGTCGCTCCAGCGCTGCAATCCAACGCTGAGCCCACCAGTTTTTGGCAAACGAGCCGCGCTGACTGCGCGCCTTGATACCATCTTTGGCTTCTTTGGGTTTGGTTGGTTTGAAGTAGTAATCATCGTATGGCATCATTACCTCCGCAAACTGACGACTTTCCGCAACTCATCCGTACTCATCTCAGTAATCCAATTTTCACCAGAACCCACTACCGCTTGAGCCAAACCTTTCTTGGACTCGATCATGTCGTCAATCATCTCTTCCAGTGTGCCCGTTGTGACGAATTTATGCACCTGTACATTGCGCTTCTGCCCGATGCGAAAGGCCCGATCGGTGGCCTGGTCTTCGACCGCCGGGTTCCACCAGCGATCAAAGTGGAAAACGTGGTTGGCGCGGGTCAGGTTCAGCCCCGTCCCACCGGCTTTGAGCGACAAGATAAAGACCGGCGGGGCGTGTTCATCCTCCTGGAAGCGCTTCACCATCTGGTCGCGCGCCTTGGTGGGCGTGCCCCCATGTAAAAACTGCGTTGCCGCCCCGAACGTCCGCGGCAGGTAATCGGCCAGCATCTGGCCCATTTCAGCGAACTGCGTAAAGATCAGCGTCCGGTCGCCCTCGGCCAGGATTTCTTCGAGCAATTCGCCCAGCCGCTCGAGTTTGCCGCTGCGCCCATCGATGGCTGCATCACCCTTCTGATGCAAATACTGCACCGGATGATTGCAAATCTGCTTCAACTGCATCAGCATGCTCAACACCAGCCCGCGGCGCTGGATCCCATCTTCTGCCTCAATCCGCTTCATCACATCCTGCACCACCGCTTCGTAGAGCGTGGCCTGTTCCTCGGTCAGCGTGCAGTAGACCTTCGTCTCCACTTTTTCGGGTAAATCCGAAATCACACGCGGGTCGGTTTTGACACGCCGCAAAATAAACGGGGTGGTCAACGTTTTCAACTGCGCCAGCGCGGTTTCATCGTGGTAGCGCTCAATCGGCAGAGAAAAATTCTGGCGGAAGGCCTTCCGCACGCCCAGATAGCCCGGGTTCAGGAAGTGCATAATTGACCATAATTCCGAAAGGCGGTTCTCCACCGGCGTACCGGTCAGTGCAATCCGGAATCCGGCGTTAATTTTCCGGATAACCTGCGTCTGTTTGGTGTCGGGGTTTTTGATATTCTGTGCTTCATCTAAAATCACAGCCAGCCAGGTGATGGATTGGATCGATTCAGCATCCAGGCGGGCCACCGGATAACTGGTCAAGACCACATCCCGGTCTTTGATCGCCTCACGGAAAGCCTCACCCCTCAGCCTGTCTGCGCCTCGATGAATGTAGGTTTGCAACCCTGGCGCAAACTTGCCAATTTCCCGCTCCCAGTTGGTCACCACCGATGTAGGCGCAATCAGCAAAGCCGGGGTGGAAAATTTCCCCGCCAATTCTTTTTCGTGAACCAGGAGCGAAATCGTCTGGATAGTTTTTCCCAAGCCCATGTCATCTGCCAGGCACGCGCCCAGTCCCCAGCGGCGCAAAAATGTCAGCCACGAATAGCCATATTTTTGATAGGGACGCAGTTGGCCGGTCAACCCATCCGGTTGCTGCAGCTCCTCCAGCTTTTCGGATTGTGAGAAACGTTCCAGCCACTCCTTCAGCCAACCCTCGGATTCCACACCATCGATGGGCAGTCCGCCGGCCGAGGTTTCCCCACCCAGCCCCATGCGCATGGCTTCGAGCAGGCCCATCTCCCCTTCGAGTTTCTGCTTTTCCCAGAACTTAATCGCAGCGTCGATTTGCTCGGCATCCAGAGTGACCCACTGTCCTCGAATCTGCACCAGCGGCGATTTCAACTTCGCCAGGGTTCTGAACTCGGCCTCGGTTAATTCCGTTTCACCGAGAGAAAGTTTCCACTGATAGCTGACCAGGTGTTCCAGCGACATCCGGCTGGGTGCGCCTTTCTCATTTTTGGACTTCATCTTGACTTTGACACCCAGCCTGGCGCCCTTTTTGTTCCACCAGGGCGGGATGAGAATTCCAAAGCCTGCGCCTTCCAAAAGGGGAGCCGTCTCGCGCAAAAAGGTATACGCCCCACCGGTATCCACTGCCAGTTCGGTGGGAAGTTTGCTTTTCAGGCTCTCAGTGATGGGTGGAAATAAGCGCGCTGCATAGCCCAGCCCGGCTAGCAATTTTTCCTGTGGCTGTTCAAAGCGATGGCCGAGATGGGTGAGTACGCCCCTGGTTTTCTTCCAGACTTCTGCGGCAGGGATCAATAAACTGGGATCATCTTTGGCCTGGATCAGATAATGTAACTGCCAGGATTCATTTTGAAAAACAGGAGATTCCAGCCGGAAGGCAATCCGAAAAGCTGCATCGCCAGCCACATGCAGATTGCGCATCCAGGCGCGCTGGCTGGAGGCGAGTCCTGGCAACTGGTTGGGAGAAAGCTGGACGGAAGGGTTGTCGCTGAATAAGGCTTCCAGCCAGCGGTAGGCGGGGGCATCCTCGCCTCTGTAAAATTTTGGAGCGGAGGCTTTCCCCCAGGTGCGGGCCAGCGCATCGCAGAAGGTGTTGAGAAAACTGGAGAGCAAGCTTCTGGGAGAAATCCCAGGATCTTCGGCGCGGCAGACCGCCGGCATGGCGGCGGTGAGTTGTGCCATTCTCGCCGCATCTTTGGGAGAGTCCAGCACCGGCAGCCAGCGAGCGCTATCCCCAGCTATGACCGGAACAAGTTTCTGCGCGGCGAGGGTTTCCAAGGCCAAGGCAGCAGCCATGCCCCAGTAACGGAAGGCCGGTGACGGGATGAAAGTTCCAGTTGCTTCAGGTTGAGGAGAGGAGAAAGCCAGTAAAACGGTCAGCGCCACTTCGGGCAGCAAAAAGATTCCATCCACCCAGAAAGGCGCCAGCACCGGAGTTTCGGTGTCAATCTCCCAGTTGTGAACCAACTGCGGCGAAGGAAGTGGAATCCCCTTAACGGCAGGCAACCGGAGCGTGACCGTGCGTTTTTCGCCAGGCAGGCTTGGCGCACCACAAAACGGATGTGCCTTGGGTTTGGGGTTCTGGGCCACGCGCCCACGCGAGGGGGTCGGGGCGGCAGAATCCGGAGATTCTGCCCAAAAGAACAGGCCTGGGTTATCAGGTGAGTAGTGCGCATGGAGAATGTGCATGGAATGTTTGTATCTGCGAATGAGATGTGATCTGATCGTGGTCTATCTTACCGCGAAAATCGGTTCCTTGGCGACAGTTTTTGCGGTAAGATATAAAAATAAATCAGTCCTACAGGAATTCTTATGCCTAAAAAGCCGCTTCAGCTCGGAAATCTGCCCCCGCTCTACAACTTTTTTCTCAACCCTTACCTGATCGAACGCTTCAAGCATTGCCCGCAGTGCAATGGAAAAACCGAACAAAAAAAGGTGCCACTCGTCATTCATGTTGACCCAGACCATCCAGTCAGCCTGAATTACACCTGCCGTTATTGCGCCCACTGCGACCTGCTGATCGCCCATCAAAAGGAAATAGATGGTTATTTAGCGCAGATGTTCATGAAGTCTGCACCCCAGGCCATCGGCAATGATTACCTGGTTATTGGTACGTTCGACCAGGGTTTTTGGGAACAAAGCACAAAAACATCCACGGGAGCCGCAGATTTGTTCGAAAATCTGCATAGTTTCAAACAACATTTCAATTTTCCGCGGAAGCATGGAAAACATTTCGGCCAGCCTACATCCAAAGCGCCTGTTCAAGACTCAACCTCGGACGTTGACGATGTAGAGGATGCCATCAAATTGGTGGAGGCGATGAAAGCCAGTTTGCCCATTACCGCGCGCCCCACTAAAGAATTGCTCAAACTGCTGCGCAAGCAGGGTTATCCGATGAGCGACCGCCTACCACTTTCTATCAAGGCTGTGTTTTATGGTGGCGATCAGAGTGGCATTACCTGCGATATTACTTCGCCAGACAAGAATAAACTACCAGTGCTTTGCTCTCTTACCCATCTCGAAATTATCGGAGATACTCCACTGGCTGATGAAATGCGCGCTTATCAGGAAAAACGCAAGAGAAAGTTGGCTCAATTGCCCGATAGTACACCCGGTGGTTTTACCATCAAACGAAAACCGTGAACATCGCCATTCCCCCGCAAACCTTCTCGCTGATGCGATTGACTGAACATAGCACATCAGCGTTTCTTTCTCGATGCATAGGGATCTTCATAACCCAGCGAGCAGATATATTTCTCCAACTTACGCCAGGTGGCTGCGTAAGAGTTAAGCGCATATTTCGAATCACTCACCTTGCGTTTGAATTCGATGTCGAAGTTCGGGCTGCTGAGAAAGATGGTAGGCGAGAAGGTATCGTGGTAACCGTAACTGGATTCGAGCCAGCCGATGCACCAGCAGTTGCTTTCATGTTTTCGAATGGTCTGCTCGGACAGGTGGCTGTCATCCAGTGAATCGAGAAATTGGAACAGGAACTTGCCCATCTGCCGGGCGAACTCGTGTGATTTTTCATCCCAATGCCAGTCTGCGATGTAGGCTTCCACTTCCGGGTCTTCAGCCTCCGCGATCGACTTGACACTCGGCGCAGCGGTGGCGGGGTAGCGCAGACTAATTTGCTGGCCACCGTGTACGTTGGGCAGATGTAGATTGGCCTGAGCAGACTTCGGCAAGCCACGATCAGCCTGAAGATATTGACTGAGAAAAACAGGGATCGCACGCAATGCGGCGGCCAACCAGGCCAATTCAGACGCTGTGGGAATTTCACCCCCCTCTGTACCGGAAGTTGCTTTCATAGCCAAGGGGTAAGCTTTGTCCCCAGCCACGGGCCAGCCGTAACGCTCGATGGCATCCAGATCTTCAAATGACATCACCAGCACTTCGTCCAGAATCAGGCTGATCCAGGCAATCGGCCGGCTGGTTGGCTGTTCTGGCGTGCGCGCAAAAACCACATCCAGATCGGCGAGCGATTCGTACAGCGACAGCCCATAAAACTCGCCACCGCTACCCAACACCAGGGCGTAACGTGCCCGTTCGCTGTCGGCAGGGTAGCGCACTTCGATAGGCACAAAGTTTTCTATCCAGCGCCAGGGAGCCTGCCGGTAAAATCCGGCGCTCGCAGCATACAAATCGGCCACCAGCAGCACACTTACGCCTTGAATACTCAGCAGGCCGGGAATTGGTTCGCGCTTATTCGCCTGCGCTTCCAGTTCAAACAGAGCATTATTAATCTGCGGTAGGGAGGCGCGCAGCTCACAACGAATGCCCACCTCCGCCAGTTGCGGCGCGCAGGCCTGCACCAGCGCGGCGTCATCCAGGCTGATCCGCGCCGGGCGTTGCTTTTTGAACAGGTTAAGCGGGGTGCCTTGCATGGTTTTGAACAGCTGCTCAAGAACCGCCTGGGGAGCGGGGTGCTCGCGCATAATTTCCGTTTTGAGGATCAAATCCGAGTTCTGGTCGAGTACCAGCAGAATAAATGGGCGATAGGCAGGCTCTTTTTTGGGGGTAATCCAAAAGGGCGCGCGGCGCACAGCACATTGCCAGATGGTGTTGCTTTGGTGTATTTTGAGCAGCTTGTCAAATAGTTTGGGATTCACTCAATTTCTCCGTAGAGCCAATAGGGTGCGTTTTTTCATGCCTTTTGGGCTATTGGGGCAAAGTTTAAATCTTTCATGCAAAACTCGCTCCCCTTAAAAGTCATTACAGCCATTTTAGCCCTTTTGAATAATATTGTGCATCTTTTAGCGCGGACCATTTTCGGCCAGTTGACAATTTTGCACAAAAAGCGCGCCCTAAGGTAGCGCGTTTCAGAGTTGTCCATCACGGAACTGGTTATATCTAATCAGACGATAACAGACATTTATAGGATGATAAACTGCTAACAGCCGTTTTTCACTCACATCAAAAACAAAAAAATGGATCTGTGGTTTGAGAAAATTTCCCCAGAATCGAACCGCAGCACTCACGGTTTGTGAAAATCACTATCCATGAGTGCTGCGGTTGCTCTTGTCGGGGCGCCCGGATTTGAACCGGGGGCCTCACGGACCCGAACTAAGGTGGGCCGTTTGTGTACCTGTGTCTGCATGGTTTGGGGTTTAGCTGATATAGGGTGTGACTGGTTCTTGGACTCGCGGTGATAGATTGGGAACTATACAAGTCTTTTGAAATCATCAGGGAGATCATCTCTCCAAGACAATTGTGATTTCATATGCTCGTAACGAATGCTTTTAGCATAAATTATGGCATTTTCCATTTTTCCTTCGAGCGCTTGTTCCAAAGAAGCCCATTCAGCTTTAGATAGTCTGTGATGGTCAAAAAGATGATGATGAGTTGGGCACAATACAAAGTAATTATCTTGATGATCTGAGCCACCTTGAGAACGAGGGACGATATGGCAAACTTCGGTAATACGCTTTTCTCCACAAACAAGACATTCGGGGTAGTTCTTTAAATATTGATTTTGTTTTTTCTTTTCATTTGCATCTACATCAAAGGGGCATGTCTCGAAAGGGAGTTTGATTCCATATTTTCCTAGAACAACCAATTGCAAAATAATTCCACGTACAATATCGACGGCTTCGTTCCGAATGTTCGCTGTTATTTTTTGCTCTACCTTGGTATTAAGAAATTCATATAAGGGCCATGTCCATGAGCTGACCCACCCATTGCGATAATCTTTATTCCAAGATTTTGCAAGTTTGTCATAACCAACCGACTCACAAACACGCTCGAATAGTTCGAGAAGTTCTTTGTATTTTCTTTCATCATTGTGCAACTTTTCGCGCAACCGACGATTTTGTTCAGTCACACTGATGTTCTTTGTCTTTTCCATTATCTAAAAAGCCCATCTGTTCGTAATTGGGGCAATATTCGGTTTTGTGGGTGGTTTGGCCACAGAATTCGCAAGGAATAGGCGGCAGAGGTCTGCGATCCTGGTCTACAGTGATACGGGAGACAATTTCTGCATAGTAATGATAGATGATGGCAGCTAAAGGGCGATGCCGTTTATTCGTGTTCATATGCTTTTCCTACGGATGGAAGCATAGCCAGGCCAACGATGACCAAGTTGCCGATAAAGCCAAATATGAAGGCATTGACCGGCGTCAGCCGGATGACGATCAGGAGAAGGATGAACTCGCCCAGGGCAACAGGTAGTAAAAGATGGATAGGACGAAGTGAATGGCGTGGTTCATAACCACCTACCCAGTGGAAACGAACAGCGGGGTGGAGGCGAAAGGCACGAACAATTTGTATTCGCTCGAAGGGCAGGCGCACAAAATAGAGCGCGATCCAAAGCAGTAAGTTATTGAACTGTTTCATCGTTTTTGAGTGCCGCGATTGGAGAAAAAACGGGCGTTTTCGATCATGATCTCACGTTGATCAGGGGATGCGTCTTTATAAATCTTGATCCATTCCATGAGGGTTGGGTCTTTTTCGTCATCTTTGGTGTAGGTGGGTTTATAGATATGGGCAGCTTCAAAAACAGTTTCGGGGGGAAGTTTCAATGCTTCAGCAATTTTTATTAATGTATTTTGTCCCACTTTGCGATTGCCATTCATGATATTGGATATTGTTCCACTTCCCAGTCCTGCAACAGTTGCCAACTGGGATTGATTTAATTTCCGAATAGCAAGTTCTTTCAATAACCAGTCAGAAAATCTTTCCATAGAAAACATTTTGTCACACTTGCCCATTTCTTTGGAAAGGTAAAAGCTTTCACTCTTGACAAATAATTATAATTGACTATAATTCTTTCTGTAGAAATAAATTCTCTCGCGCTTGAAAGAAACATTCAAAAAGGAGCTAACGATGAATGAGCAAGGGCAGCAGGTGTTTGAAGAAGTTCAATATCTGAATGGCGAAAATTGGAAACTGGAAGCGGTCTTGCCCCAAGGGGAAGATGATGGTTTCTTTTTGATGAGCCCTGAAGGCAGACCGGCACATGTGGGGCCAAACCGGGTGAAGGCAATCACGGTTGAATTATTTACCGGCCATGTCATTCGGGCAGTAGTTCGACGTAAGTATGGCACCAACGAGCAGCTCGCGAACAGTTTCGAGGGCCAACTGGCCCGTTGTCTTAAGGCGTTATGGGAAAGCAACAGCGAACTAATCAAAATAGAGAAGGGCATCGGTCGCCGACAAGGCGCAGTGAAATATATCTCTTACCAGAATTTGGCCCAGGCTTTCAATGCAAGCCTGTCGGATTACAAAGGGAAATCACTGGCAAAGGCCCAAACAGTAGGATCCATTTGCCGCGATACTTTCGAGATGCCGGTGATGCGTCTTTCCGCAGGTTGGGTGGTAGTTCTGATGGATGAGAAGTTTTCAGGGCCTTGGTTCAATCTCCCCTTCCCCCCAAGCCAGGATGTGATCGAAGGGAATAATAACGGTCTCGATCCCAACAACGGATAGACCGGTGTAGGTAATGGCATCGCGGACTGAAATGGTCTCTGAAGTACGACTATCTATGACAAGTATTCCAGAGACCACCGCTCCAGCAAAGATGAAGTGAACGCGGTCATCTGAATAGGAATTATCTTTTAGGAATTTTTCAAGGTCAAGAAAATTTATTGGCATGAATTTTCTCCTGTTAGTGAGCAATTGGTAGCTAATTATAACTGTAAGAACAAAGGAGTTGGCAATGTCGAAATACAGAACTATACCTGTGGATTTTGTAACGTTTGAGAAGCTGATCATACTGACAGAAGCGAAGCGTATGGGAAAACGCGCGCAAGGTGCGCTGGCGGGCGCTTTGATTGCTGATGAATACCAAAAATGGGCAGATCAGAAATTATTGCCACGTTATGTGGATGAATCTGCGATTATCGAACAATTGAAGAAGAATACGCGAAAGAAGTAAGCATGAGGCTTTCAGCCAACTCCCGGCGCGCATACGCCCAGGCGCAGCGCGATTTCGAAACGTCCCTAAAGATGCCCGTGGAAAACGCCACAGCGGCAGACCTGGAGCGTTACCGGGAGCTGTTGGCGGGTAAGGGTTTGGCGGCGAGCACGATCAAGCTGCGGGTGGGGGTTATTGCCAACATGAGCGGGACCCCCTTCGGCTTCGCCGCTTTCCCCCAAAATCCTAAGAGCGGGGATTTTAGGGGAAGAAGTCTAACGGTCGAACAGGTGCGCAGGCTGTTGAAGGCGATCCCGCAGGAAAAGATGGTCGATTTCGCAATCATCGTGACGATTTTGTTGAGCGGGCTGCGCTTCGCCGATTTTCGCGAGTGGGCCTGGACTGATTTTGTTTTGTTCGGTGTGACTTATGTACCGGTAAGAGGGAAGAACCTGGTGCTGAACCCGAGCCTGGTGGAGACGCTGGAAATGCTGCGCGAGAATGACCCAAGGTGGGTGTTTGCACAGCGCGGGAAGCTGCCGAGCTTGAGCGCGGTGAAGCGTCATTTGCAGAAGTATGCCAGGCTGGCAGGGATGGAAGGGAAGGATGTGACGCTGGAGACGCTGCGGCGCACATCGAAGCAATTATCCAAGAAACTGACCGATTTAGTGAGCGAGGCCCTGGCAGAAAGAGCGGCGCCGGTGGTGCGCTGGAAAGCCAAGAAGGATGTGCGGCTGCACGGGATTGGGCGAAGGGGGAAGTAACCCCCCTGGGACCTGTGCGAGCGGGACGGACGCCCGCACAGGTGATCATAAAAAGCGTAGCACGATCACGCAATTTTGTGTGATTTCAACTTTTGAAAGGACGGAGTGATGGATACAGCAAGGACAGATTATCGAAGTTCGGCGGCCAGTATTTTTGTGGCACACGCGCGGGGAGATGCGCAAAAGTTGGTTGTGGCGGCGCGATTCTGCGAGGTTTGCGGATTGACGTATGCCTGTATGGAGGGTGGAAGACAGAGCGGGGTTTGCCCGATTTGCCAGAACACGAAGCTGGCAGTGACCACCACGCGCGAAACGCTGCCGGGGAAGTGGAGCGAGTACCTGGATGCTTACATTGGTGAGTGCCTGGAAGATGGAGCGCCGTGGGTGGCAGTGGCGCAGCAGGCGGCCCCGGAATGCGCCTGTTACGAAAAGATCGGCGATAACCCGGCTTGTAAAACCCACCCTTACGGAGGCAAATAAGATGACTGCGACGGAAAGCAACTGGGGCGTTTTGTTTGGGGATTGGCTGGAGCGGGATGGGCGGACGAAGGGGCTGAGGCCGCTGAGGGCGCAAACGCTGGCCGGGTATCAGCAGGATGTGCGGCACCTGGTGCGTTGGTGCGCTGCGCGTGGGCTGGAATTTGAGCCGGGTTTGCTGACGACCGAACTGGTGCGGGCTTATTTTGACGAGCAGGCGCAGGCCGGGGCGGCGCCCAAATCGATGAACCGGCGGCTGGCTTCGCTGCGGGTTTTGGTGCGCTGGGCAATGCTCTCTGGTGGGCTGGAGAATGATCCAACCATCCGCCAGGGAAGGTTTTCGGAAGAGAGTTTGCCGCCGCGGGCGAAAACGGCGGAGGAGACCCAGGCGCTGCAAGGCGTCTTGAGCGCTGGAGCGCATTTGAAGAAACAGACAGTGCGCTATACCTTTTTGGGCAGGCGGGATGAGGTGATCTGGAGCCTGGCAGCCGAGGCGGGTTTGCGCGAGAGTGAGATTGCCGGGCTGAAGCTGACGGGGATCGATTTCAAGACGCGCTATATCACCGTCTGCGGGAAGGGCGGGCATACCGGGCACGTGAAGGTGAGCCAAAAGCTGCTGAGCCTGCTGGCAGGTTGGCTGAAAACGCGCCCGGCAAGCGCAGGTGAGTTTGTGGTGTGTGGCTGGCAGGGAAACGGGCTTTCGCGCAGCCAGGTGTGGAGGCGGGTGAAGGCCGTGGGGGCGGCGGCTGGGGTGGAGGTAAGCCCGCATGATTTACGGCATGGTTTTTGCCTGAGTGTGATGCGGAAGGCTTTGAAGGATGGCCTGTCACCCGAATCGGCGCTGGATGTGGTCCGCAAGCAGGCCCGGCACCGGGATGGGCGGACGAGCCAGATGTATTTGCGGGCGAGCGATAACGACCTGGAACGGGTAATGGAGGCATTATGAGCCTGCGGGTTGTTGTGGCCGCCGCGGTATATGCCGAGGAAGTGCGGGCAGAGTTCTATTTTTCGTCTCCCAGGAATTTCGGTGGGGGCGCTGAGCAAGGCGACCAGGTGGCCGTTGTGTCAGATCGAACCGGTAACCTGCTGGCGCTGGGTGAGATTGTTTCGGAAGGAAAACCTTATGTCGAATGCAAAAAGGTCAAGGTTACAAAGCGTTTTGAATAAGCTGGCGAAGGTCTCTTTGGTGGTGTCGATTGCCACGTGGCTGGGGCTGATCCTGGCCCTGGGAACGAGGTGAGGAGATGTCGAAACTATTAGATCAGGCGCGAGAGAAGATCAGGCTGAAGCACTATTCCTATAAGACGGAACTGTCTTATGTGGAATGGATGAAGCGGTATATCTTTTTCCACCACAAGCGTCATCCGCAAGAGATGGGTGCGCCAGAAGTTGAGAAGTTCCTGACCCATCTGGCAGTGGTCAGGCAGGTATCCGCATCGACGCAGAACCAGGCTTTGAATGCAATCCTGTTTTTGTACCGGGAAGTGCTGGGGCAGGAATTGGGGCCGGTTCAGGCGATGCGGGCGAAGAAGTCGGCGCATATTCCAACTGTTTTGACCCATGCTGAGGCTTTGAGCGTGATCACCCAGACGAGCGGGGTTTATCGGATCATAACGCAGATCTTTTATGGGAGTGGTTTGCGGCTGATGGAGTGCATGCGGCTGCGGATCAAGGATGTGGATCTGGAGCAGATGACGATCACGGTTCGGGAGACAAAGTCAAACCGGGACCGGGTGACGGTCTTGCCAAGGGGGGCAGTGGAGCCATTGCGGCTGCACCTGTTAAAGGTGCGAGCGCAGTATGAGAATGACCTGGCTTATGGACGCGCAGATGTGGAAATGCCTTATGCGCTGGCGGAGAAGTATCCGAACGCTGGGAGAGAGTGGGCCTGGCAGTATGTGTTTCCTGCGTCAAAGTTTAGCGCCGATCCGCGTTCAAAGGTAGTACGGCGTCATCATCTGTTCGAGACTTCGGTGCAGAAGGCGATTCGGGCAGCGGCAAAGGCGGCTGGGATTGCGAAGCCGGTGGGCGCGCACACGTTCAGACATTCGTTTGCAACCCGATTACTGGAGGCGGGGTACGACATTCGCAAGATACAAGAATTGTTGGGCCATAAGGATGTGAAGACCACGATGATCTATACCCATGTAGCCAGTCGTGGCGCGGGGGTGGTTTCACCCCTGGATTATTCGGATAATTATCGTGTGGATATTAGGCAGCCTGTGGGTGTCTAATTATGAGTTAGCCAGCCCCCTGGCAAAAGGAGAAAATATGGAAGTCATGAAAAAAGGCAAAAAACATGCTGGCGAAATTCACCATCTTGTATGTGATATTTGTCAAAAAGTATACAAAACGTGGGCAGTAGGGAAAAAAGAAATTGATTTATTGAATGGCAAAATGCCCGATGTTGTTTTTATCCACATGAGCAAAGGAGAGAAAGAAGTTTCATATGATATATGTCCAGATTGTTTTGAAAACAAAGTAATGCCTGCTTTCGATAGTTGGGGAGCGAAACCGAGAATAGAAATTGACCTAGATTACAACTTAACTCATCGAGAGAGAATTGAAAAATTGAAAGGCTGGCTAACATCGTTTGCACCGGACAAAAGCGGGGCTGGATCCGCCGCATTTGATTTTACTTTTACCTTATCCACTACCGCGCCGGAAGCCGAGCAATAGCCCGCCCGCTTTCGCCGGTAAAACTAACCGTTCGGCGGCCGCGTTCACGGGCTGCTCGACAGCTTTTTGAAGGGAGAACGATGTGAAAGCAAATGAACTTGCGCGTGAAAAATGCAATCTTGTAATAAACCTGAATAGCATGTGCGATATACGTGGATGCTTTGGCAAAGTGCAAATTGTCTTGATTACCTCAAAGGGAGTTGAGTGGCAATTATGTACGGTTTGCTATGATGAATACTTGAAGGCGGTTCTTGAATTGCAAAAACGCGACGCCGTCGAACACCCCGTTGAGCCGACAGGCGCGGGCTTGACCGTTACCGAAAGCATTACGGGCGATAAAACCGGGGCTTATGTCTGCCAAAAATGCGGGACTCGATATTTATGGGGTGCTGCAAAATGTCGGGGTTGTGGAAATATCCGCCCCTATATTCCGTTATAGTTGGTTGGTTCGCGTGCCCGCACCTCGCGGCTCACGCGGCCACCGTTAGACCCCTTCTTGGAGAATTGGCACATGAACGAACATCCAATATTATTTTCTCGAAAAATGGTACAGGCAATTTTGGCAGGAAAGAAAAGCCAGACACGCCGAATCGTGAAGCAAGACCCGCAAGGGAAAATCCCATTCACCGATGAGTTGCCTTGTCCGTATGGTCACACTGGCGATTTTCTTTGGGTGCGTGAGACATTCGCACAATATCCAGATGGTTTTATTTTCAAGGCTGATTTTCCTGATGATGGCTTTGGCTCTGGAATTGTCAATTTGAAAACTGGCGATAATTATCCGCTTGTTTGGAAGCCGTCAATCCACATGCCGCGCAAGGCAAGCCGATTGCTTTTGGAAATTACAGAGTTACGAATTGAGCGGTTGAATAACATTAGCGAAAGTGACGCGATTGACGAAGGCGCAACTCCATCAATGGTCGGTGGTGATTTGGATTATCTGAAATATAGAGCAGGCTTTCAAACTCTTTGGAACAGCATCAATGCCGAGCGCGGTTACTCATGGGAAAGTAATCCTTTCGTTTGGGTAGTCTCGTTTCAAATTGCGCGGGGTCTAACAAAGCGTGAACCCGACGTGAGCAACGTCACGGTTGGCGTAGGCTCTGGTGAATAAAATCGGTGGCTTGCGTTCTCGCACACGCGGGTTACGCAAACCGTTAGTTTGCTTCTCGAAAGCAGGAAGGAAAAAAACAATGAAATGCGTTTGCGGAACACACATCGAAGTTGATATCGAGTGGAACGGGCATATCAACAGTGTTATTTTTATAAATGCCGATGGCGTTGAAATCGAATCTTGTCCAGGCTGTGGAACAAGCGCCACTGAATGGCTTGAAATGGGTCAGGATGGCTATGTTTACAAAGAAGGCGCTCTTGTGGATGAAGTTTTTGAGCCGCAAGGGACGCCAATGTCAAAAGACCTTGCAGAGAATAACGAAGTCGCAGAACTGCGCGATACCGTCAGTCAACTGCTTGCCCGAATTGAAGCCCTTGAATCACAGGTTGAAAGACTTCAATCTGCGTCTGAATTACAAGAGTCTGTGCGGATCTATGGTGCAGGTTAACTCCACGTACATCGGCGGGATTTCTCCTGCTACTGTAATCAAAAAGGTGACGCGATGAAAAGTGAACAGATCGTAGTGACGGCACTTATCACGGTCTTGATGCTGTGGGTCCAGCATTGGGGCATTGCCCAGGTATTTGGCAGGCGGTTTCATCAATTGGTGAACTATACCCTGGGCGTTCTGGCGATATTTGTTCCGCTGGCCTTCCTGTTCTGGGAACAGGGCAGCTTCGATGAGTTGGCTTCGATGGTTGTTGTGATTGTTTCGGCTGGCGCGGCTGTCTTGCTGGCTTATGCGATTGACCACGCATCCGTATGGCTGCGCAAAGCATCCCGCGCGCGCAATGGCCTGTTGATTGAGAAGCGTTTGCGGCAGGAAGCAGAAGAACGCGAGCGCACTTTGTTGATGGGATTGCAGAAGGCGATCGGCAGTGCCGAAGAGTAAGGGGTATGGGAATCTGGCGGCCAGTCAGCGCGAGGCATTGGAGAATGCGCTGGCAGCGCTGGTGCGCGTGGAATACCTGCATCCCATCACCAGGCTGCGCGTGCGCCAGGCCCGTGACAGGGCAGGCATGTCTGCTCTGTTGGCTCCTGCTTTGGAAGAGATGGATGACATGCGCGCCTCGGTCACGGCTGCCAAGTCACAGATTAGTGCGGCGTTGGCGCGCCTGGTGGAAGGTTAGTTGTATGTGCGCTGGCGTTTTGGTTAATTTCAGTAGTAGTAAGAATCGCAGAATTCCCGTTTTCCCTGCGTTTGGGCATGTGGCTGGTGGTTGGTCAGAAAACACTGTTGGGGCTGGAAAATACATGCGACATAACACGGGGTTATGTCGCATGTATGGGCAGTGGGGGGGAGTGGGGTCTTTTACCCTATTTTTTTAGCCGGTCGGCGGGCGTCAGTGGCACGGAAAATCTGAGCAAGATTATAGAAATGGATGGACGGATCAATGGCAGACATCTTTGATGAGATCAAGAAACGCATAAAACTGGAAGATTTGATTCGGGAAGATTTCCCACTGCGCGGGCATGGGCATGAATTTCGGGGAGACCGGGAGGATTGCAACAGCCTGGTGATTACGCAGGACCGCAAAACTGGCGAGCAATACTACTACTGGAATAGCAAAGGCCAGGGCGGTGATGCCGTCAATTACATGATGAACGAGCACGGGATGGATCGCAAAAGCGCGGTCGAATACCTGTGCAAGAAGGGCGGGTTGACGCTGCCAGAATGGGGGCACCAGGATACGAAAAGCTGGCTGGCAACAAAAGCCAGGGAGGATGTTCTCTCGGTGGCGGCGCGGGTGTTCCAGGGGTTTTTGAAGGCCACGCCAGCCGCGGTGGACTACTGCCACGGACGCGGATGGACTGACGAAACGATTGAAAAGAGCCGGGTGGGGTTTAGCGGTTCTGCTACTGCTGCTGAAATCAAAGCGATGCGGGGTGAATTCGCGGCGAACGGGATTGATCCTGAAAGCCCGGCGGGGGTGGCGATTTTGGGGTTCAGGGGAGATGTGGCCGGGTGGGCGCAAAAGCACGGAATGATCCAGGCGATCAGCACCGAGGATATCAGCAACGGATACATCACAGGGATGATGAACCGGCCACGGTTGATCTATCCGCACGTGATGTTCGAGAAGGTGAGCTACCTGAGCGCGAGGAACCTGAAATGGACGGATGAGATCAAGCTGGTGAACGAGCCAGATAAAAAGTATAAGAGCTTCAACCCGCGCAAGGAGTTGATGGGTGAACGGCAGCCCTATTTTGGCTGGAACTACCGGTCAGATGCGAAGAAAATCATTTTGGTGGAGGGCCAGGCAGATGTGATCACACTCTGCCAGTGGGGACTGGCGCCGGTGGGGCTGGTGGGCGTTCACCTGGGTGAGTTTTGGGGGAAAACGCTGGTAGACCGGCATGAGACGATTTACTTTGCGACAGATGGAGACAAGGCGGGGCAGACGGCGATCAAGGGCAAGAACGGGGATTGGCCGATCGCAGATGAACTCAGCCCACTGGTGCAGGTGGTGCGCTGGCCGCTGAAGGATGCGAATGATTTACGGCAGGAATACGTGCGGCGTGGGTTGGATGACGCCGAACAGTTGAGACGGGTGAATTACCGGCTGGAGGCTGCTGCTCCGGTGGTGTTGAAGGCAGCGCGGGCGGCGGCGGCCACGCGCGGGAACGCGGACAAGCAACGGGCGATGGAGCGAACGTTCGAAATCATCGCAAAGATCCCGCCGAAGGTTTTGGGGCTGATGACGACCGAGCTGGTGAAGGCGACCGGGCTGAAGTTTGCCGAGTTCAACCGGGCGGTGAAGGCGGCGCGCGGGGAGGCGGAGAAGGAGGATGACGGCAAGGGGCTGGAGCGCGAGCCAACGGCGGGCGGATGGTTCCCGGTGAACGATGAAGGGACTGAAGGCTACCTGGTGGATCTGCTATTCGACCAGAAAAAGCAAAAGGCGAAGCTGGCTTACGCCCACATCGACCTGACGCACCCGGAGAAGCGGGAAATCGCGGAAGCGAATTACCTGGATATCAACGGCAAGCGCCTGGAGCCGATGGTGGATGACAACATCAGGTATGGGACGGTGATGCTGCCTTCGGAGTTGGGGCCTGAGAAGCCGATGAACGAACTGCTGGCGATGCTGGAATTCTTTATTCGGCGGTACTTTTTGCTGGATAACCCGCTGCAATACAAGACGGCGAGCCTGTATGCGCTGTTCACCTGGCTGAACGACGCTTTTGATGCGCTGCCGTACCTGCGCGCGCGCGGGGGGCCTGGCAGCGGCAAATCGGAATTGATGCTGTTGATCGGGCGGGTGTGTTACCGGATGATGATCACGAGCAGCCTGACGAGCCTGGCAGGTTTCAAGGGGATGGCGCACCTGTATAAGGGGACGCTGATGATCGACGAGGCGGATTCGATCCCGAGAGAGCACCAGGACGAGCTGCGGGCGCTGTTGAACGGGCGGGCGATGAAGGAACAGGCGCGGATCATCACGATGATGGAGACGGTGAAGGCCGACGGGAGTCATTCGTACACACCAACGACGACCTATGTGTATGGTCCGACGCTGCTGACGATGTATAAGGCGTTCAAAGACCCGGCGACCGAAACACGCTGCATCACGTTCGATTTGTTCCAGAAGGACGTGATCGAGCTGGAGGAAGCCGGGATTGAGCCAGGCGTGGTGCAGGAGAGCATGCGCACAGAAGCGGTGACGATGCGGAATTACCTGATCAGGTGGCGGCTGAAGACCTGGCTGCCGAAACTGGAAGTGCCCGCGGGAGTGAAGATCATCAACCGGAAGACATCACCCCGGATGAACCAGATTATGAGGCCGTTGAAGATCCTGGCGTATTTGTTGAAAGACAAGCAGATGGAAGCGGACATCGATATGATCGCAGAGGCCAATTACGAAGATGAACTGAACCGGCGCGCCGGGTCGTTCGAGGCGATGCTGCTGCGGACGGTGATCGCGGTGGATGAGGACAAGAAGTATGCAGAATATGTGAAGACCGGTGAGATGCGGCACTACGGCGTGGTGCGTTACGTGCTGTATAAAGACCTGGCTTACGTGGCGAATGAGATCATCGACTCGGAGAATATGAATGAGAACGCCACCGACAAGAAAAAGGACTCGGTGAAGGCGCAAACGATTGGTTCGACATGCCGGGATGCGTTCAGGCTGCCGGTGGAGCGCACCGGAAAGGGCTGGGTGGTGATCCTGGATAAGCATAAGCTGGAGATCGGAAAACTGCGCTTTGGGCTGCGCGATATGGACATTCAGGGTGAGACAAAGCCGGTAGTGACACAGGAGGCAATGCTCTAATGAACCAAATGAACATTGATGAACATAGGGGGGGGTGTATGGGGTCAAAAATAATATTTTTGGCTGAAAATGCCGAAAATAGGCCGATTCGAAAAAAAAATTTTTTTTCAAGGGGCATTTTTCGGCGAATCGGGTTCATTGAAGTTCATTTGGTTCATTTCAAATGAGCGAAGCGACAGGAGAGCGGAAATGACGGTAAAAAACACTCTCAAAATGAACCAAATGAACATTGATGAAGAGGTGTTATTTAACGGTTTTCGGAAAAGAATGAAGTGATTTTGACCAGGTTGAAATGAACATTTTGAACCCCTAAAAATCAGAGAAGTTCATCAGGTTCATTTTGAAGCAACTTTATTGGTAGAAAGGCAGGAAAGCATGGAATTGATGGTGATCTTGATCGTTTTGGCGGCGCTGGCACTGGGGATGACGGCCTATGCGGCTTACAGCCCGGTGGAGGCAGCACTGGCAGAGAGGACTTTGAGCAGTGTGCCAGGAAGCGCAGATTTTGTGGCGGGGTGGGGCGGGCTGTTGTTCAAGCTGGCGCTGGGCTTTTTGCTTTCGGCGGCTTTCACGGCGCTGGTGGCGGGGGTCTTGATCCCGTGGGTGCGCAGGCAGTGGCAGGGCGGGTTGGGGGAGGCGCGCCGAAGCGGGGGCTGGAAAAGCGGCCCGAACGCGCACTGGGGGCGCTCTGGCGGAGAGACGCGCCAGACGCTGGATATAGAGAAAATGATGCAACTGGCGATCCTTTCGAAGCTGACGGGGGGGACGGAGGGCGGGCCGGTGGTATTTCAGAGGCCCGAAGAGCCAACGCAGGAAGCGCAGAACCAATTCCCAGAAGGGTGGTGGTAGATGAAACGGATTTCAGGGTTGATTATGATTTTGGCCTGGATGCTGACGAGCTGCGGGACGGGGCCGGGAGGGCTGCAATTTACGGCGACGCCGGGAACTGACCCGGTGGCGGCGGGGGTGCAGTTGATCCAGCAGGACATGATATTGCGGCTGACGCAGCAGGAGATTGAAGCCAGGCGGATTGAAGCCGGGGCGCAAATGACAGCGACCCAGCAGGTGCTGGGCTTGACAGCCACGGCGGCGCGGCAAAACGAAGAAGGGCGGCAGACGCAGGCGGCGAGCGCGGCGACGAAGACGGTCTGGAATGTGACGGTGGCGGCGGCGCAGGCCCAGGATACGGCGACGGCTGAAGCGCAGGCTTCGGCGACGGCACAGGCTTTTGTGGCGGCAACCACAACGGCGGCGGCGCAGGCCACGGCGACACAGGCCGCGGTGCTGGGTTTGACGGCGACGGTGGCAGCGGAGGGGACGGAAAGCGCCGATCAGAAAACCCGGCAGGCGCCGATCGACGAGGCAAGGGCCAGGGAACTGGCGGCCCAGGCCGAAAGCGCGGAGCTGGCAGCCGCGCGGGAACGGATGACCAACGGGGTGATGGCCTGGGGGCCGTGGGCTGGTTTCGCCGTGGCCATGGGGGCGGCGATCTATTTTGCGCGGAAATACCTGCGGATCAGGGCTTTCAAACCGGACGAGCGCGGCGACGCGCCCTACCTGGTGATCGATGGGACGCAGGTGATTGACCTGGACGGGATGCCGGGCGCCCTGCTGGACCTGAAAACGCAGACAGCGCCGATGTTGACCAGCATCGAAAACGCAGCGCAGATCAAGGCGCGGGATCAGTTTATTGACCTGAATACGCGCGGGCTGCCGAACCAGTTCCAGGAGCGGAAAGCGACCGGGCAGATGCCGATGGCCGGGCCGGGCGTGAAGATTGAGCTGGCGCCGTATGCCGAAGTGCAGAAACTGCTGGGAAGCGCAGAGACGCAGTTGAACGATGAGGAGATTGGAAGATGAACGCTTATTTTGAGGATGCAGAAGCGGTGGTGAGGCTTTTGAGCGGCTACCTGGCCCGCAAACGGCTGAACCCGGCCTTCCGGTGGGTGAAATATACGGAAAGCCCCGAAAATGACGCCTGGATGCTGGCGATGCTGGATTTGGGGCGGGTGCAGAACCTGGCCGCGTATCGGAGCCAGGAGTTGATGACAGACCTGCGGGCGGTGGCCAAGGGCAGGCCGGTGTATTGGCTGGAGGACGGGGCGTATGCGGTGCTGCTTTCACCGGTGCGGAAACTGCCGAAGATGGTGGTTTTCCCGGGCACAAAACGAGGCGTGGTGCGGATTGGGATGCGCAAGCGCGGTGAACTGGCGCTGAGCTGGGCGAGCCTGGGGCACGTGATGGTGGCGGGGATGACCGGGGTGGGGAAATCGGTCTTTTTGCGATCGCTGGCCTACCAGATGGTGCAGGACGGCGGGCAGATCATGGCGGCGGATATCGACAAGGTGACGCTGCCGATGTTCGAGGCGCACCCGGCCCTGTTTGCGCCGATTGCCGAGACGGAGGTGGCCGCCGGGGCGCTGCTGGAACGCGCCCTGGGGGAATGCGAACACCGCTCGAACCTGTTCAAGGGGATGGAGGGCTACCCGGAAACGCTGGAGGAATATAACAAGGCGGCGATCAGGCTGGGAGAAGCAACCCTGGCGCCGATTTTGGTGATGCTGGATGAGTTCAGCGCAACGGTGGAGGCCCTGGGAGGGGCGCGCGGCAATTTTGCGAGCAACGCGGCGCAGCTGGGTTGGCGCGGGCGGAAGTTTGGCCTGCGGGTGGTGTATGCGGCCCAGGACTTTTCGAAAGAGACGGTGGGGAAGATCAGGGATCAGGTGAAGACGGTGGTGGCGTTCAAGGTGCGGAGCCAGGAAACGGCCCGGGCGGTGGGCGTCGAAAAAGCGTATCACCTGCCAGCCGATCACCCAGGGATGGCGAGCACGAACCTGTATGGGTATGTGCAGGCGTATTACCTGGATAAGGCGCTGATCACGAATGAAAGCGGGCTGGCGCTGCCGAACCTGTTGAGCGAGGCCGAAGAGGAGTTGTTTGCGCGGGCCTGGAGCGGGGATCGGAAATTGAGCCGGGCGCGCTTGATCGAATGGGGGGGGATGTCGGAATGGACGGCGCGTTCAACCCTGGCGGAGTGGGCGAACCGGGGCTGGGTTGAAAAAGACGGAGGACAAACGAATTCTTTCTGTGTAACCCAGAAAATAGGCGATTTGCTCTCCAAGTCTCCAACTGCTCCAACTGGCTCCAACTGGTCTCCAAGCACTCCAAGCGGCTCTCCAACTGGCTCCAAGTGGTCTCCAAGTCTCTCCAAGTGGTCTCCAAGCACTCCAAGCGGCTCTCCAAGTGAATTTTCAGGCAGGGAGGAATAAATGGATACGAAAATGAGCAGGATGATCGATAAAGTGGCGCTGGCGCTGCCGGTGGGTGTGATGCTGATCCCGGCGACGATGATTTATACGAACGTTCAGCGGCGGCTGGGGTTTGGGCCGGTGGAAGGGTTGGCAGCCGGGGTTTTCGTGGAGGGGATGGGGTTTGTGACGATTGCCACGGCGCTGGAGATTTACGAACAGAACCAGGCGGAAGCGGACCCGGCCCAGCGCCGGACGGGGATGTTCTGGATCGCGGCGGGCGGGACGCTGGTGTACCTGGCGGTGGTGATCCTGTTGAATGTTTTGATGGATGACGGCCCGGCGCTGAATAAAGCGGCGCTGGCCCTGCTTTCGTCTTTATCACCGGTGGCGGGGTTGATGATCGTGCTGCGCAAAGCCCTGGCGCAAAGACGGGCAGAAATGGAAAGGCGGGATGAAGCAGAGCGGCTGGCGGCCCAGGCGCAAGCCGCACAGGAACGCGCCGCGCAGGAACGCGCCGCCCAGGAAGCCGCGCAGGAACGCCAGGCCAGGCGAGAAATGCGACTGGCCGAGAAGCGGCTGGAAGTGGAACTGCGAGTGGCAGAAAATAACAAACCGACCCTGCCAGTGACACCACGACTGGCTGAGAGTTCGGAGAGTTTGAGGGCGAGTGGCGGAAGGCCGCCGCGCTGGTCACTGTTAGGCGAGGACGACAAACGGCGGGTGCTGGCGATTGTGCGCGAGTGTCAGTTGACGAACGGCGAGATGTGGAAGAAACCAGCCGCCGTGACGGTGCGCGTGGCGTTCGGTTTGGAAGAACGGCACTCATACAAATGGCTGGAGTATGCCGTGCGGGACGCAGACGCCCTGGCGGCCCAGGCCGAAAACGCAGAGGTGAGGGTGGGAGGAGAAGCATGATCTATTTATGCTGTATTGGTGGAATGGTATGCGCAGGTGGGGTTGCGGTGATCATGATCGTGGTGGTTGGAGCGGGCGCAGATGCGCATATAAACATGAGAGAGGTGAAAAATGATCGAGATCAGTGGCGCGAGATTGGTGTTTTACGGACAGACAGACCAGGTGCTGGCGACGGTGGAAGTGCCGGTGCGGCTGGAGACGCTGGGGCAGGTGACGTTGATCGTGGAGCCGTGGGTGATCCCGGTGGCGGCGAGGGAGGCAGCGTGTTACCAGATCAGCCTGCCGATGCCGGTGATCTATGCGGGGAGCGAGATAATGGTCTGGATGGTGAGCAGGAAATTGGAGATCAGGCCAGTTTCAGGGGCAGGAGGGGGTGAGGGATGAGCGATTTGCGGGTGCTGGAGGATGTGTTGGACTGCGCCTGGCAGCGGAAGGTGCATTTGATGGCCGGGAAGGTGAGTGAGCTGGAGGGGTATGCGGCGCCAGCGCACGCAACGGTGAAGCGCTTCGAGGATGAGATCCACCTGCATCACCTACAGGCGGCCTGGCCGGTGAGGGAGCTGGTGAGGATGCCCCTGGCTAATGATTTTGATGAACGAGAAGATGCCTATCGATTGGTGGTGATCTGGTGGATTGGGAAGCAGAAGGTGAGCCAGGCGATGGTGGAGGCCGGGGTGGCCTTTGCGCTGGCGACCGGGGTGGAGCCGCGTTACGCGCTGATCAGGCAGATCCCGGCGGGGGCGGAGGAGTTTGTGGAGGTGCAGGGGATAACGCTGGTGCGGGCGGGGTGGGTGCTGCCGGGGTTTGTGGCGGTGACGGCGGGCGGGATGTGGCGGGGGCTGTCTTACCCCCCTGCCCTACGGGCATCCCCCCAAATAGCCGGAGCCCAGCGAAAAACACGCGGGGCAGGGCATGGCGATTTGGGGGAAGAAAAACAACAGGAGGTGATGTGTGAAGAAGGCTGACAGAAAGCAAAATGGAACGCCGTGGACGTGCGGGCGGGGGCATGTGCTGGGGTTGACGGTGACGAGCCGGGAGAATGGGCGCTGGGTGACGCGGCTGATGAAGTTCAGACACGCGATTTCTGAGACGCAGCTGGTGGTGGAGGTGGACGCGGTGGTGGAGGGAACGGTGCGGGAGATCGTGTGCGATGCCTGCCCACCCGAGGAGCGGCTGACGCGGACGTGGTGGGGGAAGCCGGGGCAGGGCTGAGAACGGGCGTTATGTTGCATGTTTTTGAAAAGAGGTGTAAAATAATTTTGACCAGTCAAGTCACCATGAAGGCGGCGCGTCGCTTTTAAACGACAAAGCCTAACAACTTCATATTCATGGGCAAAGCCCCGCAGTAGAAAACGTGTCGCCGCAAGACTTGACTGGTCCCGGCAATGTCGGTTCTACTGCGGGATTTTGTTTAACACGTTCAGTCAGAAAGGACCAGTCAAAATGAAGAAGAAGATGCAAGGGAAAGAGCAAGAGCAAGGACAGACCCCCCACCGGCTCCCCCCAAATTCGGAGCCCCGCGAAGAGCACACGGGGCAGGGCACGAATTTAGGGGGAGGGAAAGCAGCAGTGTTGTTCCCGCTGAGCGGGAAGGCGCGGCCCGACCAGGAAGACCTGGCAGATTTGATGAACGGGCGGGAGGCGCTGGAGGGGATTGCGCAGGCGATTTTGGCGAATAAGCCGCTGGCAACGATGATCGCTTTTGCCTGGCTGCGGGAGCGGGGGTATAACCTGGTTCCGCAGAGCGAGGATTTGAGCGCGGAGGAGGCGCTGGAGAAGGTGAAGCGGGTGAGGGAGTGGGACAGGGAGTTGAAGGGTTAGGCAGCCCCTAGCCCCCCTGCCCTGCGGGCATCCCCCCAAATAGCCGCAACCCCGCGAAAAACACGCGGGGCAGGGCACGGCGATTTGGGGGGAGAGTTTTGTGCTAATATTTATGATTTTTAATATATTTATCATAAATAACTTACAAATGCTTGACTTTTTCAAGGAAGCTGTTAAAATTAATTTGTAAGGGATAGACCCCTTGCTTTCCGCAAAAGGGAACTGGTCTCTCCCCAGGCCAGTTCCCACCCCGCACCCCCCTGTCGCTGGCGCGACATCCCCCCAAATGCGGGAGAGCGCCGAATTTGGGGGGAAAATAGAAGGTAGAGATTTGCGAAATCCACGCGGACGGCGTGGATGAGCGACCGGAGTTGATCGCCCGGCACCGATTTGGTGCCGGGTTTTTTATTTAACGAGGAGGCAGGCATGTTGCTCGAACAGGATTACGAAAAGAAGGCGCAGGAGATCATCGCGAAGGTGCAGGCGCTGAAGTTGGAGACGGTAAAGAACTGGAAGGATGCGATCAGGCTGATTCCGCAGATCATCAAGGCGGTGGAGCTGAATGCCTGGACCAGCGGAAATTACGAGAAGAAAAAGCTGGCGGTGGCAATCGCGAACGAGATGGTGGATATTCCGTACCTGCCGGAGAGCGCCGAGGCAGCGGTGTTTGGAGGCATGATCGATTTTGCGGTTGACCTGGCGAACCAGTTGTTTGGCAAAAACTGGATCGAAAAGGCAACGCGGTAAAGCACGAGTATGGATCCTACCGAACTTGTGCCGATGAGCGCATGGGATCAGATCGCAGTTATCGTCGTATTTGCGTTTTTATTGGGCGGGCTGGGTTGGGTCCTGGTGAAGATCTTTACCAAGGCGATTGCCGATATCAACGCGCATTACGCGATGCTGTTTGATAAGAACAATTTGCAATGGCAGCAGTATTTTGATGCGCGTTCAGAGACTTCGATCATGGTGAACAAGCAGGTGGTGGCACAACTGGGCGAATTGACGAAGGCTGTGGCCGACCTGACGAGTAAGTTCAACTATCACGATCAGTGGGAACGTCAACTGCAAGACCAGGCTGAGATTCCCACTGTGTTACGCAGAAAACGCGGATAAGAATGGCGATCAAACAACCGGATTATCAACTGAAGCTGAAACTGGATCTGCCGGAGGAGGAAGCTGGGTCGGGAGACCCGCGCCAAACCCTGACGGCAGAAGATGTGCGTTTGCGGTCGGAGGCGGCGCGGCAGTGGATGGAGAGCGGGGAAACCTGGAAAAAGGATGCCAACGGGAACCCGATCATGCCGGTTTTGATGCAGGAGTATTACAAGCTGGTGGCGGGCGGGTGGAAGTGGCGGGTGGCCTTTTTTATCATCTGGCTGGCGACGCCGAAGAAGTACCGCTACCCGGCAACGCAGGAAGAGCTGGCGGTGCGGGTGCTGGGGTTGACGAGCGACCGGCAACTGGCGGAATGGCGGACGAAGAACCCGGTGATCGAGGCGCTGGCGCGGGATATTGGCGCGGCGCGGGCGCTGGACGGGCTGAGCGATTCAATCGAAGCGATGATGGAAGTGGCGGCAACCCCGAATTACAAGGGCCGCGGCGACCGGGAATTGCATTTCAAGATGGCGGGTGTGCTGGCGGATAACACGGTGCTGCTGGATAAGAGCGGCGCGGTGGATTTGAGCAAGCTGCCCTGGGAAGAGAAGCTGCGCCTGGCGGGGATTGACAACCCGGAGGAGCTGGCGGCGATGAGAAATAAGTTCGCGGAGGAGTATGCGGCGGAGGTCGATAGGGCGGGTCTCGATACGCCGCAAGAGCAGCGGCTACTCGACCACCGGGAGGAGGGTCTCGATACGACCGGGGTTTCGATACGCCCGGAGAGCACGGGCTACTCAACCACCGGGGACGGGCTACTCGACCAGCAGGCGGCGGATGAGAACGAGGCGGTGGAATGAGCGTGATGGCTTTGCAGGTGAGCGCGGCGGAAGCCAGGGAAGAGGTTGGCAAGGTCTTGCTGGCCCAGGATGACCTGGCGTTTTTCTGCGAATACATGAGCGAGGGCTGGTACCAGGCTTATGAGATGCATCACCTGATCGCGTTCGAGCTGGAGCAGGTGCTGCGTTACCTGCAAACGGAGGGTGAGAGCGGGACGCAGTTTTTGATCATTTTGACACCCCCCCAGCATGGGAAGAGCGCGCTGACCAGCCAGTTTTTCCCGGCGTGGGCCTTGGGAAAGATGCCGAACCTGCGGATCACAGAGGTGAGTTACGCCGAGGCCCTGGCGGCCAAGAACAGCCGGATCACGCGCAACATTGTGCTTTCAGACCGCTACCAGGCGGTCTTTGGGCGGCTATCGCCTTCTGATGAGCAGGTGATGCTTTCGGCTGACAGCCGGAGCGTGAGCGCGTGGGACCTGGCAGCGCCGAACCGGGGCGGGATGGTGGCGGCGGGCGTGGGCGGGGCGATCAGCGGACAGCCGAAGGGTTTGCACATTTGGGATGACCCGATCAAGGATCACCGCGAGGCGCAGAGCCAGGCCACGCGGGATGACGTTTGGGATTTCTATAAAAGCGCGATGCGCGTGCGTATGAAGGCCGGGGTGCTGATCATGACCCACTGGCACCCAGACGACCCGGCGGGGCGGCTCTTGAAGCAGATGGTGAGCAACCCGAATGCGGACAAGTGGCGGGTGCTGGATTTGCCGGGGCTGATCGAAGAGGGGCTGTTTGCGCAAGACAGGGACGAGCAGCGCCGAAAGATGGCCGAAGGCGTTTATATGTCGCTGAAGGACCCGCTGAACCGGTCGATGGGCGAGGTGCTCTGCCCGGCGATGCTGAGCAAAGAAGAGATGCTGAAAATCAAGACACAGGATGATTACTTCTTTTCGGCGCTCTACCAGCAGCGGCCCTACCTGAAGGAAGGACAGCGCTACAAACGAACCTGGTTCAAGACGGTGAAGAAGCTGCCCGAAGGCGTGACGATCAGGTACGCGGTGCGGTTTTGGGACAAGGCGAGCAGCCCAACCGGAGATTTCAGCGCGGGCGTGCTGGAAGCGTATTGTTCGGATGAGAATTTCTACATCCTGGATGTGGCGCGCGGGCAGTGGTCGAGTTATGAGCGGGATCAGAAGATACGGTCCTGCGCAGAGAAAGACCGGGAGAGGTGGGGCGGGTTGGTGAAGACCTGGCACCAGCAGGACCCGGGAAGCGCGGGGCTGGACAGCGCGCAAGCGACGAGCCGGGTGTTGAAGGGTTTCCCGGTATTTTACGAGACGGTGAGCGGTTCGAAGGAGACCCGATCTGAGCCGCTGGAGAGCGGAATGCAGGGCGGGCAGGTCTGGCTGGTGGAAGGCGCGTGGAATGAGTCTTTTGTGAATGAGTGCTGCGCGTTTAACAACGGGAAGTATGACGACCAGGTGGATGCGGCTGCGAGCGCGCACAATAAACTTTTGGAAATGATCGGCAGGCACCGGGAGAGCCGAATCTTATGAATTTTATTCAGAAATTATTGGTGAAAGCCGCAAGCGGCGTGACACGCAACCTGAAGCTGAACCAACGATTTGTACGCTGGCCATGGAATAAATATACTTTTTCGCAGGCCGTGACGGACGGTTACCAGGCGAACAGCGCCGTGTTTGCGTGTGTGAGCGCGCTGGCGTTTTCGTTCCCTGAGGCGCCCCTGCTGGCAGGGACAGAGACGGATGGAAAGTTCAAGGCGAATTACCGCGATGAGCTGATGAAGATCATCAGGCAGCCGAACCCGGATATGGGGGAGGCTGAATTCATGCAGTTCGTGGTGGTGTATGCGGCGATCGGCGGGAATGTGTACATCTGGAAGCAGCGCAATAAAAATGGGCAGGTGCTGCACTGGTGGCCGTTCAGCGATGCGCAGATGACCCCGGTGCGAGGTGAGAGCACGGCGCAAGGGTTTGTGAAGGAATACCTGTACGATCCCGGCAACGGGGGCGAGAAGCTGCGCCTATCGAAGGATGACATCATCCATTGGAAGTGGATGCCTGACCCGCTGCACCCCGAGAAGGGGATGGGGGCGATCATGGCCGCGGCGCGGGAGGTGGACAAGGACAGCGAGGCGAATGCCTATATCTATGCCCTGCTGAAGAACAACGCGGTGCCGCCGATCGTGATCACGCTGACAGAGGATGACGAGCTGACGCCAGATAAGGCGAAACGCTTGCGGAAGGAATGGACAGCGAGCCACGCGGGCGAGAACGCGGGAACCCCGGCCTTTTTGGAGGCGGGGATGACGGTGGAGAAGCTGGGTTTCGACCTGCAACAACTGGCGGCGGAAACCCTGAGCGCGGTGCCGGAGGCGCGGATTGCGGCGTGTTTCAGGGTGCCGCCGGTGGTGGCCGGGCTTTCGGTGGGGCTGAAGCGCAGCGATTATGGCGACCAGGCGGCCAGACGGTCATTTACCGAGCTGACGCTGGCGGCGCTGTGGCGGTCGTTTGCTTCTGAATTGTGGAGCGGGATGAAGGACGAGATCCCGGTGAAGGCGAAGAACTGGGCAGTGCAATTCAACCTGCGGGTGGTGCGGGCGCTGCAAGAGGACGAGACGAAGATTTGGGAGCGGGTGACGAGCGCATTCGAGCGATCACTGCTGACACGGGCGCAGGCGAAAATCCAACTGGGGATCGAGCCGGATGACGGCGATGAGGTCTATAAGGTTAGCCTGGCGAGCGAGTTTGTGCCAGCCGGGCAGGCGGTGGTGAGGGAGGAGGCGGCTGTTGAAAAGGGCAAGGGCGTAAACACGAAGGACGCAAAGGACGCGAAGGAGAGCAAAGCAAAGAACGCGGGGACGGCTTTGAGGAAGTTACGGGCGAAGCTGGCGGTGAAGATGGAGGCTGAGCTGGAAAAGTATTTCAGCGACCTGGCGGAGAAGGTGGTGGCGCGGGCGAAGAAAACAAAGAACGACCCCTATCCCCCCGCCCTTTCCCCAAATCCAAAGGCAGGATTTGGAGAAAGTGAGCTAAAGACGGCGCTGCCAGACGCGGAGGATTTGCTGTCGAATGAGGATGAGGCGGCCTTGATTGTGCTGATCACACGGTTTTATGTGACGATGATGGAGCTTTCGTGGGAAAGCTGGAACCTGAGCCTGGGCGTGGAAACGGCGTTCGACCTGACTGATCCGCTGGTGACAAGGGTGCTGGCGGGCGCTGGAAAACAGGTGCGGGAAATTCAGCAGACGACGCTGGAAGCGCTGAAGGAGCTTTTGCAATACGGCAATGAGAACGGCTGGAGCATTGATGAGCTGGTGCGCGGGGACCCGGCGAACGGCGTACGAGGGCTGCGGGAGATCGTGGAGCAGACCTATAAAGGCCGAGCGCGGACAATTGCGAGAACCGAACTGGGCACCGCGCAAAACTCGGCAAGCGTGGAACGCTATGAGGGCGCCGGAGTGAGCAAGGTGATCATCATGGATAACGGCGCAGAAGACGACGATGATGCCTGCAAGATCGCGAACGGGCAGATCTGGAGCCTGGCGTATTTCGAAGAGCATTTATTGGAGCACCCGAACTGCACCCGGGCAGCGGGCGCGTATTTTGGAGAGCGCGCTCCCGTGAGGGAGTAAGGCCCCCTTCGGCTGCGCCGCTTTCCCCCAAATAGCCAGAACCCCGCGAAAAACACGCGGGGCAGGGCATGGCGATTTGGGGAAGAAAATCAAGGAGAAGATGATGGAATACAAGAAACTGCCTTACTTTATCAAGGAATTGAATGTGGAGACCCGGACGGTGACGGGGATTTTCGCAGTGCATGGGAACGTGGACAGCGGCAACGATATGAGCGAGCCGGGTTCATTCGCCAAGCGGCTGGGAGATGGAAGCCGGGATCGGGTGCGGTTTTTGTGGAATCACAATTCTTATAACCCGCCGATTGCGAGCGTGAAAAGCGTGCGCGAGGTGGGCAGAGACGGGCTGCCAGACAAGGTGCTGGCCTGGGCGCCCGAGGCAACAGGCGGCGTGGAGGTGACGCGGAAATATTACGAGGGGATTGAACTCTCGGACTGGGTGTTCAAGGCGATCCAGGAAGGCGATGTGACCGAAATGAGCTACGCCTACCAGGTGCACGCTTATGAAATCAAGACAGACGAGATCACTAAAATGGACATCCGCGTCTTGAGGGATGTGGAATTGTTCGACATTTCGGATGTGAACTGGGGCATGAACCCAGCAACAGCAGGCATCAAGGGTCTACCGGTGGCCGGTGCGACCTTTATGGAGCATTCCGCGCTGGTGGAGAACACCATCGAGGAGTTTGTGGCGCGTGTGAAGGACCGCAAGCAGTGGCGCGAACAGGAAGGACGGACGCTTTCGGAACTGGTGCGCGGGCGGCTGGCGAAAATGGCAGCGGAGATCGAGGTCATTTTGCGCGAGACGGAACCCCGGGCAGAGACGAGCGCGGTCGTGAGCGAGTACATCAAGTTTTTGCAAATTCAATCGGGGCTATAGGCCCATCAATTCCAGCCCCTACCCCCTTCGGCTTCGCCGCTTTCCCCCAAATTCGGAAACCCCGCGAAAAGCACGCGGGGCAGGGCACCGATTTAGGGGAAGGGGAGCTGAGAAACAATTCAAAATAGGAGAGAACGATGAAAAGCGTAAAGGAACTACAGGGCGTGTTGGCCCAGAAGCAAAGCGAACTGGCCGAGATTTTTGAGAAGGCCAAGACCGTGGAGGGTGGTTTGGATATGACCACCGCCCAGGTGGAAGATGTGAAGGCGCGCAATACCGAGCTGACCGCCCTGGGGCGCGAGCTGGATGACGCGAAACTGCTGGATGAAACTTACCAGAAGAACGCGGAATACATCCGCAACCAGAACCGCGCGGCGAGCGATCTGCCGATGGGCGGGGCGAAGGGTTCGGGAGAGCCTGGCCGAACTGACGGCCAAGAGCGGAAGAGCATCGGGCAGATGTTCGTGGAATCGGACGGGTTCAAAAATCGCGTGAACGGCAACGACATCAACGTCTCGCTGAAGGGACTTTCGATGAAGACCGTGATGAGCACAAGCGTGGGCTACGCCCCGGAGAGCACGCGCACCGGGCGGAATGTGGATTATGCGACGCGGCGCCCGACCGTGGCGGACTTGATCCCGCAGACCCAGCATGACCAGGCCGCGGTGAAGTACATGGAAGAAACGACCTTCACCAACGCAGCGGACACCACCGAAGAAGAAGCCGCGGCCCCGGAAAGCGCGGACGCCTGGACTGAGCGCACGGTGGCAATGTTCAAGATCGCAACCTTCCTGCCGACGACCGAAGAGCAGTTGAAGTACGTGCCGCAGGTGGAAGCGCTGATCGATAACCGCCTGACGCTGTTCCTGAAGCTGGCCGAAGAGACCAAACTGATCAGCGGCGTTGGGACAACCGACATTGAGGGCTTCCTGGTGAAGAGCGGCGTGCAGAGCCAGGCGAAGGGCAGCGACCCGACCCCGGACGCGCTGTACAAGGCGATCACCCTGGTGCGTTCAACCGGGTTTGCCGAGCCGAGCGGGTTCGTGATGCACCCGAAAGACTGGCAGGACATTCGCCTGCTGCGGACGACCGACGGGATCTACATTTGGGGCAGCCCAGCGGATGCCGGGCCGGAACGGATCTGGGGCCTGAACGGGGTGATCACCACGGCTGAGACCGAGAACACCGCGCTGCTGGGCGACTTCCAGCTTTACTCGGAGTTGTTCCGCGGCGGCGGGGTGGATATCAAGGTATCTGACAGCCACAACGATTACTTTGTGAAGGGCAAGCTGGCGATCAAGGCAACCGAGTATGCGACCCTGGCAATCTACCGGGCCGCGGCTTTCTGCAAGATCACCGGGATCTAAAGGACCCCGACCCCTATCCCCCCGCCCTTTCCCCAAATGCAAGAACAGGATTTGGGGAAAGGGAGCCAGGAAAAGAAGGAACGAATGGCAGATAAAGGCGCGAAGGTCGAAAAGAAGGTGAAGGTGGAGATCCTGCCTTTGCATGGAATTGGCGGTTATGGCGAGGCGGGCGCGGTGGTTGAGATGCCCGAGAGCGAAGCCAGGCAGTACATCAAAGATGGCTATGTGCGCATCGCAACCAAAAAAGAGGCGCCAGAACCGGTGAAATCTGAGGTGGCCGAGAAGGCCGAGGAGTAACGATGGGCGTAATCGAAGGAGCATATGATCTGCGGATTCACACGGGGGCGCCAAGCGATGGCACAACCGAGGTGCAAACCCTGACGATTGGGGCAACCCCGACCGGCGGGACATTCAAACTGGCCTTTGAGGGTCAGATCACGGCGGCAATCACGTGGAGCGCGACGACCAACACCCTGCTGGCGAACATCAACACGGCGCTGCGCGCAATCGCGACGATTGGCGCGAGCGGAATCACGGCAACCGAAGGGTCACTTTCGGGCGGCGTGGGAACCGTGACGCTGACGTTTGGCGGAAACCTGGCGAAGAAGGCGCTGCCGTTGATCACGGTGGCGTTGAACAGCCTGGTGGGGACGGGAGCAACCCTGGCGATCACTGAAACCACGCCGGGCGTAGACGCAACCGAACGCGGGGCCGGAACTGGCGCGATTTTGGTGAACATCACCAACGGGGCCGTTTATGTGAACGAAGGGACGGAGTTGGAGCCGACCTGGACACTGATCGGGACGGTGGCGGACGACTCGATCACGGCGGCCAAGCTGACAGCAGACGCTGTGACCACGGCCAAGATCCTGAACGCGAACGTGACGGCGGCAAAACTGGCGGCAAATGCGGTGGAAACAGCCAAGATCAAGGACGCGAATGTGACCGAGGCCAAGCTAGAGGTTGGGGCGGCTGGAGCCGGTTTGACCGGGCTGGTGGTGAAGCTGGCTGCCGATGCGAATGTGATCGGGGCGATCCCGGTGATCCACCGGGTGGCAGTGGCGAGCGGCGCGAACGGGAATGTGGACGTGGCGCTGACGCACAAAAGCCGGGTGATCAAGGCCTGGTTTGTGATGAAGGGCGCCGGTACAGCCGGATGCACGCTGCAAATTCAAAACGTGACAACCGCGATCAGCGAGGCATTCGACTGCTCGGCAAGCCCCGACAAGGGCGTGAATTATTTTGCAACCATCGACGATGCCCAGCATGAGATCGCCGCGGGCGCAAACCTGCGGGTGGTGAAGGCGAGTTCGGGCGGAGACTTCCCGGGCGCAGAAGTGTATGTTGAGGTGCTGAGGGTAGCGTAAGACCCAACCCCACCCCCCTGCCCTAGCGGGCATCCCCCCAAATACCCTGCGGGATATTTGGGGGGAGAGAGAGGAAGAATTATGTCACTCGTAACGACAGCAGACGTGAGAGCACTAATCAATACCAGCCTGGCAGACGCGGATTTGCAGCAGGTGATCGACCGCGTGGAGGCGGAGGTGACGGCGCGAATCGGTGTTCCGCAGGACGACGGCGGGACGGTGCAAATCGTGAAAACGCTGGAAGGCGAGGGCATGAACCTATTCCTACCGACCGAGATCGCAGAGATTGTGAGCATCGCCGAAACGAGCGCGAGCGGGGTGGTTTATACCCTGCTGACGACAGATTATCGAAAATGGGGCGGCGGGGTGATCGAGCGTTTGCCGGAGGGCACGAACTGGGAAGACCAGGTAACGGTGACCTATAAAGCGGTTGACGACCGATTGGAGCGCACGAGGGCGATCATCGACCTGGTGCGGCTGGACCTGAACCGGACGGCGTTTGCGAGCGAGAGCGTGGCGGGCGAGTATTCGTACACTGCGCTGGATTACCAGAAAGAACGAAAGCAGATCATGCGGCGGCTGGCGTTCCCGATCGTTGGGTGACCCCCTGCCCTTCCGCGACAGCCCCCCAAATTGGGGGGAGTGAGTTAGAAAAGGAGATTTACGATGCCAAGGTCAGATTTGACAGTTCAACAAATTGCACGGACGGGGATCGTCCCGAGTTACGCAGCGGCAAACGCGCTGGGCAATTCGATCCCGAACGATGGGCAGGTGTTCGTGCATATCAAGAACGGGGCAGGAGCGCCGATCAACGTGACGGTGCTGGTGCCCGCCCTGGTGGATTCGATGGCGATCACCGCGCGGGTGGTGGCGGTGGCAAACGGATCGGAGAAGATGATCGGGCCGTTCCCGCCGGGGATTTTCAACCAGCCAGATGGAAAGGTGTACGTGGATTATTCGTCGGAGACAACGATCACGGTGGCGGCGATCAGGCTGTAGGGCTTTTACCCCCCACCGGCTCCCCCCAAATTGCCAGAACCCCGCGAAAAACACGCGGGGCAGGGCATGGCAATTTAGGGGGAGGGAAAAGCGGAACCATGAGCTTTGATGCGTTTTTGAACCAGACTTGCACGATCACGAGGATAACCGAGAGCGGAAGCGACCGGTATAACAACGCGGAAGTTGTGCCAGTGGTTGTGGGTACGGCTGTACGCTGCCGGAAAACGCAGAAGGCGATGCGGATCCAGGACCCGAGAACGGCTGAGTGGGCGTTTATCCATGCGGATTTGGTGCTGTTCCCGGGCGGGACGGATGTGCTCCCCGGCGACGAGCTGAGGATTGGCAGCCAGGTCTGGAAGGTTGGACCTGTGCTGAAGCGGCAGTCGATGATGGATGTGCATCATTTGTCGGTTGTGGTGGAGGCGCTGAATGCCAGCTAGGGCACGCATCACCCGCTGGGAAGCGGACAAGGTTGTGAATCAGACGCTGGCGAATGTGGGCAAGGCGCTGGGCAGGTTTGGGCTGGTGGCCGAGACTTATGCAAAGTTTGAATTAACAAAGGGCCATGGCGTGCTGACCGGGACGCTGCGCAGATCGATCCATACGGCGCAACCAGGTTATGAGTGGAGCCAGGATGATATTGCAGCGGCGCCCGAAACACCAGAACGCGGAAACCAGGCCAATGACGGAGAAGTTGCGGCTGGCAAGGTGAGCCTGCAACTGGGCAGCGGATTGAAGTATGCGCTGCCGGTGCACCAGGGACACGGCAGTTTCAAAGGGTATCACTACCTGGCGAACGGGCTGGCAAAGGCGAAGCCGCAACTGGCCGGGATTTTGGAAGAGTTCAAGGTGTAGTGACCCCCCTGCCCTGTGGGCATCCCCCCAAATCGGAAACCCCGCGAAAAGCACGCGGGGCAGGGCGCCGATTTAGGGGGAGAAAAGGAGAAGCATGGAAATCGATCCGTTGGAAGTGGTAATCAAGTGGCTGGCTGCGAACCTGACGAAGGCTGGCGGGCGAGTGGCCGGGAAGCACCGGTATGGCGTGGAGTGGAAAAGCGACCAATTGGGTGTGAGTGTGATCCTGGATGGCGGGCAGCCAGAACTCTACGGAAGCACGTCAAAGATACGGGTCGAGGTGCAGATCAGAGCTGAGAAACGGATCGAGGTGATCGATGCCTGGCGCGAGCTGGTGGACCTGAGCCGAGAGAGCGAAAGAACAGTGGTGTCAACCAGCCTGGGCAGCGCACTGATGCACTACTTCAAGCAGGATTCGGGTTTTTCGATTTTATATGACAAGGACCTGAATAAAGAGATGGGCCTGGCGTTTTTCGAGGCGCTGGTAGCCGAGGAGGCTGTTGCATGACCCCCATCCCGGCCTTCCCCCAAATCGGAAACCCCGCGAAAAGCACGCGGGGCAGGGCACCGATTTAGGGGAAGGGGAAAACAGTGAAGGAGAGATATGAAAGATATGACAACGGTTCAAAACAAGGTGATTCATCCCGTCAGCAATAAGACGGTGGCGATCAAGATCAAGCCAGGGCGCGCGGTGGAGGGTGTGGGCGGGCCGGGCGAGGTGGTCAACTTATCCGCGAGCGAAGCCGAGCGCATTGTGGCGATGGGCTACGCAGACTATGTGAAGGAGTAGAGAATGACAGTCAATACAACCCCTTATGCTTTACTGGTGGGCACTGGAACACTGTACATTGGGGCGGCCAGCCTGGCAGCCCCGGCAGTGAACGCAGCCCCTGGGACGGGCTGGACGGCGCTGGGCGAGACGGATGGCGGCGTGAAAATCAACAAGACCCAGAATATCGAGGCCTTTGGGTCGGATCAGCGGACAGGCAAGGTGAAGGCTGTGCGCACCGAGGAAGGCATAACGATCGAGACGAACCTGCAAGAGAGCACGCTGGAGAACCTGGCGAACGTGATCGGCGGAACGGTGACGGATACGGCTCCCGGTTCGGGAACGATCGGCATTCGCACGCTGAAACCACACGCCGGGGCAATTGTGACAGAATACGCGCTGTTGTTCCGCGGCGTTTCGGCTTACGGAGATTTTCCGGCGCAGTATTACGTTCCGCGCGGGTATTTCGGCGACGACGTGGAGATGGAGTTCACGAAGGACGGGAAGACGTTGATCCCGGTGAAGTTCGAGGCGCTGGAAGATCTGACCGCGGCGACCGAATCTGAGCGCTTTGGGCTGTTTACGATGCAGGATGCGGTGGCGGCGTAGGCCCACCCCTGCCCCCCTGCCCTACGGGCATCCCCCCAAATACCCTACGGGATATTTGGGGGGAGAGGGGATGAGTAGAAACTGAGGAATAAAACATGGATGAACAGAGAAAAGCGTTAGATTTGGATGAACTGTTCGGGCAGGCGCGGGCGGTGAAGGTGCGCTGGCAGGGACAGGAGTATGAATTGGTGCGGATGGAAGGGTTCGGGCCGCAGGAGATTGTCAAATTCCAGGGTTTGCACGCGCGCTCGATAAAAATGCAGAACAACCCGGAGCTAGACGATGGGCAGGCTAAAGAACTCGAGGCCGTGCTGAACGAGATGCTGGGGATGTTGTGCAAGAATTTGCCGCTGGAGGAGCTGGCCTTCATGCTGAAGGTGAGAATCCTGACGTTTTACATCGAGGAGACGCAGGGAAAAAACGCATTGGAGACCGCCCTGAAAAAAGCGACTGGGGAACAGCCTTCAGCCGCCTGAGCTTCTGGTATGGGCTGGGCTACGAGGATATTAGAGGGATGCCGCTGGCGGCGATCAGCGCGTACCTGGAGCGATTACCAGCCCGGCAGGCAGAATTGAAGCTCTTGCTTTCAGACGCGGTCTCGATCCCACACATGAAAGAAAATCATCGCGAGGCGGCGCAGAGCGCATGGATGCGAGCGGCGATGATCGAGGCAGATAACAGCATCAAACCGGCAAGCCCGGCAAGGTTGAAACTGATGGGCATTGGAGTGCGGCATGTTGATCAATAAGAGCAAAGGGAGCGCGAGATGAGCAGCAGTTTAGGCGAAGCGGTCCTGGAACTGGTAGGCGACGCCAGCCAATTGATGAAGGACATAAAAACTGCAAAGGGGGATGTACTTGCATCAATGGATAAGATGGGGCAGGACATGCAGAAGGTTGGCATGCAGATGACGGGGGCGGTGACGCTGCCAATCATCGGGCTGGGGTTATTCGCAACGGACGCGGCCAGCAATTACGAGGAAACGAAGAATAAATCGAGCGAAGTATTCGAAGCGATGAGCCAGGATGCGCTGGAATGGTCGAAGACAGCGGCGACGGCGCTGGGACAGAGCCAGCAAGCGGCGCTGGATGCGATTGCCACGTTTGGCGCGATGGGGAAATCAGCGGGGTTGAACACGGATGAAAACCTGAAGTGGGCTGAATCGATGGTGACACTATCATCGGACTGGGCATCGTTTTACAACCTGAGGCCAGAAGATGCGCTGGCGGCGATCCAGAGCGCCACGGCGGGGCAATATGAACCGCTGAGGCGGATGGGGATCGTGATCGATAAGGCGGCGGTAAAGACCAAGGCGCTGCAAATGGGGTTGATCGGGGAGAAGGAAGAACTGACCCAGGCAGCCAGTTACCAGGCGCTGTATGCGTTGATGGTGGAAAAAAGCACAGCGGCGCAAGGAGATTTCCTGCGGACTGCGGACGGGCTGGCAAACAGCACGCGGATCGCGAAGGCGCAACTGGCAGACGCGGCGGTGACGCTGGGAACACAATTGCTACCGTATGCGCTGCAAGCTGTACAATTTATCAGTGGATTGATCACACAGTTTTCCGGGCTTTCCCCGGAAATTCAAAAAACGATCGTGGTGGTGCTGGCAATTGCGGCGGCGATTGGGCCACTGCTGTTGGTGGTGGGAAGCCTGATCACAACCCTGACCGCGATCTGGCCGGTATTGACGGCGATTGCAGGCGTTTTGGCCGGGCCGGTGGGGCTGGCGATTTTGGCGATCATCGCCGTGCTGGGTTTGCTGTACCTGGCCTGGACGAATAATTGGGGCGGGATCCAGGAGAAGCTGGCGGCGGTGTGGGCCTGGCTGCAACCGATCCTGGTGCAGTTGTGGAACTGGCTGGCGACGAACGTGACGGCAGCGCTGGCAAAGCTGGCGAGTTTCTGGACGAATACACTGCTCCCGGCGATCATGGCGGTATGGAACTGGATGAGCCAGGTGCTGTTTCCATTTTTGCAGGCAATCGGGAACTTTTTGGGGGCGGTGTTCGGCTTGCAGTTGAAGATCCTGGCAGGCATCTGGCAGAATGTTTTGTGGCCCGCCCTGAAGCTGGTGTTCGGGGTGCTGGCGACGCAATTGATGCCGGTGTTCGAGGCGCTGGCGAGATGGTGGAACACAACAGGCGCACCGATTGCAAGAGCGATCGCGGATTGGTTCGGCGGGTATATCGTGGATTCGTTCAGGCGGCTGACCGGAATATTGCAAACCGTGACCGGGTGGCTGCGGGATGTCACCAACACGCTGAATAACATGAAATTACCGGCATGGATGACACCGGGCAGCCCGACACCGTGGGAGATCGGCCTATGGGGCGTGCAGGAAGCGCTCCAGGCGGTTTCTGGGATGGGTTTGCCGGAATTATCCGGGAATCTGGGCGCAATGGCGGCCCCAGCGCTTTCCACGGGCAATGTGATGAGCGGGCTGGGCGGTGGAATGGGCGGGAACGTGCAATTCGTTTTCAGCCCGATGATCAGCACGGGAGACCAGTATGAAGCGGAGCGGGTGTTGGCGCCGTTTATCGAGAAGAGCATAAGGCAGGCGAGGAAGCAGTAACCCCTGCCCCCCTGCCCTTCGGGCATCCCCCCAAATAGCCGCAACCCCGCGAAAAACACGCGGGGCAGGGCACGGCGATTTGGGGGAAGAAGGAAAAAAGGAATATGGCGAATCAGTTTGGACAGCGGAAGTTCGGGTCATTCAAGTTTGGGCCAACGGTCCTGACCAGCCCACGGTATGGGGTGGAGGTGGATTGGGACAGTGATGACCTGTTCGATGGTTCAAACGAGGGGAATGTGCTGGTGGATATGAGCATCGAGCGGGGGAGGAAGTATACGATCGATGTAAACGGGAGAGGCTTCGAGGAAGAGGAAACCGGGAAATTCAGCGCAACGTTCCTGGATGCTGACAGGCGCTTTGACCCGTATAACACGGATTCGCCGCTGTTCGGGAAGCTGGTGGGCGGGAAGCTGTTCAGGTGCCGGGTGCGGACACCAGGGGAGGCGCGCCATGGATTGATGGCCGGGGTCTTGAACGAACCGGCATCGTATACAGAGCGCGGGATGCGGATGGCGAAGTTCAGCGGGAATGATGGCTGGGCTTTCCTGCGCAACCAGGCGAACAGCGTGACGATCCCACTACAGGAAAGCATCTATGCGGATGACGCGATGCAGCTGGTGCTGGCGGCGGCCAACTGGCCGCGGGTGTGGGGGGCGACACTGGACGCGGGTGTGGATGCGTGGCCGTATTTCTGGGTGGATGCGCGCAGCCCGGCGCGAGTGATGCATGAGCTGGCGCAGAATGAGCTAGGAACTGTGAATATGGCGGCGGACGGGAAACTGGTGTTCCGCAGCAGAAACTACGCCAATACAGAAGCACTGACGCTGACGAGCGACGATATCCTGGTGAACGGGATCAAGCGGATGACACCCAGCGAAGTGATCCGCAACCTGGTGGAGGTACGATCATCGCCGAGGACAGAGGAGACGACGCAGGAAGTGTGGCGAATGAGCGGATCGCTGTTGGTGCAGGCCGGGGAAACGGTGGATGACGTGTGGGCAGAGTTCAAGTACAACGATGAGGTGGTGCCGGTGAAAAGCCTTTTGACGCCGGTAGCCAGCACAGATTACCTGGGGAACAGCGTGAGCGATGGGAGCGGCGCAGACCTGACGGCGGATATCAGCATGACGATGACGGCATTCGCAACCGGGGCGCAATTGACGATCACCAACAGCGGAGCAAGCGATGCTTATATCTGGCTGTTGAAATTGCGCGGCAACCCCCTGGCGCAAACGACCACATCGACATTCAAGTATCGGGACGCGACGAGCGTGCGGCAATTTGGGCCGCTGCCGTTTGTGATGGAAACTGAGCAGAATGTGAACATGGCGAAGCAGTACAGGGACTTGCTGGGGCTGTACCTTTCGCAGGCGCGGAATTACCTGGTGGTGAATTTGATGCCGAACCCGGAAGTGCAGTTTGCGGTAGACCTGGGGCAGGTGATCCGCGTGACGGTGACGGGGATCAACCAGTTGTTCAGGGTGATGCGGATCAGCCACAAGTTCGATGACCCGGCAGGGATCGTGGTGCAGACGCAGTGGTACCTGGAGCCGTTCGTGAACCTGGCAACTGGGGTGCAGATCCCGGTGCAGATACCGTTCCAACTGGGGAGTTTGTAGCCCCCATCCCGGCCTTCCCCCAAATTCCCAAGAGCAGGGAATTTAGGGGAAGGAGAAAACAAGGAGACATTATGAATAGATTGATCACAGCGAAGGATATTGCGAAGCGCGACAATATGATCGGCGTGGGGGCGTGGATCAGGAGCGCGAGCGCGAGGCAGGTGCAGTTGAAGCGGATTACGGTGGCGTGGGACGGGCGGACGGTGAACGGGGAGCCGGTGCAGGCGTTCGTCAACACGGGGCGGGTGCTGGCACAATGCCCGATCTGCGGGCGGCATGAGTATGTGGATGACCAGGAGCCAATCTTTTATTGCACAACCTGCGGGAACGGCGGGAGCGTGGCGGCCAGGCCGGTGGAATTCCCGGAGGACTGGGGAGAAATCAAGGCGGCTTTGCTGAAAAGGCCGATTGTAGAGGGTTTTGGCAGAAATGAAATCGAAAAGGTGCTGAATTCGAAGCCTGAAAACCTGGCACGCGATTGGAGGCCGGGTGTGAAGGCGGAGGAGTTGGAGGAGGAGAATGACCCCCCTGTCGCTGAAGCGACATCCCCCCAAATAGCCGGGGGGCACGGCGATTTAGGGGGAGAAGAGGTGAGCCATGACTGATTACACCAATGTTCCGATCGCGGCGGCGGGGGACTGGATCGATGACGCATACCTGAATACCTACCTGGGAGATAATTTCAGGGCGGTGTTTGGGGCATTGACAGCAGCCGGGCAACTGCTGGTGTCAACCGCGGCAAACCGCCTGACGAAGGTGGCCGTAACCGGGAATAATGGCTATCTGTTGACAGAAGACACATCGGAGCCGGGCAAGATGAAATTTGCTGCGCCGCCGTCCACTTTCCCGGCGGGCGGCAGCGCCTACCAGGGCGTGCGGCAAAACTCGGGGGCGTCGGCAAAGGAATGGGCGGCGATGCCTTCAGTGATTCGTAGGCAGGGCGGCGATGCGAATGACTGGTGGGTGCCCGGCGCAACGACATATACGCCAACGAATGCAGTGATGCAAGTTGGATGTGCAAGACTGACAACTGCAGTTGGAACAGCATATGGGACCTGGTTGATCACGTTTCCGGTGGCGTTTTCGAATCCGCCATTGGTTTTTGTTGGCCCGCCCGAGCAGGTTTCTGGATCTACAAGAACGGAGTTCGATTGGCAAATGTATACGCCCACAGTCTCAAGTTTTTATATTGGCGTATGGAGCGAGGGATCAGCCAGTCAATTTATCATCGACATTCCGTGGATGGCAATCGGTGTACCGTAAACTGAGCTGGTTGGGCCTGGCAGTGTTGATCGCGGCAGCAGTGTTATGCCTGCTGCCGATCCCCGGCCCGAAGGATGGCGGGGCCTACAACACGTTGAGCAGGACATACTGGTGCGCGAGCGAGAAATACTGCATCCATGAGCGGGCGCACCAACTGGACCAGGCGCTGGGCTGGATCAGCCAGGGCGAGGAATTCGGGCAGGCGCTGCAAATTTATATCCTGGTGGAGAGCGTCGGCGGGCCATCGGCGGAGGCACTGTGGCTGATGAATTACCCAGGAATTTTCAGGCCAGCGTCGAGGCTATTCTGGAACGCGAAGGCTGAGATTTACGCCGAAATTTATGTGCGAGCTGGCGGTAAGGTCGAGCAGATCCCGGATGGGTTGAGGAAGTTTTATAACCCAGCCCCCTTCGGCTCAGGGAAATAGAAAGGGAGATGGCATGGTAGATATTTTGAAGGATTTGAACGATTTCAATTACACGGACGGGGTGGAGGATGTGATGGCGGTGTACGTCAACAACCTGTTGGCGGCGACACTGCGGGCAGAGTACCGGAACGTGGAGACGATCAGCGCAAAAAAGACGCTGATCGATGCGGATACGCCGGTGCAGGTGCTGGATGCGGACGGGTCAAACCAGGAGGTGGAACTTCCCGCGGAGAGCACGGACAACCATCCGTTTATGGTAGTGAATTTTGGGGCGACTTACAGCCTGGTGGTCAAAAATGCGGGGGGAACGACGATTGCAACGGTGACACCCGAAAGCGCGCAGTTAATCCTATCCAGCGGGGATGGGTGGTGGCCCATGGTAACCGAACTGATCGAAACGAGCGGGCCAACTGCCCTGGCTCTGGGCGCGATTGCGGATGGTCAGGTTTTGAAGCGTTCTGGTACAAACATTGTGGGCGAGACTATTACTACATTGGGAGGCTGGAATACAGGAACAGGCTCTTGGAGCTATTCGAGCGCAGATGCTCCAACATTCGTGATCAGTGTCAATAATGACCAGACGGGTATCATTTGCGTGGGAATGAGAATTAAGCTGACGCAAACATCAGACAAATATTTTATTGTCACAGATGTGGGGGCTTATTCGGGTGGGGTAACGTTGATCACGGTATATGGCGGCACTGACTATACCCTTACTAATGCGGTAATTACAAATCCGTTTTACAGCAACGCGAAAGTGCCATTCGGCTTTCCATTTCTTTATAGCAAGTGGACCGAGGAGTTTACAGATAACACAAATGCCCAACAAGCCAGCCCGACGGCAAATACCTGGTACAACCTGCATTCAAAATCTATACCTATTGGAAATTGGCTATTAGGCTGGCAAGCCGCTCATTACAGCACAGGGAATGGAAGTCAATATCTGACATTGTCGACTGCCAATAACAGTGAAACAGATGCGGATTTTACGCAGGCAGCACTGGGGCTGGGGATAAATCCGGTAGTTGTCATTTCGCCAGGCAAAAAGGATAAATATATTTCCCTGGCAAGCAAAACCACATATTACATGCTTACAAAAACCGGAAATACCGGAATGAGCTCTATTGGAACTGCCGGAACCGTAGAAGTTACCAAAATAAGAGCTGTTTGCGCATACCTTTAGGAGATATCGATGACAGTGACAATCGCGCTCGACAAAGCAGTAAACATAGTCAATCTTATTCAGGAGCTTGCCGCAGCCGGGTTTACCCGGACATCAAGCCGCCCAGAGGAGTTTATCCAGGTAGAAGATAGCGACGACAAAGCCGCGGTCATTGCGATTTATGAAGCGCACGTCGCGGGTCCTTCTCTGAGCGAGGTTCAAAACATGATGGCGGACGCTGTTCAGGCGCACATGGACGCGGTGGTTGCCGAGCGCGGGTACGGATCAATATTGGCCGCGACTTCGTATGCTTCATCGTCTATTGCGCAGTGGGCCGAAGAAGCCGAGGCGGCAATAGCCTGGCGCGATGCCGTTTGGGTAGCCTGCTATGATGTAATAGCTGCCGTTCGTGCCGGGACAAGATCCATCCCGAGCAAAGATGAGTTGGTAGCCGAGTTGCCAGTGATGAAATGGCCTGCATGATTGCAGTGTATTATGTACTGGGTTTAATTTTCTGGCTGGGAGTATGCCGGGCGGCAAGAAAGCATTAAGTATTATAAAAACTCCCGCTCTATGAGTGGGAGTTTTTATAACCGAGATCATAACCGCCAGTTATCAACAGGGGAAGCGTGGCGGTGGGCTTTGTCGAGGTCGATCTGGGCGAGGCGCAAGTAGGTCTTGACCATCTCTAGCGTGGAATGTCCGAGCATGGCCTGGAGGGTGTAGGCGTCGCCGCCGTTGCGCAGGAATTGAATGGCAAAGGTATGCCGAAAGCGGTGGGGGTTACAACCGGGGACTTCAGCACGGTCACCGATGCGCTTAAGTGTGACGAGCAGGTCGTTGCGGTCAAAGTCGCCGCCAGTGGATGAGACGAAGACACGCTGACCGTAGGTCATATCCCGGGTGGCAAGGTAGCGCCAGAGAGCCTGCCCGGTGCGCGGGCTGAAGGGAAGGGTGCGCTCTTTGGCTCCCTTGCCCAGGATGTGGACGCGGTGGTTGCGTTCATCGACCTGGTGCAGGTTGATCTCGCAAAGTTCGGTGGCGCGCATGCCGGTATCAAGCAGGAGCAGGAGGATGGCATAGTTGCGGGCGGCGTTCCATTCGTTGATGGAATGGTCACAGAGGGCTTTGCCTGGGCGGGTATATGGTCTTGATCGTTTTAGCGAGGTGACAATCAGCTTGAGCTCCTGTGCGGTGAAGGGGACGATATCGCGCTGTTCGGGCTTGGGAGCGGGGATGGAATGAAGGATGTGTTCGGGGACGAGTTTCTCACGCGTAGCCCAGGTCCAGAAGGCGGAAAGGCCCACGTAGTAGTTGAGGAGGGTTTTGTTGGTGAGTCCGTGCTGCTCGCGCAGGAAAGTTTCAATATGCTGGCTGGTGATGTTCGCGAGGGGGAAATCCTTGCCTGGCAGGGTAGCCGTAAATTTTTTGAAGGTGTTCATATAATCGGCAATGGTGCGCGGGCTGAGGTGGCGGGCGCCTGCGGCGAGCAAATATCCGTGTATTGCGCTTTCAAAAGTGAGTGTTTTCATATGTGCAGCTCCTGGTTACTTCTAAATATGAACGATAATCGTCAGAATGGACTGATAATTATCAACAGGCTTTTTTTTCTCCTGTTTTTCAATTTAGTTGTGCTGACAGAGGTACACATTTTTCAGCCCCCAGGGCTATGCCTGTATGCACATCTGGCGATTTTACCAAACTGTGCATACAGGGGTTGGTGCTTGTCGGGGCGCCCGGATTTGAACCGGGGGCCTCACGGACCCGAACCGTGCGCTCTACCGGTCTGAGCCACGCCCCGATGTAATCCCCGTAAGGGGAATAGCGAACGGTATTATACCAGCTTCCCCAGCATTGGCAAGCGTTTGGTATAATAAAGCCCTGGAGTTTCTCCAGAAAACCGCGATACGCAGTACGCAATACGCGACCCGTATTGCGTATTTTGATGCACAGCACTGTGTGAGGAAATCATGGACATCGGCAACATTCAACAAGTTGACATTGACACCCAAATGCGCGACGCTTATCTCGATTACGCGATGAGCGTGATCGTGGCCCGCGCCCTGCCTGACGCCCGCGACGGCCTGAAACCCGTCCACCGCCGGATCCTGTTTGCCATGCACGATATGGGCATCCGCGCCAATTCATCCTACAAGAAATCCGCCCGCATCGTCGGTGAAGTTCTGGGTAAATACCACCCGCACGGCGACTCGGCGGTCTACGAATCAATGGCGCGCATGGCCCAGGATTTCTCTCTGCGTTATATGCTCGTTGATGGCCAAGGCAACTTCGGCTCGATCGATGGCGACGCCCCGGCCGCCATGCGTTATACCGAGGCGCGCCTGAACAAAATGGCCGAAGAAATGCTGGCCGATATCGAAAAAAACACGGTGGACTTCGGCCCCAACTTCGACGATTCGCTCCAAGAACCGCTCGTCCTGCCCAGCCGGTTACCCAACCTGTTGCTAAACGGCTCATCCGGTATCGCCGTGGGGATGGCCACCAACATTCCGCCGCACAACTTGCGCGAATTGGCCGGGGCCATCGATTATTTGATCGAAAACTACGACACCATCGAGGATGTCCAGGTGGAAAAGTTGATGGAATTCGTCCCCGGGCCAGATTTTCCCACCGGCGGCATGATCGTGGGTAAAGAAGGCATCCTGCATGCCTACTCCACCGGCAAGGGACGCCTCGTCCTGCGCGGCATCGCCCATATTGAAGAGATGAAGTCGGGGCGGCACCAAATCAACATCACAGAAATTCCCTACCAGGTCAATAAAACCACCCTGATCGAGCGGATTGCCGAACTCGTTCGCGAAGACAAGATCGATCAAATCTCGGACATGCGCGACGAAAGCGACCAGCGCGGCATGAGCATCGTCATCGAACTCAAGCGCGGCGCCCAGCCCAAAAAAGTGCTCAACCAACTCTTCAAATATACTTCGCTGCAATCCACTTTTGGGGTCCAACTCTTGGCGCTGATCGCGGATGAAAGCGGGCGACTCGAGCCGCGCACACTGACGCTCAAACGTTGTTTACAGATTTTTATTGAACACCGCGTCAACGTCATCACCCGCCGGACGCAGTTCGAACTGGACAAAGCCCGCGCCCGTGCTCACATCCTGGATGGATTACTGATCGCCCTGGCCAACCTGGATGATGTCATCCTGACCATCCGCCAGGCCGATGATGCCGAGGATGCCAAACAGAAGTTAATGGAACGCTTCAAACTCTCGGAACTCCAATCACAGGCCATTCTGGATTTGCAGTTGCGCCGCCTGGCCGCGCTCGAACGTTGGAAAATTGAAGAAGAAGCCAAGCAAATCAAGGAACAGATTGCCTTCTACGAAGACCTGCTGGCAAACCCCAAGAAAATCCTGGCACTTATCCAAACCGACATGAAGGAACTGGCTGAGAAATTCGGCGATGAACGCCGCACGCGCATCGCAGGTGACGCCAGGGAAGAATTCAGGGAAGAAGACCTCGTGCAGGATGAGGCTGTGCTGATCACCCTCACCCAGCGCGGATACATCAAGCGAACCAGTTCGGCGGCCTACAAATCGCAGAATATTGGCGGCAGGGGTGTCATGGGACACACCACCAAAGAAGAAGATGAAGTCTTGTTCATGTTCCCGGCGCGCACCCTGCACACAGTACTCTTCTTCTCGGATAAGGGCAAAGTCTACAGCGAAAAGGTCTACAATATCCCTGACGCCGACCGCACCGGAAAAGGCATCTCCATCTACAACGTGCTCTCGCTCGACGCAGGTGAAAAAGTTACCGCCACCCTGTCAATAGCCGACTTTAGCTCGCACGGGTTTTGTACGCTGGCTACTTTACACGGCAAGGTCAAACGTGTTGACCTGGAAGACTTCGCCTCGGTGCGTCCATCTGGCCTGATCGCCGTGACGCTCGAAAATGGCGATGAACTGGGCTGGGCGCATCTCACCAGCGGCAACGATGAAATCATGTTCATCACTGAGCGCGGCCAGGCCTTGCGCTTCTCCGAAAAGGCCGTCCGCTCCATGGGACGCACCGCCGGCGGCGTCCAGGGCATTCGCCTGGGCAAAGATGACCGTGTGGCCGGGATGGAAGTGGTCGAAACAGGCGGGTCCCTGCTGATTGTCACCAAAAATGGTCACGGCAAACAGACACCGCTCACCCAGTATCCGGCCAAGGGTCGCGCAACAGGCGGCGTAGCCACCATCGACCAGAAAGCCATCCCGATTGTGGGAAAAATCGTCACCGCGCGCGTTGTCCAGCCGTCTGACGACCTGACCTTGATCTCGGCCAATGGCATCATCCTGCGCTTGAAAGTGAAAGAAATCAAACAGGCCAGCCGCGCCACCCGGGGTGTGCATCTGATCAAACTCCAGTCCGGTGACGGCCTGGCAGCCATCGCGCGCATCGCCGCCGCCGACTTGAAAAAAGCCGGCGCAAATGGCGGAGAAGATAATGCGCCCACGCAAGACCAGCCCGGCTTACTCTAACTCCTATTACACGCGGGTTGATAAAACATAAAATTCCCGCACTTTTGAAGTGCGGGAATTTTTTACCTACTGAGCTAAATCAGGCTGACCGGCAGGCAAACCAGCGTATTTCAGCCGTCATTCACCTGTCTCTTTTTCGTTTCCGAGGCTAAAACAAGGCGACGGAACCTGAAATCATTAACAACATCGTTCCCATAATACAAACCATAATCAATAACAGGGTTGAAATCACAAAACGCTGGAAGGCGCTCATCCCCAGGAACGTCTTGCTATTGAACCTGACATTCAGCCCCACGCTGTTTTTCTTGGGCTTCTCTTCAAGCAAGGGGTCAAGGTCTGCAAGATCATCCTGGAAAAAGGAGGATTGGTCATCACTGCCGCTTCTTAAATCATCAAACATGGCGCACCTCGTAGATTATCAGTAGTTCAGAAACGTCTTGAAGAAGCCCGATTTTTGGGGTGTGTGGCGGGCGTAACGCCACACACCCCAAAAATCGGAATTTCTCAACTTTTGTGAAGGACCGATTATATATTAAAGTATATCACAACGGGCGGAGATGGACTTCGCCGAATCGAATGACCCGAATCTCCCCCCCGGCCGTTCTCAGCCGCAAACTGCCATCCGTTTCGAGGCCAAAGACCTGCCCAATGACCGGCTCCAATTCGCCTACCCAAACGTGGACCGTCCTGCCTCGAAAAGCCAGGGCCGCTTCCCAGTCGCGCAGGAACCCGTCAGATGCCAGTGTGGCACGCAGTGAAATGAGCTCCGCCAGCAGGTCTTTGAGCAGGTCAAAACGCGGGAGGGAATTCGGTCCCTCGGACTGAACACAGGTGGCGGGGAAGTTCAATCCTTTGAGTGACGGCACCGACTCTGGGGAGATGTTAACGCCCATCCCCAGCACAATGTTGTCTACATCATCCCCCATCCAGACGGTTTCGACCAAAATCCCGGCGGTTTTCTTTTCGTTAATCAGCACGTCATTCGGCCATTTAATCTGCGCCGTCACGCCATGCTTTTTCAACGCGCCAACCAATGCCAGCGCCCCCAGCCCGGAAAACCTGCCAATGGCTTCACGTTCCTGCCCCTGCGGCTCGAGCACCAAACTAAAAGCCAACGCAGAGCCAGGCGGTGTGAACCATTTTCGCCCCATCCGCCCGCGCCCGGTGGTTTGCTCATCGGCGACAATTAGCGACAGATCCTTTGCGCCGGCGGCAGCCCAGGCCAGGGCCTCGTCGTTGGTCGAGCCGATCGACGGGAAAAAGCGCAAGCCGCCCAGCGGAAAATCACGCAAGGCGGCCTTGAGTTTCACTTCGTCCGGGCTATTGACCGAGAACATTCCAGGGATTGATAAAGCCGCCGTTTTGGCGGACTTCAAAATGCAGATGCGCGCCGAAAGAGTTGCCGGTATTGCCCGCTGCGCCGATGACAGTGCCCGTCCCAACTCCCTGGCAGACACTGACGTTGATCTGACTCAAGTGGGCATAGAGGGTCACGAAACCGTTCCCATGGTCGATCATGACAACATTGCCATAACCGTTGTTGTAACCGGAGTCGGCCCTGGTCACCACGCCAGCATCGGCGGCATAGACAGGCGCGCCCTCGCCAGCAGCCAGGTCGATGGCCAAGTGTCCGCCATAGTAATCATTCCCCGACACAAAACGGTTCGCAGTTGGGAAAATAAATGCCCCGTTGCCAACCGGCCCGCCGCCGCAGGACAAACCGGCCACGCTGGCTGTGCCAGATTTCCCACGCGCAATAGTCGGGATCAGCCATTGTTTATACTCGCGCGACCCGCCAGGTATCATAACCAGTTGGCCGGTCGTAAACTTTGGGCTGGTGAGGTCGACATTATTACCGGGCCAATTCAGGATATCTTCGACTTTGGCCTTATATTCGGTCGCCACTTTTTCGAGGGTGTCGGCGTCTTTCCATTGGTAGAGGATGCCGTCTGTGGGCGGGATATTGAGTTCCTGCCCGGGGCGAATACTATCGGGGCTGTCGTTCAAGACATCATAATTGGCCCATAAAAGCGTATCTGGTTTGATGCTGGACTCTTTGGCGATGGCAAAGACCGAGTCGCCGCGCGACACCGTATGCCTGGAAACTGCATAACGCGGGCGTTCGGGAACAATCGTTTTCAGGGTCAGGTTGCGCTCGATGGCAGGCAGGGATAAGACCGAGATCAGGTTGCCTGCCGGGACGGCCGCTGCCTGGGGGTTTTCACCAGTCGCTTCAACAACCGCCGGGAAGGGAGCGGCAGCCACAACCGGCGGATTTTGCATCCACCAGAACGCAAAAACGCCTGCGGCAAGCACCAGCAGGAGGGTAATGCCCCAGCTAATCAGGTTGAACCAGAGAGAATTTGTTTTATTCATACCAGTAATGCCTTGAGTTACACGAGATTATACCCTTCCCGGCTACAAATTAGAAGCTATGGGTGTATAAAACCTCGTCCAGCACTGATTTACATGCTATCAGTCAGGGTTTCCAGGAAATCCATATTATTCTTGGTCTTCGCCATGCGGTTGATGATGGCTTCGGTCGCCACAGTTTGATCCATGCCAGCGCCGGAGGGCGGGTTGGCCGTCATCTGCGAGTACATGCGGCGCATCGTCCAAACCCGTTGGAGGATGTCAGGCCCAAGCAGCAGGTCTTCGCGCCGTGTGGATGAACGCTCCAAATCAACCGCCGGGAAGGTACGGCGTTCCTGGAGCTTGCGCGAGAGATGCAATTCCATGTTGCCGGTACCTTTAAACTCTTCGTAAACCACATCATCCAGGCGCGAGCCGGTATCCACCAGGCAGGTGGCGATGATGGTCAGCGAACCGCCTTCTTCCAGATTGCGCGCCGCGCCAAAGAAATGCTTGGGCGGGTACAACGCCGAGGGATCCATACCACCGCTCAGGGTGCGGCCAGAGGGGTTGACCGTCAGGTTGTAAGCGCGCGCCAAGCGGGTGATTGAATCCATCAAAATGACCACGTGACGGCCAATTTCAACGATGCGCTTGGCGCGTTCGAGCGCAATTTCAGCAGTACGCACATGCGAAGTCACCGGCTCATCAAATGTGGATGCGATCACTTCGGCATCCACCGAGCGATCCATGTCGGTCACTTCCTCGGGGCGCTCACCGATCAAGGCCACCATCAAGTGCACATCAGGATACTGGGTTGAAATCGCGTTGGCGATTTGCTTCAAAATGGTCGTCTTGCCGGCTTTGGGAGGCGAGACAATTAATCCGCGCTGCCCGCGGCCGATGGGCGCGATCAAGTTGATCATGCGCGTGGCGAGGATGTCGCCGCGGGTCTCCAGGTCAAAACGTTGGTCGGGGAAAATCGGGGTCAGGTTCTCGAACTTGGGACGACGGCGGGCTTCTTCGGGGTCGACGCCATTGACGCTTTCAACCTTCAAAAGCCCCCAATGGCGTTCCGATTCGCGCGGCGGACGCGAGTGGCCTAAAATCAAATCGCCGGAGCGCAAATCATAACGCCGCAATTGCGCCTGCGAAACGTAGACATCATCTTCGCTGATACTGTAGCGCGCCGAGCGCAGGAAACCAATCCCTTCGTCCATGATTTCCAGGATTCCTCCACGGATTTCGAGGCCTTCCTGGGCGGCCTCTTCCTGGCGCAGACGCAGGACAAGCGCTTCTTTTTTCAGGCGATTGGCATTCTGCACGCCAAAATCCCTGGAGGCCATCAAGCGCAACTCAGCCAGGGGCTTACTTTCAAGTTCAAGAATATTCATCATGAGATCGTCTCAACTCTGAGGGTGGGGTGAAGTGAAAAGCCAAAATCCGTCTCGCGCGCGCAAGACGGTTAAAGAGTAATTTAATCAATCAAGGGAAATATGCATCAAGGAAAATGTTGCCCGGCCAAGCCCCAAAACAACCGGAATTAATTGAAAACCTATCGGGGAGTTGTTTTATTATAGCAGACTTTTGATTGGATGGAAAGCACCTTTTTCGCCAAGGGTGCGGTTCAATTTTTCGGAAG
>DHVZ01000034.1 GCA_002412925.1 Anaerolineales bacterium UBA5195 | reverse complement strand
ATCGTGCCTGTCGTGCGCCTGGGGGCCGAAAAATATAAAGTTACGCTTTTACAGCAGGATTTTGGGATCAATAGCGCGGAGGAGTTGGCCGAGATGACCAAACGCATCCGCAGCCGGGGCTATTACCCGTATTTGACTGACCCGGACGAGCTGGCCGAACTGGGAAAAAATCCCGATCGGATCCACGAGATTTTCATCGCTGAAGTTTTGCGCGTTGTGGCCGAATGGCTCGAGATTGCCGAGACCAAGCTGGCCGGCAGCGGGATGCGCGTCTACGTCGCGCCCGGCAACGATGACCAGTTCGAGATCGACGAGCTGGTGCGTGCTTCGAAGCATCTCACCCTGGCCGAGGGGCAGGTCGTCGCGCTGGATGCCCAGCACGAGATGATTTCCTCTGGCTGGTCGAATCGTACCCCCTGGAACACCTATCGCGAAGAAGACGAGCCTGATCTGGCCAAGCGTTACGCAGCCATGATCGCCAATCTGAAAGACCCGCGCAACGCCATTTTTAACATTCACGTCCCGCCCCATAAATCCAATCTGGATGAAGCCCCCGAACTGGACGAAAACCTGCGCCCCAAATATGCTGGGAACGCCCTCAAACCGGTCGGCTCGACCGCCCTGCGCGCCGCGATCGAAAAATATCAGCCGCTGCTCGGCCTGCATGGACACATTCACGAGGGGCGCGGACACAGCCGCATCGGCAAGACCCTGTGCATCAATCCCGGTTCGCTCTATGAGCAGGGTGTCTTGCAGGGCGCGCTGGTCAAGTTGGGCAGGAACAAAATCGAAAGTTTTGTGTTGACTCAAGGCTGAACATTGTGTGGCTGTAGTAATTGAGTGATTTTGTGATTTTCTATGACGAAATCGTTCAATCGCCAAATCACTAAATCACTAAATCACCAAATCAGGAGTTACTTATGTCTGACCTGTTTATCCGTAAAGCCACCGGCCTGGTGCGTTCCTGGTCTGTGTTCGACGCCTTTGTTTATGCGTTCTTCTCGATCAATCTGGTGACGCTTGGTTTGTACAGCTTCAGCCAGATGTATTCCTTCCAGGGCGGCCTGATTTGGACGCTTTTGGTGAGCGCTTTCTTCATCCTGTTTGAAGTCGTTATCTACGCTTCGCTGATTGCGGTTATGCCACGCTCCGGCGGCGATTATGTCTGGCAGAGCCGCATTCTCGGCGGCGGGATCGGTTTCGTGCTGGCGATCACCGGCTGGTGGTTTATCCTGTGGCTGTGGGTGCCGCTGTATGCCGACATGCTGCGCCACATTGTCATCACGCCCATTCTGGGCATTCTCGGCGCGAAGGATGTTGCCCTGTGGTTTGGCCAGACCTCCCTCGGGTTGTTTACGACCGCCCTGATCACACTGGCCATTGTTACTTTCTATATTGTGCTGGGTATGAAAAAATATGCCCGCATCCAGAAATGGTGTTTTTACGGGGGCATCTTGGGCTTGATGATCGTGCTCGGTTTGCTGCTCTCTTCCTCGCCAGAATCTTTCAAAGCCGGGTTTGAATCCAACGCTATAGCTCTTTTCGGCGCGGCCCCGGGTGTTTACGATGCCACCGTCGCCGCTGGGCAGGAAGCCGGAGCGGCCCTGCCGCTGACGGGCGGCACGCTCAACCTGGTTCTGCTGACCCTGCCTTATATCGTCTTCTTTAACTTGTGGCCGAACTGGGGCGCGACCCTCTACGGTGAAGTGCGCGGGGCGACCGATTTCAAGCGCAATTTTGCGGGCATGGCTTCTGCCCTGCTGGTGACCACTCTGCTGGGGATTGCTATCCTGCTTGCCATCTCCAAAACCATCGGCTGGGATTTTTACGTGCAGGCCAACGGCGCCTGGTGGAACCATGCCTGGGGTCTTAGCGAACAACTGCCGCCTTTGCCGATCTGGCCTTACCCGGCCCTGCTGGCCGCTTTCCTGACCGATAATCGTTTGATCCAATTGTTGGTGGTCGGGCTGATGAGCCTGTGGTGGTTCGGCTGGAGCGGCACGGTCTTCCTCTCCTCGACCCGTGTCGTTTTTGCGGCCGCCTTTGACCGCCTGCTGCCCGAAAAGGTGGCCGAAGTGGACGAGCGCACCGGCACACCGCTCATCGCCTTGTTGTTGATGGTCATTCCTTCAATTATCGTTTCCTTCCTGTTTGCTTATGATGTTTTTGGCTTCCGCTCCCTGACCTTGGCATCGACCCTGGTGATTGCCGTGACTTACTTTGGCACCACCATCGCTGCGATCGTCCTGCCCTATCGCAAGCCCGAGCTGTACAACGCCTCGCCGATTGCCAAGTATAAAATCTTTGGCTTGCCCCTGATCTCTGCGGCGGGCGTCATTTTTGGCGGATTTCTGGCTTACCTGCTCTTCCAGTGGTTGTTCGACCCGAACGCCCTATATGGCATTGGCTACAGCATCAATGAAAACGGCTATAAAAACGGCACTTCATTGATCTTCATGGGCGCGCTCTATGCCGTTGCGACCGCAATTTACTTCGGATTCAAAGCCTATCGCAAGCGCAGCGGGCTTGACCTCGATAAAGTTCACGCCGAAATCCCGGTGGAGTAGCCTGCACATGGAACATGCTGAAATTGTTGCTGAAATGGATCGTATCGTCAGCGCCGCCCGCGCGGAACAGATTCACCTGCGCGTCATTGGAGGCCTGGCCGTTCATTATCACAGCCAGCGCGTGCGCGGATATGAATTTGGCCGCGATTATGCTGATATCGATTTCGTCGCCCGCAAGCATGACCGCCGTAAACTGGAGCTTTTCTTCAAAAACTTTGGCTATGTCGGCGACCGCAACTTTAACCTGGTCAACGGCGACCGCCGCCTGCTCTACATCCACCCGCTGACCGGGCGGCACATCGATATTTTTGTTGGCGATTTCGAAATGTGCCACAAACTGCCCCTGCGCGACCGCCTCGACGCGCACCCTGTCACCGTTCCGCTGGCTGAGCTGCTGCTCTCCAAGACCCAGATCGTCCAGCTCAACCGCAAAGACGCTCTTGATCTGATCGCCCTCCTGCTGAATAACGAACTCAGCTTTCACGATGAAACCAGGATCAACCTTGATCGCATCCTGCGCCTGTGCAAACGCGACTGGGGCCTGTATAAAACCACCAGCATTAATCTGAAGCGTCTCGAAGACATCCTGCTTCACGACAATCCGGGTCTGTCTGAAGAAGACACCAAAATTGTGCTAAATCGCATTGGTCACCTGCGCAAGGCTCTGCAATCCATGCCGACCGGCATTTTGTGGAAAGCGCGCGACCGGGTCGGCACCCGCTTGCGCTGGTATACCGAAGTCGAGGAAATCGAGCGCTAACTTTAATGGACTCCAACGTCTCCTGACGCTGGAAACGATCGATGTTGGATGAAA
>DHVZ01000058.1 GCA_002412925.1 Anaerolineales bacterium UBA5195 | reverse complement strand
ATCCTTTTTTCGCCAGAGTCCAGTTGCATATTACGGATGATTTTTATAGAACGCCACAATCACAAATTGCGCATTCCTGCCCAGAATAAACACAATTCGTAACCATGACGTGGATAGTGGTTGGTAGAACGGTTTCTTAATTTCTGGACAAAACAAACAGCATTAATCGCGGGAGGACGATATGAAAACAAGCAAGAATATTTTTATGCTCATGATGGTCGGGATTTTATGCGCTTGTATGGATCCGAACGCTGCCCAAAAATATGCCACTGCCCAGGCAGGCGAAACGGCTATTGCACAACTGACTCAGGCTGGCGCGGATGATGTGGCCCGGGTGACCGAAATCAGTGGTGAGCCAATTGCCGGAAATACCTTGCCCTATGGCCCGGTTGATGGCGAAATCGAGCATAAGGTGGGCTGGTTTCATGGGCCTGATATTCCGCTCAAGGATTTTGCGGCTGGCGCTAATTTTTATAATCCGGCCGCTGCGCAAGGGAGTTTTTGGGAATACGGCTTTGCCTTTCGCGGGCAGGATGGCATTTGGATGTACCTGATTCTTGACAGTGACGCCGCCTGGTCACTGGTCTGTATGACAGCGGATATTAGCACGCCGGTCGGTTATGGCGAGGTCGCAAACATAAACCTGGGAGCCGGGGAATCGAACGCGGTCGTGGTCGGGGCGCAAGGCTCCCAGGGCGCCTTGTATGTCAACCAGCAGCGCATTGCAGCCCTTGACCTTTCATGCAGCGCTGGCAACGCGGGCAAGGTTAGCCTGACCAGCGGGTGGGCCTCCGGCGCTCCCATCCCCAATGGGGTGACACCATTTGCGCAATTTAGCCTCAGGGAGTTTTCAGACCTGGCAACCCTGGTGAACGCGTTGCAGCCGCTGGCCGCTGTTCGCCAACCTGAAAAAAATCCGACACCGCGAACAAACGGTTATCTTTATGGGCCGGTAGACGGTGAAATTGACCACCCGACCGCCTTCCACTACACAGACATCAATCTGTTAAATTTTTACACTGCCGTGACTTTCCAAAATCCGGCAGGCGGGGCCGGGACTGGCTGGTTGCAAGGAGTCTACTTCCGCGATAATGGAAATAAATGGATGTACCTGAGATTTACCAACACTGCCGAGTGGGCGCTCTATTGTATGGACAAAGAAGGGTCTGAGAAAGTTAATTCCGGCCAATTCAACAACATGAATACCGGCGCGAATCAGACCAACAGCCTGCTCCTTGTTGCCAGGGACTCAGGCGGTGAACTAATCTTCAACGATGAGTGGGTTAGCGACCTGGATTTGTCCTGCACCACCCAGCCCGGCGAAATTTACCTGATAGCCACATGGCGGCCGGCAGGCGCAGGGCCGGGCGTCAGCTATTTTTCGAATTTCTACATCAGCGATGATTTTGACAAACTTGGCAACCTGCAGCCGACCAATACCCCAAAACCGCCGTCAGTCAGCGGCCCACCAATGGTCTCTGTCAGCCAGAACACCAACTGCCGCGCCGGGCCAAGCGTTGCCTATGACCACCGTTACGATATGTTGGTTGGCAAGACAGCCGAAGTGGTCGGGCGCAGCGCCGATGGCGAATATTGGGTCATCAACCGCCCCGACGGGCGCGGGCAGTGCTGGCTATGGGATGAGTATGCGACCGTGACCGGCGATACCAGCAAAATTCCCGTCATGACCCCGCCTGCGACACCTACCCCAAAGCCAAATATAACAATTGCCCCGGATTGCTGGTTTCAAGAAGAAATGGAATTTAAACCGGGTGATACAAGGACATTGTATTGCTATGACCTCGACCCAAAAGAAAAATATCGTTTAGCCTGGTCTCAATTCGACGCCGGGACATTTATCAAGTTCTGCAATATTCCAGAACTCTGGAACACACCGAAACTTGTCTGGCACGACCAGGATGATGGGACAAAAATCGCAACCTATGAAGTGACTTTTACCTGTAAACCGCCGGATGGAGGCTGGCCTTTGGGTATACCCAAAATTGTGCTACAAGATACAAATGATGATAATGTGTGGTTCCATGATTGGGCAATAGTAGTTCCGTGACGGAAGAAATGCAGGCCTGTTGGGGATGCCCGCAGGAGTGACGATACCGAAAAAGAGACAACCGCTTTGATGGCGGTTGTCTCTTTACATTTCAACCATTCAACTTTCCAACCTTCAACCTTAAACTTATTTCAACATCGGCATCTTAATCCCATGCCGTTTAGCGGCGGCGATGGCTATCTCATAGCCTGCGTCGGCGTGGCGGACGACGCCCATGCCGGGGTCAGTGGTCAGGACGCGCTCCAAACGTGCCGCGGCTTCGGGCGTGCCGTCCGCGACGATGACCTGCCCGGCGTGCTGGCTGTAGCCCATGCCCACCCCGCCGCCGTGATGGAAGGAGACCCAGGTGGCCCCGCCGACGATATTGATCATCGCATTGAGAATGGCCCAGTCGCTGATCGCGTCAGAGCCGTCCAGCATGGCCTCGGTCTCACGGTTGGGGCTGGCAACCGAGCCGCAATCGAGGTGGTCGCGCCCGATCACGATCGGCGCTTTGACAATCCCCTTGGCCACCAACTCGTTGAACTTCAGCCCGGCCTTGGCGCGTTCGCCGTAGCCCAGCCAGCAGATGCGCGAGGGCAGCCCCTGGAAGGGGACCCGCTCGCGGGCCATCTTCAGCCAGCGGTGCAGGTGCGCATCCTCGGGGAAGAGCTCCATCACAGCTTCATCGGTGCGATAAATGTCTTCCTTGTCGCCCGAGAGCGCCACCCAGCGGAACGGCCCCTTGCCTTCGCAGAACAGCGGGCGGATGTAGGCCGGGACAAAACCGGGGAACTCGAAAGCATCGGTCACCCCGTAGTTGTAAGCCTGCTGGCGAATGTTGTTGCCATAATCGAAGACTTCCGCGCCCGCGCGCTGGAAAGCCAGCATGGCCTGAACATGTTTCGCCATCGAAGCCATGGCCATCTTTTTATATTGCTCCGGGTCGCTGACGCGCAACTGGTTGGCAGCCTCCACCGTCAGCCCGGAGGGGACGTAATAAAGCGCCTCGTGCGCCGAGGTCTGGTCGGTGACCACATCGGGGACGATACCGCGCGTCACCAGTTCGGGATAAATATCGGCGGCGTTGCCCACCAAACCGATGGAAATCGGACGCCCCGCAGCCTTGTTCTCTTCGACAAGCGTCATCGCCTCTTCGAGCGTATCCACCACTGTGTCCACGTAGCCGATCGCGCGCCGCCGTTCAGCCCGTTCTTTATCCACTTCGACAATCAGCCCCACCCCCTCGTTCATAGTGATTGACAGCGGCTGCGCCCCACCCATGCCGCCCAGCCCGGCGGTTAGCACAAACTTGCCCTTGAGCGTGCCCCAACCTTTGAGTTTGGCCAGCGCGCCGAAGGTTTCATAGGTACCCTGCAAGATGCCCTGCGTACCGATGTAAATCCACGAACCGGCGGTCATCTGCCCGTACATGATCAATCCCTTTTTGGCGAGCTCGTCGAAATGTTCCCAGGTGGCCCAATGCGGCACCAGGTTCGAGTTGGCGATCAACACTTTGGGCGCGTCTTTGTGGCTTTTGAAAACCACCACTGGCTTGCCAGACTGTACCAGCAAGGTTTCGTCTTCTTCGAGATTCTTAAGCGATTCAAGAATGGCGTCAAACGACTCCCAATTACGGGCGGCCTTGCCGCGCCCACCGTAAACCACCAGGTCATCAGGTTTTTCGGCCACTTCAGGATCGAGATTGTTCTGGATCATACGATAGGCGGCTTCGCTGAGCCAGTTTTTGCAAGTCAGTTCTGTCCCGCGCGGCGCGCGGACAAGACGAGGTCCGGTCATTCAACAATCTCCTTCTATTTCGGATCTTATGGGGGTTGCAGACAGTCCAATTATACGCCGCATTAAAAACATCTGAGATTGTAAAAATCTCAGATGTCATCTGCTTCGATGTCGTCTCCCGAAAATACTTTAGCTCAGGGACGCAAACTGGGCAAAATTAGTGCCTCGCAAACGCTTGATCAGATCTTCCTGCGCATCACACCAGATTGGGCGCAAGGGGCAGTCATCCCCAAAGGAGCAGGCGTTCTCATCGTTCACGCATTCATTCAGGGCAATCGGCCCATCGATGGCTTCCACCACATCGAGCAGGGTGATCTCTCCCGGGCTGGTGGCCAGCATCACCCCGCCATGCGCGCCGCGCGAAGTCTGCAATAGACCGGCAATGGAGAGCTGCGAAATTATTTTTGCCAAAAAAGAAGGCGGGATGCGCTGTTCTTGCGCAATCTGGCTGGTGGCGGCTCGCTGGCCCTGCCCCAGTTTCGAAATGTAGTGCACAGCGCGGATAGCGTAATCGGCTTGACGGGTAATTTGCATAACGAACCTCTCCACAAAAGTTCAGATTTGGGTGACAGCCATTTCAAATACTTGCCCCTTCCTGTCAAAAACAGTAAAAGGGTAATTTTCACCTAGTTATACCAATTCTATAAGTCGACACACAAATGCACAAGTGACCATCGTCATGGATAAAATATGACCTTTTACTCCGATTTCCCCGCTTCACCCATTCGAAAGAAAACGAGACTGTGAGGCCCGGAGGTCATCACAGTCTCGTTGATAAATTTTAGGCGTCTACTGCGTTACCTGAACATTCCCGGCGCCCATCTCGATGATAATGGTTAGCCCGGGACCAGACCCTTTCTGGGTATAAGTATCGCCCCGCTGGCTCCAGCCAGGTGGGAACTGCACATTTGACAAGCCACTGCTAACTTTTACGGTAGCCGCCAACTCGGTTGGAATGATCAGGGTCAGGTTGCTCATCCCCGAGCGAATCGTCACACTGCCAGCACGCTGGAACTCCCCGCCAAAATCGAGCTTGTAATTACCGGCGCCGCTTTCAAATACCAAAGTCCCGAAATTGGCGTTCCCCAGATTCTTCAGTGACACGTTCGAAGCGCCGGTTTTATAGCTCAACACCTCCATCTTTTCCGGGTTGGGCGCCGAAAAATCTGCCGTCACTTCGGCGGCGCCGTCATTAATCGTTAAATTTGTCAGCGCCAGGCCGCCCAAATCGAAGTTGCCCTCATAGGCGCCAGCGTTGATTGACAGGTTCATCGGAGCAACACCCAGTTTTAGATCCCATTCATTTTTGAGATTCTTAAAGACAGGGATGCCATTCATTTTGTAATTATCCTGGGCAATGCCCACTTCCCCGTCCGCGATTTTGATTTCTGGCTTTAGGTCGGGGAGGTTATATGTGGCAGTGCCTTCCACCAGCTTCTCCGCTCCGGGTGACAAGCTTAGCTTGCCTGCCCCAAAAGACAGGGTCAGGCTGACAGCCTCCTCGGGCACGGCGACAGAAATCTCGTCGGTTACAGCAGGCCCGGGCGTTTTGGCATCGGGGAAATTGGTTTGAAAACCGCAAGCCATGCTGACCAGCGCCAGCGCAAGCACAGCAAATAATATATTTTTGGACATTTCGACCTCCTGAAAATAATCCCAACAAAGTGGGATTTCTTTAATTTACGCACCCCCGTTAAAAAAGTTGCTCCAGCTTATTCCACCCGCCGCCTGTAGACCTGGAACCCGTCACCCATATCCTTCACCCAGATATCGTCCGCTTCGCGCGCGATGCGCCAGCACACGTACAAATCGCCGATCGCCCCTCCTGCATTAATCACCATTCCGGCGAAGATCAGCCCAAGCCAGGTGATTGGCGCAAAAATGCTGAACGCCAACCCCAGCAGGGTCAATCCCACCAGCGGCCCCAGCCCGATGACCAGATACTGTCCCCTTGGGAAAAACCAATCGGGCATGGCGGCAAACGCATACCCTGGACCAACGCCAAATTCTGGGCGGCGCCGGGCAAAGAACCAGAAAAGCGAACCGTGTACCAGTTCATGACAAAGAATTGCAATCGCCATCACCACCAGGATTAACAACAAGCCCAGTAATAAATTTCCAGAGACCCCCACCCTGACTGCCTCATAAAAATCAGGACGCAACCAGATCAAAACATTGGCCAACAGCCAACCTGCCAGCGCCATCCAGCCCAGGCCGAGGATTTGCAAGATGATGTTCAAACGCTTGTCACGCTTCATATCCATGTCCCAAGCGAGAACATAATTTTCAGGTAAAGTTTGGACAGGTCTCATCTCTCAACTATAACACGTCCAGAAGGGAATCTGGCTTGAATGCCCCAGGGTGATACGGCTTTCTAAAAAAGTTCAGCCCAGGCAGCGACAGTGCCCATTCTTAAAAAGCCGCAGGACACAAAGGTTCAACATTGACACACGATTTTTTCTGGAGTAAACTGGAATCCGTTCGATCAAATCTTAGAAAGGAGGCGCATTTCATGATCAGGTTTTTCATTTCATTGGCTCGTCACAATAACTTTAGTCCTTATCGGAGTGCGCCTGTCGACCGTTAGCGGTCAGTCTGTGTGCTTTTTAGCCACGGTGCGCTCCTGCACCGTGGCTTTTTTATCGTCATAAATTTCATACACCAATTTAAACTAAAAAACACTATGAACCTGCCCCTCAAAGCCTACTGGGATCTGCTCTCCCAACATATCCGCCCACAAAAGGGGCGTTTTGCCCTGCTGGTTTTCCTGCTTTTGGGCAGTATTGGTCTGCGCATCCTCAACCCGCAGATTATGCGTTCATTTATCGACGCGGCCCTGGCTGGTGAGGCTTTGCGAACTCTCTCAACCACGGCATTGGCCTTCATCGGGATTGCCATCGTTCAGCAGGTGATTTCGGTCAGCGTTACCTATCTGGGTGAGAGTGTGGCCTGGACAGCCACCAACGCCTTACGAGCTGAACTGGCCTGGCACGCCCTCAACCTGGACATGCGTTTCCACAACGACCACACGCCCGGCGAGTTGATCGAGCGCATTGACGGCGATGTGACCGAGATGGCGACGTTTTTCTCCCAGTTCGCCATCAATTTGCTGGGCAACGGACTTTTGCTGGTGGGGATCCTGGCAGCGCTTTTCCGCGAAGACTGGCGCGCCGGGCTGGGTTTCACGATTTTTACCGCCGCCGCCGTCCTGGTCCTGAACCGGGTCAAAGATATCGCCGTGCCGCACCAAAAGGCCCGCCGTCAGGCCGAGGCCGAAATATTTGGCTTCATCGAGGAACAACTGGCCGGTACCGAGGATATCCGTTCCAGCGGCGCAGTGGATTATTCCATCCGTGAACTGTTTCGTTTGCAGGCCAATAAGCTCGTCCACGACCGCAAGACACACTTCAAGCGCTGGATCATCGAAAACTCCATGGGGCTGGCGCTGACCATCGGCAACCTCCTGGCAATTACCAGCGGCGCAGGGCTGTTCTCTGCCGGGCTGATCACCCTGGGCACGGTCTACCTGTTCATCAATTACATCAACCTGCTGGAGGAGCCGATCTGGGCCATGACACACGAGATCGAGAGCTTCCAGACCATCGGGGCCTGCGTAGAGCGCCTGGCCGAACTGCGTAAAATCCAGCCGGAAGTCAAAGACGGCCCGGGTGTGGATTTTCCATCCCGCCAACTTGGACTGAGCTTCGAGGATGTGACTTTTGCCTATAATGGCGGCGACTCGGTCTTGAATGGTCTCTCCTTCCACCTGAAACCCGGTACGGTACTCGGACTGCTTGGCCGCACTGGCAGCGGCAAAACCACGCTGGCGCGGCTTATCTTTCGCCTGTATGACCCCTCTCATGGGAGGATTGCTCTCGAAGGCGCGGACTTGCGTACTGCCCAGCTCGAGGCCCTGCGCAGCAAGATTGCCATCGTCACCCAGGATGTGCAGTTGTTCCGCGCCAGCGTCCGCGACAACCTGACCTTTTTCGACCGCTCCATCTCCGACGAGCAGATCCTGGACACGTTGGAGCAGTTGGAACTGGGTGCCTGGTATCGTTCCCTGCCAGATGGCCTCGACACCCGGCTGGATACCGGTTCGCACAGCCTCTCGGCAGGCGAGGCCCAGTTGTTGGCCTTTACACGCGTCTTCCTGCGCAATCCTGGCCTGGTCATTCTGGACGAAGCCTCCTCGCGCCTCGACCCGGCTACCGAACAACGCCTGGAGCGCGCCATCGACAAGCTGCTCCAGAACCGCACCGCGATCATCATCGCCCACCGCCTCGGCACCGTCTTCCGCGCCGATGAGATCATGATCCTCGACAACGGCCAAATCAGCGAACATGGCAACCGCCAGCAGCTGGCCGCCAACCCGGATTCGCGCTTCTTCCAGCTCCTGCAAACGGGGCTGGAAGAGGTTCTGGCATAAGAAAAGAATTTGCAGGATGTAACATGACAACCACCACAACTACCTTCCCCAAAGTCCCGGCCCTGCCTGCCTGGCGTATCATCTGGCAGATGCTGCGCTTCCGCCCCTGGCTCTGGTTTGTGGATTTCATCTCGGTGGCGCTGATTCGTTTTTGCTGGCAGATTGCCCCGGCGCTGATTACCAAAGCCTTTTTCGACAATCTGACCGGCGCCGCGCCGCTTGCTTTCGGCATCTGGGCTATCGCCGCCTTCACCCTCGCCACCCTGCTCGGGCGCCTGGTTGCCAGCTACGGCTTTTATTACGCCGATGTGCCCATCTTTTCCGATATGGCTACCTTGCTGCGCAAAAACCTGCTCAGGCACATCCTGCGCCGGCCCGGCGCCGCGCCCCTGCCTGATTCGGCGGGGGAGGCCATCAGCCGTTTTAAAAACGACGTCAACGAGATTCCGCTTTTCGTGATCCTGATCAACGATATCATGGTCGGCATCGTCATTATCGCTGTCGCCATTGGCCTGATGCTTCAAATCAGCCCAGCCGTCACCCTCATGGCACTCGCCCCACTGGTCGTTGTCGGCCTGATTGCCAACGCCGCCACCAGCCGCATCGAACACTATCGTCGCGCCAGCCGCGAGGCCACCGGTGCGGTGACCGGTTTCATCGGCGAATTTTTTGGCGCGGTCCAGGCTGTCAAAGTTGCCACTGCCGAAAAGAACGTCATCAACCGTTTCCATGAGCTGAACGAGAAACGCCGCAAACTCTCGCTTCAGGAAAAACTCTTTGATGATGTGCTCGGTTCTCTTTACCGCAACACCTCCACGCTGGGGACGGGCGTCATCCTGGTGCTGGTCGGCCAATCCATGCGCACGGGCAGTTTCACCATCGGCGATTTTTCACTCTTTGTCTACCTGCTCCAAAGCATGGGCGATCTGACCACCTTCGCCGGAATGCTGGCCGCGCGTTACAAGCAGCTGGATGTCTCTGTCCAGCGTATGTACCGCCTGATGGAAAACGCCCCATTGGGCGCACTGGCAGAGCATAGCCCGGTGGATTTGGACGGCCCCCTGCCCGAAGTGTATTACCCCACCCGAACGGAGGCAGACCGCCTGAGCAGCCTGTCTGCCGTTAATTTGACCTATCACTACCCCGATTCGGAGAACGGCATCTCGGCTGTGAACCTGCGCCTACAGCGCGGCACGTTGACGGTGGTCACCGGCCGAATCGGTTCTGGCAAGACGACCTTCCTGCGTGTGCTCCTGGGGCTGCTCCCACTCGAAACCGGGCAAATCTATTGGAACGATGAATTGGTCAGCAGGCCGGGAGATTTTTTTGTCCCGCCGCGCTGCGCCTACACGGCGCAGGTGCCGCGCCTGTTCAGCAACACTTTGCGCAACAACATCCTGCTTGGCCTCGACCGCAGCGACGACGATCTTTATCACGCCGCCCGGCTGGCCGTGATGGAACGCGACCTGGTCGAACTCGATGACGATCTTGGAACGCCGGTCGGCGCGCGCGGTGTCAAACTCTCCGGCGGGCAGGCCCAGCGCGCCGCGGCGGCGCGCATGTTCATCCGCGAACCGGAACTCATGGTTTTCGATGACCTATCCAGCGCCCTGGATGTGGAGACCGAACACCAGCTCTGGGAGCGGCTTTTTGCCCGCGAAGGAACCACCTGCCTGGTTGTCTCCCACCGCCGCCCCGTCCTGCGCCGCGCCGACAAGATCATCGTGCTCAAGGATGGCTGCGTCGAAGCCGAAGGCACACTCAATCAGCTGCTCCAGACCAGCCAGGAAATGCGCCATCTCTGGCAGCAGTCCGAAACAGCCTCGTAATTCCCGGCTTGCAAAACATTCAACCTCACCCTCGGATGTCCCTTCAGCCATAAAACCCGAGGGTATAATTTCCTCATGCTCCCGCTCCTGCGCACCAAGATCACCATCCCGCCGACGCGCCCCCGGCAGATCGCGCGTCCGCGCCTGCTGGAGCGCATGCGCGCGGGAGCGCAACGCGCCCTGACGCTGATCGTCGCCCCGGCCGGGTTCGGCAAAACGACCCTGGCCGCTGAGTGGGCCCAGACTCGCTCCATGCCGGTCGCCTGGATTTCGCTGCAAGCAAGCGACCACCCCCGCGAGCGTTTTCTCTCGTATGTCATTCAATCCCTGCAAACCATCAAACCCCAACTCGGGCAGACCAGCCTGGCGCTGATGCAAGGCGGCCCCCCCGAGGGAGTGCTGTTTGCGCTGGTCAACGATCTGGCCGAAGTCGAAGGCGACTTTGCCCTCGTCCTGGACGATTATCATAGCGTGGACAGCCCTGAAACCGCCGAAATCCTGGCTTTCCTGCTCGAACAGCGCCCGGCGACTTTCCATCTCGTGCTCACGACGCGCACGATCCCCAGCCTGAACCTTTCCCGCCTGCGGGCCCTCGACCAGGTGACCGAGATCACCACCGCCGACCTGCGCTTTACCGAGAGCGAAATACGCGCCTTTCTCGAAACCAGCATGGACCCTTCGGCTTTGCGCCTGCCGGCCGAAGCGCTGGCGCGCTTGAACCAATCCACCGAAGGCTGGGCGGTTGGCCTGCAACTGGCGGCCCTGGCCCTGGCGCGCCAACCCGAAGCTTGGCAGGCCTTGGCCGGGCAGGAACATATCTTCGACTACCTGGCCGATGAAGTCCTGCGCCGCGAAAGCCCCGAAGTGCAGGAGTTTCTCAAGATCACGGCTTTGTTTGACCGTTTTTGTTTGCCGTTATGTGAACATATTATCTCCTCCCCCATTTTCCACTCTTCGAAAAATGGGGGACGCGCTTCGCATGATTTTGGCGAAGGTAGGGAGGGGGCATTGCTCGCCCACATCGAACGCGCCAACCTGTTCCTCGTCCCACTCGACTCAGCCTGGTATCGCTACCATGCCCTGTTCACCGATTTTCTGCGCAAACAGACCGCGCCTGAGCAGTCTGCCCAGTTTTATCACTCCGCCAGCGACTGGTTCGAACAAAACGGGCTGCTCGATGACGCCATCCATTACGCCACCCACGCCGCAGATTATGAACGCGCCGCCAGCCTGCTCGAAAGCCATTACATCGACATGCTCCAGCGCGGCGAACAGACCACCCTGGCCGAGTGGATCGCCTCCATGCCGCCGGAGCTGCTCGAAAACCATCCGCGCCTGTGGCTGGCCCAGGGCTGGGCCAGCGTCATCGGCCTCGATTCCACCCGGGCGCTGGATTGCGCCACAAAAGCCGAGGCGCTCATCCCCGCCGATAAAACGGGCGATCAAATGCGGGGCGAAGCCAAATCTCTGCGCATCCTGAGCGGTATCTTCGCCGGGCAGGTCGCCGCCGCCGATGAAATCTCCGAAGCCTTCGTCCTGCTCGCCGAACAGGATCATTTTCTGCACAGCCTGCTGCATTTCAACCTTGGCCTGCATCACATCATGCGCGGCGAGACCGCCGGAGCCGTGGAAGCCTTCAGCGAAACCCTGCGCCTGACTTCGGTCTTCAAACTCCCGCTCGTAACCATCGTCGCCCACGTTATGCTCGGCGAAACGCGCCAGATGCGGGGCGCGCTCGGGCTGGCGGAACGCAGCTTCCAGCAGGTCATCCGCTACGCAAAAGAAACCCTGGGCGAGCACACCTTCCTGCTTGGCATGCCCTGCATCAGCTACGCCGAGTTGCTGCGCGAGCAAAACCGCTTCGAGGAAGCCATCCGCTACGCCGAACAAGGGATCGATCACTGTCATATCTGGCAGCCGGTTGCCAGCATGGATGGGCACATTACGCTCTCCCGCCTGCTGGCCGCCCAAAAACGCTGGGACGAAGCCCTGGCCCACCTCGAAAGCGCCATGGGCGAGGCCGAAACCAGCGTCTCGGTGCTTGATGACACCTTTATTGCCATCCAATTGGCGCGCCTGGCGCTGATGCGCTCCGACCTGCCCGGGGCGCTTCAAATCATCCGGCAATACGATCTGGAAAAATCCAGCCAGGGCATGTACTACCATTTGTCGGAAATGACCCAACTGCTGCTTTGCCGCGCCAAAGTGGCCGCGCTCGCTTCCGACCCGTCAGCGGCCACGCCGTTGATCGAGGCCTTGTCCACGCTGATCGCTGAATCCGAACGCCGCGAGCGGGTGACCTCCGTTATCGAAGCCCTGATCCTGCGCGCCTATGCCCTGCACGCCGCCGGGCACCACGCCGAGTCTGCCGAAAGCCTGACCCAGGCCCTGACCCTCGGCGCGCAGGGCGGCTACCTGCGCATCCTGGCCGATGAAGGCAAACAACTCCTGCACCTGCTTGAACAGTACCGCGCTCAAATCCACGCCCCGCGCAGCTACCTCGACCAAATCCTCGCCATCCTGCGCCAGGAAAATACACAAGCTTTCACTCAACCCCCAACCTTCCAACCTTCAACCTTCAACATCAACCTCACCCGCCGCGAACTCGACATCCTGACCCTGCTCGCCGCTGGCAAAAGCAACCAGGAAATTGCCATCGAACGTGTCTTGACCGTGAACACGGTAAAAAAACATGTTGCAAATATTTTGTCCAAACTCGGAGTCGCCAACCGCACCCAGGCGGTCATGTTGGCGCAAAAATCGGGATGGATTGAATAGAAAATACTCCTTTCCTACTCCTTTCGAGCGCCGACAAACTTCTCCCCGGAGAGTATCTTTAGAGAAAAGATACATCCGGGGAGTTTGCTTTTCCGAATTACGAACTTCCCCGCCGAAAGGATACCCCATGCACTTAATCGACCTGAACGTTGTTACCAAATCCTACCAGACCGACGCCGGGCTGTTCGATGCTTTGAAAGGCATCGACCTGCACGTTGAAGCCGGTGAATTCGTCGCCATTGTCGGCAAATCGGGCAGCGGCAAAACCACCCTGATCAACATGATCACCGGCCTCGACCGCCCCACCAGCGGAGAAATCCTGGTCGGTGGCGCAGCCGTGGAAAAATTGGGCGAGAACCAGCTTGCCGCCTGGCGCGGACGCACCATCGGCGTGGTCTTTCAGTTTTTCCAGCTTTTGCCCACCCTGACAGCCCTCGAAAACGTCATGCTGCCGATGGATTTCTGCTCTACACCGCCTTTCAACGAGCGCCGCGCCCGCGCCCTGGAACTGCTGGCGCTGATGGAAATCGATGGGCACGCCAACAAGCTCCCGGCCAAACTCTCCGGTGGGCAGCAGCAGCGCGTGGCGATTGCCCGCGCCCTGGCCACCGATCCGCCCATCCTGGCCGCGGATGAGCCGACCGGCAACCTCGACTCGAAAACCGCATCCGCCGTCTTTGCCCTGTTCGAGCGTCTCACCAGCCTGGGCAAAACCATCCTGATGGTCACCCACGATCCCGATCTGGCCCGCCGCGCCGGGAGACAACTCCACATTGCGGACGGCAGTATCGTCAATGATGTGAATGGGAATGGAAAAGCTGGTTGAGTAGGGCGGTGCTTTTCCGCCCGTACACCTGCACTTGCAGCACAGGTGCAAGTGTACGCCGGAAATCATCGGCTACTCGACCCTCGGCTTTTCTAGTAGAAAGGACTCCCCCATGACCCGCTGGATCAAAGTCTACCGCGACTTATGGAACAACCGCTCACGCACCATCCTGGTGATTCTCTCCATCGCGGTCGGTGTCTTTGCGATTGGGATGATTGCCGCCACGCAGCAGGCCCTGACCGCCTCGCTCAACGCCCAGTACGCCGCCCTGCGCCCCGCCGATGCCATTCTCCAGACCGAGCCCATGCTCGACGAGGCTTTTGTCGATGGCCTGCGCAATCTGCGTGGGGTAGAGGCCGCCGAAGGCCGCCGCGCCCTGGCGCTGCGCATCTCGCTCGATGGCAAAGGTGAAACCTGGCGCGACCTGACCCTGTATGCCCTAAACGATTTCGACGATCAGCAGTTGTTCCTCGTTCAAAAACAAGATGGCCTGTGGCCGCCTGAAAAGGGCCAGGTGCTGTTCGAACGCGCCTCGCTGCCCTACATTGGCGCTGAAATCGGTGACCAAATCCTGGTCAAGACCCCGGATGGACGCCAATTTCACCTGACCATCACCGGGCGCGCCCACGATTTGTACCGCATCCCGCCGGTCATCGAAGGCTGGATTTACGGCTACATCAGCATGGATACCCTGCGCTGGATGGGCGAATCCGAAGGCTACAACGAACTCTACGTCAAGGTCAGCCAAGCGGCCCAAATCCGCACTGTGACAGACAAAGCCGCCGACCGGGTCGAGGGCCAGGGACTGCCCGTTTACCAGAAAACCCTACCCAAGCCCGGCGAGCACCCGCTCAATTTCATCATCGACACGGTGCTGATTCTGCTCGGGCTGGTGGCGGCGCTCTCGATGTTCCTGAGCGCCCTGCTGGTGATCAACGTCATCTCGGCGCTGATCGCCCAGCAGGAAAAACAGATTGGCATCATGAAAGCCATCGGAGCAAAATCCTGGCAGATCATCGGCCTGTATTTCGGGATGGTGCTCTTCCTGGGGCTGCTGGCCTGCCTGCTTGCCATCCCCCTCAGCGTGGTCGCCGCCGATGCCCTGGCGGCCTTCGTCGCCGAGCTGATTAATTTTAACCCGCCCAAAGTGGAGTTTACGCTCGAGGCATTGCCTCTCCAGATTGGGGTAGGATTGCTCGTCCCTCTCATCGCCGCCGCACCCGCCATTTTAAGCGGCACCAATGTCTCCCCGGCGAAAGTATTGAGTGAGTACGGCATCAATCAGGTCTGGGGTGGGGCAACACTGCTCGACAAAATCCTGAACCGCTTCCCCCGGTTGACCCGCGACACTCTGCTGGCCTTGCGCAACCCCTTCCGCAAGCGCGGACGGTTGGTACTCTCGCTCGTCACCCTGACCTTTGCGGGCGCGGTCTTCATGGCCATCGTCAACCTGCAAAGTTCACTCAACGCTTCACTCAATGAAATGTTCGGTTTCTGGCGCTACGACGCCTGGCTGATTGTGGACGGCCACCTGCCTGCCGAGCGGCTGGTGAACGAAGCCAAAGCCGTGCCGGGCGTGGAGCAGGCCGAAGCCTGGGGCTTCACCATTGGGCGCTACGTCCGCCTCGACGGCACCGAGAGCGACAACCTCTACCTGATGGCCCCGCCCGCCGGGACGCCACTGCTCGAACCGCCCATCCTCGAAGGCCGCGCTCTCCGTCCCGGCGACACCAACGCCATCATCGTCACCCCCGGCTTGCTCTCCAACGAGCCAACCTTGCGCCTGGGTGGCCCCATGTCGGTCAAGATCGAAGGCCGCGAGCAAACCTACACCATCGTCGGCGTGATGAACATGATGGGCAATGCCACCGTCGGCTACTTCACCATCATGGACTACTCGGCCTATGCTCGCCACGTCCGCGAACCCAACCGCGCCAACGCCATCATTCTGACCCTCGCCCCGCACGATCTGGACGCCCAACGCCTGCTGACCAGCCGGGTTGAACAGCGCTACGACCGGTCTGGCATCAAAGTACTCTCCAACTTCCTGATCACCGAGGAGCGCGAGGAAATCGACGGCGCCTTCGCCATCATCGTCGCCCTGTTGATGGTCATGACCGTCCTGCTCGCCACCGTTGGCGGCCTCGGGCTAATGGGAACCATGAGCCTGAACGTCATCGAGCGCACCCGCGAAATCGGTGTCATGCGCGCCTATGGGGCTTCGAGCGCAGCGGTTTTCCAGATCGTCATTATCGAAGGGCTGCTGATAGGGATGATGAGCTGGATTATTGCGATTGGCTTGTCGCTGCCCCTCAGCGTTTTACTGGCCCGCACCATTGGCGAGGCCTTCATGGACTACCCGATGCCTGCCTCCTATTCCCCCGGCGGAATCCTGGCCTGGGCAGGCCTGGTCCTGGTCATCTCGATTGTCGCCAGCCTGTTCCCGGCGCTGAATGCGGTGCGGTTGACCGTGACCGAGGTACTTGCCTACGAATAAGAGCGATGAACCGTCAAGCACGCCAAGAAAACCTAAAAAACTTCGCGCACTTGCGGCCTTCGCGGTTCGATATTGCCTAACCCGGCGATCGCCAAATCAACAAATCACCAAATAACCTGGAGCCTCCTATGAAAAAACTGACCCTCACCATCCTCTTGCTCGCCCTCCTGCTGACCGCCTGCGCCGGGACAGCCACCCCCACCCCGGCAGCTGAGCCTGTTGCCGCTGCGGAATCATCCTCTGGCAGCGTCACAGCCGAAGGGAAACTGCTCCCTGCCCCCGCGGTGGAGCTGGGCTTTGCCCAGGGCGGGGTGGTCGCCGAAGTGCTCGCCCAGCCTGGAGACAAAGTCGCCGCCGGGGAGGTGCTCGCCCGCCTGGTCGGCATCAAAACCGTCCAGGCCGAGCTTGCCGCAGCCCAGGCCCAGTACGACCAGACCTACAGCGCCGCGCTGTCCGAGGACAAATCCAACCGCACCCAGGATTGGTACAAGACCCAGCCTGGCGAGTTCAGCCTGCCCTTGTGGTACTACGACCAGCAGGAACAGATCGGCGCCGCCCAGGACACCGCAGATGAAGCCCGGGAGGCTCTGACCAGGGCGCAGGAAAAGCTGGCCAGCCGTGTACAAACCACTGGCGCTGAATTCATCCGGGTCGAAACTGAGCTGGCCAAGGCCCAGGCCGCTTACCGGGTGGCGAAAAACCTGAACGACCGGCTCTCGAAAGGCAAGGATATCGATGAGTTGACCCGCCGGCAGGTGTACCTGTTGCAGCGGGATGAATACCTGAAGTCCAAGGGACTCGATGCGCGCTGGGTGACGACGGTCAACAAGATCAACAAGGATCTGCGTGATGAAGCCCAGAAGTTTTTCGACGATGCCAAGGAGAACCTGAAGGATGCGCAGGAGGACTATGACGATGAACTGACCAGCGATGGCGCCAAAGACATCCTGAGGGCGCGCGCGCAGGTCAGCATTGCCCGGGAGCGCTACCACACCGCGCTGGACTATGTGCGTGTCCTGCAGACCGGCTCCGAAGCGCAGACGGTCGCCGCGGCTGCAACGGCCCTGGACAAGGCTGAGGCCGCCATGGAACTCTACGAACTGCGCACCCCCTTTGGCGGGACGCTTTTGAGCCTCGACCTGTCGGCTGGCGAAACCGCCGTTCCTGGCCGGGCGGTCGCCTTTCTGGCCGACACCGCCACCTGGACGATTGAGACCAAGGACCTGGCTGAACTCGACATCGCCCGCGTGGCCCTCGGGCAGGGCGTCACCGTCAAGCTGGATGCGCTGCCTGGCGAGGAATTCTCCGGGAAAGTCACCGCCATCGACCCGGTTGGCAAGGAATACCTGGGCGACATGACCTACAAAGTCACAGTCACGCTTGATGAAGCCGATCCCCGCTTCTTGTGGAACATGACCGCAACAGTGAATATTGAGATAAAGTAAAGAGAAACGAGTTTACAGTAAAAAGACAGGGCTGACCTGTTCGTCAGCCTTGTCTTTTGCAAACCAGCACCTACAGCGACTGTCCCTTGCTGACCTGCCCCAAATCGACTTTGAAGGCCGAGCGCAGGCTGGGGATGGTCGCCAGGAGCACAATCAGCAGCACGGCAATGATTGCCAGGGGATAGGAGAGCGGTTGGTAGATCGCCACCAGCCCGTAGAAATCCATATCGACCGAGTGCGCCATTTGGAAGCCGACTTCGCGCCCGAGCGGGATGCCAAGCGCCACCCCCAGCCCCGCCAGGATCAGAATCTCGGTCAGGACCGAGGTGGTGATTTCGCGGCGGGTGATGCCCAGCGAGCGCATAATCGCCAGGTCGGCCTGCTGCTCCTGCAAACGGGCACTGACCGTGTTCAAGATGACCGCCAGGGTCAACAGCGCGCCAAAGATGGCAAAGGCCCACGAGTTGATCCGCCAGAAAGCCAGGTAATTGTTGACATCCCGGACGAAGGCCGGGTAATCTTCGACAGAAATCACGCCAGGGATTTTTGCCAGGGCTTCGCGGGCATCGGCCATGCGGCCCGGCTCGGCGCGCACCAGGGCCGCGTTGCTGAGGGAGGCATCGCCCGGCATCCACTTGTTGAACAGGCTGCGCGGCACAAAAACCGGACTGCCAAAGGTCTGCGAGACGATGCCCAGGATTTGGGCCTGTTCCGTTTGCTCATCGACCGTCAGGGTCAGCGTGTCGCCCACCCCGGTCTGGAGCACCCGCGCCAGGTTGTGACCGATCCAGACGCCCTCGGCGCTCGAAAAAGCGGGCGCACCCTCCAGCGTGGTCAGCGCGATGTATGGGTCTTTCTCATCGAGCACAAAAGCCAGGGTGTCGAAGGTTTTCGTGGCGCTTTGTGCCGTCAGCAGGCCAAACAGCGCCGCCTGGGCCGAGCTGACGCCTTCCGCCTTCTCGGCCCGCCGCTCGAGGCTGTTGGCCGAAACCGGCTGGCTGAGCATCAGGCGCAGGTCATAGTGATTCGAACCAAAATAATCGCTGAAACTGAAATCCATTGAATCGACCAGCCCGACCGCCGCAAAAACCATGACCGTGCCCATCATCACACCCAGGGCAGTGGCCAGCGAACGCCCCGGCGAGCGCAGGATGTTGCGCACGGTCTGGCGCAGGAAAAGCGGCAAAAAGCCCAACGACAGGCGGCTGACCGCGTTCGGCGTGCGCGGCGTGGGCGGGCGCAGGGCAATCCCCGGCGGCGTGCCCGATTCTGTCCAGGCGGGGTAGGCCCCGGCCAGCGTCGTCCCGGCCACCACCAGCCCAAAACCAAGCAAAATGAAGGGAAACTGCGGGGTGTTGGCAAAACCGGGCAGGTAACCGCCCGCGATCGCATCCACGAAGGGGTACATGGTGGTAAACGAGGCAAAATAACCGAGCACGCTGCCCACCAGCCCGCCCGAAATGCCGATCAGCAGGCCAAAGGTCAGGTAATGGGCAACCAGCTCGGGACGCGAAACGCCCAGGGCGCGCAGGGTGCCAATCCGCTGGCGCTCGGAGCCGACAAACTGCCCGAGCAGGATGAAGGTCACGACAAGCGTCACCAGCAGGAACAGGCCGGAAAAGAGGGCCATGACCTGAAAGTTGCCGTTGATATTGGCCTGCACGACCCCGCCCGAGGCGGTTTCCTCGCGTTCACGGAGTTCGAGATTGTCCTGGCGATGGAGCGCCTGCTGCAAGTCGGCTTTGACCCTGGCCCGCAGCGCGCTCGAATCGTCTGCGGATTTCACCCCGAGGCTGATGACCACGTCATTGACCAGGCCATCGGCCCCGAGCAGGCCCGCCAGCGCCCCGTAGCGCACCCACGCCACCCCAAAGGCGGAGGGCGCCGGGAAGGGCGACTCGCGGCTGCTGCCGGAGACCAGATATTCCGGGTTGAAGGCCAGCCCGGCCACCGTGAACTTGTGCTTTTCACCGTTGATCCAAATCGTGACCTTATCGCCGGGGCGCAGGCCGTGATAGTCGGCAAAACGCTTGAGCAGCAGGATTTCATCGTTGGACTGTATATCGCGCCCGTTGGGGATGTCGTTGAAGTTGACAGTGAGCTGCCCGTCATTGGGTACGGTAACCAGGCGCAGGGTCGTCAGCGATTTTCGCTCGGGGTCGAGTTGAATGCCGCTATCCACCACCAAACGCCCCTCGACGGCGGTCACTCCCTCGATATCCCGAATCTTTTCGACAATCGAATCGGAAGCCGGGTCGAAGCGGGCCTGGAAATCCATATATTGCTGTTTGTCGTACATGCCATAGACCGAGGCCAGCACGCTTTGGCCGGCCGGGTAAAACGCGCCATAAAAGGCGCTGCCCATCACGACCACGACCCAGACCGCCAGGAAACGCGCGCGGTGCATTTTCAGATCGCCAAGAATTTTACGGCGCAGGGTTGTCAGCATGGGTCACCAGGCCAGCGCGCGCGGCGCGATGGGGTTGGGATTGGTCTCGACGCGCTGGACCGCGCCGTTGCTGACATGCACGACCCGGTCGGCGATTTGGGCGATGGCGGCGTTGTGCGTGACGAGCACGATGGTCTGGCCGGTTTCGCGGTTGAGATTGTGCATCACTTCGAGCACGTCGATGCCGGTCTCGATATCCAGGCTGCCGGTCGGCTCGTCGGCCAGGACCAGGGCCGGTT
>DHVZ01000103.1:2444-2676 GCA_002412925.1 Anaerolineales bacterium UBA5195 | reverse complement strand
AACCCGGCCTATCCCGATACGCTTTATGTGGATAACCTGATCGGCCCGGCCACCGTCAACACCGTCCCGCCCCAAACCCTGGATGCCTTCCGCGAGCACGGCACCGCCGCCCTGACCCTGTCTGAGGGCGTGGACGAATGCCGCGTCCAGGTAGCCGAACTCGAAAAGCTGGGCATCTCGCTCAAAACGGTGACAGATGAGTTGGAAGAAGAAGGAGTTAAATCCTTCGCTG
>DHVZ01000103.1:0-2298 GCA_002412925.1 Anaerolineales bacterium UBA5195 | reverse complement strand
GCGCCGCGATCCCCGAGATCAACGCTTTTGCCGAAACTGTCCGCGCCGAAGGAATTCAAAACGTCCTGCTGATCGGCATGGGCGGCTCATCGCTTGGACCGGAAGTCTTCTCGCTTGTCTTCACTCCTCAAGTGCTGAGCGGAGCGTCAGCGCAGTCGAAGCACAGCGGGGGGTTGAACTTTGCCATTCTCGATTCGACCGACCCCGGCCAGGTTGCAGCGACCGCCGCCCGTTTCACCCCGGAAACCACACTATACATCGTCGCTTCAAAATCGGGTGGCACGGCTGAAGTCATGGCTGGTTTCGACTATTTCTGGTCGCTTTCCGAACAGAAATTTGGCGCAAAAGCCGGTTCGCGTTTCATTGTCGTCACCGACCCTGGCACTTCGCTCGAAAAACTTGCCAAAGAACGCGGCTTCCGCAAAGTCTTCAATGCCGACCCGATGGTGGGAGGCCGCTATTCGGCTCTGACCCATTTTGGCCTGGTTCCTGCTGCTTTGATGGGCATCGACCTCGAAAAATTCCTGGCCAGCGCCGAAAAAATGTCGAAGCAGTGCGCTGCGGATGTTCCCGCTGCGCGCAACCCCGGCCTGGTGCTGGGAGCGGCCATGGGCGGCTGTACCCTCGCCGGCCGCGATAAGCTGACCGTCCTGGCCGACCAGCAACTGGCTTCGGTCGGTTCCTGGCTCGAGCAGTTGATCGCTGAATCGAGCGGAAAGCTTGGCAAAGGCATTGTCGTTGTGGACGGTGAACCCCGTTACGAGGCCGCTTCCGCCGCCTACGGCCCCGACCGGCTGTTTGCCTATCTCCGTTTCGACGGCGGACTCGATACTTTTGTCGCCGAACTGCGCGCTGCCGGTCATCCCATTTTGACCTTTGATCTGACCGACCCCCACGATTTGGGCGGAGAGATTTACCGCTGGGAAGTGGCGACCGCTATGGCCTGTGCCCTGCTTGAAGTCAATCCCTTCGACCAGCCGGATGTCCAGATCGCCAAGGATATCGCCAAGGGCAAAATCGCCGAATTCCGCGCCAACGGCAAACTCAGCGCCGGAACCTTTGTCTCGTCCGAAGCTGCTGATTTTTCCGCCACCCTGACCGATTTCCTGTCCGGCACTAAACCCGGCGATTACGTTGCGATCAACGCTTACCTGCCGCGCAACCCGCAACTGGACGCGATGCTCCAATCCCTGCGCGCTGCGGTTACGAAGAAGACCGGCCTGCCGACCACCCTCGGCTTTGGGCCGCGCTTCCTGCACTCGACCGGCCAGTTGCACAAAGGTGGCGCGGATAATGGCGTCTTCCTGCAAATCACCTCCGACCCGCTGTCCGATTTCGATATACCTGGCCAGGGTCTGACCTTCGGCACCCTCGAGCGCGGACAGGCCCTCGGCGACTACGAAGCCCTCGCCACCCGCGGACGGCGCATCCTGCGCATCCACCTACCCCAGCCGGATGTGGTTGGGAAGCTGCCCGGATTGCTGGCAGGCTAAACCCGCTAAACAGTATCGTCGTGTGGAATTCTCTCCACACGACGATTTTTATCTTGCGCTTGCTGTATTTTTTCAAATGAAGAGATGACATTTGCCACTTTGTTCACGATTTCACACTGCTTATACTAAAAAAATAAGTTGTGAGGCAAGACGATGTCGCATATCGCTTTGAAATCCGGTTATACAGAGTTGGTCGAACGGCTCAACCGTTTTCCGCAGGGTGCGCCGCCTTCGGATACACTCTACAAGATCTTGAAAATCCTGTTCAGCGAACGCGAAGCCGAACTGGTGGCGCTCCTGCCGATCAAGCCTTTTACAGCCGAAAAAGCCAGCCAGGTCTGGAAAATGGATCTAACCGAAACGCGCAAGGTGCTGGACGGACTCGCCAGTCGCGCCATATTGGTGGACATCGAGCACGAAGGCAAAGTCACCTATACCCTGCCGCCACCCATGGCCGGATTCTTCGAATTCTCGATGATGCGCCTGCGCGGTGATGTTGACCAGAAAGTTCTCGGGGAATTGTTTTACCAATATCTCAATGTCGAAGAAGATTTCATCCGCGAATTATTCGTGCGCGGCGAAACCCAACTGGGGCGCGTCTTTGTTCACGAACCGGTTTTGTCTAACGAAAACGCCTTGCATGTGTTGGATTATGAGCGCGCCAGCGNNAGATGATGCACGTTGACCGCAACTGCGACGCCCCAATGGACATCTGCATGACCTTCAATGGCACCGCCCAATCGCTGACCCGTCACGGCTACGCCCACACGGTGGATGTCAGCGAGGGGCTGGATCTGCTCCAGCA